>MPNA01000008.1 GCA_002238785.1 bacterium OM1 bin76 | reverse complement strand
CCCAAACCGAGCGGACACCCAGCAAACCCTCACACACCCGGCACAAAACCATCCCTCACGCTCCCGAAGAACCAAAAAGCCCACATCACCCCACCCCCGGACGGTCAAATCGGTGGATTGAGGCTAAGCGAACGTTCTGGAGTGGGGATTGTCGCCTGGTGGAGCGCATGAAACACAGCACACCACTTTCTGACCGCTCTCCTCGGAGGGTGGGTTCCGTCTGTCAGTCGGGCCAGCCCTCGGCGCGTTCATCGTTTTCGAGGGCATCTCGTATCGCATTGGCTGCCTCATCCGTCACCCATTGGCTCCAGACGCCAGGGTTGTTGTTCAACCACCAGATCGCGGCGTCGGCATGGCTGGCGTGGTTGTCGATCCGCCATATCGACATAGACGTGTAGTGGTCGGCGGACAAATCCCACTTTCGCAGCATGTCCGCTACTTCGGGAGCCCCCATCAGCAGTTCAGGGCGCACCGCGATCAAGAGGGTCGTGGCATCATAGGCGCAGGCTTTGGTGGTTGCCCAGCACTGGTCGCTGTAGGGGGGTTCTTCCAGTTGCACCATGCCCAACTTCAACGAGGGCGCCATGCTGCTGTCCAGGTAACCCAGCCAAGGCTCCCTTTTCTCATAGAGATCGAAAAGCTCGCTGTGCAACGCAGCTTCGGATTCAGGCACGACGATATGGACATGATCGGAAAGGCCGTAGCTGTCAACCTGGATTTCGTTCACCATGTTGCAGGCCCAGCCGTCGGGGCAGGAAACAAGCCTGGCCCTGCCGCCACTCACAGGGGTGGCGAACAGCTTCCGGTATTGCTCCTCCTTCAAGTCCTCCACGCTGTCCAACCCCGGATGCGCCTCCTGTAGGTAAGCGGGGATCATAAACGCCGATTGCGAGAGTTTGCTCAGGCTCTCTCCCAGGGAAACCACCTCACCCGCGGCCGTGGCCTCCTCCCAGGCTTCCCTGGCGTTGGGCAGCCACAGTTCCATCATCACATCGCTGTCGCCCCGTCTCAGGGCAGGGATCGCCACCGTCGTACCGCCCTCAATCAAACCCGTGGAATACCCATAACCCTTCTCCACGATGAATTGAGCGATGCGGTTCTGTGACAACGAACTGTCCCATCCGAGGTCATTGAAAACGATGGGCCCGATGGAATCGTCGGATGCGGTGGAACAGGCCACCACCATAACCAACGCCACAACTGCCGACATCGCCGGTATAGGTCTGTACTTGGTCGGCATAAGTTCCTTCCCCACTCTAAGACCCAAACTCCGCACAGCTCCTACACTATTTCCTACAATGCCTCCTCTTGATGATATGCCACTCATAGGAATCGGCGGCCCGTAGTCCTGCGACAGCCATGCGTATCTCTGTTTACCCAAGGACCGCAGCGCCCGGGCAGCCGAGTTGCAGAAACGCCTCACCGCCGGAGACATCCCACCAGCGTAAAGGACCCATCACGTTCCCGACCACCACACCTCGCTCTCCGATGATCCCGTTGCGACCCAAAGCCACCTCCCCCTATCTCATATGAAGTCATCGAGGTTGGTCTCGGCATCGGCGGCCGTGGCCGTGTTTGTGGTCTTGGTAGGCATCCCGTCGGCTTTCGGGCAGACGGCTCCTGACTTTGAGGATGTTCCCGATGGTCATGTGGCCGTGTCTTGGATGATTGACCAGGGGATCGCCCGCGGCTGTTCGTCGACCATGTTCTGCCCGGACCGGAGTGTCACCCGCCAGGAGTTCGTAACCTTCCTGTGGAGGGTGGCCGGTCGGCCCGCACCCGACTACCTGGGCTCCGATGCGTTCGCTGACATCAAGGAGGACGTGTATTCGGATCGGGCGATCGGGTGGGCGGTTTCGGAAGGAGTGACCGAGGGCTGCACACCAGGGTCGTCGGGCGAGGAAAGCAGGAAGTTCTGTCCCGAACAGTCCGTGACCCGTGGTCAGATGGCCGCCCTGCTCTACCGGTACACCGGAACCGAGTACACAGGCGCATCGTCTTCCTACACCGATGTGGAACCAGACAGGTACTACACCGATGGCATCGCATGGCTGACCGATTTCGACGTGGTTTCGGGGTGCGGACCCGGCCTGTACTGTCCCAACCGGGACGCCACCCGCGCCGAGGCTGCCGTGTTCATCCACGGCGTGGCCACACGCCCCCACATCTGGGGACGGGGAACACCTTCATCCCCACCGGACCCTGATCCCAACGCCGGGAGTCCGAACTCCGACCCCCCGCCACCCTCGCAAAAACCCGCCAATGCCCCACCCTCCGACAACCAAGACCCACCGGATCCTGATCCCAACGCCGGGAGTCCGAACTCCGATCCCCCGCCACCCTCGCAAAAACCCGCCAACGCCCCACCCCCCGACAACCAAGACCCACCGGACCCTGATCCCAACGCCCCACCCCCCGACAACCAAGACCCACCGGACCCTGACGAGCGTCGTCGGCACTGCGACCCGGACGATCTCTGTTTCATACCCCTTACCGAGGAGGAGTGGCGCAAGGCTCGTGAGAGGATTTTCGGCGAATAGACCGCTCACTGTCCTGGAGAAGTGTGCCGATCGGTCCAGCTGAGGTCGACCCGCTTCGTTGAGGCGTCGCTACATCTCAGGAACAGGACACATTGGGATGGCCCGATCCAGCGACCTTTTTCCATCGCTAAATACCGGTAAGTGGCAGGCAGACCACCCTAAACAACGAGTGAGGCCTTCCCGCTCTTTGTCGTTCTGCTGGAGTCCTGTTGCTCTAGGCGATACCGACAGCTTCGACGATCCAGCGACCTATCTCTGAGGTGGAAGCTCCCATTTCCGGCCCTGCCATGGCGCCCAACTCAGGAAGGACTCCGGCTGCCGCCTGTTCTACCTCGAAGGCCGCCTCTTTCTCTCCCAGGTAATCCAGGCACATGGCTGCGGTAAACACCGCGGCCACCGGGTTGGCCCATCCGGTTCCCACGATGTCCGGGGCACTTCCGTGAACAGGTTCGAACAGTGAGGGGAATTCTCCGGTGGGATTGAGATTGCCGCTAGCCGCCAGTCCGATCCCGCCTGCTATAGCCGCTCCCAGGTCGGTGAGGATATCGCCGAAGATATTGTCGGTCACCATTACATCGAACCGTTCAGGGCTCTGTATCAGGTGGATGCAGGCAGCATCGGCATGCACGTAGTCCACATCCACCTCCGGATACTCGACAGCCACTTCGTCGGTGGTCCGTTGCCAAAGATCCCCGGCGTAGTTGAGCACGTTGGTCTTGTGACACATCGTCAGCCGACGGTCCCGCGTCATGGCCCTATCGAAGGCGTAACGGATGATGCGCTCCGTTCCTCTCCGGGTGTTGACCGAGTTCTGATTAGCGATCTCGTGGGGAGTGTCCTTGTGGAGGAATCCGCCGCTGCCCGAGTACAGACCCTCGGTGTTCTCTCTCATCACCTCCAAGTCACACTGGTCGGGACCCAGTCCGGCTATGGCGCTGGGAACACCCGGGTATAGCTTGACGGGGCGGAAATTCACGTAGAGATCGAAGTCGAACCTCAACCTCAGCAAGAGTCCTCGTTCCAAGATGCCGGGAGCCACCTGGGGCGTCCCCACCGCACCCAAGAGTATGGCGTCGTGTCCGGCAAGTTCGTCCTGCACCGAGTCGGGCAGCACCTCTCCGGTAGAGAGGTAACGCCGGCTTCCCAAGTCGTAATCGGTGAGTTCGATCTTGAACGCGTGCCTGGCTGCTGCTGCCTCCAGGGCTCCCACTGCACAGGCCGTGACTTCGGGGCCAATACCGTCGCCGGCGATCACTGCCAACCGATAGGTGTTCATGCCGAAGTCCTTCCCGCTACAGCAATTCCTCGGCTATGTCCCCGAAAATCCCCGGACGGTGCGGCGCTTGCGCGAACCCGTAAACAGGCTGCCGAGGAGTCTGTGCTTCCTCCCTTGCGGCAGGGGGTTGAGACAGGGGTTGGTGGGTGAAGCTCAATTCGAGACCCAGTTCGTTGACCAGCGCCAGAAGGCTTGATATCCGCATGTCCACCGCGCCATTCTCGATACGCGAAATCTGTGCCTGCGTGAGGCCTGATCTCTCGCTCAGTTCCCGTTGACTGAATCCCAAGCCAACGCGCGCCTCTTGCAAGATCTTGGCAATATGCGAGTTTCCAAGGCCCATGCCAATATAAGATAGCATATACGGTGGGTTGGTTGGGCATAGTCCTAGCCTTTTGTTAGCGATACAGTTTTAGATATCGAGAAGCCAACAGGCTCAAAAGACCTCATTTGGCGCCAATGGCCCGGTTCAAGGCGTCAACGAAGGCTTCCGCCGATCCCTCAACCACGTCGGTCGACACGCCCTTTCCGGAGTATGTGATGTCCCCGACGCGCACCACTACGTTTACCTCCGCCATGGCGTCGGCGCCGGCAGTAACCGGAACCACTCGATAATCGACCAGGCGGGCTTCGATGCCGAAGCACTGTCTGATGGCAGAAAACGCCGCGTGGACCATCCCGCCTCCCTGCCCGGTGTATTCGGAGACCACGCCTCCTCTGGACAGCGTGACCACCGCGGTGGGTGTGGTGTCGTGACCACCCGAGACATTGATACCAACCATCTCGACCTCGGCGGCGGCAAGTCCCGACGGTCCGGATGTGGCGATTGCTCGCAGTTCGTCTTCGCCGATCTCCAGCTTCCGATCGGCCATGGCCTTGAACTTGGCGAAAGCTTGCATGAACTCGTCTTCTTCCAAAGAGATATTCAGGTTGTTCAGGGCGTCGGCGAATCCTGCTCGGCCGGAGTGCTTGCCCAATACGATCTGGGCGCCGCGTTGACCGATGGATTCAGCGCTCATTATCTCGTAGGTCTCCCGGTCCCGGAGTACCCCATGCTGGTGGATGCCGGACTCGTGGGCAAAGGCATTGCGGCCCACCACTGCCTTGTTGAACTGCACCGGATAGCCGGTCAGTTGCGAAACCAAACGGGATGTGTCGAAGATCTGGGTGGTATCTGCCCCGATTTCCACGCCGAATACATCCTGGCGCGTCTTGACGGCCATGATGATCTCCTCAATAGAGGTGTTGCCGGCTCGTTCCCCGATGCCGTTAATGGCTCCCTCGATCTGTCGGGCGCCCGCCGCGATGGCGGACAGGGAATTAGCCACCGCCAAACCCAGGTCGTTGTGGCAGTGAACCGAAATGGTGACATCGCTTCGATCCCCTCGGACCTCGGCGTAGATCCGCTTCATCAACTCCAGAAAGTCGGCGGGTGTGGCGTATCCGACGGTGTCGGGGATGTTGATGGTGGTGGCCCCCGCCTCCACCGCCGCCCGGCACACATCGATCAGGAACGGGTACTCGGAGCGGGTAGCGTCCTGGGGAGAGAACTCCACGTCGTCGGTGTAGCGGCGCGCCCGGCGAACCCCCTCCACTGACGCCTTCAACACCTCGGCCGGGGTCATGCGCAACATCCGCTCCATGTGAATGGGGGAAGTGGACATGAACACGTGAATGCGGGCCCGATCGGCGTGCCGCAGGGCATCCCAGGCCTGGTCGATGTCATCGGGATGAGCTCGGGCCAGGCTGGCGATCACCGGCCCTTGCACCTCGCTGGCGATCCTCGACACCGCCTGGAAGTCCCCTGAGGAGGATGCTGCGAACCCGGCCTCCAAGACATCCACCTGAAGGCGGGCCAGTTGATGGGCGATGGTTACTTTCTCGTCGGGAGTCAAAGCGATCCCGGGGGCCTGCTCCCCGTCACGCAGGGTTGTGTCAAAAATGATCAATCGTTCGGACATGTTCTTGGGACTCCTGGTTGTGGTGTGGCGTGCTGACCTATGGGCTGCGAAGGCCGGGCCGGCGGGAACCGCCGCCCGGCCGGGTCAGCGCCAGACAACCTCTGTGTCGCGCCGTGGTTGGATGACCGTTGATCATCCCGGTGTCTTCGGGTCCAAGAAAGGCATCATTTGCCGGAGTTCCCGCCCTATCTGCTCGATGGGATGGGATTGATTGGCAGCCCGTTGCTCCAAGAGGAAGGGGGCCCCTTCCCTCGCCTGCGCCATCCACTCTCGGGCAAAGGCGCCCGATTGGATCTCTGCCAGAACTCTCTTCATTTCGGCGCGGGTCTCGTCGGTAATGATCCGGGCGCCACGGGTGTAATCGCCGTACTCGGCGGTGTCCGAGACCGAATAACGCATCCAGGACAGTCCCCCCTCATACAGAAGATCCACAATCAATTTGAGTTCATGAAGAGTCTCGAAATAGGCTGATTCGGGCTCGTAGCCAGCCTCCACCAGAGTCTCATAGGAGGCCTTGATCAACTGGGAAACGCCGCCGCACAGGATGACCTGCTCGCCGAACAGATCAGTCTCGGTCTCCTCGCGGAAGGTGGTCTGCAGCACCCCTGCCCGGGCGCCTCCGATTCCCCAGGAGTAGGACATCCCCAGATCGAAAGCCCCTCCGGTGGCGTCTTGATGAATGGCCAGAAGACAAGGGACCCCCGAACCCTCGGTGTAGGTGCGCCGCACCAGATGGCCTGGCCCCTTGGGAGCCACCATCAGCACGTCCAGGTCCCCCGAGGGAACTATCTCCCCAAAGTGGATGTTGAAGCCGTGGGCGAACAACAAAGCATTACCAGGCGCCATCCGTTCGGCGATCTGTTGGTTGTAGAAGTCGGCCATCAGTTGGTCGGGGACCAGCATGGTGACCACGTCGGCCCACTCTGCGGCGTCCGGCGGGTCCATGACCTCCAAGCCGTCCGATTCCACTTGCTTTCTCCGGGCCGATCCGGGCCGGAGCCCCACCACCACATTGACTCCCGACTCCGAGAGATTGAGGGCATGGGCATGTCCCTGGCTGCCGTAACCGATCACGGCCACCTTGCGGCCCTTGATTACCTCGGGGTCCGTGTCCTTGTCATAGAAGATCTCAGCCATCTAGTCTCTCACCGCCTATCCGACCGCCCTCATGCGGGAGGGCTTGCTCTTGGCGGCCCGCCCGATGGCAATCCGCCCCGATTTGACCAACTCCACCACCCCGAAGGGTCGCAGAAGCTCAATGAGATCGTTCAGTTTGGCAGGTTTACCCGTCACCTCGAAAGTGAGGGTGTTGAAACCCACATCCACCACATTCGCCTTGAATATGTTGGCTACCTCGATCGCTTCGGTCCGAGAAGTGCCCATGGCCGATATGCGGATCAGCATGGTCTCTCGCTCCACGGCCTTGGAGGGCTCCAGTTCGAAGATCTTGACCACGTTGATCAGCTTGTGAAGCTGCTTCTTGACCTGTTCGACCTTCTCAGACTCCACCACCACGGTGATCCGGGAAAGACCCGGGTCAATGGTCGGACCCACTGCCAGTGAGTGGATGTTGAACCCCCTGCGGGCCAGTGTTGAAGACACTCTGGCCAGCACACCCGGGCGGTTTTCCACGACCAGGCTCAAAGTGTGTCGGGGTAGAGGCAAAACTCTGGCCATGCTCAGTCTCCGGAGTCCGGACCCAGGATGACCTGGTCGTTGGAGCCGCCGGCGGGCACCATCGGGAAGACCATCTCCTCCCGGTCGACCACCATCTCCACCACCACCGGGCGGTCATCGATCGACAAGGACTTCTCCAGGGTGGGCTCCACCTCTTCGGGCGCCTCCGCCCGCAGTCCAATGCACCCCATGCCCTCCGCCAACTTCACATAGTCAACTACTTCGGAGTTGAGCAGGCTGGAAGAGAGGCGACTTCCATAAAAGAGTTTCTGCCACTGCTTCACCATCCCGTGGGCATCATTGTTGAAGACGACCACCTTGACGGGGATCTTGTAAGCGGAGGCGACTATTAGTTCCTGGAAAGTCATCTGGAAGCAGCCATCACCGTCAACGGCATAGACCAACTCATCTGGCATGCCGGCCTTGGCCCCTATGGCAGCCGGCACCGCAAATCCCATGGTTCCCAGTCCACCGGAGTTGATCCAGCGTCGCGGTTGGTCGAACTTCCAGAACTGGGAGGCCCACATTTGATGCTGGCCGACGCCCGCCACCAGGATGGCGTCGCCACCGGTGAGCCTTGCCAGTTCCTCGATTATGAACTGGGGCTTGATCGGGCCATCCGGCTGCTGATCGTAGAACAGGGGATATTCGTCCTGCCAACCGCGCAGGGTATCGATCCATTCCTGGTTGGCAAGGGCCGGCCGGTCACCCCAGGCCTTGACGAACTGGTTCAGAACCCGCCGGGCGTCTGCCACGATGGGAATGTCGGGTTGCCGGACCTTTCCGATCTCCGCCGGGTCTATGTCAGCGTGGATGACCTTGGCGTCGACCGCGAAATGCTGGGGGTCACCGGTGACTCGGTCGTCGAATCGTACTCCCACCGCCAACAGCACGTCGCACTTCTGCATGGAGGTAATGGCGGTGTAGTTGCCATGCATTCCCGGCATCCCCAAACAGAGCGGGTGGTCGTCAGATATGGCGCCCCGTCCCATCAATGTGGTCACCACCGGTATGTTGGCCATCTCGGCGAAACGGGTCAGGGCCTCCGACGCTTCGGCTTTGATGATTCCTCCCCCCACATAGAGGACCGGCCGTTCACTGCGGGCCAGCATCTCTATGGCCTCTTTGACTCTTCGGGGGTGACCGTCCATGGTGGGCTTGTAACCCGGGAGATCCAAGTCTTCTGGTGGGCGCCATTCGGTTTCCTGGTTGAGCACATCCTTGGGCAGATCGATCAAGACCGGTCCGGGTCGACCGGATGAGGCCAGATGGAAGGCTTGGTGGACCACGGTCGGGATGTCGTCAGGGTCGGTGACGAAGTAGTTGTGCTTGGTGGCGGGCATGGTGATTCCGATGGTGTATGCCTCCTGGAAGGCGTCATTACCGACCGCGTGGGTGGGCACCTGACCGGTGATGGCAACCATGGGGACCGAGTCCATCAATGCATCTGCCAGGGGCGTCACCAGGTTGGTGGCGCCCGGACCCGAGGTGGCCATGCACACCCCTACCCGACCGGTGGCCCAGGCATACCCGGCTGCCATGTGACCGGCGCCCTGCTCGTGTCGGGCCATGACGTGGCGGATGGGGCTGAAGTAGAGGGGGTCGTAGGCAGGAAGTATGGCTCCCCCCGGAATACCGAATATGAGGTCTACGCCCTCGTGCTCCAGGGAGGAGATGATTGATTGCGCTCCGGTGATTTTGGTCATGGTGGGTGGCTTTCGTGAGGCTTCCAAAAAGAAATCCCTCCTTGTGGAGGGATTCAGCGCACTCGCGGTTCTGCGTGTGCGCTACTCGAGTACCAGCAACAGGCCAATTTCTCTCATTGCAGCAACATTATGGTCTGTTCAAAGCATTCCCGCAACTCAGGAGGAGCATTTATCCCGGTTGCCTTCTATTTTAAGGAGTGTGACCGAGCCCACCGATTCATGAACTTTCAGCCGGAAGACGTCCTGGTGGCCTTGGAGGAGGCCAGGCGGTTTATCAAGGCCTTGCCACCGGCCGAGGTCCCTCACCCCCTCAGAAGAACTCGGGGGTCCTCGTCCCGCCGACTGACACCGGTGGAAGCCAGGACTCTGTACCGGGCATTGGATGGGGACGAAGAGCTTCGGCGGGCCACGCTGGACAACTGGGGCCCACCTTCACTCAGCGGCGCAGATCCTCGCACAGCCGCATCCGTTTTGTTCCTTGAGCGCTCGGAGAACTGGGAATCTCAGGCTCGGGGATACCTGGCCGAGGTGGAACTGGATGGGGCCCGTGATGAGATTGAGAGGCTGCGAAGGCGCCAGAGGGCGCTGCGGGAGGAAATCAGATTACTCCATGTCCAGGCGGAGCGTCTCCGACACCAGGCGGAAGAGGAGATTCGAGAGCGCACCGCCCACGTGCTGCAAGATCTGGCCAGAGCCAGGGAGAGAATGGTGGATCTGGAGAGAAGGGCTGCCGACCGGGGACGGGAAGCGGACTACTGGGAGAAGGAAGCCAATGCGGCGTGGGACGACTTGGATGAAGCCGACCGGCGTTACGACGATCTTCGCGACAGGTACACCAAGGCACGATCACTGTCGGATCACCCAGGCGCCAACCTATCCGGACCCGTGGGATTCAGCCGGGATCCCTTGGAGACGGCCCGGATGCTGGACCAGATGGTGGGCTATTGGCAGGTGGGATCGGATGCGGAGCCGCAGCAGGCGGCGTTGTCGGATCCTCTTGTACTTCCAAGCGGATTAGACCCCAAGTCAATCGATGCGATGGAGTGGATCTTCTTCGAAGCACCGCGGCTCTACCTGGTGGTGGACGGGTGGAATGCTGCCCACTACTGGCATTACCACCAACAGATTGTGGAAAAGCCCGACGCCCAGACCAAGGCGTTCATCACGAACAAACTGGAAAACCTGGTCAGGTATTCGGTTGGCCACCATAAGGTGAGCTTCTATCTGGACTCCCGTTTCGAGATCGGATTGGACCCTGACTGGGCCAGCCAATTCAAGAGTCGCAGGCTCACCGGCTTTTACGTGGAAGACGCCGATGACGCCATCGTCTTGGAAGTGGCCGCCCGGGAGGGGGAGCCCGTAGTGGTAATCACCAGCGACAACGGCTTGGCTGAGCGTTGCCGGGAACATGGAGCGGTAAGGATCTACTCGGAGGCGCTGGCACAGTGGATGGCCCACTCGCCCGTTTAGCCGACCGCTTGGAGGCCCGGGGGGTTGAAGCCGGTTTGGACCGGGTGGGAGTGTGTTCGGCCCACCCGTTTTCCAGAACCCGGGTCGAGATCCGGTCCAGAAAGACGCGGGGCCTGTCCGCCCGCCTGGGTTTCACCTTTGCCGACCCCGACCTCTCCACCGAGGTGCGCCGGTCCTTTCCCTGGGCCGAGCGGTTGGTGGTGGGTATCCGGTCATACCTGCCGTCAGCCGGGGATCCCGGCCGGGGCCAACCGGGCCGGGGGCGGGTGGCGCGCTTTGCAGTGGTCGATTCCTATCGTCCACTGCGGTCCGGCCTGGGGGCCATCGCCGCGGAGTTGCACAAATCCGGGTTCCGTGCCGAAGTGCTGGTGGACGACTCGCGTTTGGTGGATCGGGCTGCGGCCGTGCGAGCCGGGGTGGGATGGTGGGGGAAGAGCACCATGGTGCTGACGCCGGGGACGGGACCGTGGTTCCTGATCGGATCAGTGGTAACCGACGCCCGCCTTCCCACTTCGGCGCCCATGGAGCGAACCTGCGGAACCTGCACCGCCTGCTTACCGGCTTGTCCCACCGGAGCGCTGATAGCGCCCGGGGTGCTGGATGCCCGGCTGTGCCTGGCTGCGGTGGCGCAGACGCCGGGTGTCATTCCCCGGGACTTACGGTCCCACATGGAAGATCGCATCTACGGGTGTGACGAATGTCTCACCGCCTGCCCTCCCGGAACAAGGTTGTTGGAAAAGTCCGTCTCTCCCCAGGGATCGGTCGACCTGGGGGAACTGCTGCGCCGACCAGACCGCGAGTTGCTGGATGACTTCACTCACTTCTACCTACCCTCCCGCCGGCCTCGCATTCTTCGTCGCAACGCGCTGGTGGCACTGGGGAACACCGGAACGCCCGATCACCTGGCGATTGTCGCTGGCTACCTGGGCAATCCCGACTGGTTGTTGCGACTCCACGCGGTGTGGGCAGTTCACAATCTGGGTGCCAGGCTGTCCCTTCGTTGGGCCGGTCTGTTCCTGCGCCATGTCGCCTCCCGGGAGAGGTCGCCGGAGGTGAGAGAGGAACTGGCCCTGGCCGGGGTGGAGGTGTGAAGGTGCTTGTGTGGCTGGACCGAGAGGATTCTCCCTGCCGAGGACGCTATCGGGGGAAGGATGCCATCGGGGCTCGCTAGTTTCTCTGGCAATGAAGATCGATTCCCGTCTGGTTCTCCTCGTGATCCTGGCAGCCGCGGTCATTGCGGTGGGATGGGCCCTGGTGGGAGGCGAAGACGGCGAAGAGGAAGTCGTGTCGCAGGCGGCTCCCACCGTTTCCCCATCCACAACGGCCACCCCTGAGGACACCGCCGGATTCGAACCCACCCCGTCTACGGAGGCGCTCACCACGGTTCCAACCACCACGACCACCGCCGCTCCCACCACGACCACAACAATCTCCCCTCCGGAGGTGCTGCAAGAGGTACATCCCAGATTGGTGGACATCGACGGGTGGCTGCAGTCAGAAGTCGAGAGTCTCGAAGAGTTGCGCGGACAGGTGGTGGTGGAATTCTGGACCTTCGCGTGTTACAACTGCAACAACCGAATTCCCTACACACAGCAGATCTATGCCAAGTACCGCGATCGAGGTCTGGAGATCGTCGGCATCCACTCACCGGAATTCAATTTCGAAGAGGATGTGGACAACATCAAAGAGGCGATGGCGGATTTGGGAGTCACCTGGCCGGTGGTGCTCGACACCAGAAGGCGTACCTTCTGGGAGTGGCAGACGGGTGGTCGAGGCTACTGGCCGCGCACCTACGTGCTGGACCGGGAGGGTAGGGTGCGTTTTGATCACATCGGAGAAGGAAAGTACCCGGAGTTGGAGCAGACCGTGATGTTCTTGCTCAACGAGGAGATGTGAACCTTTTCGCGGAGGGAATCCGTTCGAGCCTGCTGCCCTGCTCTTACTCTGTACTGCTGGTGGGCCTGGCGCTGGTGGTGCTCAGGAAGAGAGAGCGGATAGAGGTGTTGGGGATCTTTGCCGGTTTCACCATCCTCTCGGCATGGATCAGGGCTGCTGGTATCTCGAACTCGGCGGCCGGGCGCCTGGCCACCTCCTTGCTGGTGTCTGCAGGATTGGTGTTGGCGCTGATGGTCAATAGACGCCGCTGCGGTCTGGCTGCGGCGGCTCTGATAGGGGCGTTCGCCGGCGCCACCTGGCTGCCGTGCGTGGGGGAGGAATTGGGAACGGTGCTCACCCTGGCCCAGGATGACCCCGGTACCGCTCTCATACTTCTGGCTGTGTACTTGGTTGGGGTGATGGTCCCCCTGGTGGCGGTGGTGGCCCTGCTTGCCTATGTTCCGGCCGCACGCCGGTGGGCGGACAGTCGGTGGACATCGGTCGTTGCCAGGTCAGCGATGGCCGCTCTAGCGGTCCTGGTGCTCACCGACTATTACGACTCGCTGCTCTCCACACTGGCCCGGTGGTCTGTTGCCTAGGGGAGCCATCCGTTCCATCCTGGGCTTCTTCGATCCCCCACGGAGGGAACCTGGCCGGCGAGCAAGGCTTATTATCGGGATATGTCTCTGAAGATTCATTCCCAAGATGTAACCGAAGGGCCGGCCCGGGCGGGAGCGCGAGCCATGTTGAGGGCGGTGGGCTTGTCCGATGATGACTTCGCCAGACCGCAGGTTGGGGTGGTATCGGCGGGAAACGAGGTCACTCCCTGCAATGTCACCGGGCCGGTTCTGGCCGAGCGCGCCAAAGAGGGCGTGAGAGTGGGGGGAGGAGTCGGGCTCACTTTCGCGACCATCGCCGTCTCCGATGGAATCTCCATGGGCCACGAGGGCATGCGAGCGTCACTGGTCTCGCGGGAGGTCATTGCGGATTCAGTGGAACTGGTTGCTCACGCCGAGCGTTTTGACGCCCTGGTGACCATCGCCGGCTGCGACAAGTCCCTGCCCGGGATGCTGATGGCGGCGGCCCGTTCCAACCTGCCGGCGGTGTTCCTGTACGGGGGGTCGAGTCTCCCCGGTCGCTACCGGGGTCGGGACATCTCGCTGGTGGATGTATTCGAAGGGATCGGCGCCGAGTCCAAGGGACTCATAAGTTCCCAGGAGTTGGATGAGATCGAACGCAACGCCTGCCCTGGGGCAGGGTCATGCGCGGGCATGTTCACCGCCAACACCATGGCGTCGGTGGGGGAGGCTATCGGAATGTCCCTGCCCGGTTCGGCATCGGTGCCTGCTGTCGACACCCGTTTGGGGGTGTACGCCCGCCGCAGTGGCGAGGCAGTCATGGATCTGCTCAAAGCGGGAATCCGACCCCGCCAGATCATGACCCGGCCAGCCTTCGAGAACGCCATCACTGCCGTGATGGCCTTGGGAGGATCCACCAACGCTGTCCTGCATCTCATGGCTCTGGCCCACGAAGCGGGAGTCAACCTGGAGTTGGAGGACTTCGACCGGATCAGCCGCCGGACTCCCCATATCGGAGACATGAAGCCGTTCGGGACCTACCACATGGTGGACATCGATTACATCGGGGGTATTCCGGTGGTGCTGCGAGCATTGTGGGATGAAGGGCTCATCCACGGGGATTGCCTCACGGTGACGGGCAGGACCATGGCCGACAACCTCAAGGACGTCACCGTTCCCACCGAACAGGACGTGCTGCGAACTGTGTCAGACCCGATTGCCGCCGAGGGTGGCATCGCAGTGCTGCGAGGTTCCCTGGCGCCCAAGGGGGCGGTGGTGAAAGTGGCCGGGGTGGCGCTGGAGGTGTTCGAAGGACCGGCGAGAGTCTTCGACGGCGAACAGGGGGCTTTGGCTGAATTGTTCTCGGGCCGGATCAATCCGGGAGAGGTGTTGGTAATACGCACCGAAGGACCGCGGGGCGGGCCGGGAATGCGGGAGATGCTTGCCATCACCGCGGCTCTCAAGGGCGCCGGTTTGGGAAAGGATGTCCTGCTGATCACCGACGGTCGTTTCTCCGGCGGCACCACCGGTCTCTGTATCGGTCATGTGGCCCCCGAATCGGAGGTGGGGGGGCCGATCGGCCTGGTGGAGGAGGGCGACCGCGTAAGAGTGGATGTGGCTGCGCGGCGCTTGGATCTACTGGTGCCAGAAGATGTACTGCAACAAAGACGGGCAGGCTGGAAGCCGGCCCCGGTCCGCTATCCGTCCGGCGCCCTCGCCAAATACGCCAATCTGGTGGGTGGGGCTGAGGACGGAGCGGTCACCAACCACTTCTAGCAGCCTTGTTGCTGGTATCGGACATCCATGGCCGGTTCGACGCCCTGGCGGAGGTGGCATCCCGGGGAGAGCCCCTCCTGGTGCTGGGTGATCTGATCAATCTGGTCGACTACCGGACCGGGGAAGGTATTTTCGCGGAGGTGCTCGGTATCGACTTTGCCCGCAAGATAGCATTTTCCAGGGGGCGGTCCCGTTTCGAGGAGATGAGGGCCTTGTGGACGGAGAGAGTGGGGGATCGATACGAGTGGTTCCGGACGGAACTGGCCGGAGAGGTCAAGGAACAGTACCGCTTGACGTCGGAGGCTCTGGACGGAGCGGAGTCATATGTCACCTACGGGAATGTCGACCGGCCCGACATGCTGCGTGACTGCCTGCCGGAGACCGCCAGATTCGTGGACGGGGAAGTAGTGGTGATCGAGGGTCTGCGAGTGGGTTTTGCCGGCGGTGGGTTGACCACTCCCATGAATGCTTCAGGGGAGGTGTCGGATGAGGAGATGGCCGAGAAACTGGCCGGTCTGGGTGAAGTGGACATCCTCTGCACCCACCTGGCGCCGGCCATCCCTGCGCTCCACTTCGACGTGGTGACGGGAAAGCATGAACGGGCCTCCCGTCCCATTCTCGAGTATCTGCTGCAGGCCCGTCCCCGTTATCACTTCTTCGGCGATGTCCACCAACCGCAGGCTCATCAGTGGAGGGTGGGACCCACCCTCTGCAGGAATGTAGGATACTTTCGCGCCACCCGTCGGCCGGTGAGAGTCACCCCCGACGGGATGACGGAAGCACATCAGGCGAAGGGTGCCCATGGATAGGTTGATCAAGACGGTTGCCGGACTGGCGGCGGCTGCGCCACAGCTTGGCAAATTGGTGGTGAGGCTGAGTCGAGACCCCAGAGTACCGGTGCGCGCCAAACGCCTTGCGGCTGGGTTGGCCGTTTACGCGGTGCTCCCCATCGACCTGATACCGGACCTGATACCGGTCGTCGGAGTGGTAGACGACCTGCTGGCCCTGGTGGTCGCGGTGGCGATCCTGGTGGAGTCGGCCCCCAAGGATGTGGTTGTCGAGCACTGGGACGGCCAACCAGAAACGCTGGCAAAGATCCTCTTGGGGGTGGGCCTGCTCATGGACTTCATGCCCGGCCGGGCGCGGTGGGTGATTCGGAGGCTGGTGGGGGAGTGATCACCCTCCAATGAGTCTTCCGGTCTGGACAGTCCTTCCTCTGTTCCAGTCGTCGCCCCGGGAGTTGACAGAAATGGTGAGAGCCGTGGAGTCGCTGGGACTGGCCGGGGTGGTGGCCACCGACCATCTGGCCGGCTGGCGGGACCCCTCAGATCCGGTGCTGGAGGCCGTCACGGTGCTGGGCATGGTTGGGGCAGTTGCGGAGTGCCGAGTGGGTTCCTTGGTGTTGCAGACCGCCCTTCGATCTCCCTCCTACACAGCCGATGTGGTGGAGACCCTGTCCTCGATCACCCGGTCCTCACCTCTTATAGGCCTGGGAGTGGGCGACTCCCGCTCTCGCCGGGAGGTCGAGGCCGTGGGCATGGAGTTGCCTCCAGTTGCCGAGCGGATCGTTCGGTTGAAGGAGACGGTGGCGGCCATTCGATCCCGGACTCCGGATGTAGAGATCTGGGTGGGGGGATGGCGCCCGGAATTGCGAGAGGTGGCCGCCGAGTGCGCAGACGGCTGGAACGCCTGGGGCGGACGACCGGAGGCATTCCAAGCAGCCGCCCACCACATGAGGAGGATGAATCCCGGCGTGCTCATCAGTTGGGGGGCTGTCCTTGACCCTAGGCGGGGGATCGACTCCTTGCGGCGCGTCCTGAAGCAGAGGGTGGATGCCGGCGCCCAGGCGCTGGTGCTGGCACTCACTCCTCCCCGTGCCGCCACTATCCGCCGGTGGGCGCCTCTTCTACTCGGGAATACATCCTGCCATCCCGGCGCGGAGCCCTATTAACCTTCTTCAGATGGATTTCCGGCGTATACAGAGCCTTCCACCCTATGTGTTTGCCCAAGTGGATCAGGCCAAGATCGAGGCGCGGCGCGCCGGTGAGGATGTGGTGGATCTGGGCTTTGGGAACCCCGACATTCCCTCGCCGACCTTTGTGGTGGAGAAACTGGTAGAGGCCGCCCGCAAAGGCAAAAACCACCGGTATTCCGCGTCCAGGGGTCTTCCCAACCTGCGACGGGCCATTGCCGACCGCTACCTACGACGGTTTGGGGTAAGACTTGACCCGGAGACTCAGGCGGTGGCCACGATCGGAGCCAAGGAGGGTCTATCCCACCTGTTGTGGACGTTGGTGGATTCGGGAGACACCACGGTGGTCCCCGAACCGTCCTATCCGATCCACATCTATGCCCCGGTGGTGGCCGGCTCCGATGTGGTACGTCTTCCAGTGACATCTGAGTCCGAGTACTTCGAGAGGTTGGAGGATCTGTTCCGGTCCTCCTGGCCCAAACCCAGGGTGATAATCGTCTCCTTCCCCCACAACCCCACCACCACCTGTGTTGAGTTGTCATTCTTCGAGCGGTTGGTTGCCTTCGCCCACCTTCACGGGGTGTTCTTGGTTCATGACTTCGCCTACGCCGATATCCACTTCGACGGGTACCAGCCGCCGTCTCTTCTGCAGGTGGAGGGGGCCGATGAGGTTGGAGTCGAGTTGTACAGCCTGACCAAGGGGCATTCAATGGCCGGCTGGAGAATGGGGTTCGTAGTCGGCAATGCCCCGGCGGTTGCGGCACTGGCCAAACTCAAGTCCTATCTCGACTACGGGACCTTCCAGCCCATCCAGATCGCCTCGATCGTGGCGGTCAATCTCGGCGACGAGCATGTCGAGAGAGTCAGAGCCATCTATGCGGAGCGTCGCAACGCATTAGTGGATGGCCTGAACAACTCCGGGTGGAAGGTGCTGCGGCCCCAAGGAACCATGTTCGTGTGGGCGCCTATCCCGGAGCCATACCTGGAGATGGGATCGGTGGACTTCGCCCTGTATTTGCTGCGGAACAGCAAGGTTGCCGTAAGCCCCGGTATCGGGTTCGGTCCCGGTGGTGACGGACACGTCCGCTTTGCCCTGGTGGAGAATCGCCAACGGATCACCCAGGCAGTCACGAGTCTGCGCCGCAGCCTGGAACTCCTGTAGCGGTGGCCTTTCCCGACGGCATCGCCGACTTTCGATCCGACACAGTGACCCGGCCCACTGCGGAGATGCGGCGTGCCATGGCGGAAGCGGCGGTGGGAGATGATGTATACCGCGATGACCCCACGGTCAACGCCCTGGAAGAGGAGGCGGCCTCGGTGATGGGTAAAGAGGCTGCCTTGTTCACTCCGACCGGGACCATGGGCAACCAGTTGGCGATAATGCTGCAAACCAGGCGGGGAGAAGAGGTGCTGTGCAATGCCGGGGCCCACCTCCGCAACACCGAAGCGGGGGCCGGTTCTGCTCTGTCTGGAGTGGCCTTTCGTCCGGTGAACGGCCCGGCCGGCCGTATTACCCCCTCGGACATCCACCAGGCCATGGAACTGGCAGGCCGACTCTTTCCCCGTATCGGCTTGCTGGTCTGGGAAAACACCCACAATATGTCGGGAGGTCGAGTGGTTCCCGTGGAAGTGATGACCGAAGCCAACCGGACGGCACGCCGGTACGACCTCTCCATCCATCTCGATGGAGCCCGAGTGTTCAATGCGGCTGTGGCCGCTGATGTTGCACCGGGTCGCATGGCCGAAGGGGTTGATACCGTGCAGTTCTGCTTTTCGAAGGGCTTGGGGGCGCCGGTGGGTTCGATCCTGTGCGGTCCGGCAGATCTGATCGCCGAGGGACGGTACCTGCGCAAGAGGCTGGGAGGGGGTATGAGGCAGGTGGGTGTACTGGCGGCTCCAGCCCGGATGGCTCTCAGGGACTGGACCCGTCTGTCAACTGATCACAAAGTGGCCGCTCAGATGGCGGAAGGGTTGGCTGAACGGCATCCCGGAGCGGTGGACCCGGCGTCTACCGAAACCAATATGGTGATCGTGAATACACGGAAGCTGCGGGGAGGGTGGGCTCCCATCCGGGACCGGCTGAGAGAATCGGGGATCAAGGTGAACAGGCCCTTCGCCGGTTCTCTGAGGCTTGTCACCCATCGGGACGTCGATAGCTCCGATGTGAGCCGATTGCTGGCAGCCTTCGTGGCGGCCTGAGCCGGTAACCGCATCCCCATCCGAACGGTCATACCTCCAATGCCGTCTTTCGCGATTCTCTTTCCCGGCCAGGGGAGCCAGTTCGTGGGTATGGGCGCCGAGCTATTTGAAGCCAGGCCGGACCTGTTGGGTGATGGGGTCGACGACCTGCTGGGCTGGTCTCTTCGTCAACTCTGCTTGGAGGGACCCGAGGATTTGCTGGTGCGCACCGAGCGGGCCCAGCCCGCCCTGTTCTGCCTCTCATACGCTCTATGGATCGAGTTCTCCAGCCGGTTCCCCGACCCGCCGCGGGCAACCGCGGGGCACTCCCTGGGAGAGTACACCGCGCTGGTCGCCTCGGGGGTCCTGGGGTTTGCAGAGGCCCTCTCGGTGGTGGCGGCCCGAGGTCGAGCCATGGCCGACGCGGCCGATGCCGAGCAGTCAGGGATGATGGCGGTCATGGGGGTGACGGCTGAACGAGCCGAGGACATCGCCGAGGCTCGCCGCCGGGAAGGAGGAAGGCTGGTGGTAGCCAATCTGAACGCTCCCGGACAGGTGGTGATGGCGGGCAGCGCTTCCGATCTGGATTGGCTGGAGTCGCAGGCCAAGAGTCTGCGTCTGCGCCGAATGGTGAGACTGGCGGTGGCGGGCGCCTTTCATTCCCAGTTCATGGCTCCGGCCGCCCGGCGGGTCGCCGCTGCGTTGGAGGACGTCCGGCCTGCCGCTCCTCGCTTCCCGGTGTATTCCAACGTCACCGCCAAGCCCGTGCATCGGGACGATGTCGCCGAGACCCTGGTTGCTCAGGTGTGTTCGCCGGTCAGGTTCGACCAGAGTCTCAAGGCCATGGCTGCTGAGGGTGTAGATACCTTCGTGCATATCGGGCCGGGGAAGGTGACTGCCGGGCTGGCCAAGCGCACCATCCGGTCTGCTACCGTGCTAGTGGTAAATGATCTCGCCGGGGCGGCGAAAGCGGCGGACTCTCTATCTAGCATGGGGATTTCGTGAGGAGAATGATCTATGCGTAGGGCTGTCATAAGCGGATGGGGCAGATGTGTTCCTCCCACCGTGTTGAGCAACGCTGATCTGGAGGGGATGATGGACACCTCCGATGAGTGGATAACCGTGCGCTCGGGGATCAAGGAGCGGCGCATCAGTCATGTCGAGCCATCTGAGATGGCAGCGGTGGCCGGCAGCCACGCTCTGGCCGCGGCCGGGCTGGGAATCGAGGACATCGATCTGATCATTCTGGCCTCCTGCACATCAGATTCCGTTGTCCCTGCCACCGCGGCTCACGTCCACCGACTTCTGGAGGCGCCGGTCGCCACTGCGGCATTCGACCTCAACGCCAACTGCTCGGGGTTTGTGTATTCCTTGATCACTGCCTCCAAGATGATCGAGTCCGGGATGTACTCCCGGGTGCTGGTGGTTGCCGCCGAGCGCCTTAGCGCGCTGATCGATTTCACTGACCGCTCCACGGCTGTGCTATTCGGTGACGCCGCCGGAGCAGTCGTCCTGGAGCCGACCGAGGAGGAGTACGGGCTTCTCTCGGGCTGCATGCAGATGGATTCCTCCGCTCTCACCTACCTGGAAGTGACCGAGGACGGCCTCCACCGAATGCCCGAACGTCATATGGAGGATGCATACGGAGGAATCGCTATGAACGGCCGAGAGGTGTTCCGGCGAGCGGTGGTGGCCATGGGGGATCTTTCGGTGAGAGCCGTCACAGCGGCCGGCCTGGACCTGGATGATGTGGACCTGCTCATACCCCATCAGGCCAATATCCGGATCATCGACGCCACCGCCCGGCGTCTCAAGCTTCCCGCCCACAAGGTCTACACCAACATCCATGCCTACGGAAACACTTCAGCCGCCACCATCCCGGTTGCTCTTACCGAGGCGTTGGAACAGGGATACATCTCACCGGGATCGCATGTCGTTTTCGCAGCCTTCGGAGGTGGGTTGACTGCCGCGGCGGCGATGATGCGGTGGGGAGAGCGAACCGAGCCATTGGAGCGAAGCGATGCGGTGCTTGCCCCGACCGAGCGGAGTCTGATGGAACTGTTGGATGCCAATTTCCAGGTTTACGGGTTTCCGGAGAAACTGAAGTGAGTCGGGTGGCTCTGGTCACGGGAGGGTCACGGGGAATCGGCCGCGCCATCTGCATGGAGATGGCAGAGCGCGGAAACCATGTGGTCGTCAACTACGCCCGCCGGTCCGACGCCGCCGGTGAAGTCGTTGAGGCCATCCAGGCGATGGGGGGAGAGGCGCTGGCCGTCGGGGCTGACGTGTCGGACGCCGACCAGGTCGCCGAGATGTTCAAGCAGGTGAACTCGTCGCTGGGAGCGGTGGGGATTCTGGTCAACAACGCCGGGATAACCAGGGACGGGCTGCTGGCACGCATGCGGCCTGATCATTTCGATCAGGTGATTGCGGTCAATCTTCGATCTGCGTATCTGTGCACGAGGGGGGCACTGCGAGGGATGTTGCGTGCCCGCTGGGGGAGGGTGGTGTGCATTGGCTCTGTGGCCGGTGTCAGCGGCAACCCCGGCCAGGCTAACTACGCCGCCTCCAAGGCAGGCTTGATCGGGTTCGCCAAGTCGGTGGCCCGGGAGGTGGGCTCACGGGGAATCACTGTGAACGTTGTGGCCCCCGGATTCATCTCCACCGACATGACAGCCTCCTTGGGTGAGGCCGCCGCCGAAGCCACGGCTTCGGGTGCGGCGCTCGGCAGAGTGGGAGCGCCTTCTGAAGTGGCCAAAGTGGTGGGATTCCTCGGCTCTGACGACGGGTCCTATGTCACCGGGCAGGTCTGGCAGGTGGACGGAGGGCTGGCACTGTGAATAGAGTCCTCAGGACCCGAAACGATAGAAAGGAATGCAATGAGCAACGACATCGATAGCAGGCTTATAAGGGTTCTGGTGGAAGAACTGGACTTGGAAGAGGAAAAACTGGTCCCGGATGCCAATTTCGAAGAAGACCTGGATGTCGATTCACTTGGTGTAGTGGAATTGCTGATGGCGCTTGAGGATGAGTTTGGAGTGGAGATCCCGGATGAGGAAGCCGAGCAAATCACCACAGTGGGTGAGGCGGCCGCCCTGATCCACCAGAAGCTGAGCTGACGTCTCCTAGGCAGGATCACCAACTCAGAGCGTAGGAGGGTCGGCGGGGGTCTGCTCCCGCGGTGATCACCCCCGAGGCCGGGTCACGGCTGGTCACGATGGCGCCCTCCCCGCAAACCTCTGATCGGGCTGTGTGGTGGCCAATTTCCGAGAGAGCATGAGCTGTGGCTTCCGGGATGCCCGGCTCCAGCGCCAGCCGTCCCGGGAAGTAGTGATGCGGGTAAAAGGAGTCGGGGACGCTGTCGGTGGCGAACCGGGGCGCCTCCACGGCTTCCTGGGGGTTCATCCCGAAAACGAAGGTGTTCAGCATCAGTTGCAGGTTGGCCTGCGTCTGGTGGTCGCCTCCCGGGCAGCCAAAGGTCATTAGGGGCACACCGTCTCTCACGGCTATGTAACTGACCAGAGTGGTTCTGGGTCGCTTCCCCGGGTGGACAACGTTGGGGTGGCCTTTCTGGAGGTTGAATGTCTCGATTCGGGTGCTGAGCGCGCAACCGAGTTCCGGAAAGAAGACGGACTTTTCCAGGGCGCCGCCACTGGGAGTAGCGCAGGCCAGGTTGCCTTCAGAGTCGATCGCGGCCAGGTGGGTTGTACCTCCTCTCGGGCCGGTCGGTCCGCTCGATCCTGCCCGAGGAGAGCCCGCCTCCATCGCCGGCTGGCGGGGCCGGTTTGAATGTGCCCAGGGGTTGCCCGCCGGGGGCATCTCCGGGAAGGCCCGGGACGGGTCGATCATGGTGGCCCGTCGCGCTCCGTATTGCTTGGAGAGCAGGGCGTCGACGGGCACTTCCGCATAGTCGGGGTCTCCGTAGAAGGCTTGGCGGTCGGCTAGCGAGTACTTGAGGGCTTCGGCGACGGTGTGGATGTAATCGGGGGTGTTGTGGCCCATCGCTTCTAGGTCGAAGTGTTCCAACATGTTCAGCGCTTGGAAGAGAACTGCCGCTTGTGACCAGGTGTTCTGTCCGCAGACCCGGTAGCCGGCGAAAGTTGTGGAAAGGGGCTCTTCGAAACTCGACTGGTAGCCGGCAAGATCGCGGTAGGCCAGGATTCCACCCACGCTTCGCGATGATTCCACGATCAGCTTGGCGACGTTGCCTCTGTAGAACTCTTGCATCCCGGCGCGAAGTCTCTCCGATCGAGTGCCCGTGTGTTCGGTTTCGGCCGTGACCAGCGAGTCCAGGGTGCTTGCCAGACCAGGCTGCACCAGTAGTGTCCCTTCTTCCGGAAGGCGCCCCTTTTCGTACAAGATGTCGAGGCCGCCGGGGGGAAACAGTCCGAACTGGCCGGATATGGACGGCGATCTCAAATGGTCGATCATGTACCGGTAACGGGGGATGCCCCGTTTGGCATATTCGATGGCCGGCGCCATAACCTCGCCCAGACTCTTGGTCCCGTAGCGGTCGAGCATGGCGATGGTGGCGTGGACGGCGCCCGGAACTGTGAAAGACAGCGGCGCTTTCTTCCCAGGTCCGGTGGGGATGGCTTCCAGCCCTTGAGACCGGTAGAACTCGACGGTGGCCCGTTGTGGGGCGATTCCTTGACCGCTCAGGGACACTAGGTCCTGCGACCGGGAGTCGTACAGCATGAAAACGCTCTCGGTGGCCAGCGAGAAAGCGGCGGTGGGTTCCACCACTGCCGCGGCAAACACTCCTGCCGCCAAGGCGTCGAAGGCATTGCCTCCCGACAGCATCATGCGCATCCCCGCCATGGACGTCAGGTAGTGACCGCTTGAGATAACGCCGCGGGTTCCTGCGATGACCGGACGGCCTGTGGGTGATCGATTCATGGTTTCGGTGGGTCGGTAATCTGCGGAGAATACTCCCGGGCAGCAGGGAGACTCGACCTGTGTGAGGCGCCCGGTCCGGCTGGATCGGTTACCATGATCCTCGCCATGTGTGAGAAACTTCGCAACTTCATCGAAGCTGTCGACACCTTTGATGCCGTTTGCCAGAAGGTGCCGCCCCCGGCCTGGGACAACGATTCGCCCTGCGAAGGCTGGACAGCGCGCCAGGTCCTGTCGCATCAGTGCTCGGTGCTGGACGCCCTCGCTCGAATTGCCCGTACCGGCGAGTGGGCCCGGCCGGTGAATGTGGAACCTCCGGCCGATCCCCTTTCCCGTTGGGCACTGACCAGGGAAGAAGTGCTGGCTGCGCTCGGTCAGCCCGGGGTCATGGAGCGAGAGGACAAGTACTGGTTTGGGCGCATGGACATGGCGACCTTCGTGTCCTACGTACAGTGGGATCCCCTCACCCACGCCTGGGACATCGGAAAGGCCACTGGTGTGGGTGTCAACCTTCCCCCCAAGCTGTGCGAGGTCAGCTATCGGTTAATCGGAGCAAGAGCCGATTGGTTCCGTGAGACCGGCCGGATCGGACCTGCGGTGCAGGTTCCCGACGAAGCCTCGATCGTGGATCGTTACCTGGCGATGGTGGGGAGGCAACCCTGGTTCAGGTGACCAACAGTTGCGCCAGCAGTCCGCCTACTGCGGCCACCGCGAACACGTAGGCTCCGAAGGCGGCCAACACTCCCTTGCCGGCCAGTCTTCCCAGAATCACGAACTCCGGGATGTTGAAGCCGGCTCCGGAAATGGTCAGCGCAACGATTGCTCCGATTCCGATCCCCGCAGATCGGAGGGCGTCTGCGATGGGGATGAAGATCTCGGTGTTTACATAGAACAGCGTCCCGACTGCTGCTGCAGCCGGTATCGCCGCGTCACCTGCCAGGATGGGAACCCGGGCCGCGGTCTCCGCAGGCAGCAGGGCCGTGATCGCCAGGCCGATGCCCACTCCGACCACCAGTAAAGGCACCATGGTGCGCAACAGTCTCCCGGACGCTTGCAATGCCGGTCGCCATTCGGAACCCCAACCCTGCCAGGCTTCGGTTTCCGCAGTTTGGCTCCCTCCTGCCAGGGTGGGTAACGGCTTCATGAAACGCTCCAGGCCTACCTTCTCGGCCACCAGCGCCAGCCCGAGGGCCGCGGCAAATGTCACTCCCAGATACAGGAGGGCGGCTTTCCACCCCACGATGATCAGCAGCGCTCCGAACAGAATGGGGTCCAGGACCGGTGCCGCCACGACGAAAGCCACGTATCCGGCGGCTGTGACACCGGCCTGCCGGAAGGCCACCAGCACCGGTATCGCCGAATAGGTGCAGAAAGGGGTAATGAAACCCACGGCTATGCCTCGCAAGGCGGCGACCAGGGGTGTGGCGCCCATCAATGCCTTTAGCCGGGTGTCTCCCATCCGTCTTCGCAATAGGTTCAAGACGAATGACACTCCGACGAACAGAGCGAGAAGTTCCACGAAGAGCCAGATGGCCTCGCCGATCATCTTGGATGGTTCCGCCCTATGTGGAGGTGGGGCCGCTCAGCCCAACAGGGTCGGCGCGGCAGGAAAGGTAACGGGTTCGATGAGGGAGGGGTCATTGTTGGCTACTTTGTTGACCCGCCGGGACACCGGATGGATGGCCCATCCGGCGGTGTCGGGACTGATGAGAAGAGTCTGGGCAGTGAGGGGATCATCCAGGTTAGGGTCTAGCCACGGATCCCAGTACTGGGGCATGAGGGCGATCGGCATCCGATGATGCACCGCGGAGATCGGCCCCTGGGATTCCCCGGTGATGATGGCGCAGGACACCAGCCACTCTCCGGTGGCGGGATGGCGTCTCACCGACCACAGGCCGGCAAAAGCTAGCGGACATCGGTCCGAGCGGTAGGACCAGTATGGAATGTGACCCTCCGAACGAGCGGTCCACTCATAGAAGCCATCGGCGGGGATCAGGCAGCGCCGGTTGGCCAGGCTCTTGCGAAACAACCCGTTCTGGGCCACCGTCTCGGAGCGGGCATTGATGTGAAATGTCTTGAGATCCGGAGTCCAGTGCGGGATCATGCCCCAACGCATCGTCTCCAAGCGGATTGCTCCTTTGCGGTGTCTGACGGCGTACACGGGGTCGGTGGGCGCCACGTTCCAACTGGGGGAGAGCGGTTCCGTGGCGATCTCTTCGGCGCCGATGTAATCCCAGTACTCCTCGGGCTCTCTGGCCTGGCCGAACCTACCGCACATGCTGGCTAGTTTAAGAACCCACCCGACAGAGGAGATCCTCATAATGGCCACCTTGGAAGAGTTCTGCACCATCAGCGCCGGCCTCCGCCCCCGGATGTTGGGCAAGACCCCCTCCGGCGTGCGGCTCGACTTCGCCTTCGAGGGAACCGCGGAGAGTCCCCACTGGGAGGGATCCCGCCCCGTGTCGGGAATTGACTACGCCACCATCCGTTCGGACGGCAATCTCAACCTAGACATCCGCGGGGTGATCGGTGAGGGCCGCAAGACAGTCTCCTACCGCGCCATGGGCGTAAGCATCATGAAATCCAAGACAGAAGCCATGCCCCGCGAACTGCTGACCTTCGAGACTTCCGACGAGGACCTGTCCTGGCTCAACACCGCCATCGGCGTAGCAATAGGCGAGGGCAAAGGCCTTGACCTGAGTCTGACCGTCTACATAGTGAGGGACTAGCAGCCCTCGACTCCACCTACCTGTCACCCGGTGACAGTGAATTCGCGAATTTCCACCCTATGTCGCGATTCTTGGTTTTGGGTGGGGGTCTTTTGGGCCCGTCCCCCGCCACCTCCTGTCCGTTGTTATTCGCGAAACTCCCGCGCTCGGGGGCGGCGGGTGTTTTGCTTGTTGGGTTGTTCCGGTCGGGGTTTGAGCTCTTGGTTTTCTGACCGGTTGGATGTTTGGTAGCTGTTTTTCAGTTTGTACCAACAGTCCCGGTGGTGTCAACCACTGGGGAGGGAAATGTTTCCCAACCTCGCCGCGGCTGTTACGCGCTTTTCAAGCCGGTGGGGGGCTGCTTCTGGCGCGTCGCCGCCGGAAGCACCAACCACCGGAACGGATGGCAATACCACCCGCACCCGATGAACCGCAAACCCCACAGAACCTGCGGCCTTGATAGGTTGATCAGCGGTGGCTGTCTGGCAGCCGGCTACGCCCCCGTGGCAGAGCGGAAGTCGGCCTTCCTCTTCTCCCGGAATGCCGAGACGCCCTCCAGGAACAGAGAGGACCTGCCGAGGAGTCCCTGGCTGGTCGCTTCGGCGGCCAAACCGTTGGCGACGGCCAAAGCCGACGTTTCATACAGAAGCTTGCGGTTGGCGGCGTAGGCAGAGGTGGGGCCATCGCACAATCGCTTCGCCCACTCCATGGTTTCCGACAAGGCGCCGTCTTCTGCCGAGACCCGGTGACATAGCCCGATATCAGAGGACTCTTCGGCGCCCACCTTCCTGCCGGACATGGTGATCTCGATAGCCCTGCCCAATCCCACCATCTGGGGCAGGTACCAGGCGGTTCCCGAATCAGGAGTGAGGCCCAGATGGATGAAGGCGCTCATGAAATAGGACCCGGGATCCATGACTCGCAGGTCGCAACTGAGAGCGATGCCCATGCCTGCCCCGGCCGCCGGTCCGTTCACCGCTGCCAAGGTCGGGACGGCAGACCCATGCAGGGCATCGATCATGGGATGGAAGTGTTCATGGAGGATGGTTTCCAGATCGCCCCCCTCTTCCATCTCCTTGGTCAACTCGATGAGGTCCGCGCCGGCGCAGAAGGCCCGTCCCTCGCCGGTGATCACCGTCACCCGGGCCTCTTGGCCAGCCCGTTGAACAGCTTCGGTGAGTTCTCGGGCCATCGTCAAGGTGATAGCGTTATAGCGGGCAGGACGACGAAGAGTCACGACGGCCACTTCCCCTACCAACTCGTATCCGCACTGCATAGACGAAAACCCTTTCGCTTCGACATGGCTCCCACAGTAGCAAGGTGCCAGGTGTTTTCGCATAAGCGGGGTAGCCTCAAGGCATTCAGGAGTCCAAGACGAACTTGTATACGCTCACCCCCTAGGATGTCTTCCCGATGCTCTTTCTGTAGCCAGATCCCCGGGACCGGTTCCTACGTGGTAGCCGGACCCAAAGGGGTTGGCATTTGCGACCTGTGCGCCATCACTGCCAACACGGTCGCTCAGGAAGCGTTGCGCCCCCACGGCACCGAGAGACTGGTCACCGGCATCAGACACCTCATGACCAACGACCCCACCTGGGGGGGCACGTTCGGCATCATCGATGATGCGGCAGTTGCCATCCGCAAAGGGAGGGTGGCCTGGGTCGGAGAGGAGCAGGATATCCCACGCCAACTCGATGACCTGCCCAGACTGGATTGCGGGGGTCGGGTGGCGGTGCCGGGCTTCGTGGACGCCTTCTGCCAGATTGCAGGAACCGCCGACGGGCCGCAGGCATCGGAGGAAGCACCGCTTTCGGAAGCAGCGACCGAGTGGGCCGGACGACTGCTGGCTGGTGGCGCCACATGTTTGATGGTCTCGGTCAGGACCCGTGGAAACTTCACAAAGGACAAGGAGCGCCTCACCGCAGCGAACATGCTCAAACAGGAGTTGCCCCTGAAGGTAGTCACCAGTTGGACCGTGGCGCCGGACGCCGGCATCTCCCCCTACGACGGGGAGGGGAAGTCCATTCTCCGGGAAATGGCTCAATACCTAACAGGGGTCTCGGTCGTGGTGGGAGCGGAGGGATATTCGACCACCGATGCCCGCAAGGTTTGCTCCTTGATGGGCCCGGTTCGCAAGCGGGTCCGACTACACGGAAACCCTGACATACCAGCGGACATGGTCCGCGCCGTGCGGCCCCTGGCCGTGCAGGACATGGCCCAGTTGGATGAATGGACACTACAGGCGTTGCGATCCAACGGAGGAGCGGTTGTTGTGCAGCCCATGATCAGTTTTGGGGCGCGGCTCCCCATCCAGCCGTTGAAGGATCTCGGCATCCCGATCGCATTGGCCACGGGTTGCCTGCCTGGTGATCGGGCCGTTACCTCGATGCCGTTTTTGACGTGGGTGGCATCAGAGACGGCTGATGTCTCCATCGAGACCGCCCTGTGGTGCGCCACGTATGGGGGAGCCCGGGCGGTGGGTGACCGGGGAAGAGGATTGATCCGCCGGGGAGCGGCAGGCGATCTGGCCATTCTGGATATCGCGGAGTTCCGCGAGTTGGCCAATCACCCCGATCTTCCGATGGTGTGGGAACTGATACGAGAAGGAGACCTGACCACGGTGGGTCAAGCCGGATGAGTTGGAAGTCCGATTCGCCCCCGCTGGCGATCTCTCATCGGGGAGGGGCGGGGCTGTGGCCGGAGAACACCATGGAAGCATTCTCGCGGACCGTGGCGATGGGGTACCGATGGATAGAGACCGACCTGCATGTCACGGAGGACGGGATGGTGGTGTGCCTTCACGATCCCACCCTGGAACGCACCACCGACGGTCGGGGAGAGGTGGCGGAATTGTCCTGGAAAGAAGTCCGGGACCTCGACGCCGGCTACAGGCATCATCCCGATCAGGGGTTCCCCTTCAGAGGGCAGGGAGTGCGCATTCCCTCCCTGGAAGAGGTGGCCGACTCCCTTCCGGATCTGCGCATGGTGCTGGAGTTGAAGGCCGACCACACCGAGGAGCCACTGCTGCGATTGATCCGCCGGATGCGGCTGGAGGATCGAGTGATAGTGGCATCCTTTTCCGATCACCGGCTGGCCCGGGTTAGAAGCCTCTCCAAGGGGGATGTCGCCATCTCCACAGGTGAAGAGGAGGTTGCCCGCATAGTCAAGGCAGCTTGGCTGGGGCGCCGGGTGGCCA
This sequence comes from bacterium OM1 bin76, assembly GCA_002238785.1. GTDB lineage: Bacteria > Actinomycetota > Acidimicrobiia > Spongiisociales > ZC4RG35 > Bin76. The sequence continues at coordinate 96,159 of MPNA01000008.1, read as the reverse complement.
CCCGCAACGAAGCCTTGCAGATCCCGCCTCGGTCCGGTTTGGCGCCGCTCGTCACGCGCCGGACGGTCAGGGCTTACCATCGCATGGGCCTGCAGGTTCATGTGTGGACCATCAACCAACCCAGACACATGGAAAGGCTGCTGGACAGGGGGGTCGACGGGATCATGACCGACCGGCCCGATCTGTTGCGGGACGTTTTTATGAAAAGGGGAATCTGGGGAAAGTGACACCCCGTTCCTATTACGACTCCGATCAGCCTCGCCGGTTGGTTGTCTCCGAGATCACCAATCTTCGCCGCTACCGGGGGCTTTTGCGATTGCTGGTCCGCCGGGACCTGACCGTGCGGTACAAGCGGTCCATGCTGGGGGTGTGGTGGACGCTTCTCAACCCCTTGCTGACAGTGGCGGTCATGTGGGCGGTGTTCAGCACCATCTTCCGCTTCGAGATACCCGGGGGAGTCCCATATGTTGTGTACGTCCTGTCGGGGGTGATGCTGATCACGTTTTTCTCCCAAGGGGTGGTGGCGTCAGGATCGTCCATTGTGGGCTCTGCCGGGATTCTTTCCAAGGTATATGTTCCCGCCGAGGTATTCGCGGTGGCGCCTGCTCTTGCGGCGCTGGTCAACTTCGGCATCAACATCCTGTTGCTGCTGGTGGTGCAGTTGATAGCCGGGGTGGGCATACCCTTCACCGCTTTGCTGGCGCCGATTCCCCTGCTGTTTCTGGTGATGTTCGTAGCGGGCATAGGAATGATGGTGGCTTCTCTGGCAGTGGCCTACCGGGATGTTCTCGACATAGTCGGGGTGTTACTCACCCTCACTATGTATGCCACCCCCGGCTTCTACCCGGTGACGATCGTTCCGGACCGGTTTCTCTTCCTGATCCACATCAATCCCCTCTATTCCTACTTGGAGGTATTCCGGGGCCTGGTTTACGGGGGGAACTTCGCTCCGGGATGGATGTGGGCGGTGATGGTGTTCACGGCTTGCGGTTCTCTGTTGCTGGGAGCGTGGACTTTTTCCCGGTCATGGCGACGGCTGGCGGTGTTGGTATGACCTCCCCGGCGGTTGAGTGTCGGCAGGTGTCTTTGGTCTACCCCCTGGTCAGGGATCGTCCCGGCTCCTTCAAGGAACAGGTCATCCGCTCCCTTCGCAGAAAGATCGAGGTGGATGAACTGAAGGCCATCCAGGATCTTTCCCTACAGGTTGAGTACGGCGAAGTGCTGGGAGTAATCGGCGACAACGGGGCCGGGAAGTCAACTCTCATGAAGGTCATCGCCCGGGTTTTGCCTCCCACCGAAGGAAGGGTGATAGTGAGAGGTCTGGTGGCTCCGCTCATCGAGTTGGGAGCGGGGTTCAACCCCGAGTTGACTGCCACGGAGAACGTCATCCTGTATGGCGCCATCCTGGGGCGTTCTCCCGGTGAGATGGCGGAGAGGTCGGATGCCATAATCGCATGGGCCGGTTTGTCGGAGTTCGCCGATGTGGCGGTGCGGGCCTTTTCGTCAGGAATGCTGGCTCGCCTGGGCTTTTCGATCGTCACCGACATCAATCCTGACGTGCTTTTGGTGGATGAGATCCTCAGCGTGGGTGATCAGAGCTTCCGGGAGAGGTCCCGCGAGCGGGTGGGACATGTGATGGACCGTGGGGCAGCCACCATCTTGGTCTCTCACGATATGCAGATGGTCCAGGATCTGGCCTCCCGCGCCATATGGCTCGACAGGGGTTGGATCCGCGAACAGGGGTCCCCGGAGGATGTGATCGCGGCCTACACGGCAAGACCCCGGTAGAGGGAGGCTTCCGGAGGGAAGTGACCCCCGATTACACCGGGGGTGCAGATTAGAGCAGGTGGGCGAACCCGGCGGGGGCATCCTCGGGAACCGGCAGGAGGGGCGCCCTGCACCGCCCAGGACGCAGGCCTACCATTTCTGCGGCGGCTTTCACCCCCGGGATCCCGTAGTGGGCTACTCTGTCGTTGGCAACTGTGAGGCGATGCTGTTTCTTCATGTCTCCGGGAGGATTGTCCAAGGCGGCGGCCACCACTTCCAGACCGAGTTGCGGGACGTAATTGGCAGCAGCCAGTATGACACCGTGCGCCCCTGCTGCCAGGGTCAGATTGACGGAGTGAGCCGCTCCGTTGTAGAGGGCGAAGTTGTCCGGAAGTCCGGCCAGCATTCGCTGGATGCGAATAGCGTTTCCGCTGGAGTCCTTCATGCCCACCACATTGGGGTGCCGGGCCAATTCCCACACCGGCTCCATGGGGATGGAATATGCAGTCACCCCCGGCACTGAATAGAGGAAAACCGGGAGGGCGGATTCGTCTGCCACCTCTTGAAAGAAAGCAGTCACGAAGTTGGTGCGGTTGCGGGACAGAGTGGTGGGTGTCAAAACCAAGGCGGCGTCGGCGCCGCCTTTGGCCGCCTCGGAGATCTGGCGGGTGGCGGCCCGGTTGGTCTCGGCGTTGATCCCGCACAAGAGAAAGGTGTCATCGCCAACGCCTTCACGGGAGGCGGCCGTGAGGCGAAGCCTCTCTCCCGGTTCCAGCAGGGGGCCCTCACCGGTGGAACCACCCAGCACGAAACCCTGGTATCCCAGTCCGCCCAGAAACGACAAATTGTGACGATGAGCATCAAGATCCAACTCTTGGCGATCATCGAAGGGAGTGATAATGGCGGGCATAGCTCTTGGCATTGATTTCATCAGGCTCGGATGATAGCCATTTGGCGGCAGGTAGCCTTAGCCCGGTTATCGATCAAGGAGCAGAGTTGAAGTTTGCCTGGCTATGCAGTCACGAGTCCTACCAGCCGGAAGTGTTGGTTGATCAAGCAGTAAGGGCGGAAGAAGCCGGATTCGACATGATCCTGGGTTCGGACCACTTCCATCCCTGGGTAGATGACAACTGTGCGTCGGGCTTCGTATGGTCCTGGTTGGGGGCGGTGGCGGCGCGAACCGATACGGAACTGGCCACCTCGGTGACCTGTCCCCTCTATCACTATCACCCCGCCCTGGTTGCCCAGGCGGCCGCCACGGTCGACCGGTTGACGGGCGGCAAATTCGTGTTGGGTGTCGGTACCGGGGAGAACATCAACGAGGGACCCATGGGTTACAAATTCGGTGACTACCGGGAGCGCATCAGGAGAATGCGGGAGGCGCTGGAGATCATGCATCGACTGCTGGAGGGCGAAAAGCTTGACTTCTCCGGCGACTGGTACACCACTGACAAGGCCAAGCTCTATAGCCCTCCTCCCCGCAAGACGCCCATCTGGATGGCCGCCGGCGGTCCCCAGTCGGCTACTTTTGCCGGAAGGCGGTCGGACGGGTTGATCGTCAGTGTGAAAGCGCCCGCCGATGCCTTCGAGAGGGTGATCGGGCCGTTCCGCGCCTCTGCCGAAAAATGGGGCCGGGCCGGAACCATCATGACCACCCGCTGGTGCGTGCTGGCCGGAGACGAATCCGAAGCGTGGGAAGCCCTGGGCAGTATGCGCGGCCTGCGGGCGCCGGGAAGACTTCAGGCTGTTGACCCGATGGTCCTTCGGGAACGGGCTGACTCCATGGACCGCAATGAGGTTCTGGGCAAGTACACCTTGGCGTCCACTGTGGAAGACCTTATCAATGTCTACCGCCCGCTGGTGACCGAGATCGGCCCCGAATACGTGGCCGTCCAGATCGCATCCACCAACCCTGACCGCACCCTGGAAATGGTCGAGAAAGAGGTCTTGCCGGAGCTAAAGGCATTAGCCGCCGCATAGACGGTTATTGCAGGTCGTTGCTTTGGTTGCCGGGAGGACGGTGATGCCCAAAGGAGAATGAGCATCCACATGGGTAACAGTCAACTGGTTAACGGCCAAGAGAACCCTTCAGGGTGGGCGAACATTTCCTTGAGCAGACTAAACCTGTCTTACAATGTGAAGCGATGATGGCGGGCCGAGGCGATGATGCTGTCTCCCGACGGCCAGTGCAGGACGTTCGACGCGTCTGCCAACGGCTATGTACGGGGCGAAGGATGCGGGGTGGTGGTCCTGAAGAGGCTGAGCGAGGCTGTGGCCGATGGCGATCGTATCTGGGCGGTCATCCGGGGAGCGGCCGTGAACCACGGTGGCGCCGGCGCCGGACTGACTGTCCCCAATACCCCGGCGCTGGAGCAGGTAGCGGACACCGCCAAAGCCCTTTGTTTGCATTGGAGGGCTAGAAGCTCAACCACCTCGGCGCTTCTGGATCTTGGCTTTCACGTAGTCGCGGTTCATCATGGCGATGAAGTCGATGGAGATTTCCTTGGGACAGGCTGCTTCGCATTCCCCGTGGTTGGTGCAGGAACCGAAGAACTGCTCCATGGTGTCCACCATCCTCTCGGTGCGGGAGTACCGCTCGGCGCTTCCCTGGGGCAATAGGTTGAGGTGGGATATCTTGGCGGCGGTGAACAGTTGCGCAGCGGAGTTGGGGCAGACCGCCACGCAGGCGCCGCAACCGATGCAGGCCGCCGCGTCGAAGGCGGTTTCGGATGTGTCTTTGGGGACCGGGGTGAGGTTGGCCTCGGGGGCGGCGCCGGTGGCCACCGTGATGAATCCGCCCGCCTCGATAATCCGGTCGAAGGCCGCGCGGTCCACCATCAAGTCGCGGATGATCTCGAAGGCGGCGGCTCTCCAGGGCTCCACTGTGATGGTGTCGCCATCGGAGAAACTCCTCATGTGGAGTTGACATGTGGCGGTGGCGGCTTGAGGACCGTGAGCCCGCCCGTTGATCATCACTCCGCAGGTTCCGCAGATGCCTTCCCGGCAGTCCGAGTCAAAGGCGATCGGTTCGACGTCCTCGAGGGTGAGACGTTCGTTCAGGACATCCAGCATCTCCAGAAACGACATTTCCGCCGAGATGTCGGAGACCCGGTAGGTCTCGAACCTGCCCTGATCCGACGGACCGGCCTGCCGCCACACCCGCAAAGTGATGTTCATTTGTAACTCCGGGTGCTCAATTTGACATTCTCGAACTCAAGGTTCTCTTCCTGCAATTCCGGCCGGGACGGATCGCCGGTCCAGAACCATGCGGACACGGTGGCGAAGTTCTCGTCGTCACGAACCGCTTCCCCCTGGGCAGTTTGATGTTCTTCCCGAAAGTGTCCTCCGCATGACTCCTCACGTTGACGAGCGTCGACGCACATCGCCATGGCCAATTCGAAGAAGTCCTCTAGGCGGGCTGCTTTTTCAAGGGTCTGGTTGACGCTTTCCCCGTCGCCGGGGACGCGTGCCGAGGCTCGGAACTCCTCGTAAAGGTCGGGCAGGTCACTCAAGGCCTGGTCGAGGCCTTGGCGGCTTCTGGACATCCCGCAGTGGTCCCACACCACCCGCCCCAGCCGACGGTGGAAGTCGTCGACCGTTCGGTTGCCCTTCATCGACAGAAGGCGGGAGATACGGTCCTGCAACTCGCTTTCAGTACGGGTGAAGGCCTCATCTGATTCAGGGACAGGATCTTCGTTCAGGAAATCCGCCAGATAGTCTCCGATGGTGGAGGGCAGCACGAAGTAGCCGTCAGCCAGTCCCTGCATCAGCGCCGATGCCCCCAGTCGGTTGGCGCCGTGGTCGGAGAAGTTCCCCTCTCCCAAGGAGAAAAGGCCCGGAATAGTGGTCATCAGGTTGTAATCAACCCACAGGCCGCCCATGGTGTAGTGGGGAGCGGGATAGATGCGCATCGGCACCCGATAGGGGTCTTCATCGGTGATCCGGTTGTACATCTGCATGAGGTTGTCATAGCGGGCGGAGATAGCCTGCTGCCCCAGGCGGCCGATCGCATCCCGGAAGTCCAGGTAGACGCCGTTCTTTCTCGGCCCCACACCCTGGCCTGCGTCCACCATTCGCTTGGAGGCCCTTGAAGCCACGTCTCTGGGCACCAGGTTCCCGAACGAGGGATAGATTCTCTCCAGGTAATAGTCCCGGTCCTGGTCGGGAATCTGGTCGGGGGCCCGATTGTCGTCGGGGGACTCCGGTACCCACACCCGCCCGTCGTTACGCAGTGACTCCGACATCAGAGTCAGCTTGGACTGGAATTCTTCTGCAGCGGGAATGCAAGTGGGGTGAATCTGGGTGTAGCACGGGTTTGCAAAGGCCGCCCCGCGGCGATGGGCGCGCCAGATTGCCGTGACGTTGCAAGTCATGGCGTTGGTGGAGAGGTAGTAGACGTTGGAGTAACCACCTGTTGCCAGCACCACCGCATGGGCCGAATGGGAACGGATCTCTCCGGTGAGGAGATCCCTCACCACTACCCCCACAGCCCGACCTTCCTTCATCACCACATCCATGAATTCGGTGCGCACCCAAAGCTTCACGGTTCCCAGTCCGACCTGGCGGGCCATGGCCTGGTAGGCCCCCAGCAGCAATTGCTGTCCTGTCTGGCCGCGGGAGTAGAAGGTGCGGGAAACCTGGGCGCCGCCGAAAGATCGGTTGTCCAGCAGGCCGCCGTATTCCCGGGCGAAGGGAACTCCCTGAGCGGTGGCCTGGTCGATGATGTTCAGCGACAACTGGGCCAACCGGTAGACATTGGCTTCCCGGGAGCGGAAGTCACCGCCCTTTATGGTGTCATAGAACAGCCGGTCGATCGAGTCGCCGTCATTCCGATAGTTCTTGGCAGCGTTGATCCCGCCCTGGGCGGCAATGGAGTGCGCCCGTCTGGGCGAGTCGTGGAAAGTGAAGACATCCACCCGGTAGCCGAGTTCGGCCAAGGTGGCCGCCGCCGATGCGCCGGCTAGGCCTGACCCGATCACGATGACCTTGAAGCGACGCTTGTTGGCCGGGTTCACCAGCTTGATGGAAAAGCGGTGATTGTCCCAGGCGTCCGCCAGCGGGCCGTTGGGGACCCTCGGATCGAGATTGGGAGCGGTCACCCCAACCACCCTGCCCAGACCGCCAGGGGGATGCTGACGTTGCCGATCACGATCACCCCTGCGAAGGCTTGGGCGAACCATCTCCGCAGGCGATGGTATGAAGGATGTGCCCACCCCAGGCTCTGGAAGAGGGACCAGGCCCCGTGGTAGATGTGAATGCCCAGCAGCAGGTTGGCGACTATGTAGAGGAGAGCTACTCCCCCCCGGGACAGGGAGCCGATCAGGTTGGCCTCGACCGCTCCGGCCTCCCATCCCTGGGGAGCCATCGGGGTCACCCCCCAAGTCAGGTCGGCCAAGTGCCACAGCAAGAAGACCGCCACGATCACTCCGCTCCATCGCATGGTGCGGGAGGCGTAGGTGGCCACAGCGTAGTCTCGAGGTCCCTCATATGCGACGTTCGCCCTGCGATTGAGGAGGGTCAAGCTCGCCGCGGCATGAATGTGGAGGAGGAACGCAGCAACCAGTCCGGTGCGGAAGATCCATAGGGTCACTGTCTTCGGCAGGAGAGGGTAGAGCAACTCCCGGAGGAAGTGCGCGTAGGAGTCGAGTTGCCCGTCACCGAGGTACACCTTGAGGTTTCCGATCATGTGGCCCAGCACGAAGGCCAACAGGGCTATGCCGGTGATTCCCATCACCCATTTCTTTCCCACCGCGGAGCGGTAAAACTCCAGCGGCCAAGACCGGTTTTTGGATGTAGAGACGGAACTGGATGTCATCTAAGTCTGCAAGGCGTCGGGTGATTTACGATTGTAAACAAGGCGCACGCCGAGAGGGAAAGCCATTCAATTCCAATTTGACATTTTGTATGGGCCGGTATATATTTCCTCGGTGTAGTTACAGCAATGTAATAAATTGAACCGACGGGGCCTGTACCGACGGGGCAGGCAGACCCGATGGGGACCTTGCAGAATCGAAAAGAGGACAGCGCATGCGACGTAGTTTGATTGAGGCTTTAGCCAGTGTGCCGCTCGACTGGCAGAACTATGCCAACTGCCTGGGGGCGGACGCCGACCTGTTCTTTCCCGAGCGTGGTTCGTCCACCCGCAAAGCCAAGGCGATTTGCGGGGAGTGCGAAGTGAAGATCGAGTGCTTGGAATTCGCGCTGGACAGCGGCGAGCGATTTGGCATCTGGGGAGGGCTTTCGGAGCGGGAGCGTCGTCGGGTGCGCCACGACCGGGCCAGGAGAACTGCAGTAGCCTCCTGACGGCGTCCTACAATCGGGCAAGCCTATCGATAGGGGGAAGACTTGGATGTACTGCTCGCTTTAATAGTCTTGGTGCTCGCTTTGGCGGGTCTCATCATCGTGCTTGTCAAGTTATTCCGCCGTTTTCGGCCCCGGTCATCTGCTACCGAGCCGGACCCATTGGCCCCGTTGCCCAATCTGGAAGACCTGTCTGTCTCCGGTGACACGGTCCGAGTGACGTTCGCCGTGCCGATGGTGGGGGATGACCCCATTCTGTCGGAGTTGTTGAGTTACTACGCCTTGGAGGCGGTTCGCCGGGCCCGCCGGAATCTTCCCTTGGAAGGCCTGAAAGGGGTGGAGGTCTTTGCTTCCCACCGGGACAGGACGAGGAAGGTTTGCAGGGTTGACTTTGACGAGCCCGGACACCTTCCAGAGAACGTGCCTGTTCCCGACATCGCCAAGTTGTCGGAGGTGATGGATGACCCGTTGGACGATGTCTTCGGCGCGCCGAAGACATCGAAGGCTCCAGCACAGCACTCCGAGGACGAGACGCTTGCTCCACTGGGGTCCTTCCTGAGGATTCCAGCCAAAGCGGGGGCCGCCCTCCGCTTGCAAGGTATAGATCCCGACGACATGACTGCCGGTGAGTTGGTGCGGGGCATTCTGGCGCTGCGGGGCTACACGGTGTCCGCGGGCCCTGACGCTCACACCCATCACGCCCGCAAAGGCTCGGCCACGGTGTTCTTCAGGGAGGTCACCCACTCCCGGGGTGAGTATCCAGAGCTTTCGGAGCTGGAGATGAACCGGTTTGTCATGGATATGGTGAGGTCCCGGATGGCCAGAGGGATGCTGGTGACCGAGAAATACGGACCGTTTTCGGTGTACAAACTGGAGCGTCGAAATCCGCGGATACGGTTTGTCACACGGGAACGGCTTCAGAAGGCCATAGATGCGTTAGCCTTGGGTTAACTGCTCCGCATTTGTAGTGGAGAAGACCAACAAAGGAGAAGACGTTGTTTGGCCTGAAACCCCTAGAACTGGGGATAATCGTCCTGATCCTGTTACTCCTGTTCGGGGCCTCCAAGCTTCCCAAGCTGGCGCGGTCGTTGGGATCGTCCGCTCGGGAGTTCCGAAAGGGAGTAGAGGAAGGCGCTAACGCCAACGCAGAAGATTCCCCGGACAGCGCCGCGGAAGTTAGCGAAGACTCCTAGAACTCAACTCCTCTGGCGTTTGCCAGAATCAGATGTGCTGGAGGGCGCCCTCGTAGCTGTCGAAGTCGCGGGGAGTTGTAATCGAGTCCGTGGTGATTACCCGTCTCACCACCCGGTCGGCATCGATCACATAGGTGGCCCGTTGCGCCACTCCCAATGTGTCGTTGAAGCACCCGTATGACTGGGCGACCTGCCCGTGGGGCCAGAAGTCGGAGAGTATGGGAAAATCAAAACCCTGCTCCTCCGCCCACTTCTTGTTGGAGTAGCGGGTGTCGCAAGTTATCACCACGACTTGGACGCCCGATTTCGAGAACTCGCCGAGGTGGTCTCGAATCTCGCACAGTTCCCCCTCGCAGATGCCGGTGAAAGGAAAAGGGATGAATACCAGCAGGGTATTGCGTTCGGGCAAGCCGGCCAGAGCAACGTCATTGCCGTCTTGGTCTTTCAGGGAAAAGGGGGGAGCAGTAGAGCCGACTTCTGCGGGCATGTGGTTCTCCTGGCGGGGGACGGTTTCTTGTAGGTAGGAAGCCTACCTGCTTACCAGAGGGGATCATCCAACAACACCCGCGCCGCCCAGCCAACCGGATCGGAAACCTCCCAGGCGGTGGGAAGCCCTTCCGGTTGCCAGATCCGCGCCGCGGCCTGCGGCCCGAACCGCTCCTCGACCTCGTTCAAGAAGACCGCCCCGTCTTCGATAGCGTCCTGGGACACCGTTACCAGCATTCCCGTCTGGTCAGTCCCATCGTCGAGTCCGGCATTCAAATCCCTATCCATGAAGATCTCTTCCACATCGGGCAGTAGCCGCGATCCCGCCTCCCTGACCAATCGGCGCGACATAGCGGCCGTCACTCCCATAAAGGCCTCCAGGTCTTCTTGGGCCGTGCCGGAAGAAGAGGCGTCGAATAAGCTCGTTTCGTTGACGTTCAGATCGAGTTCGAAGATAGCGGAGGGGTCGGTAATGGATCCCAGTTGCTCCATGAGTGACTCGGGGGCCAGTTTCACGGTGGCCGCGTATTTCTCATTCAAGGCGCGGTAGGAGTCCATTACATGAGGGAGAGTGAACACAGCCCGATGGGCTGTCTCGTAGAGAGCCGCCCACATTCGCACTTGCCGCCCATCCACGGAAAGCTCCTCGGAAAGGTCCTCGATTACCGTAGCCACCAGCAGGGTGCGATTGGAGGATACGGCAGGCAGCCCCGTCTCGGAGGATCCCACCACCCGGCCCGCCATCATCCCCGTCCAAGCTCCCAACTGGGCGCCTGCCATCACCGGCCCCAGAGGAGCCAGCATCGCCCAAGGCTGACCCTGGGCGCTGTCCCTCATCTGGGCGGCAAACGGTTCTGCTAATTCGGCGAGTTCTTCCACCATGGCATCTCCCCACTCCCTGGGGCCAAGCGGTATTACCGCAGAAGCAGGGGGGAAGCTGAATGGGGCGACCTCGGTGACCTGGTATTCGGCAAGTCTCACCAGTTCCACCAGTTCCTCCGTGGTCCAGGGATTGAGGGGTTGCGCCTCTCCGGACAGATGACGGGAGATCTCCCGCGCCAAATCCAGATTGACAGGTCCAGGCTGGCTGAACATCCTCATCAACCGCGAGAAGATATCTTCGCTCACCTCGTCGATTCTATGGTGGTCGGCGGAGATTCTCCACGAGTCTTTACCCTCGAATGAACGCCGCGTTCGACACATGATCCGGGCGGCGGCTAATTTCACGTCTAAGGCATGTCCGAGTCTCTTCCCATCCTCCGCATTGAAGTCGTCGAATCTCCCATAGACGTGGCCGGTTTGCTGCAAGAGGTGAGCCGCCCTGATGCGGGGGCGATCGCCCTGTTCCTGGGCACGGTGCGCAACCACTCGCCGCAACGGCAAGGAGTCACCCATCTGGAGTACGAGGTCTACCGGTCCCAAGTGCGGGACAAGATCGGCAGGATCGCCGCCGAGGCGCTGGAGCGGTGGCAGGTGCTGGCAGCAACGGTCGAACACCGGGTGGGAAGGGTGGATGTCGGCGGGGTGGCGGTAGCGGTGGCGGTGTCAAGCGTTCATCGCGCCGAAGCATTCGCGGCGGCTCGTTATCTGATTGACGAGTTGAAGGAACGGGCGCCTATCTGGAAAAAGGAACATTGGGATGGTGGAGCGGAGTGGTCTCTGGGATCCTGAAGGGTTTGTCGCCCGGAATCGCCGCATGATTGTTCTCATTTGATATTCTGTTAAGACCCTGCCGTACTTTGGAAGGAGCACCGGGTGACAGTCGTAGTGGAGAGAAGCCAAGACCTGCCGACAGCCGGGCAGGGAACCAGGACGGTGGCGTCGTTGGTGAGGGACAGGGCTCTGCGAACCCCGGACATGGTGGCACTGCGGGAGAAGGACTACGGGATATGGCAGGAGATAACCTGGGGGGAATACTGGGAGCAGGTTCTGCTGGCCGCTCACGGCCTTCTGGCGTTGGGGGTGGATGTCGGAGATCGAGTCTCGATTCACTCCGAGGACCGCCCGGAGTGGGTAATACTTGACATCGCCACCGTGGCGGTGAGGGGTGTAACGGTGGGTCTGTACCCGACCAACCCTGCTGCTGAGGTTCAGTATCTGCTGGCGGACTCCGGATCCCGGGTTCATCTTGCCGAAGACCAGGAGCAAGCCGACAAATTGATGGAAGTCATCCACACCCTCCCGAATGTGGAGAGGGTCATCCATGCCGAACCGCGTGGCTTCCGAGCCTATCGCGAGGATCCCCGGTTCATCTTCTGGGAAGCCTTCTTGGAGTTGGGTCGCAGGCACCGGCAAGAAAACCCGCAAGCGGTTGAGAAACGAATGGCGGAGGCCCGCCCCGACGATGTCATGACCCTGGTGTACACCTCGGGTACCACCGGCCCTCCCAAAGGGGCGATGCTGGACAACGCCAATGTCGAATACTGCTTTGACGAACTCATCAACGCCGACTCTCGGATGCCAGGCAACAGAGGGCCCCACTCTTCCGATGAGATCCTCACCTATCTGCCGTTATGCCATGTGGCGGAGCGCATCTTCTCCACTTGGACCTCAGCGGCCACCGGCACCACCCTCAATTTCGCCGAGTCTATTGAAACGGTGCAGGAAAACCTTAGGGAAGTGCAGCCCACCCTGTTCTTCGCCGTTCCCCGGATCTGGGAGAAACTACATGCCGCAGTGCTCATAAAGGGCCAGGACGCCACTTGGTTCAAGCGGGTGATCATGTTGATCGGTAGCGCCCTGGCCTCCAGCGTCGGCCGGCAAAGGGCGAGAAACGGGGGAAGACACACCCTGGCGAGCGGCGTTCTGTTTGCGATCGGATACCCTCTGGTCTTCCGGGCGCTTCGGGAGAGGATCGGTCTCCGGCGGTGCAGATGGGCCGGGAGCGGCGCCGCCCCCATAGCTCCCGAGGTGATCGAATTCTTCCACGGGCTGGGGGTGAATCTCTACGAGTTGTACGGCATGACCGAGAACGCGGCGGTGGCCACCAACAACTTCCACGGGCGAATGAAATTGGGTACCGTAGGAGAGCCCTATCCGGGGATAGGACTGAGGATCGCCCCGGACACCGGAGAGATACAGACCAAGCATGCGGGGGTGTTTCGTGGATACTGGAACAAGCCGGAGCAGACCGCCGAAGCATTCACCGAGGACGGGTGGCTTCGCACCGGGGATGTGGGGGAATGGGTGGATGGCACCCATGTCAAAATCGTGGATCGCATCAAGCACATCATCATCACCTCGGGGGGGAAGAACATCTCACCCTCGGAGATCGAGAACAGCCTCAAGACCTCTCCATTCGTGAAGGAAGCGATGGTGATCGGTGATGGAAAGAACTATCTGACCGCCCTTATAGGTATCGAATTGGATACGGTTGGTGACTGGGCGACCCGGCGAAACCTTCCCTACACCACTTACCGGGATCTCGGCGAGAAACCCGAGGTGCTGAAACTCGTCCAGGATGTCATCAACGAAACTAACTCCAAGTTCGCCCGAGTCGAGAATATTCGCAAATTCCGGATGCTTCCCAAGGAACTCGATCACGAGGATGGCGAGTTGACCGCTACCCAGAAGCTGAAGAGGGAGTCGATGGAGGAGATGTTCGAGCCTTTGATTGCAGATATGTACTCGGGCCGCAAATAAGATTGGGTACGGTTTTGGTGAAGTGAGTAGGGCGGAAACTGATGACGGTTGAGTTCTTCGTAGCCGGGTTTCTCGCTCAGACCGAGCACAGTCAATTGGCGGGCGCGATAGTGAGCGGCCTTTCGTTGGGGACCATCTATGCCCTGTTGGCAATGGGGTTCGTCATTATTTTCAAAGCGACCCAGGTAGTGAACTTCGCTCACGGGGCCTTGGCGACGGTGGGGGCTTTCATCACCGCGGGAGTTGCGGTGGAGCTCAACTTTCCCGGTCGCTTCCTCGATGTGCCCCCCCTGTTGGGATGGTCAGTCTCGGTATTGACGGCGCTGGTGCTTTCGGCATTGATGGGAATCCTCCTGGAGAGGGTGTTCTTGCGTCCCATGGTGGGGGAAGACCTGTTCTCGGTGGCAATCGTAACCCTGGGTATGAATGTGATCCTCATGACCATCGTCACCGACTACATCGGCCCCGATCCCCGGTCGATGGCCGACCCCTGGGGAGACGCAGTGGCCGATTTGGGGTTCGTGATTGTCGCTCACACAGAGATTGCCCAGTTCGTGGTGGCAGTTGCCTTGGTGCTGCTGGTGGCGGCCTTCTTCCGGAGCCGCACCGGGATCGCCATGCGCGCCACGGCCTTCGATCAGGAGGCTGCCCGTGCTCAAGGCATCAAGGTGGGGGCGATTTTCGCGATTGCCTGGGCTATCGGGGCGGTGCTGGCCACGGTGGGAGGCATCTTCGGCTCCGTATACCCGCGGCGCGTGGGGGTCTATTCGGACACCGCTCTCCTGGCATTCCGCGCCTTTCCCGCCATCATTCTGGGTGGGCTTGATTCGGTGGTGGGAGCGGTGGTGGGGGGACTGTCGGTAGGAGTGGCCGAGGCTCTGGCAGGCAGTTATCTCAACCATCCCTGGTTCGGGACCGGCTTCAGCGGGATCGTCCCCTACCTCTTGATGGTGGGCGTTCTGTTTATCCGTCCCTATGGCATCTTCGGTACCGAGGAGATCAGGCGGGTATGAGAGGTCGGCCCCACCTTCACACGTCTTACTCCTCCGACCAGGCCTTGATGCCTACGACCACCAAGAAGGTGGTGCTGGCAATTTTTCTGGTTCTGGCGGCGCTGGCGCCCATCGCCTCCAGCATCCCCTTCTATCCTGACTTCCTGGGCCACAACGATTGGATGAAGATTCTGTCCCATGTGGCCGTTTTCGGTATCGGCGCCTTGGGAATCAACCTGCTCACCGGAGTGGCGGGCCAGGTTTCTTTGGGACATGCCTTTTTTATGGGACTCGGCGCCTACGTGGCGGTGGTCTTCGGGTCACCCCCCGGCGATTTGTGGGGATTGGGCCTGCCCATGTGGATCTGGCTTCCCATGGCTGGGATCATCCCGGCGATTGTCGGGCTGCTGGTGGGGCCTGCTGCGGTCCGGGTCCGGGGTCTGTATCTGGCCTTCGCCACATTGGGGCTGGTGTTCATCGGCGAGTGGGCGTGGCGCAACCTCAAGTTCGTCACAGGTGGCGCCTTTGCCGGAAGGAGGTTTCCCGACTTCCAGTGGAGGGTGTGGAAAGAAGAGACGCCGGTGGTGGACTTTGCGTCCGATGGGGTGTGGTTGGGGTTTGAGATCTCCGAGGAGGCCAAGGTGTATCTGTTGATGCTGGGGTTCCTGGTGGTGGCGACTCTGGTGGCCAAGAATCTGCAGCGCACCAGGACCGGTAGGGCATTCCAGGCAATCCGGGACCGCGACATAGCCGCCGAAATAATGGGTGTAGACGAATTTCGGTACAAATTGACAGCTTTTGGCATTTCCTCCGCCTACGCAGGGGTGGCCGGCGCCCTGTTTGCTTCTTTCGTGGGTCGTCAGATTCCCGAGACGTGGGATCTCTTCCTCTCGGTGGAGTTCATCGCCATCATCCTGATAGGGGGGGCTGGGACTGTGTCCGGCGCGTTGATGGGTACCGCCTTTGTCATTGTCTTGCCCCGCCTGGTCCAAGACTTCACGGAGTGGCTGTCGGGGATTATCGAAAGCGGGGAAGGGACGCTGGCCAAGGTGGCAGATGTAGTGGTGGCTATATCTCCCGATGACGGGGGAGTGATCAACACCATCCCGGGTGTGGGCCCCGGTTTATCGGTGTTCCAACTCAACCAGATCCTGTTCGGGCTGCTGATCATCCTGTTCATGATCTTTGAGCCTCTTGGGTTGTACGGGATCTGGCTACGGATACGAAATTACTGGAAGGGCTGGCCTTTTACCTATTGATGCGAGGTTTTTGCTTACAGATTTCCAAACGAGTCCTAATGTTTAAACGTCAAAGGGACGACGAAGCAACGATGAATAAAGGAGAGAACATGAAGACTAATTTCAAGTGGTTGGCCGTGGTCATGGCAGTGACCCTGATCGCGGCTGCCTGTGGTGGAGACGAGGAGGAGGCTGAAGCCCCTGCCACCACGGTTGCTCCTGCGACCACGGCTGCTCCTGCGACCACGGCTGCTCCCGAAGAGGAGCCGATGGACGAAGAGGAGCCCATGGACGAAGAGATGGACATGATGATCGCCACCGACATCGGGGTGGATCTGGAGGCGGGCGTCATCAAGGTGGGGATGCTGACGGACTTGACCGGTCCCTTCGGAGGTCTGGTGGGCTTGGTCGCGGCGGGCGTCAATGCCTACTGGGCCGATGTCAACGCCGGGGGCGGCATCCACGGAATGCAGGTCGAGTTGGACTACCGGGACACGGTGTATTCGGTGGACAACCACGTCCTGTTCTATGAGGAACTAAAGGATAAGGTTGTGGCATTCGGTCACTCCACCGGGTCTCCCCATACTGTCGCCATTCGGGAGGATCTGGAAGCGGACGGCATCCTTGCCATTCCGCTCACCTGGTACTCGGGCTGGTCGGATCCGGCTTTGAATGCCAATCTTGTGCCCCATGGCGCCCCGTACTGCATCGAGGCCATGAACCTGGTCGGCTACTTGCATGACGTCCTGGTCGCCCAGGGAGTTGACAACCCGACGATTGCAATCGCATCCTTCCCTGGTGACTACGGGCTGGACTCGGCGGTAGGCGCCACGCTGGGCGCCGACGCCCTCGGCATGGAAGTGGTCTATGACGGTTCGGGCAACATCATTCCCGGCCAGGACAATGCCCCCATCGGCAACGCCATCGCCCAGAGCGGCGCTGACATCGTGTGGGTGACGGCCAACGCCGCCACATTCACCGAGGTCTACGGCGCGGCCATCTCCCAAGGGTTCGAAGCGCTGTGGTCGGGTGCTACGCCCAATTGGAGCCCGGCCCTGGTGGCGCCAGATTCTCCCATCAAGGATGCCGTCGCCCGGGACTACTACGGATCCATCTATTTCTCGCCGATAATCGAGAACAACCCCGGAACGGAGTTCTTGAGAGAACTGATGGCTACCTACGCACCGGAAGTTCCTCTCATCGACTACGTTGTCGAAGGATTCATAGAGGCCATGATTCTTCACGAGGCCCTGAATATCGCCTATGAGAACGGTGACATGACCCAGGGTGGCGTCTTGGCTGCGGCCAAGAGCATCGAAGAGATCGACTTCCGAGGCCTCGCCCCCACCGAGAGCTACGTGGGCGGCGCCAACGAGCGCTTGCAACGTCAAATCTGGATCACCCGTCCCGATCCGGATGCATTGGCGGCCGGCACATCACCCACCGGTATCAGTGTGATCGAGAGGGCTTACACGCACCCGATTGCTGCTGATTACGTATTCGAAGAGGCTTGCTACAAGCTCTCATAACCGCATAGTGGCTGGGCCGGCCTTCCCTGCTCCGGGTGGGCCGGCCCGAGCCGCTAACCAAAGTCAAGGGTCTAGGCCATGCTCGAAGTTTCCAACCTGGAAGTTGTCTACAACGACGTTGTACTGGTGCTGCGAGGCGTTTCCCTCGAGGCGCCGCAAGGACAGATAGTGGCTCTGCTGGGCGCCAACGGCGCCGGAAAGACCACCACCGCCCGGGCGATAACCGGTCTGCTGGATGTGCACGAAGGTGATATCACCAAAGGCGTCATCCGCTTCGATGGCAAAGACATAACCCACACCCTGCCTTCGGACAGGGTACGGATGGGGATCAGCCAGGTTATGGAGGGCCGCCGAATATTCGCGGAGTTGACGGTGGACGAGAACCTGGCAGCCGGCGCCTACATAAACCGCGATCGGAGCTCCACCCGGGAGGCCCGCAACCGGGTGATGACTCTGTTCCCGGCCCTGGCAGAGCGGCGAAACCAGGTTGCCGGATATATGTCCGGTGGCGAGCAGCAAATGCTGGCCATCGGAAGGGCGCTCATGCAATCGCCCAAGCTGATGATCCTTGATGAGCCCTCTCTGGGTTTGGCCCCCTTGCTGGTGCAACGGATCGCCGAGATCATTGTCGAGATCAACCGCCAGGGGACCGCAGTGCTGCTAATCGAGCAAAATGCCCACATGGCCCTTTCCATTGCCAATCGCGGCTACGTGATGGAGAACGGCAAGATGGTGATGGACGGCGCCGCCGAAAGGCTCCAGGATGACGAAGACGTCCAGGAGTTCTATCTGGGCCTCCACGCCGGTCAGCGCAGGTCGTTTCGGGACGTCAAGCACTACAAGCGTCGGAAGCGGTGGCTTTCATGAGCGCCGCCAATGGCACTCCACTCTTGGAGGTAGGCGACATAAGCCTGTCCTTCAAGGGCCTGATCGCCTTGCAGGAAGTCTCATTCCATGTCAACCAGGGCGAGTTGTTTTCCATCATCGGTCCCAATGGCGCCGGAAAGACCTCGATCTTCAACTGCATCAACCAGGTCTACAAACCACAGCAGGGGTCGATCTTGTGGAAGGGCGAGTCGCTCATGGGTCTGAAGCCGAACCAGACCGCCGAGCGAGGGATCGCCCGGACCTTTCAGAACATCGAACTCTTCGCCCATATGACGGTGATGGACAACATCCTCTCCGGCCGGCACATCCGCATGAGTCACGGATGGGTGGCGGGGTCGCTGTGGATGGGTCGGGCCAAACGGGAAGAGATGGAGAACCGCTTCAAGGTGGAGGACATCATCGATTTCTTGGAGATAGAGCGCTGGCGGAAGTACCCGGTGGGTCTGCTTCCTTATGGGGTCCAAAAGCGGGTGGAATTGGGCCGGGCGCTGGCCATGGACCCCGAACTTCTGCTATTGGACGAGCCGGTGGCGGGGATGAACCTGGAGGAGACCGAGGACATGGCGCGGTTCATACTGGACATCCAGGACGAGTTGGGCATCTCCTTGATCCTGGTGGAACACGACATGAGCCTGGTGATGGACATTGCCGACCGGGTAATGGTGCTCGACTTCGGCCGAAAAATCGCGGAGGGCCCCCCCTCGGAGATACAGAGCAACGTTGATGTGATCAAGGCGTACCTGGGCACAACCGGAGACGCCGCGATACCGGAGTTCGGCTGACACCTGGTTTGGCACACCTTCAAGTTTGCCCCCACCCAATGCAGCCTCCATCATGAACGCTGAACAGATCGTGGGCATCTACAACGCCGACGGAGGTTGGAGGGGAGAGTTGCGTTATGCGTTGGGGCTGATATCCGGAGGGGACCACTGTTCATTGTGCGACATCACCCACGGTTGGAATCCCTTGGGCCGAAGAGGTTGGAAGAAAGCCTGCTCCGAAGCCCCCTTCGACATCAAAGTGATCCATCGCGATCGGGCGTCTCTCGCCCAAAAGGAGGCCGCCTCGGTCCTGCCCGCCGTTGTGGCGGGAGCAAGCGATGTGTGGCGGGTGCTGGTCGACGCCGGTGAACTCGACCGACTGGCTGGTGACGCCGACGCTTTGATTGCCTTGATCCGCAGCCGCATCTGATGAATAGCATCGGGATGATCCCCGACCTTCGCGACGCTGGTCGTTAAATGAGATCGGCGGCAGTGATCGGCACCGGCCTGATCGGGGCTTCGATCGGGATCGGGCTCAGGGCGGCGGGATGGGAAGTGTGGGGATGGGATCAGAACCCCAAGCATCTTGCCCAGGCGGCCGCCATCGGGGCGATTTCGCGGCCGGCCTCCAGCCTTCAGGAGGCGGTCACTGAATCAGAGTTTGTGGTGCTGGCGGCATCTCCCCGGGGTATCGTCTCCATCCTCTCGGACCTGCGGACCGAGGCGCTGGTCACCGATGTGGCGGGAGTAAAGCAACCGATCGTGGAAGCCGCCGCAGGTGTGCCCCGGTTCGTGGGTAGCCATCCCATGGCAGGGAGGGAAGTGTCCGGACCGCTGGGCGCCAGCGGAAGCCTGTTCCGAGGCGCAACCTGGGTGCTCACCACCGATCACGCTTCTGCGGAGGACTTGAACATGCTATCGGACATCGTGCGGTCGCTGGATGCCCACCCAGTGACGATGACCGCCGCGAACCACGATTACGCAGTGGCTCTGGTCAGCCACCTTCCCAGGTTCGTGGCAGCCACTCTGGTCGACCAATTGCGGTTGACCGGCCCGACTGCCGAAGCAATGGTGGCGGGAGGGTTCCGTGATCTGACCAGGATCGCCCTGTCCGGAGCGGAGTGGTGGCCGGAACTGCTGGTGGCCAACCGCCAGGCTCTGACCACGGTTCTTAGCAACATGGTGGTCGGGTTGGATGAATGCGCCAAGTATCTGGAACACTTCGAAGTGGAAAGGGTGACTGACTTGCTTGACTCAGCGAGGGAGACCCGGATGGGGCTTGCCCCACCCGGTGACAGCGTCGGGGTGCTTCTCGACGATGAACCGGGAGAGATTGCCCGGGTGGGGATGGCCTTGTCGAAAAGCGGGGTGGACATTCGGGACCTGCAACTGCGACATGCCACCCACGGCGGGGGAGGAGTGTTAACTCTTGCGGTCCGTCCCGAGGAGGCGCCCAGGCTGCGGCAGGCTCTCATCATGGCGGGCTTCGCACTCTTGGAGATCGAGTCAAGAACGCCCGAGCTACTCGATCTCGAATCCCTGGATGAGCCGCGAGGATGAAACGCCCCGGCCTCTAGGAATCTGAAAATGGAAGTGGCGTCCGGTGCTTTCGAGGCCCGGGGTGAAAAGGCCCGGAAGGATGGTTGTTACGATTCGCGTTGGTGGAGGTTCATCGCCGGTTCCTGGTCACAGTGTTGGCAATTACGATGGGCTTTGCCTTCTTCGGCAACACCGTGTTCGGAACCCTTGCTTCCGAAATCATTTCCTCGATGGGAATCGACCGATGGCAGGTTGGAATGCTGGCAACCGCCGCCACGGTCGGGGGAGCGTTGCTGTCGCCTCGATTGGGCAAGTGGGCGGATATGGCCGGCGGTCGACGCTCAACCGTCACGACACTGCTTTTGGCCGGGGTCGCGCTGTTTTCCGTGGGGGTCGCTCCAGAGTTCTCGCTGCTGGTGGGGGCGGCGGTTCTAACCGGGATAGCGTTGGCAATCTCCAATCCGGCCACCAACAAGCTGATTTCCACCGAATTCCCTCCCGGTCGCCAGGGACTCGTCGTGGGAGTGAAGCAGGCCGGCGCGCAGATCGGCATCTTTTTTGGAGGTTGGCTGCTGCCCGTTTTCACCGGATGGTGGGGATGGCGGTGGGCCGTCCTAGCCTTTGCCACCATTCCCGTGGTCACCGGCATTGCCTACATGCGAAGCAGGCCTGCCGACGCCGGCCTGGACAGCCCCGACCAGGATGAGGCAACGAAGAAGGAAGCAGCGGACTCATCGCTCAGCCAGGTCTCCTCGTCTACCCGCCGACTGATCCAACGTCTGACGGTCTACTCTCTCTTTGTCGGGGTGGGAACCGCCGCCGCGATCTACTACCTCCCGCTCTATGCAGAGGAGGCTTTGGGAATGGCCACTGGGCAAGCCGGTCAGGCGTTGGCATTCAGTGGACTGTTGGGCATCGTCGGCCGGATCGGATGGGCGCGGGTAACCGAGAGTCGACTGGGGACCATGCGGGGTTCGATGATCATCGGCGTCTTGGCGGTAATTGCCAGCCTGACCTTGGCGTTTGGGAGCATATTGGGAGCCTGGTCAATCTGGCTGGCGGCAGGCTTGATTGGCCTGAGCATTTCCGCCTGGCACTCGGTGGGGATGTTGGCTGTCATACAGATTGTCCCGTCGAGCCTGGCCGGCAGGGGCTCGGGACTGGTCTATTTCGGCTTCCTGACCGGTCTTGGTGGTGGCGCTCCTTTGTTTGGCTGGTCTGTGGATCTCCTGGGTGATTACACGCCGGGTTGGCTGGTAGTCGCTGCTCTGTTCGCCGTCGGGTCCTGGATGATGTACAAGGTCAGGGAGAAAGGACCCATCCCGGGATCCACCAAGTGACGGGCCGGGATGGGTCGACAGATCTTCGCTGGAGAAGACTTCCTCTCGATCTGTGGACATGACCAATACAAAGACTCAAGCCAGGACCGATGGGACTGCTTCAGGTCAACGGGGGTGCCGTGGATAAGGTGTTGCCCGGTTGGACTGCAGGAACAATCACTCTCTCTCGGGCACGGTCCACGCCAGTGAAGACACATGCTGCAGAGCCTTGGGCCGCGGGAAAGGCATGTTCTTTATCGGCACATCAATGATTACCGGATTGGGTTGTTCCAGTGCGAGTGGTATCAACTCACCGAGGTCCCTGGGGTGCTCGGCTCTCATGCCGACTGCCCCGAAGGCCTGCGCAAATTCCACGAAGTCCGGGTTGTGCAGATCAGTCTCGTGGGTTCCGTCAAAGAAATCATCAAGGTCGCGGGCCACATTGCCATAGGAGTCATTTCGGAAGATGACGGTCGTCAGGTTGATCCCGTACCTCACCGCGGTGGAAAGCTCAGAGGCGTTGAACATGAACCCACCATCGCCGACGATGCAGACCACGGGACGGTCGGGCTTGGCCACCTTGACGCCGAGAGCGGTGGGGAACGAGTAGCCAAGATTGAATGAGTAACCCGAGTCGATGTAGGTCTTCGGGTGCTGCACCTGGAAATGAGTACGGGCGTAAAAGCCAAACTGTGTTACCCCCCAGACTACGAAAGCGTCATCGGGGATGGCGTTTTGAATCACTTGCAGGATGGGGTACTGGGGTTCTTGGTCCTGGATGTCGTAATAGGCGATCAGCCGCCTGGCTGCCACCACCGCTTCGACCGGTGATGGTCGGTCTCCTGCTCCCGCTTCCTCCAAGAGGGGAAGGAGCGCTTCCATGGTCACTCGGGCGTCCCCGTGCAAAGGGATCGTGTTGGATTGGATTCTTGTCAACTCGTTGTCGTCTATGTTGATGTTGATCAGGGTGGATGACTCTCCGGCGGGATTCCCCAAGGAGAAACGTGTGCCGATCCCGATGACCACATCGGCAGCCTGCATCACCTCATAGAGTTGGTTCATCTCATGTCTCTCCCCCATGGGACTGACACAGGAACCGTAAGACAAAGGATGATTGTCCGGTATCGCCCCCTTTCCACCAACGGACGTGATGACAGGGATGTTCGTTGCCTGCGCCAACCTGACAAGAGCTTCTTCTCCGTCAGATCGCGCCACACCGCCTCCGGCGTATATCAGGGGGAGACTGGATTCTGCTATTACCCTGGCAGCCTCCCGAAGTTGTTCCCGGCTAGGGACTATTGGCGAGAGGGGAGCGGGTCGGCGCAATACGACTTGCTCTCGCTCCACTCCCGCGTCAGGCGGGATTTCGATCATCACAGGCCGGGGGGACCCGGTTCGCATTTGCCGGAAGGCCTCGTTCACTGCATAGGGTATGTCTTTGGGGGTGAGCACCCGCCGTTGCCATTTGGTTACGGGACGCACCACCGAGGGCTGATCTGCGATCTCATGGACACCCCCGAGGCCCTTACCGATCTGATCCCGGGGGATTTGACCCGCAATGACCAGCACGGGTGAGCATCGGGCATATGCCGTCGCCAGGCCGGCAGCAGCGTTGTACAGGCCCACTCCAGGCACGACTATTGCCACTCCCGGTTTTCCTGTGGCGCGGGCGTAGCCATCGGCCATGTAGGTCGTGGCCTGCTCGTGCCGGGTTGTGATGGTCCGGATGGAAGGCTCATCTCGCAGCGCCGCCACTATCCCGTACAACTGGATGCCCGGTAGCCCGAACACCACCTCCACGCCCTCTCTGACCAGCGACTTCACGAGGGCCTCGCCCCCGCTCATTCTCAGCATGGTGAAAACCTGTCTTGGGGGCTTCCAGGTCTTGTCAAGGGTTGCGCGATCCGATAAACCGGCCTACCCGGTCGCCCTTGACTTCCCAGGGGCTACCGGTTCCGCTTGGTGAGGCGCCAGGCGGCGGGTAGCAGCAGACCGGCGGCGTAAGCCTTGATCACATCTCCCACGATGAACGGCGCCACACCCTTTTCCAGGGCAGTGACGACGTCCATGTTGGCGGCGGCCATCAGGCCGATCACCCCGAAGAAGTAAATGACCAGACTGCCGGTCAAAAAAGCGGTGACTGCCGAGATGACTCGGCGGTCGTGATGGCGTTCGGCCAACTTGCCCACCAAGGCGGCTGCGACCACGAACCCGAAGAGATAACCGCCGCTGGCGCCGAACAGGACCTCCGTTCCCGAAGCGCCTCCGGCGTAGAAGGGCATGAAGGTTCCCAGCACAAGGTAGAGCAACTGGCTTGCTCCCCCGGCCCACATGCCCAACGTCGCCCCTGTGAGCAGCACCGCGAAGGTCTGACCGGTTATGGGGACCGGTGTGAAGGGGAGTGTGATGGTGAACTGGGCGAACATGGCGGTTAGCAAGGCAAACGCCGTCACCTGGATGACCCAGACCGCCGCTGACGACATGGTACGGGTGGGCCACCGAACCCTGGCAGCCAGAACTTCGTGGTGGGGAGTGAAAAACGCCATTACCCGCTCCTTTCGAGGTTGGTGTTTTGACGTGGGTTTGACTTGTGATCTCGAATTCAGGTTACCGTGGCAAAAGTTCGGGACTGTAGCGTCAGCAACAGATATACGCTTTGAAGAGACCCTATGACAGACGCCGACACTCCTCCCCACCCACCCCGGTCTCGGCCTCGATGGCTCACATTTCTGTGGACCGCCGTGGTGCTGGCGCTGCTCACTCCCCTGGGGTGGTTGGTAAACCTCCCCTACTTCTCTGCCTCGGCCGGTCCCACCGGGGATGCGGTGGACGCTGTGATAGTGCGGGAGGGCTTCGAGGTTTTCCATCCGGAGGGAGAATTGCTGCTTCTGACCGTGAGCCTGCAGCCGGTCAATCTATACGAGGCGACTGTGGCATTCTTTGATCGCCGGATCGATCTGATCGACAGGGAGTTGCTCCGGCCTCAGGGCGAGACCGACGACGAGGCCCGCCAGCGGGGTCTTATGGCCATGGAACGGTCCAAGGACATTGCGGTAGCGGTGGCGCTCCAGGAACTTGGACTTGATGAAACCTTGGCTGCAGGCGTGGAGGTGGTGGGAGTCTTCCAGGAAGCCCCGGCCTCCGATTCGCTGGCCAGCGGCGACTTGGTGGTGGAGATGGAGTCGCAGCCGATCAGGACGGTTGGGGATATCCGCAGGATTCTGGAGACCCGGAGTCCCGGGGAAGAGGTGGAAGTAATCGTTTTGAGGGGTTCCGAGCGGATTCCGGTTAGCTTTGCCCTGCACTCCAACCCGGATGCCCCCGACCGGGCGATGGTTGGCATCAGCGCCTCCACGAGTTATCCGATCGACATCGACTCCGCCAACTACGGGGGCCCATCGGCGGGAATGATCTACACCCTGGCAGTGATCGATCTCTTGGAGGAGGGAAACCTCACGGATGGCAGGGTGGTGGCTGGCACCGGAACCATCAGCATGGACGGATCGGTGGGCGCCATAGGAGGCATCCGCCAGAAGTTGGTGGCGGCAGAGGCCGCCGGCGCCGATGTGGTGCTGGTGCCCAAGGACAACTACGCTGAGGCAACCACTGCTCCGGTGGATGTGGAGATCGTGGCTGTCGAGTCGATCTCCGACGCGGTAAGTTATCTTCGGGAAGGCCCGACTGGAACAAGAGAGACACAATGAATTTTTCTTTCACAGAGGAACAAGAGGAACTGCGTCGTTACACGCGTCAGTGGCTGGACAGCAACTGTTCGATGGATACGGTCCGCTTTCTGATGGATTCGCAGCGTGGGTACGAACCTGGACACTGGGAGGCGATTGCCGAGATGGGCTGGTTGGGGATGGCCATTCCCGAGGAGTGGGGCGGTGCCGGTTTCAGTTTCTTGGAGTTGGTCGTGCTGCTGGAAGAGCAGGGACGTTCGCTGTTCTGCTCTCCATTTCTCTCCACGGTTGTGATGGCGGCCACCGTGGTGGAGGAGGCCGGCGATGGCCGGCAGAAGCCGCAGATACTGGGAGCCATATCGGAAGGGAGCCTGATCGCTACGGTGGCAGTCACGGAGCCGAACGGACGGTGGGACGAAGAGGGCGTGACTGCTGAAGCCCGGGCTCACCCTCAGGGAGGCTGGATCCTGGAAGGGTCCAAGAGTTTTGTGCTGGACGGGCACATCGCAGATCTCTTGGTGGTGGCCGCCCGAACCGATCAGGGTGTCTCCCTCTTTCTGGTTCCCGGAAAAGCAGAGGGCGTGGAACGTAACAGACTCGAGACCATGGACCAGACCCGTAAGCAGGCTGAGATAGAGTTGCGAGATGTAAGGGTAGAGGCTGGCGCCCTACTGGGAACCGAGGGTGCCGGATGGCCGGTTGTGGAGCGAATGATGGAGAAGGCGGCGGTGGCTCTCGCTGCCGAACAAGTGGGCGGCGCCCAGGCATGTCTGGAGATGGCCGTCTCCTATGCCAAGGTTCGCAAGCAATTCGGTCGTCCCATCGGCTCCTTCCAAGCCATCAAACACAAATGCGCAGACATGTTGGCTCAAGTCGAGTCAGCCCGCTCAGCCGCCTACTACGCCGGTTGGGCGGTGAGCGAGGACAATGAGGAGCGGTCGCTGATGGCCAGCCTCGCCAAGTCGTACTGCTCTGAGGCGTTTTTCGCCTCTGCGGCAGAGAATATCCAGATACATGGCGGCATCGGATTCACCTGGGAGCACGATGCCCACTTGTATTTCAAGCGGGCCAAGAGTTCCGAACTGCTATTCGGCGATCCATCGCTGCACCGGGAGAAGATCGCAGTCCTACTGGGTCTCTAGGCCTCCGGGAGCAGGGATGTCCGGATTCACCACCGTGGCCCTGGGGGGACTGCTGGGAGCATTGTTCCTCTCTTTGGTGGCGATCCTGCTGTGGCAGGAGGCCAAGCGCAGGAGGAAGGGAGAGGAATTGGTCTATGTTGTCTCCGATGCGCTTCGCCACATCAAGAACCACCTGCCGTCCGAAGTGAGGAAAAGGGTGAGTGACGCCGGTATCCAACGCATCATCGAGTGGGAGGTCTATTACCTGCAGGGATTGGCCCAGGACAACCGCCGGGATCCGGTGGAAACGGTGGCGGGTGGCTCACAGTCCTCGGTCGGCTACATATCCCAACAGATTGCCAAGCGGCACGGGATGGAGATAACCTCTGATGACATCCGTGCAGTCTTGGAGTTGGAAGCCGAGTACCTCCTTGGCATCGGGGCAGTGGGTCAGAAGGTCGGCCCCTTGGCGGAGTTCGCTGAAGAGGAGAAGGGTTGAACAATGAGAGTCAGATGCGGCGCCTGTCGCTCCAACGTTACGATCAGTCGGCCTGGGCGTTTCTCATGTCCGAATTGTGGCGCGGTCAACCAGGTCAAGGGTCCCGGTGCCGGACCGGGAGGTCCCCCACCGCCGCCCGGGCCTGCGGGCCATGGCGCGGGGCCCGGAGGGGGAATGCCCGGGATGCCACAACCCGAGCCCCCACCGCCCCCACCCGAGGCGCCCTCTCCCCGGATCTGCTGTACTCAATGCGCTTTCAGCTTCATCGTGGGCCAGATCCAAACCGCCATCTGCCCTAACTGCCGGGCGGAGGTCTCAGTCTCCGGTCTCACCTGATGGAACTGGGCGTCTCCCTGGTAGATCCCAGTCTTTCCTCCCGGCAACTCACCGATGTTGTGGTCCGGGCCGAGCGCCTGGGATATCATGCCGCGTGGACCAACGAGTCGATCCACCGGGAGGCCTTCTCCACCCTGGCCGGATGGGCAGCGGCCACCTCCAGAATCCGTCTCGGCACCGGGGTGGCGCCGGTGTACATCCGTTCTCCTATGGCCGCCATCATGGGCGCCGCATCCGTTGCCATGGCTGCGGGTCCGGGCCGTATGGTGCTGGGGATCGGCTCGGGACACCCGCTGATAGCCCGTAGCCATTTCGGTTTTGATCTTTCTTCCCCGCTGGAGGCGGTCTCCGATTACCTGAAGATCGTAAGAGAACTTCGCCACGGGAGAAGGGTCACTCACCACGGCAAGGTGTTTTCGGTGGAGGGTGCCCGACTCGGGTTGCATGCGGCCGGTCCGATCTGGACGGTCGTGGGCGCCCTGGGGCCGCGCATGATGGAATTGGCCGTGCACGAGGCCGATGGCGTGCTGCTCAACTGGGCGACGGCGTCACATCTGCGTTCCACGGCCACCTGGCTGCGTGGATTCGACCTGGGAGCGGCCTTCTTCCACATCGCCGCATATGTCCGCGTTGCGGTTTCGTCCGACCCCGCGGTTGCTCGGAATGTGCTGGCCGAAGACCTGGGTCAGTACCTTCGACACCCGGCTTACCGGCGCCACGTCGAGAAGCAAGGACTGGATCCCGATGATGTCTCCTCCGCCGTCAATCACCTGGGAATCGCTGGTGATCCGCAGCAGTGCCGGGAGGCTCTGAAGCCCTACCTCTCATCGGGTCTGGATGAACTGGTGATTCGCCCGGTTCCGGTAGGGGACCAGGGCATCGGAGCGGCGGTGGAGGCGTTGGCCCCCGCTTACCAATAGAGCCGCAGGAACCAGATCACTCCGGCGATCAGTATGGACAAACCCACGACGGCTGATGCAATGATGAGATACCGAGTGGGCACCCGGCGAATGATATCCCCAGGAGAGATAAAATCATCACTATGAGCTATCCCCACTACGTCCGATGAGTGAATCCGAGTTCGACATTTTGATCCTGGGAGGGGGTCCGGGAGGCTACGCCACGGCGCTGTACGCCCGGAACTTCGGACTTACCGTGGGGCTCGTGGAGCAAGAGAAGCCGGGGGGGACCTGCCTGTTGCGTGGGTGCATCCCTGCTAAGCAATGGTTGCAGGTGGCGGAGGTGTTCACGACAGTCCGCAACGCACAGGACTTCGGTGTTATGTCGTCTCCGCCGGAGTTGGACTGGACGGCGGCCCTGGCTCGAAAGGACCGGGTGGTGAACCAGTTGGTGACCGGTCTTTCGGGTCTGCTCCGCAGGAGGGGAGTGCAGGTGTTCTCGGGTCGGGGGAAGATTGCCGGGGCCGGTCGAGTGGATGTGGAGGGCGGTGAAAAGCTGTCCGGCCGGGCGGTTGTGCTGGCAACCGGATCGCACGCCCGCAGCATACCCGGTTGGGAGATCGACGGTGAGCGAATCGTGACTTCCGACCATGCGGTGGACTGGTCTTCGCGGCCCGACCGGGTGGCAATCATCGGGGGCGGGGTGATCGGATGCGAATTCGCCTCCCTGCTGGTGGATGTTGGCGCACAGGTGCACGTGTTCGAATTGGAGAAGCAACTCATCCCGGGAGGAGACACCGATGCATCCCGCCAGTTGATGAGACAATTGTCCAGACGGGGCGTGGAATTCTATTTGAAGACGGGGGTGGCGCCGGCTGAAATCACCTCCGACGGGGTACGGGTCTCCTTTCGAAACAAGAGCATCGAGGTGGATGTGGCCCTGGTTGCGGTGGGGAGGGGCCCCAACACCGAGGGCGTGGGGCTGGAAACGGTTCGAGCGGAGGTGGACCGGGGCTTTGTCAAGGCTGACCTGGAGACGATGGAGACTGCCGAGCCCGGCTTGTTTGCGGTGGGCGACATTGTCGCCGGAACACCCCAATTGGCCCACGCCGCATTTGCAGAGGGGATCGCGGCAGCCACCTACATCGCCACCGGGGAATCGGCGCCGGTTGATTACCGGGTGATCCCTCGGGTCACCTATACCCATCCGGAGGTGGCGGAGGTCGGTATTACCGCGGCCGAGGCGAAGGAGCAGGGGATGGAGGTGGAGATCACCAAACACCCCTTTGGCGGAGTGGGTCGGGCTCTCATCATCGGCCAGAGCCAGGGCATGGTGAAAGTGGTGGCGGAAAAGGACGGACCCTTGGTGGGAGCGTCGGTTGTCGGACCGCAGGCCGGAGAGATGATTCACGAACTCATGTATGCGGTGGGCTGGGAAGCGCTTCCAGACGAGGCCGCCGCATTCATTCACGCCCACCCCACGCTGTCGGAGGCTGTGGGGGAGACGCTGTTGTCAGCTACCGGCCGCAGCCTGCACTGATGGAAAGGATTACCTGATGACCACCACTATCCCGATGCCGCAGTTGGGCGAGACCATCACCGAGGGAACCATTCTCCGGTGGGCCAAGGGTGTTGGGGACGCCATCTCCGAAGGAGACATAGTCCTGGAGATTTCCACCGACAAGGTGGATACAGAGGTGCCTTCGCCGGTGTCGGGGGTGATGTTGGAGATACTGGTGGAGGAGGGAGAGACCGTGGAGGTGGGAACGGATCTATGTGTGGTGGGGGACCTGAATGGAGCCTCCTCCGACGACACCCCGGCTACCCGGGCGATGTCGCAGCCTGCCGAGCCGACACCGGAGGCGGACAGTCCACCCGAAGCGGTTGCTCCGGTTCCGCCGCCGGCGGCCACGGCTTCCACTGGCGCAAAGGGACGGTCGAAGCGGATGTCCCCGGTGGTCCGGCGGTTGGTTCGTCAGCACGGAGTGGACATTGGCTTGATAGAGGGCAGCGGAGAGGGGGGCAGGGTCACCCGTCGGGACGTGGAAGCCTATCTGGGCGCTGTCGCCAAACCAACACCTCCCACGCCACCGCCCCAACCTGCGGTGGCAGCGCCCCCGCCTCCGATCGAGCGTCCCGCCGCTCCTCCGAGCCCCGCTCCAGCATTCGCTGTGGATGCGGATGCCGCCGACGAGAAGACATCTCTGAGCAGGCTTCGGGTTCGGATCGGCGAGAACATGATCCGCTCCCGTCAAACCGCCGCCCATGTTTGGAGCACCATGGAAGTGGACTACGAGGCTGTGGCGGAGGTGCGCGCTGCCCACAAGGAACGTTTCAAGCGAGATCATGGGTACTCGCTCACCTACCTGCCGTTCGTGTGCCGGGCCACGATAGATGCCCTGCGAGCCTACCCGGTGGTGAACAGTTCCTTCTATCTGGAGGAACGCAACGCGGTCTTTCACGACCGCGTTCACCTGGGCATTGCGGTCGATCTGGACCAGCAGGGCCTGGTTGTGGTGACCATCAAGGATGCTGAGGACCTGCGGCTGCGGGGACTGGCGCGGCGCATCAGGGAATTGGCCCTCGGAGCCCGCGACCGGCGGCTGGGCCCGGATCAAATGACCGGATCAACATTCACCATCACCAATCCCGGACCCTTCGGGTCCTACATGTCGGCGCCGATCATCAATGTTCCCAATGTCGCCATACTCTCCACCGACACGGTGGCCAAGCGGCCCGTGGTGGTGACCACCCCGGACGGCCGGGACGCTCTGGCCATCCGCCACACGGGATTCTTGGGATTCTCCTGGGATCATCGGGCCTTCGACGGTTCCACCGCAGTGCTGTTCCTGCAGCGTATCAAAAACAACCTGGAGACGTGGGACTGGGAACAGGAGCTGAAGTGACCGATTCCCGCCCGGACGCCATGCTCCGGGTGCGATGGCTGAGCAGAGTGCCTTACGGGGAGGCCTGGGACCTGCAACGGGCTGTCTGGGGGCGTCGAAGCGGCGGATCCATCACCGACGATTATCTATTCCTCCTGGAGCATCCGCACGTCTACACAGTGGGACGGCGGGGGGACGGGTCTCACCTGCTGATAAGCCCCGAGCGTCTCTCGGAGGTGGGCGCCGAGTTCTTCAGGGTGGATCGGGGAGGGGACGTCACCTATCACGGTCCCGGCCAACTGGTGGGATATCCGTTGATAGGAGTCAGGCCCGGTCGCGTCACCGACTACGTTCGCTCCCTGGAGGAGGCTCTGATTCGGACTCTCTCCGACTTGGGGGTGCGTGCATGGCGAGAGAGAGGACTCACCGGGGTATGGACCGAACGGGGCAAGGTGGCGGCCATCGGTGTGCGAGTCTCCCGGCGAGTGTCAATGCACGGCTTCGCCTTGAACCTGCATCCCCAGATGGACTACTTCGGCTACATCAATCCCTGCGGGATAACTAACCGGCCAGTCACATCGGTAACGGAGTTGCTGGGTCGGCGGGTTTCCCTCGAGGAGGCGGTAGAAGCTTTTATTCCTCGCTTTACCGAGGTCTTCGAATATCCCGAGGCGGAGACTCAGATGGCGGCCTTTGCCCGGGGCCAGGGCCGCGCAACCGAGTTCGAAGTGGACAGGTTGCTCCGGGAGGGCACGTTTTCTCCCGACCGCCTGGCGCCGACTGTCTCACGGCAGTCGAGAAGATTGCCGGGCGAGCCGGAGCGTCCTCCGTGGCTGCGGGTGACTGCCCGGATGGACCCCGAGTACCTGGAACTAAAGAAACTGATGCGATCTCTGGATCTCAACACGGTCTGCGAGGAGGCAGGATGCCCCAACATCTACGAATGCTGGGGGATGGGTACCGCCACCCTGATGATCCTCGGCGATCGGTGCACTCGAGCCTGCGGATTCTGCAACGTTACAACCGGCCGTCCGGTGGGCCTTGACCTCGAAGAGCCCTACCGGGCAGCAGAGGCCATCTCCCGGATGGGCCTCAGCCACGCGGTGATCACCTCGGTGAACCGTGACGATCTGGCCGATGGAGGATCGGCGGTGTTCGCAGCCACCATTCGAGAGACCCGGGCTTTGTCTCCCCACACTGACATCGAAGTGCTCATCCCTGATTTCAAAGGGGATCAACAGGCGCTGGCCGCAGTGATGGCGGAACACCCGGACGTACTCAACCACAACACGGAGACAGTCGTCCGATTGCAACGGGAGATCCGCACTTCCGCCAATTACGGACGTTCCCTGGCCCTGCTGGCCCGGGCGAAGCGCCTTTACCCCGAAGGCCTGGTCAAGTCCGGCCTGATCGTGGGGATGGGGGAGACCCGGGCGGAAGTGATGGGGGCGCTGGCCGATCTGCGAGCGGTGGGGGTGGACATTGTCACAATCGGGCAATACCTGCGACCCACCCCCCGGCACCGGCCGGTGCATCGCTATGTGCATCCCGATGAATTCGAGGAATACCGTGCTTTTGGTGAGCATTTGGGCATTCCGCATGTGGAATCCGGACCCTTGGTTCGTTCCAGCTATCACGCCAAGAGCGCCAAGCAGTCGGTCGCCCCCCTGCCTGCCGGAACGACACCGGTGGCGATCGGCCGCCGCTCCCCGATAGGGTTCACTTCATAATTACAGAAGGGGTCTAAGCTTGGTGGTTGCGGCGCGGGTGGGGTCCTTGAATCTGTTCCTTCATTGATGGGTTTTACCTTGGAAAACGGTCGAGACGACACCCGGCAGCGTTTTGGACTGCGTCTTGCGGCTTCCCTGGCCGCATTCCTGTTGCTGGTGGGGTCGACTATCCCTGCGCTGGGTGCGGAGTATCCCGGCGAGCCGCTACGACTGGGCAGCCGGGGAGAGGCGGTGCGGGCGTGGCAGGAGGCGTTGGGGATTGCGGCCGACGGCCACTTCGGGGAGCAGACCAGGGATGCCACCATTTCGTGGCAGATCCGGAACGGTTTGACTGCGGACGGCATCGTGGGACCCGCTTCCTGGAAAGTCATGTTTCCCGACTCCGCCATTGACCTCGACGATGTGCGGATAAGCATCCAAGGCGCCGGCAACGGCCATGGGGTGGGACTCACCCAGTATGGCGCCAAGGGAATGGCGCTGCAGGGCTACACCTCCACCCAGATTCTGGAGCACTTCTATCAAGGATCATCTGTTGAGAACCTCTCCGACGCCGTCCCCGGCTCCTGGGTGGTCACCGAATCGATGCCGATCT
Organism: bacterium OM1 bin76; assembly: GCA_002238785.1. Taxonomy (GTDB): domain Bacteria; phylum Actinomycetota; class Acidimicrobiia; order Spongiisociales; family ZC4RG35; genus Bin76. The sequence goes on along the minus strand of MPNA01000008.1, from coordinate 62,760 downwards.
GGGTGGGGATTAGGCAGAATCGCACCGAGTTCACCTTTGTGGCCACCACCGGTCGGGTAAGAGTTTGCTTTGACGGGGACTACAACTCCTATCCACTCTTGGTGGCAGGCGGTTCGACGGGGCGGGACAACACCTTCACCGACCTTCTGATTTCCAGGCTTGCTGCCTTGGGTTACTTGCAGGGGCAACCTGGAGCCTTCAACGACACCGTCCGGGACGCGGTGATCTCCTTTCAGTCCGCCCAGGGTCTGGCGGCGGACGGGGCGGTGGGGGGTGAGACCTGGGAGGCCCTCGTGCAGGGAAGCAACCCGTCGGATTGTGCCGGGGCCTACTACATGACCAGCGGCGAGGAACTGGTCGTCACCGCAAACGGGGACGGCTCCTGTTCCACCAATCTGGTGGGAGCGGCCTCGCAGTGCCGATTGAGCATTCAGGATCTCTCCCATGACAACCGGGTGGGCCTGCGAGGGCTCAGCCACGGCGGTGAGATGACGCAGTTCATTCATGGCAATGTGCGGGTGCGCCCCAACGGCGCCAGGATGCACTTCTCCATGCAAATGGACATTGAGGACTACGTGGCGGGCATCGCCGAGGTCCCCACCTCCTGGATGGCTGCAGCTTTGGAAGCCCAGGCAATCGCGGCCCGGTCGTATGCTGTCTATGCGATGCTGAGGCGGGGTTCGGAGTCATCTTTCAGTAGCTCTCGGAAGTCGGCTTGCTGGTGTCATGTAGTGAGTGACACCCGCGACCAGGTGTATGCCGGATGGAACAGGGAGATACAAAACGGCGGCCGGTGGGAGTTGGTTGGAGCCCGTCCCACCGCGGGCCGGGTGGTGACCCATCCCCAGGAAGCAGTCACGGTGGCGCAGGCGTTCTATTCGTCGTCCAGCGGAGGGGCGACGGAGGATTCTTCGGCGCTCTGGGGTACCGCCGGGCGGCCCTATCTGGTCTCGGTGGAGGATCCGTGGTCGATAGACACCAACGTCAACCCCAACGCATTCTGGTCCAAGAGCCTCTCGCTCTCCCAATTGCTCAGCATCTATGGCTTGGACGGCCAGTTCGATGACGTCATTTCGGTTGCCACGGTCCCCTATCCGTGGGGCAGCGCCCAGTTTGTCAATGTCGTGGGGATCCGGGGGGGAAGCAGGGTGACCGAAAGGGTTTCCGCCTCGACCCTGAAATCGTCGCTGCGGCTTCGGTCGAGATACTTTGAGATCGACTATGAGGCCCCATGGTGGGCCGCGCCCCCGGCGCCAACCGGGGTGGCTGTAACAGGTGGGACGGCGGCCACGGTGAGTTGGGATCCTGTTCCGTCGCAGTTCGCTCCCGAGACCTACACGGTGAGCGTCAGTCCTGCCCATGCCAGTCCGGTCACGGTTGACGCTTCCCAGACCAGTGCGGCGTTCGGCGGCCTCAGCGCGGGAGTGGAGTACAGCTTCACGGTAACCGCCACTAATCAAATAGGAACCGGTCCACCCTCGGCGGCGTCCCCGCCGCAGGTGGTGATAGCCGAGAATCCCTATCCGGGGGAACCACTTCGGGAAGGAAGTCGCGGCGAGTCGGTGCGGGTCTGGCAGGAAGCGCTCGGGATTGCCGCCGATGGCGACTTCGGCCCGGCGACCGCTGCCGCCACTCGCCAATGGCAGCAGGCCAACGGCCTGATCGCCGACGGGATCGTGGGGGAGGGGTCATGGAACAAAATGTTCTCCACGCCTCCGTCCACAGAGACCTCCGAAGAACCGGAACCCGAGACACAACCGACACCCGAGCCGGAGACCGAGTCGGACGTTCCCAGCTATCCGGGTTTCTTGCTGAGGACCGGTAGCCAGGGCAAGTGGGTAAGGACCTGGCAATCTGCCCTGGGCCTGTCTGCCGACGGCTATTTCGGATCGGACACAACCCGGGCCACCCGGGAGTGGCAGCAGGCCAATGGTCTGACGCCCGACGGGATAGTCGGCATGAAGAGTTGGCAGACCATGTTCCCCGGCGCCGGGGTGGAGCGACCGACGCCTCCCCCTCCTATCGGAGGGGACGATGAGGATACCGGTGGGCAGGGAACGGAGTCCACGGAGACTGACGGCGCCGGGACAGGGGTTCCCGCTTTCCCAGGCAGTCCTCTCCAGTTGGGATCGCAGGGCGCGGATGTGATTGTCTGGCAGCGCGCACTGGGAATAGCGGCAGATGGATACTTCGGTCCGGCGACATTGTCAGTCACCAAGGCTTGGCAGTACCGTCAAGGCCTGGCAGCCAACGGAGTCGTAGGGCTGGACTCCTGGCGGAAGATGTTCTCTGGCGCGGGCGTGCAGGACAGTGGTCCGTCGGCGCCGGGTGGGAGTTCGGTCGCCGAGGCACCTCCCTATCCCGGCAGCCCCCTCAGAGTCGGATCGCGAGGCGCTGACGTGGTCATTTGGCAGCGGGCGCTGGGCATCCCGGCAGACGGCTACTTCGGCCCCCAGACCGACCGGGCCACCAGGAACTGGCAGCGGGCCAATGGTCTGGACGGCGACGGGATAGTGGGCATCAACTCCTGGCACCAGATGTTCACGGGAACAAACCGGGGTTCCTCCGCTGCAAGGTCGTCAGCAGTGCTGCTGCAACTGGGGATCACCGGGGCGATGGTGGAGAAGTGGCAGAGGGCTTTGGGGATCGAGGTGACGGGTGTGTTCGATGACGATACGGTGGCGCATACCAAGTATTGGCAGCGTACTCAGGGGATTGCCGCCGATGGCAGAGTCACAGAGACGTCTTGGAGTCGCATGTTCCCAGAAGAGGAAGTGCCGCAGGGTGATGACCGACAGTCCGGTTCCACAAGCGGCAACGGAGGCTCTCAACGCCCGTCATTGGAGGTGTTGGAATTGGAAAGCACGGGGGTGCGAGTGGAGAGGTGGCAGAGGGCTTTGGGGATTGAGGTGACGGGTGTGTTCGATGACGATACGGTGGCGCATACCAAGTATTGGCAGCGTACTCAGGGCATTGCGGCCGATGGCAGAGTCACGGAAACATCTTGGTACCGTATGTTTCCTGATGAGGAATGAATTTTTAGCAGTAGCCGTTGTCAAAGGCTTGGCCATGGACGCGGTCCAGCGAGCCAACTCCGGGCACCCGGGCATGCCGATGGGAATGGCGGATATAGCGGTGACGCTGTGGTCGCGTTTCATCAAGGTAGACCCTGATAATCCGACCTGGCCGAACCGCGACCGGTTCGTGCTTTCCAACGGTCACGGTTCGATGTTGCTCTATGCCATGCTGCACCTGTGCGGCTTTCCGATCACAATGGAGGACTTGAAGAACTTCCGGCAGTGGGGCTATCCCACCGCCGGTCATCCGGAGCGAGAGCTGGAGTTGGGCATTGAGACCACCACCGGGCCTCTCGGTCAGGGCTTCGCCAACGGCGTGGGGATGGCAGTGGCCGAGGAGCATCTGCGCGCTCGACTGGGCGCCGATCAGGTGGATCATCACACCTACGGGTTCGTCTCCGACGGCGACCTGATGGAGGGGGTGGCTGCCGAAGCCGCCTCGCTGGCGGGTCATCTCGGTCTGGGGCGGCTGATCTACTACTACGACGACAACCGCATCTCGATCGACGGAACCACCGACATCACCTTTTCCGAGGATGTCGACACAAGATTCCGGGCCTTGGGATGGCACACCGTCGCGGTGGACGGGCACGACCGGGAGGCGGTGGCGGGGGCGACCCTGCAGGCGTTGGATAACCAGGAACAACCGTCTCTGATTATCTGCCGCACCCACATCGGGGCGGGTTCTCCCAACAAGGTGGACACTCCTGGAGCGCATGGAGCGCCACTGGGTGCGGAAGAGGTGAAACTGGCCAAGGAGAACATCGGGATCCCAGCGGAGGAGGATTTTTGGGCGCCGTCCGAGGTTTACAGGTTCATGTCGGAGGCCATGGAGCGGGGTAGGGCGGCCCGTCGGGAGTGGGAGAGCCGGGATCGCACTGCCGACTGGCACACCCTTCACACTCGCCGGCCGGTGAGGCTGGATTCTCCGGGGTTCGAGCCCGGCGCCAGCGTGGCAACCAGGAATGTGTCGGGAAAGCTCTTCGGCCAGATCGGTCGGAAGGTTCCCGGTCTGATCGGGGGAGCGGCCGATCTGGCGGAGTCCACCAAGACAGTGCTTCCGGGCGATGAGGGGTTCTCCCGCTCCAATCGCCTGGGTCGGAACATCCACTTTGGCGTCAGGGAGCACGGGATGGGGGGCATTGTCAACGGCATGGCCCTCCACGGAGGCCTTCGGCCTTACGGGTCCACCTTCTTTGTCTTCACCGATTACATGCGTCCCTCCATCCGGCTGTCCGCTTTGATGGAACTCCCCTGTATATGGGTGATGACCCATGACTCGATAATGCTGGGAGAGGACGGTCCCACCCATCAGCCGGTCGAGCATCTTGCCAGCCTGCGAGCCATGCCCGGGCTCTGGGTGATCCGGCCGGCCGACGCCACCGAGTCGGTGGAGGCATGGGAGATGGCCCTCAACCGCACCGAGGGCCCGACGGTGTTGGTATTCAGCCGCCAGGGGCTTCCGGTGCTGGACAGGTCCGGCACTGAGGGCTTGGCCGCCCGGGGAGGCTATGTAGTGCGTTCCGGGGACGATGTGGTGATCATGGCCACCGGGTCCGAGGTGTCGGTGGCGCTGGGAGCTTCGGACCTTCTGGAATCACACGGAGTCTCAGCGAGGGTGGTCAGCCTTCCCTGTTGGGAGGCGTTCGAGCAGCAGGACCCCGATTATCGGCAAGAGGTGCTGGGGAGAGGCATCCCCAGGGTGTCGATTGAGGCAGGCGCGACTTTCGGTTGGGAAAAGATGGTGGGATCCGATGGACTGGCGATCGGAATCGACCGTTTCGGGGCGTCGGCCCCCCACCAGGTGCTGGCCCAACAGTTCGGCTTCGACCCCCGGACCGTTGCCGAGCGGGTGTTGTCCCACCTCTCCGATTAGCGATCGGTGATCCCCACCGGCGCAACTTTCGGTCCGGCCGCCTTCATGGCCGCGTGGGCCGGTGGTCTGGCTCTCACCCTGCCCGTGGCTGTCCGGTGGAATGTGGCCAAGCGGGGCTACCAGATGCTGGGAGGCTCGGTTGCGGCGCTTCTGATGATCTATCCGGCTGTTCACTCCTGGTGGGCAGCGGCGGGCCTGCTCCTGCTGGTTGTCGCCGTGTTGAGGTCGGGACGGAGCGGGTATTCCTCACTGGTGCTCCCGGGGGCCGTCCTGGCGCTGATCTCTTCGGCGATGAGCGCTGGCTGGATTGCGGCTGTGGCCGCCGGAGCGGCGTTGGGCGGGATCACCTCCACCATGCTTTTGGGCCACTGGTTCCTGGTCGATCCCACCCTTCCTCGTTGGGCGGTGCGTCGCCTCGACCTGCTGGCCGGCGCCGGCCTGGTCCTGAGCCTGGCGGCAGGATGGCTGAACGGGGCCGCGCCCTACGACGGCGGCGTCCTGGGATGGGCCCTTGCCGCGCTCGCACTGGTGAGCGCCGCGTTGGTGGCGGCAACGTGGTTCGCCCTGGGTGAAACGGGTTATTCCGGTGTGATGGCCGCCACCGGCCTCTCCTACCTGGGTGTTGTTACGGTAGCAGGAGTAGTGTTCCTCAATCACTTGATGGCCTAATTGAACCTGGGGACGTGTCACGAAGTTCGTGGTACACTGGTTTCGTGGGCATAGCGAGGGCGATCCATTGAGGAATGTAACTATCACTCTGGATGAAGAGACCGCGAAATGGGCCCGTATTGAGGCGGCCAAACGCGACACCAGTGTTTCTCGGTTTGTCGGGAGCATGTTGCGTGAGCAAATGGAAAGCATTACAGCCTATGAGCGGTCCTGGCGGTCGTACACCAAGCGTTCAGCTGTCTTGCTCAAGTCGGCTGGCAGTCCGTATCCCACCAGAGATGAGATCCATTCCAGGTGACTTTCTTCGTTGATACCAACCTACTGGTCTACGCTCGGGACGCAAGCGAGCCGATGAAGCAGCCTTTAGCCCGTAAATGGATTGATCACCTCTGGGAGACAGGACAAGGCCGCCTGAGTGTGCAGGTTCTCAACGAGTACTACATTACGGTCACCCGTAAACTCGATCCAGGGATGCCCCGAGACGAGGCGCGAGCGGATATCAGAGACCTGATGAACTGGAACCCCGTGCCTGTGAAGGCCGCTTTGATCGATAGCGCTTGGACGGTGGAAGGCCGATTCGGCTTGCATTTCTGGGACGCGCTAATAGTTGCGGCTGCCCAACGGGTGGGGTGTACGTACCTGCTCACCGAGGATCTTCAAGATGGTCAGGATTTCGAAGGACTGCTGGTGGTTAACCCCCTTACCGAGGACCCTGGACGCCTCCTATCCGGCTGATAGGGAGGAACCGGGATGCTCCTGCCTGTTTTAGTTGGGTTGGGGGATGAAGCTGCTGTTTCCTTGGCCCCAGATGTGGGGTCGGATTGCTACTCCGTTGATGAAGACTGCGGCTTCGGCTCGGGTGGCGTCCCGGGTTGGGCAGAACAGCCTGGTCCGCATCCGGGGACGACTGCGAAGTCGGTGAATGCTGCCGATCCCAGGTATGGGGCGGTGAGTCGGCCGGCTGCTCTCCATAGGAAGGTGACGAATTGTTGGCGTCGGGACAGAACAGGATGGTGGCGCATCCTGAGGTGATGTCGTGGAGGATCATCCATGACACTGCTGGTTCGTACCAGGCGCCCGCCGCGATGTCGGTGAACAGTTCAGACGCTTCGGGCGGCAGTTCATCACCACCACCATCATCAAAACCACCCCCACCCTCCCCTCCACCGCTGCCCCTGCTCCTAATGGTGATGGTGATCGTTCCGACGAACTCGGCGCCGCGCCACACTTCGACGATGACGGTTTCGGTCGGTTCGCTGGCTGTCCGTCAGGGCCTTGAAGGTGGCGCTACCGGAGGTCTCGCCTCCCTTGATGGTGATCGAAGGGGGGCAATGGAAGAGGGCTGAGATTAGCCTTCGGAGAGCGGGGATGGCCACCCACCAACTGTGCTCGTGGACCGCCGCAATGGAGGAGGGCTGAGATCAGCCCTCGGAGTTGGGCCTTTCGTCCATGTCGTGCATCGTGTGGGACGCCGCAATGGAGGAGGGCTGAGATTAGCCTTCGGAGAGCGGGGATGGCCACCCACCAACTGTGCTCGTGGACCGCCGCAATGGAGGAGGGCTGAGATCAGCCCTCGGAGATCGACCACGGCGCCACACATGCCCTGTCCGTCCGTGCCGCAATGGAGGAGGGCTGAGATCAGCCCTCGGAGATCGGGCACCGAAGCGGCGCAGTCGCTGTACGCATCGCCGCAATGGAGGAGGGCTGAGATCAGCCCTCGGAGCGGGTGGCCAGCTCGTCGAGCCCGCGCATGACGTGCTGCCGCAATGGAGGAGGGCTGAGATCAGCCCTCGGAGGAAGCATGGTCGGAAGCCACGCACCTGTTCACCACCGCCGCAATGGAGGAGGGCTGAGATCAGCCCTCGGAGCTGTGGAAATATGATGCGCTGCTCGTCCAAACAGAGGCCGCAATGGAGGAGGGCTGAGATCAGCCCTCGGAGCACCAACGTCACGGGATGGTCCACGGCGTCGACCTGGCCGCAATGGAGGAGGGCTGAGATCAGCCCTCGGAGCGGCGCACATCGTTCATGTCAACTACGGTTTCGAAGCCGCAATGGAGGAGGGCTGAGATCAGCCCTCGGAGGGGTGGCAGACGGTGCCGACTGCCCCAGACCAACCTGCCGCAATGGAGGAGGGCTGAGATCAGCCCTCGGAGCGATGATCCCCGCCAGGAACCCGAGGGCCACCACGAGCCGCAATGGAGGAGGGCTGAGATCAGCCCTCGGAGGTTTGTGGCCCTGGTAACCACGGTGGTAACCAGCCCGCCGCAATGGAGGAGGGCTGAGATCAGCCCTCGGAGCTGTTTCGAAGGTGGCATGCCCGTCTGATGCCGTGGCCGCAATGGAGGAGGGCTGAGATCAGCCCTCGGAGGACAACTAAAACGAACACCCCACAAAACAAACAAGGCCGCAATGGAGGAGGGCTGAGATCAGCCCTCGGAGTGGACGGCGTGGCCGCTTGGAACCCCGGCGGGAAACCGGCCGCAATGGAGGAGGGCTGAGATCAGCCCTCGGAGCACCCCGATTCGTCTGGCAAGCCCACCCACCACACAGGCCGCAATGGAGGAGGGCTGAGATCAGCCCTCGGAGGCGGCCCGTTCAGCGGCTTCGAAGTCGCGATAGTTCGCCGCAATGGAGGAGGGCTGAGATCAGCCCTCGGAGCCAATGGCTCCCACCAGAACAGGCCGTCGGATGGGCCGCAATGGAGGAGGGCTGAGATCAGCCCTCGGAGCAGTCGGTCATGGTGAGCACCGCGGCCAGCTATTCCAAGCCGCAATGGAGGAGGGCTGAGATCAGCCCTCGGAGTTCATCCACCGTGACACCCGCCGCAATGACCGGTGGCCGCAATGGAGGAGGGCTGAGATCAGCCCTCGGAGCTGCGGAGGGATCACCTGGAACAGCCGCTGGGAGCAGCCGCAATGGAGGAGGGCTGAGATCAGCCCTCGGAGGGGTTCTTCAGCAGGGCATTCAACGCGATGCGCTCGCCGCAATGGAGGAGGGCTGAGATCAGCCCTCGGAGTCGAAAACAGCTTTGGAGGCACTGGCAGCAGCCGAGCGGGCCGCAATGGAGGAGGGCTGAGATCAGCCCTCGGAGGGCGCTCCCGACATGGGCGAGATCGGCACCACAGACGCCGCAATGGAGGAGGGCTGAGATCAGCCCTCGGAGATGTCGGCATTTCCGGGGGTAATCTTCCCCCACCACCGCCGCAATGGAGGAGGGCTGAGATCAGCCCTCGGAGTTCTTTCCAACGCGTCGAGGCGTGCTTCGACACGCCGGCCGCAATGGAGGAGGGCTGAGATCAGCCCTCGGAGTTTGGAGGAGCAGTGGGAGTTGTGGGCGGCCGGTGGGGCCGCAATGGAGGAGGGCTGAGATCAGCCCTCGGAGCGCCGCCGCTGGCACAGTGGAGCCCTCGAACAGTTCGCCGCAATGGAGGAGGGCTGAGATCAGCCCTCGGAGCAGCGTTTTCGAAGCGGGTCAAACCCGCCGCGAAGGCCGCAATGGAGGAGGGCTGAGATCAGCCCTCGGAGCTTGTCTTCCAGGGAAATCCCCAACCGCTTCAAACGCCGCAATGGAGGAGGGCTGAGATCAGCCCTCGGAGGCAAGGGCCCCGCGAACATAATGATCCATCGCTACACGCCGCAATGGAGGAGGGCTGAGATCAGCCCTCGGAGCTGGGAACATCATCTCGCCGGTGCCAGTGCCACGACCGGCCGCAATGGAGGAGGGCTGAGATCAGCCCTCGGAGAGAAGGCTGACATGGCCAGCCTCGTAGCATTCACGGGCCGCAATGGAGGAGGGCTGAGATCAGCCCTCGGAGCAGGTGACACGGGCGAAATACTCAACAACCGAGCGGGCCGCAATGGAGGAGGGCTGAGATCAGCCCTCGGAGGCTGTATTTGCGTTGGACCGATGCGCAGTATTTGGGGCCGCAATGGAGGAGGGCTGAGATCAGCCCTCGGAGGTCGGCCCCTGGCCTGTTGGCAGCATCCCAGACAAGCCGCAATGGAGGAGGGCTGAGATCAGCCCTCGGAGGTTGACTCAGGGTGACTGTGAGGGCAGAATCATCTGGCCGCAATGGAGGAGGGCTGAGATCAGCCCTCGGAGTTGGTGGATGGTGATGGTGTCGGCGACTCCGCCCTTGCCGCAATGGAGGAGGGCTGAGATCAGCCCTCGGAGGAAACCGCCGACAACCGCACCCGCGCCAAGCTACAAGCCGCAATGGAGGAGGGCTGAGATCAGCCCTCGGAGGCCAGACATCGATTTGCCCGAACGGAGGGGACCGTGCCGCAATGGAGGAGGGCTGAGATCAGCCCTCGGAGCGTCCCCTGCGGCTCCCCCGGCACACCAGGCACCCGCCGCAATGGAGGAGGGCTGAGATCAGCCCTCGGAGGTCGCATCGACGGTTGGCCCAGCACCTGTCACAGCAGCCGCAATGGAGGAGGGCTGAGATCAGCCCTCGGAGTCTGGGCTGAGCCAGAACCATTCTGAGTTGGTCATGCCGCAATGGAGGAGGGCTGAGATCAGCCCTCGGAGCCTCTGACTCCCGCCGAGTCGCCGCCTAAGACAGTGCCGCAATGGAGGAGGGCTGAGATCAGCCCTCGGAGGATCAAGGCGACCTGGGGGTTGTTCCCAACGATCTTGCCGCAATGGAGGAGGGCTGAGATCAGCCCTCGGAGGTACTTTGTCGCGTAGTTTAGTAGCGCGCCATTCCAGCCGCAATGGAGGAGGGCTGAGATCAGCCCTCGGAGAAACCCGTTGGGACATGGCAAAGCGAATCGCGGACGCCGCAATGGAGGAGGGCTGAGATCAGCCCTCGGAGAGGTCGGGGTTGGTTGGTGGCCAAGGCGGAGGCTCGCCGCAATGGAGGAGGGCTGAGATCAGCCCTCGGAGCTCCGCGCCATGTTGATAGTGGAAGGCAAGCTCCAGCCGCAATGGAGGAGGGCTGAGATCAGCCCTCGGAGTCGAAGGACTTGTTAGCGGTTTCCCATTCCCAGGTCGAGCCGCAATGGAGGAGGGCTGAGATCAGCCCTCGGAGCGACGTTCACCCGCCTAGTAGAAGAAGCCCTATCCGCCGCAATGGAGGAGGGCTGAGATCAGCCCTCGGAGCGCCCCTTGCACCAGCGCCCACCCCCTTGAACATTAGCCGCAATGGAGGAGGGCTGAGATCAGCCCTCGGAGATTAGGTGACTTAGGATCATCACATATTGCCAGCCGCCGCAATGGAGGAGGGCTGAGATCAGCCCTCGGAGCCACCAAAAAGCGGCTAGTCTTATCGCACTTATCAGCCGCAATGGAGGAGGGCTGAGATCAGCCCTCGGAGCGAGCGAGCCCTCAAAGAGGCACGCTCCCTCATCGCGCCGCAATGGAGGAGGGCTGAGATCAGCCCTCGGAGTACGCTTCCCCCCGTCTCATACGAACGTGGAGGAACGCCGCAATGGAGGAGGGCTGAGATCAGCCCTCGGAGCAGGTAACACCTGGGCGAAGATCATCACCGCCCAGGCAGCCGCAATGGAGGAGGGCTGAGATCAGCCCTCGGAGACGAACTAAGATCCCCGCCGAACCCCGACGCCTCCGCCGCAATGGAGGAGGGCTGAGATCAGCCCTCGGAGTTGACCGCTGATCCTTCACCAACCACACGAGAATGGGCCGCAATGGAGGAGGGCTGAGATCAGCCCTCGGAGGTATCCCTTCCGGATATGATGCGTGCTCCCAACTTCGCCGCAATGGAGGAGGGCTGAGATCAGCCCTCGGAGAAGCAGATGCACCCCTCCTCTGGTCGCCGCTGATTGGGCCGCAATGGAGGAGGGCTGAGATCAGCCCTCGGAGGAGCCTCCGCCTTGGCCACCAACCAACCCCGACCTGCCGCAATGGAGGAGGGCTGAGATCAGCCCTCGGAGGAGCCCACTCCCAAACATGCTCTGCGAGGCTTTTCCGGCCGCAATGGAGGAGGGCTGAGATCAGCCCTCGGAGTTGAGGTAGACCAGCACCTCAACCACCTCTCTTCGGGCCGCAATGGAGGAGGGCTGAGATCAGCCCTCGGAGTACTCCTTCGATGTCGATGCCACCGCGGCCCGGAACGCCGCAATGGAGGAGGGCTGAGATCAGCCCTCGGAGGACCGCAAAGCCCTCGCTCAAGCCCTTGCCTACGCCGCCGCAATGGAGGAGGGCTGAGATCAGCCCTCGGAGCGTCGAGCAGGGGCAAGGCGTTGACGATCACCGGCTCGCCGCAATGGAGGAGGGCTGAGATCAGCCCTCGGAGGCACTTACGCTGACAAGCGGGGCCGCCCGGTGACTGGCCGCAATGGAGGAGGGCTGAGATCAGCCCTCGGAGGAGGTTGCCTCATGAGCATGACCAACAACCAGTGCCAGCCGCAATGGAGGAGGGCTGAGATCAGCCCTCGGAGTAGCAGATCGGCGACCGCCACTCGGATGATCCGATCGCCGCAATGGAGGAGGGCTGAGATCAGCCCTCGGAGTTCCATTGGTCCGCAAGCGCGGCTGCCTGCCCCCGGCCGCAATGGAGGAGGGCTGAGATCAGCCCTCGGAGATGCAGATGGGCGTCCGTAACGGCGGCATCCAGCCGCCGCAATGGAGGAGGGCTGAGATCAGCCCTCGGAGTCATCCTCCGACATTTCCCCCCATGTCATGACATGCCGCAATGGAGGAGGGCTGAGATCAGCCCTCGGAGCGACCCTCAAACCCCCCACCCACACACACAAAATCGGCCGCAATGGAGGAGGGCTGAGATCAGCCCTCGGAGCGCTGTGGGATGTTGCTGGCTGACCACCCAACCATCGCCGCAATGGAGGAGGGCTGAGATCAGCCCTCGGAGGCGCGGTACCGGCAAACATCCCGAGCGCACCGTATTGCCGCAATGGAGGAGGGCTGAGATCAGCCCTCGGAGGACCGTGATGACCAGCGGCCGCGTTCTGGGGCGTATGCCGCAATGGAGGAGGGCTGAGATCAGCCCTCGGAGCCCGGATGATCCACCGTTCAGGGTGGCCACCTGGAGGCCGCAATGGAGGAGGGCTGAGATCAGCCCTCGGAGTCCCGGTTTATACCCCCACCTCTTGGCCATCTCCAGCCGCAATGGAGGAGGGCTGAGATCAGCCCTCGGAGCATACACCCCCCACATAGCCCCTGACCAGGCAAAACGCCGCAATGGAGGAGGGCTGAGATCAGCCCTCGGAGTCGATGGCGGTGGTGGCTTGTGTCTCATTCCTCATAGCCGCAATGGAGGAGGGCTGAGATCAGCCCTCGGAGAAGCAGATGCACCCCTCCTCTGGTCGCCGCTGATTGGGCCGCAATGGAGGAGGGCTGAGATCAGCCCTCGGAGACGCCTCCGCACCTTCACCTCACTCGGCAACGACCGGCCGCAATGGAGGAGGGCTGAGATCAGCCCTCGGAGCCCGTGTCGCTCTATCACTCGCCGCGCAGCCGCCCACGCCGCAATGGAGGAGGGCTGAGATCAGCCCTCGGAGGTCAGAGCCGGGCGGTGACCTTGAGCAGATGGGCTCGCCGCAATGGAGGAGGGCTGAGATCAGCCCTCGGAGCCCACCAGAAGGCCCGAGAGCAGATTTGACTCACTGCCGCAATGGAGGAGGGCTGAGATCAGCCCTCGGAGTTGGTCGACCACCCCACCGCCCTCAACGCCATCGAAGCCGCAATGGAGGAGGGCTGAGATCAGCCCTCGGAGCCCACAGTCAGCGACAAACACCCGAAGCCGCCGCCCGCCGCAATGGAGGAGGGCTGAGATCAGCCCTCGGAGGAAGATCGTGCTGCCGAAGTCCCACACCCACTCCGAGGCCGCAATGGAGGAGGGCTGAGATCAGCCCTCGGAGGGCGTTGACGTCGGCTGCGGTGAAGCATGGGCTGTCCGCCGCAATGGAGGAGGGCTGAGATCAGCCCTCGGAGACGCCTTTGACGAGGTAGGGCTGCGGCTCGACCCCCGCCGCAATGGAGGAGGGCTGAGATCAGCCCTCGGAGCAAAGAGGCGGGCGAGTACAGGTGCACGGTCTGCGGGCCGCAATGGAGGAGGGCTGAGATCAGCCCTCGGAGTTCCCAAAGTCGGGTCTAACTCCCACTCGCCCTTCTGGCCGCAATGGAGGAGGGCTGAGATCAGCCCTCGGAGCGGCGTGCGGCCCGTGCTGCTGAGGTGCGCGCCGCTGCCGCAATGGAGGAGGGCTGAGATCAGCCCTCGGAGCAGACGGGCGGGCGGTTGAGGCGATAGAAGGCGTCGCCGCAATGGAGGAGGGCTGAGATCAGCCCTCGGAGCGGGAGATATTCGGGCAAGACCTCAGCGTCGCCGCTCGCCGCAATGGAGGAGGGCTGAGATCAGCCCTCGGAGCGACCGGGCATCGCGGTAGGGGCCGACCGGCAGGTCGCCGCAATGGAGGAGGGCTGAGATCAGCCCTCGGAGACACACACCCACCCCGACGACCGAGCCAACCAGGTGCCGCAATGGAGGAGGGCTGAGATCAGCCCTCGGAGCAAACCACCGCCACCAACCGCCCCGCATACGCCCTCGCCGCAATGGAGGAGGGCTGAGATCAGCCCTCGGAGCGTCCTAAGCTGACCGATCAGCGCTGCAAGCCTCTCGCCGCAATGGAGGAGGGCTGAGATCAGCCCTCGGAGGCACACCCCCGGCACACAAAACCCGAACACCCCAATGCCGCAATGGAGGAGGGCTGAGATCAGCCCTCGGAGTCGAAGGCTTGCGGCGGCCCGGCATCGACGCCATGCGCCGCAATGGAGGAGGGCTGAGATCAGCCCTCGGAGCTGCCACCAGACCCTAACCCGCACATCGACGCCCAGCCGCAATGGAGGAGGGCTGAGATCAGCCCTCGGAGTACCGCGCCCTGCTGTCCCACGATGCCGAAATGGCGCCGCAATGGAGGAGGGCTGAGATCAGCCCTCGGAGTACCCCTCGGGTGATAGGATCTTCAGTGTTGAAGATGCCGCAATGGAGGAGGGCTGAGATCAGCCCTCGGAGGGTCGGATGTACCCGATCATCACCTTTCAACAGCCGGCCGCAATGGAGGAGGGCTGAGATCAGCCCTCGGAGTCGTGGGGGATGCTGAGACCAGCCCGCCGCCCTCGTGCCGCAATGGAGGAGGGCTGAGATCAGCCCTCGGAGATCCTCCCGGCTCGGGTTGCTCCCGAATGCGCCGGGCAGGCCGCAATGGAGGAGGGCTGAGATCAGCCCTCGGAGCAGAGAGCAGCGTTCTATGGCACGCTCCTGGTCGATTCGCCGCAATGGAGGAGGGCTGAGATCAGCCCTCGGAGTAAGGAGGCGCTGGTCGCCGCAGACAAAGCCCACGCGCCGCAATGGAGGAGGGCTGAGATCAGCCCTCGGAGCTTGAAGCCATGCGCCGCCTACACGCCTGCCTGTCTTGCCGCAATGGAGGAGGGCTGAGATCAGCCCTCGGAGGCCTCCCGTGCCAGCCGGTAAGCACAGCCGGACATGCCGCAATGGAGGAGGGCTGAGATCAGCCCTCGGAGGGCGGTTGTTGGACGAGGTGGATGCTGACCTGCGCACGCCGCAATGGAGGAGGGCTGAGATCAGCCCTCGGAGCCGATTGAATCTATACCGCCCCCGCCGCCTGAGTCGCCGCAATGGAGGAGGGCTGAGATCAGCCCTCGGAGCAACGAGACCCTGACCTCAATTACGAAGACCCCTCAGCCGCAATGGAGGAGGGCTGAGATCAGCCCTCGGAGCCATCTCGCAGTACCCGTTTGAGCGCCTGCTGGTCGCCGCAATGGAGGAGGGCTGAGATCAGCCCTCGGAGGACAGATGCCGCCACTTGGATGGGTGCGGGCACCCCAGCCGCAATGGAGGAGGGCTGAGATCAGCCCTCGGAGTCGGGGGTGCAGGTGCCGGTAGATGTCCCGGACGAGGCCGCAATGGAGGAGGGCTGAGATCAGCCCTCGGAGCTAGCAGCCGATCCCAAGCCCGCCTCGCGTACCACTGCCGCAATGGAGGAGGGCTGAGATCAGCCCTCGGAGAATCCTCCGCTCGTTTAGCGCGGGAGGAAGAGTACAGCCGCAATGGAGGAGGGCTGAGATCAGCCCTCGGAGTTCCCAAAGTCGGGTCTAACTCCCACTCGCCCTTCTGGCCGCAATGGAGGAGGGCTGAGATCAGCCCTCGGAGTAGAGATCGGTTTCACGCTCCCACCACCGAAACGCGCCGCAATGGAGGAGGGCTGAGATCAGCCCTCGGAGAAGACGGTGACCGGGGCAGTCTGCAAGGCACTCCCGCCGCAATGGAGGAGGGCTGAGATCAGCCCTCGGAGGGGCCCGCTCGGCAGGTGATCGACCCGAGAACCTATGCCGCAATGGAGGAGGGCTGAGATCAGCCCTCGGAGTGCCCCGCATCCCATCCTCGTGGGTCACCCGAGCCTCGCCGCAATGGAGGAGGGCTGAGATCAGCCCTCGGAGCGCCAGCGCCGCCAGCACCGCCAGCGCCGACCAAACCGCCGCAATGGAGGAGGGCTGAGATCAGCCCTCGGAGATTTTCGACGGTTTTTTGGCGGGTTGCGCCGGCGTTGCCGCAATGGAGGAGGGCTGAGATCAGCCCTCGGAGATCCCAGACAACGGTGAGGTGGTCGAGGGCGACTACGCCGCAATGGAGGAGGGCTGAGATCAGCCCTCGGAGTCGACCGCGCCCGAGAGGTGCAACTGCGCAGGGCCGCCGCAATGGAGGAGGGCTGAGATCAGCCCTCGGAGGTGACGGTTCGTGCCGTCCACAACCGGAGTCGGCAGGCCGCAATGGAGGAGGGCTGAGATCAGCCCTCGGAGGAGCGTGGCAGCCGGGGCGGCGTTCAAAGACACCTGGCCGCAATGGAGGAGGGCTGAGATCAGCCCTCGGAGGGTGAAGCCACCTCCGACCCGTAACAGTCACTGGTATGCCGCAATGGAGGAGGGCTGAGATCAGCCCTCGGAGCGAGCCACCATCCAACCCGGCCCACACCTCATGCGGCCGCAATGGAGGAGGGCTGAGATCAGCCCTCGGAGCGGCTGACGGAGGCCGCCAACTACGGAGGCCGCCACGCCGCAATGGAGGAGGGCTGAGATCAGCCCTCGGAGCCTCCCGGCTCGGGTTGCTCCCGAATGCGCCGGGCAGGCCGCAATGGAGGAGGGCTGAGATCAGCCCTCGGAGCCGGCTTGGACGGTCTGCCATCACCGGGAGGTAAAAGCCGCAATGGAGGAGGGCTGAGATCAGCCCTCGGAGCCAACAGCAGCCTCCCTGTGGTCATCGACGAGGCAGCCGCAATGGAGGAGGGCTGAGATCAGCCCTCGGAGAACTCGACGTGAGCTTCAACATCCATCTCCCAAATGGCCGCAATGGAGGAGGGCTGAGATCAGCCCTCGGAGCCCCATTCCCCTCAGCATTGACAGCCCTCACCTGAAAGCCGCAATGGAGGAGGGCTGAGATCAGCCCTCGGAGTTCGGGTACGTACGTTGACCTTGTGACCGGCAAATGCCGCAATGGAGGAGGGCTGAGATCAGCCCTCGGAGCCGACCACCTTCGCACCGGCAGCCCAACCCAAAATCGCCGCAATGGAGGAGGGCTGAGATCAGCCCTCGGAGGGCTTGGTCGAAGGGCTGCCCAGCATCATCAAACCCGCCGCAATGGAGGAGGGCTGAGATCAGCCCTCGGAGTGATTCGGGGTAGCGGTGACCTCGACCCCATCAGCGCCGCAATGGAGGAGGGCTGAGATCAGCCCTCGGAGGTATCTGGTTGGCGTCGTTGCCCAACAGGGCCTGACCGCCGCAATGGAGGAGGGCTGAGATCAGCCCTCGGAGTCGGGGAAATCCGTCCATTTGCGAGCGTTAGCCCAGCCGCAATGGAGGAGGGCTGAGATCAGCCCTCGGAGCACCGAGGTGCAGGGGTTCATGGTCTACGAATCGATGCCGCAATGGAGGAGGGCTGAGATCAGCCCTCGGAGTATGGAGACCAAGATGGTCCACATAGCAGACTTCCTGCCGCAATGGAGGAGGGCTGAGATCAGCCCTCGGAGAGGCCGACCATGACCGGGAGGCCTATCAGGCTCTGGCCGCAATGGAGGAGGGCTGAGATCAGCCCTCGGAGGCTGCTGACTGACTTCTACGACTGGGCCAGAGCTGAGCCGCAATGGAGGAGGGCTGAGATCAGCCCTCGGAGGGGCGGTAATAGAAGATTTCCCCGGTGGAGGGTTTGCCGCAATGGAGGAGGGCTGAGATCAGCCCTCGGAGCACCGATGGCTGATCACATGGTTCCGGGAACACCGGGCCGCAATGGAGGAGGGCTGAGATCAGCCCTCGGAGAGATGTCACGGGCCATCGGCGGGATCGGGCCTGGTGGCCGCAATGGAGGAGGGCTGAGATCAGCCCTCGGAGTGTAGACAGGTGCATTCTCTAGCACGTTATCGGAGAGCCGCAATGGAGGAGGGCTGAGATCAGCCCTCGGAGGGCTCGTGTTTTATTGTGGCGTTGACCTGGGGGTTCGCGGCACTGTTTCGAGCGGTTGGTTTGGCGGCTGTTGATGGGCGGCTTTTATTAAGTTGTCAAGGTGCAGAAAAGCTAAATCTATCAGGCTGTCGAGCGGTTCCCGGTGACGGTGAGGGCACTTCATCTCTCGCATCACAGGATCACAGGTCCGCTGGTGGGTAGGGGATTGGATATGCCCATGAAAGAAAAGCACTTTCGACCTCGGTCTTCAGGGTGACCGAGGTCGATGATGGCGATTGAGTCCATGCGGTGGTTGATGATTGAGCCGAGATCGGTTTGTAGGTCCATGAGTTCCATGTAATCCATATCGCAGATGAAAACACTGTACTGCATAGCCCATCCGTAGGCCTGCATCGTCTTGTGCACCCTCCGGAGACGTTTAGGCTCCCGAATGTCATAAGCCACCAAATAGCGGTTTCGTCCTCTCGCCATCTGCTACCTCGTCATGAAGGGGGTGTATTCGGGGATATCCCCCAAGCATCCGGGCTTGGACTTCGAACACTCTCCGGTAGGTGATCCGGTACTTGTAGGTGGGATGTGTTACTTCTTGATCGAGTCGGCGTTCATAGGCTCTTATGAATGTTCGGCGGGCTTGGGTGGTCATTGCCACTCCCTGGGCGCGGATTACGAAGCCACTCTTTCTTACCTCTTCATTGTTGATCAGGCTCAACACAACCGACTCAGCCACAAGTGGCCGAAATTCCTCGGCTAAATCCAGCGCCAGCGCCGGACGACCGAATCTGGGACGGTGGTACACGCCGAGATAGGGGTCAAAACCGACGGCAAGGGTAATGGCGGTGAAGTCCTTCACCAGCATCGAATACCCAAAGGACAGCAGGCAGTTGACAGGATCGCGTGGGGGTCGACGGTTTCGACCACGAAAGTCGAAGGTGCCCAGGCTGTCGTTCTTGAGCATGGCTGCGAACTGTGAAAAGTAGAGACGGGCCGCCGTTCCTTCGATGCCCAAAAGCGATTCGATGGACGGAGCGGAGGAGGTCTGGCGGGCAAGGGTGCTGAGTTGGGACAGCACGCGATCCACCTCCCGCTTGGAGTTTCTTCGCAGGAGAGTCCGAGAGTTGCGGATCTTTCCTTCGATCAAGCGTCGAGCGATTGGCAGTCCGGCCTGCGAGGCTATAGCGACTTGTCGGCGACGCAATTCGACATGTTTGGATGGAAGGCCATGGGCAATACCCTGAAACCAGCCCCCGTATGAGAACCAGCAGACCGGCGTCTCCCGACTGAAGGCCGCCCTCATGAACTGCGAACTTATCTGAACGTTGCCATAAACAGAGACCTGGGAGACATCGATCATGCGCACAGCCTCTAGTTCTTCGTAGTGTTTGGAAACCACTGCCCGGCCTCCCCGGATCCCTATCCTTGCTCCTTGCTCGGTGACGTAAAGAGGGCGGGCGGCCGGGTCACGGGGAACAAGGCGGCGAGGCCGTTGGGAGGAGCGTTTGGCATGCAGATTGGTCTCGTCGGGAAGACAGATTCCCACCAGAGAACATCTCGGGCACTTGGGGCTGTCAACCAGCGGAGGAGGGGGATCTGGCCCTGACGCCACATGACGCAATTCCTCTACGAGTTGAAGAGTCTTGGAAATGAGGTTGTCATCGAAGGGGACGGTGACCCGCCTGCGGATTTCGGCGAAATAAATCTCCCCCTCTGAGCATTCATATCCGTTGTCACGAAGCAAAAGTCCAATTGCACACAACTGGACAAGCTCCGGGGACCATGCCGGGCCATGGCGCGGTGGACGCCCCCGCTTCACCTCGACCGGTGTGACCTGGCCTTCCGAACCTTCAATGATGTCCGCTTTGGCGATGAGTCCCAATCGCTCCGAACCCAGCATCACCGAGCGGGCTTTACGAACGGGGTTTTCCTGTTCCGGTCCCGCTATCCGTCCCCCTCCCGGATCGACGTTCCGATGTACATAGCGACCCTCCACCGTATCCGGATTGTCGGCAAAACGGGATTGCACCCACTCCAGATAGAACAACCGCGGACAATATTCGAACTCATTGACCATTCGGGCCGGGACCAAAGCAGGGAGGTCTGACACGACGGCTTACGTGGAAGGCCTGAACAAGCCAAGGCCGAAGTGTGATAAGGCTCCCAGGGCCAGGGGGCCTTGGACGGGATGCTCAAATGTTAAGCGAAGTGAGGTGGCTTGGCGGCTACCCCTCTTTTGATTGGGACGAGCCCGTCGGAAACGCCTCCAATTCGGGCTGCTGATCTCTTCAATTCGGCTGGGCATGGGGAGACTTCGGTAACCAACTTCTCGTTTCAAATCCTCGACTAGGTGGGCAACTCGCCTGTCCCTATCGGTCCACTTGGTGTACGCCCGTCCCGGTAAGTAAGGCGTAACCGAAACCCAGGTTTGCGAGGGTGATGGACCGACGAGTTCAGGGAGAGCCAACTCCGTAGAAGCGAGTACCTCTAATCCCAGGCGGTAGGTACCGAGCCGGCGCAGATACTCGGGGGCGGAGAGGCGTCGCAGTCGAGCGATTCCGGCGATTTCGCGCTCGCCCAAGCCACCGGGAGCCCAAACCGCCAAAGTGTCTATGCGAGCATCGTTCTGGCAAGAGAAGGCCAGGTAATGGGCATGTTTGTGTTGATCACGCAGGGGGCCTCCTTCGGTCTTACCGGATAGGACTTGCGAAGGTACCCTTACTTGACGCATAACGGCTTGCCTAAGGATGTGACCCACGGCCACAGCTTCTACCATTGGGGGTCTTCCGGCATCAGGCAGGAACCACCGGGCTGCTGTCACCTTGGAGCTGGAGCCGGTGGGCAACCGTTTTCTGGGAGGGGCTGCTGTTCTACTCCTTCTGTATTCCACCCAACGCGTCCTATTCGGGTCAACATATCGGGAAGCCCGAAGGGCAGTCGGGCTCTGGCAAAGGTCTTGGAAGCGGAAAGGTGTCTGAGGGATTAGCAATCGGTTATCCCCAGTTTGGGAAATGCCGGGTTCATACCGCATCAGACCTTGCGGGGCAATTGAGGGCATTTCTATGACCCTTGCATGACAAACCGAATCGGCCCTCCCCAAATACGGAACCCCGGCTGCCAGGGTCGAGAGCAGGTCCTTTTGATCGGTGTCGAGTTCCCGGGCGAATTCCACGATCAGGTCTTGGTCGGGGTTGATTACTAAGAAAGCGTCAAAAGCTAGGTCTCGGTTCCTACCTGGGACGTTCGTTACGTGATCTTTGCTTGGCATGTAGTGGCGGGTATGACCCAGCGAGGTGGAAGGTGTCCAGTAGACCGGTGGATCCGCCATCAGATGGTTGAGCAGGCCCATCACTTCGTCTTCGGGTAGATGAGGTAGTCGGACTTTCCAAGTGGAGACCAACGCTCTGATTATTCGCCAAGGCGAGGGAGGCCATTCCACCCGTCCTTCGTTGACACTCGCGTCCCACGGCGTTGCGTGGTACCGGCCGAACGGGAACCGTACGGCCATCCCGAATATCACGCCCTACCCTTCGGATTCCAGATTACTTCGGTCACCGGATCAGCGTCTCCAAGTTCGGGGCATTGGCGAGCCAGAGAATCGACTTCTTCGGCTAAATCGGAAGGATCTGAAAACGGACCAGGAGGATCTTCGGCAAGCCGAAAGGAGCATGCCGTTCGGAGTCGCAACTGTCCAGAAAGGAGGCTGGCCAACTCCCATCTTGCTACTAAACCCAAAAGCCGGGTCGCTTCCTTGCTGAGGCCGTAAGAGTTCAGTAAACCGAAATCTATGGCCACATGCAGCCGGGTCGTCGCCGCGGTGTACTCGACCCGAGGAAATGGAACCATCCCGTAACCCTCGGCGGATCTTCCTGCTGTTCCGGTGGTCCTGCGTCTGACGTCATCGGTCTTGACCCCGCCGGAGTGCACCTCCTGTACGTTTTCGGCTTCGATGAAGGCGGTAATCGCCCGAGTGATTTTGGGTTGATGAGGCCACTTCTTCACAGCAAAGAAGACACCATGAATCAAATTGATGGGGTCAAGTCGGAAAATAGCTCTGGCTAACTGGGTGTGGTTCACCGGGCGATCTTGGACAAGCCCGAATCGTTGTTCCAATATGTCAAGGAAGTTATCTCCGTTAAGAGTCGAGTTTCTGACAAATGCCGAGGCGAGGCGATGCGCCTCCGTCCGGCTCGAGGTGAGATACTCACCGCTTTTTGCCACAACCCTCACCCAAGGCAACCTTGCCAGGGCCGTTACCGGTTGGTCTTCTAAAAGGTTCCAGCCGGTTCCTTCAAGGTGATTCGCCATAGATTGAACGGATTCCACCAAAAGCATCTTGACCGGTTCCCCGTCGGGTCGGGGCTGGTCATACAAGGCTGCTCCCAAGTTGGCAAACCCGGTTGGTTGGAAACGTCCGCTTGGTTCGGGCGTCAGGGTGATGTGATGTATTTCCTGGTGGGTCATGTTTCTCCCTTGATTGTGGGGTCAGGTGTGGGTGGACAGACAATCTCGATTGCATTCTGGATTGCGTAGGTGAAGGCGGGGATCAAAAGGGACGCCACGAATCTCTCTTCTGAAGTAACTTGAAGTGACTGGGGTCGAACTCCGGGCCGGTACCCGGCTGCCCGAAGCCGTATCAGGGCCTCGGTGGCCACGCTGCGGGTTTGCCCCGCCCTTAGCTTCTGCGGCCAGGACAGCGACGGTATGAGTAAATGTTCTGCCTCTTCACCGCTGTCTGTCTCCTTTCGAAGGGGCCTGGAGTGAAAGAAAGGTCCCAGGAGGGCACGTGCTGGGCTAAGGAATTGCCGCCACGGGGAATGGTTTTGGTCTGGATCTGATCCCTTCCAGGATGGCGGACGGTTCAGCATGGCAGCGACGGGAATCAATCGTCCGAGTCTCTTGCGGTCCAGTGGGCCGTGGAGGAAGGCCGAGATGTGGGTCATTGGCACAGGAGAGAATCTGTCGAAGGCGATAGGAGCGCCGGACCCTATGGTGACGACACCTTCGCCTGCTTGTCGGTCTCCGCAGAGAATGGAGCGATGAATCAGCATCGCGGACAGCCTGTGGTCCGTGGACCATGAAACCGGGTTAGCCGAACCCGAGACCCGATCCGTCCAATCAAGCAAGTGCCGCCTGAAAGGCTCGGCGTGGAGTTTGACGGGGCGGAGAAAACAAGCAGCCGCTCCCCGTCTCTGTTCGGAGTGGCTGAGGTGCTGTCCTCTGGGGAACCGATCTCTTTGAGTACCGATGGAGACAGCTAGCTTCCATTCAGTCGTTTCGTCATCGAGTAGCTCTGCCCAGCGTTCTATCGAAAGCGGCGGGACCGGGCTTCTTGCTCGGGCCCTGAGGTCGGGGTTGCGGCTAACAATCCACTCAAGCGCGGCGATCTCAACCAAGAATTCTTGTAGTGACCCGGCGGTATGCGGTGTCTGCACGATTTGCATTTGCGCTGCGTCCACGCGGCGGAGAGCCGTTCGGGCCGAAGCAGGGAGCGTTCCCCTTCTGACTCGATTCAACCAGGGGTCTATCTCTCGAATTATGTGAACCCTTTCGGCGGGTTGCTTAACTACCGGGAAGGATCCGACAGGGACGGCCAAGGTCATGTTTCCGTAACGGGTAGCGACGACATACCGTTCAAAACGGTTAAGGCCTCGATCCACTCCCAAGGTGCTGATTGCTTTTGCGGCATCAACCCCGTTTGAGGCATGTGTTCCATTCCAGGAGAGCCTCCCTTCGGCCAGGATGCGCCTCACTTCCGGCAGAGTCATGGGTCTTTCCCAGATAGGGAGCCACATTTCTCCCTTTATCGCCTCGTTGTCAGCGGCAGAGTACCCCACCGGACTCTTGGACACGGTGAATGGTGTGGTAGCCATGCCCCGAGAACCTCTGAACCGTCTTGCGACTCCCGAAGCGAAGAGCAGAGTTCCTTCCATACCGAGAACGAAACTCCACGGATTGACGGCGCTCGTGGCACTGCCGAATGCCGATGAGTTGACTGTCTCCGCCGTGCCAGGCATCAGGTGGCCAATCGGAATGCGATGCAATTTGGGGTTTCCTTGCGCAAAGAGGGCGTTGGAGAGCAGTTCGCGACTCCAACTCCTCCGCTTGGAGTCAGTGATGAAGTTGACCGATTCCAAATAGCTGGCAGAGATGTCGCCACTTCCTAAGGCACCACCAGTGCCACCAAGCAGCAGGGGATAATTAGGCTTCTTGTCGTCCGACAACACGAAGACCGCGTCAAGCCAGTCCAGAGCTTCATCCGGAAACTCAGATCGACATGCGGCCAAGAAAAGGGGCTTGTTCTTGTTTGTGACCTTGCCAGTTTGATCCGCCCACTCCATTTCTATTGCTAAATCCACTAGCTTCTGTGCTTTCTCAATCGTTCTTTGAAGGGACTCCAATCGAGGATCGTCGCTTTCGGTGATGGTCCGAACGGCCCTTTCGCCCTTCTGTGGTTTCCTAGTTCTAAAGCCGCCTCGTCCGTTCCAGGGCGACAGGATGGGGGTAGGTTTGTACTCGGTAAGAAAGAAATCAATAAGCTCCTCACCTTCGAACCCACCTAGGTGCAATGAGTCTCCCTGCCAGCAGGACATGACTCCAGGAAGATGTTGGTGGTGCAAGACACGCAAGACCCCAAGACCCTGCAAATAGGACAACAAGGGAGTGGAGCGGCAACCCGGCAAAGTGAGAACTGTCATAAGCGGGCCAACTCTGCGGAGCCAGGGTTGGCGCTGGCTCTCCAGTCTGCCAGTCTCACCAGCATCTCCAACCAGGCCAGCCGGAACGGTCCCAAATCTGTCCGGTCAAGAAGCTCCAGCACGCGGGCTGTGTAGCTAGGGATCGGTCCTTCTCCAGAGCCTAAACCGATGAGCGCGAGATTCAATGTGCCTCCGGTGGTAGTGCCGCCGGGGATGGCTATGGAGTTCACTGTGTCACCGTCGACTACGCCAAGCGCCACATCTTGGTCCGGTCTATCAACGGGTGGTTTCTCATCCATGAGTCGGCGCACTCCCAAGCGCACCCGGCCGTGGTGACTTGCTGCGAGGTACACCACCAAGTCGGATTCATCTACGCCCTCCAAGAGATGTTCTTCAGGTCCCAACAACATCAATGCCGACACCAGCCCATGACGGAAATAGCGCTGGGAGTAGCGGAGGCTATTCCTCTTACTACCCCCTTTGGCCAGCGTCACCCTATCTGGAGGAGGGTCATCGGTATCACCTCTTGTCTTCCTGATCGCCTTTTGAAAGACAGCGTGGGCTTTGCCGAGATCGTGGAACCTCGCCGCCAATTGGGCTGCCTCAATCACCTTGTGAGGTAGATCAAGGCTGCGGAATGCCACAAGAATTTCCTTTGCTGCGACCTCTGTGTCGGCAAGATGCTGGTCAAGTCGGACCCACGGAGTTGGCGAAAGAGTGCTGTTGGGATCGTCTGCCACGCTCAGATCGTCGTGGTCGGCAGTGTTGTCAGCGTTTTCGATGATGCCGACCGTCGTTTTACATGGTGTGCCCTCCCAACCCAACTCTGAGGAATACCCTCCGGCCGCTGCTTCCACCATGACCATCAAATTGGGTCGCAGTTCACTCGGTGATATTCGTGACCACCTGCTTTCTAGGCCCCCTTCCGGGTTTGGTACAAACGCAGCTGCCTTGCGGCTTCTGACGAACCTGCGCAACTGGCTGATGGGAACTCGGCACAACTCGTCGGGGGACGGAAATGCGTCTGGAGTCGGAGCACCACCGGAAACGTTCCGCCAAGCTACTACAACGTCCCGGTCCTCGGAGTTACGTATGAACCTCCCAACGTCAATGTGGTTGCCGCTCAAGTCAGGTAGCGTGTCGAATAGTTCCAAGAGATCGCGTTTCCGAAGGGTGGGAAGGGGTTCCTGTTTCTGATGGACGCTCCTTCTGGAGAGCATCTCCGGGGTAGCAACAACCGGTAGGGTCTTCAAGACTTCCTCTGCAAGGTCAAGATCCTCTTCTCGGTACGGAGCGGAAGCCTTAGGGCGCGTCCACAGCATGCGAGCCGTTGAGGCCTCGCCTGCGCGGTTACATCTGCCCGCCCGCTGAACCATGGAAGACCACGGGGCGAGGTCGGTGATCAGGGTTGTGGCGGATAGATCCATACCGGCCTCCACCACCTGAGTGGCGATCACTATGCGACCGTTTTCCTCAATCGGTCCCAGCAGGCGCTCCACTGCTCTTTCCCGGTCGGCCCGGCGGAATCGAGAGTGGATCAAGACGGTGTCCGCAGGCGATTGCAGCTTTCTCAGGGTCTTGTAAGTGTCCTGTGCCCGTTTCACTGTGTTGACGACGACCAGCGTCAGGGTTCCGAGTCGGTGATACTCAACCGCGTGGCGGGCAAGTTGCTTTTGGTCTGCTTGCCCTAAGTCTTGAACCGTTTTTTCTGCTCCCAACCGTCTGGCCAGTGGTTCACATTGCCAATCCTCTTGACCGAGTTCCACCACCGGGCCGATCCGGGGAGCATCGACAGTTTCCAACCGTTTGAAGTCGACGGTTGCCGACATCCACATCGTCCGGGTTGGTTGAACGGTCCCAAATGACTCCCGAAAAGCCTGCAATTGTCTTCCCGTCACCACAGCCGAGTCCATTAGTTGAGGCTCATCAAATATCCACTGGCATCCCGAGTTGAAAGCACCGAAGGAGATGGGCCAATTCCACTGGGAGTCCGCAAATCCTCGGTTCAGTGCTCGGGAAAGCAGCATGTCAGTCGTTCCCACGAAAACAGCGTCGCGTTCTGGGCGAAGCCGCCAATCGTGGTCTCTCCAGTCAACGCCTCCCATTACGCGATGAATCCCTAGCTCATCAGGAGAAAGACCCAAAGCCGTACGCCAGCGATTGAACCTGTCGAAGGTCTGGTCAACCAATGTGCGCATGGGAAGGGTGTAAACCAGCCACCTAGGGGTGGTGTCCCTGGCGAAGTGCCGGCGACGCCATAGCCAACCCAGCCCGGCTGCTTCCGTTTTTCCGCACCCTGTATCTACCCGCAATACATCTGGAAACCCATCGGCTGCGAGACGTGTCTGGTAGGGATAGGGATCGTA
Organism: bacterium OM1 bin76; assembly: GCA_002238785.1. Lineage (GTDB taxonomy): Bacteria > Actinomycetota > Acidimicrobiia > Spongiisociales > ZC4RG35 > Bin76. The sequence goes on along the minus strand of MPNA01000008.1, from coordinate 35,633 downwards.
CCCAGTGGCTTGACGAAAGAAGACGTTGAACTCCATCAGATGGTTTCCGCCATTGGAGCGGCACCCATTATGGCTATGCCTGATCTCTGTTTTGAGGCTTCTTCGGCGGCGGGGACAGCAATGAGATCGGCGGTAATCAAAAGAGTTATCGAAGAGGGGCACGAAGTCATTGGCAGGGTCGGGTAGGTGAGAGGACGAGTTGATCCTCCTTCGGTTGATCTTGCTCGGGTGGTGTGTATTTCACTTCTGTCGATGGAAGTGTAAATAGGCGGTGTGACATTTAATATGCCATCGCCTTGAAGGGGGATGAGGTCAGCATGGCATGGTGGCCCAACGGGTTGGTATGACTGAGATACATGTTCCATCTAAATGCAACCAAAGGAAGTGCCTTCACTCCTCGTGCTAGTTGCCGAGTTGTGCCTCCGAGCGGTCTTCCCTTGAGGACTCGTGGGTGCGTTGGCGGTCACAAACGCTATGAAATGTGACCATGGTCATATTATTGCCTCTAATGGTCACAGCGGTCGCGGAGGGAAGGAAGGAGAGTCTTGGTCACAGAGGAAGGCGGGTTTGATGTCCCACCGACCATCAAGGCGTCGGAATTCAAGGCGAATGCTTGAAGCTAATGGATGAGGTGGCAGACAGCGGCCGGCAAGTGGTGATTACGAAACACGGACATCCCGTGTCACGTTTGGTTCCCTATTGCAGGAAGTCGAAACTGGTTTTCGGTCGCAACCGGGAGAACATTGAGATCATCGGAGATATCGTTTCCCCCATGCCCGCCGAGTGGTTTGACAAACCCGGTGAATCTGATGAGTATCTGTTTTGATCCTCCTTGCCACCCATGTTCTGTTTTGGCATGAAAAGAGCAGACCGCAGGATGGGCGCCGAGTGTTAGAACATGCTCTGTGGCAAACCGATGTGGCGGTTTCCGCCATTTCCTTTTGATTGGCCCGGTCCCTTGAACCGGTTGGACGCTTCGACATAAGCGGGTCGTTCGGCTGAGGCGGGGAGGCCTTCCTTATGCTCCGGCGAGCCGTTCGATCAAGGTCACCGAGCGTTGGGAGGCGGTTCCGTCTCCGTAGGGGGAGGGGGTTTGGGCCAGTTGGTGATGGGTGTCTTGCAGGGATTGCAGAATCTGGATTACAGCCTCGCCGACGCCATCACCAGGCTGGCGGAGCACGGCGAAGGTGCCCAGCACCTCGGGGCGTTCGGTGGAGTTGCGGACCACCACCATGGGACGTTTTACCACCGACACTTCCTCTTGGACTCCGCCCGAGTCGGAGACGGCGAGGGCGCATTCGGAGAGCAGAGCCAAAAACTGGGGGTAGGGGAGAGGGTCCACCACCCGGATCTGGTCGAGAAGTGGCTGCAAGCCGAACGAGGCGGCCCGGTGGCGGCTGCGAGGATGGAGGGGCAGCACCACCGGCAGGGGTAGTGCGGCCAGATCGGAGAGAATGGTCTCCCAAGTATGACGATCGTCCACGTTTTCCGGCCTGTGGAAGGTGGACAGAATGAATCGATTGGATTGCAGGCCGTGGCGGGACAGCATCTGAGAGCGCTGGTCAGCAGGCGGCAAAAGCGAGCGCAGCGCTTCGACCACCGGGTTGCCGGTGATCGCCACCCTGCTGCCTGCGATTCCCTCTTTCGCCAGGTTGGCGGCTGATGTCCCGGTTGGCGCCAAGCACAGATCGGACAGGTGATCGCACACCACCCGGTTGTGCTCCTCGGGCATGGCCCGGTCGTAGCTTCGCAGCCCGGCCTCTACATGCACCAGCGGGATGTCGGAGGCGTTGGCCGCCAAGGATCCGGCCAGCACCGCGTTGGTGTCACCCTGCACCACCACCGCCCGGGGTGGGTCGTCCAAAAACATTTGGGTCAGACGAGAGGTTGCCTCTCCGATCTGGATGCCCCTCGGTTCTCCCCCGACCTCCAGGAAGAGAGTTGGGAGCGGCAGGTCAAAAGCGCGGAAGAAGACCGAGGAGAGGTTGGCGTCGTAGTGCTGACCGGTGTGGATCACTCGAGCTGCCGGTCCCAACAGCCGGATGATGTGGGCAAGCTTGATGATTTCGGGGCGGGTGCCCAGCACCACTGCCACGGACCCGGGCGGAAGGTCGACGCTCACCGGGGATTGCGGGATGCCCACTCTTGCTCCAGCAGTGAAAACACTTCGTGGTCCATCCACTTTCCTCTGATCATTATCTCCTCCCGGGCGATCCCCTCATAAGAGAATCCCAGTTTTTCTGCCACCCGGCGGCTTGAATGGTTTCCCACCGCGATTCTCATCAGAAGGCGATGGAGGCCCAATTCCTCGAATCCTAGGGGCAACAACGCCTCGGCGGCTTCGGTGGCAACTCCTATCCCGGTCAGATCGCTTCTGACCCAGTACCCGATCTCTCCGCTGCGTTGGATCCGGGAGGTGTACCAGATTCCCACTCCCCCGACCACACTGCCGGGTTCGGTTTTCATGGATATCGAGAAGTCGAAAGCCCGCCCGCGGCGCCATGACCGGTTGGAGCTTTTGACAAAGGTGCGGGCTTCGGATACTCCATACAGACCCTGGGCCCATGGCAGCCACTGGCTCAGTTCGGGAAGCGACTGCCCTACTGCTTCAGCCAGTGGGCGAGCGTCGGAGAAACGAAACCGGCGCAGCCACAGTCTGTCGGTGGGTACGGCCGGTGGCATGGAGTGGAAGTTGATCACGGTTTTTCGGTTGTAGGCCCTTCGTGCCATGATGGAGAGCATGTGGGACCGCCTTCATTACTCCTCTGTCGATCCGAATCTTCCCGAGGGTGACGTGGCGGCGGTCTTGGCCCCTATTTTCGCAGATGAGGACGGAATTCCACGATTGGTGCTCACCAAGCGGGCTCGCACTCTCAACAGCCATGCCGGCCAGGTTGCCTTCCCGGGTGGAAAGTCTCATCCTGAGGACACCGGTCCGGTTGACACCGCGCTTCGGGAGACCTATGAGGAGGTGGGGATCCATCCTTCCCAAGTCGAGGTGTTGGGTTTCCTGCCGGTGATCCGCACCGTGCGTTTTGCCCTGCCGATGCTGGGAGTGGTGGCCCGGCTGGACGAAGAGCCGGAATTCATCCCCTCGCCTGATGAAGTTGAGAAGGTCCTGACCCCTTCTTTGGAGAGCCTGGCCGATCCCACCAACTGGCTCGAACGCAACTGGGCCAGTGTGCCCCTTTGGTTTATGGATGTTTACGGAGAGTGGTTGTGGGGAGCAACCGCCTATCTGGTGAGGGTTCTGCTGGGACTGCCCGTGGGTCAGCGTCCCACTGACAGATGACGCAGGAACCGGGGGAGGTATTCCTCAAAGAATTGGCCTCAGGTGGTGTCAGTTGCTCCCAATCGCAGCAGACCCACCGTCAACCCGTCGGATAGGGCCTCCCAGGAGGCTTCGATGATGTTGGGATGCACTCCTACTGTTCCCCAGGAGGTAGTCCCGTCGGAGGTCTCGATCAATACCCGGACCGTGGCCTTGGTGCCATCGGAGGAGTCAAGCACCCGGACCCGATAGTCGACGAGGCGCAGCCTTTCCAACTGGGGAAACGCTGCGATCAAAGAGGAGCGAAGGGCTTGGTCGAGGGCGTGGACCGGTCCTACCCCGGTACCGGTGGTGCGGTGATGTTCTCCGGCCACATCCACCACCACTTCGGCATGGGAGACAACGTCCCCATGGCCGTCGTCGCGGTGAATGGAGACTGAGAAGCCTTCGGCTGAAAAGAGATCTTGGTGCAAGCCGAGAGTCCGTCTGATCAGCAACTCGAAGGAACCGTCGGCTGCCTCGAATTGGTAGCCGCGGTGCTCCATCTCCTTCACCCGTTCCAGCACGGATGCGGCGGATTCCTGGTCGACAGTGAGTCCCACGGCAGCGGCCCTCCGGATGACAGCGGCTCTACCTGCCTGCTCGGAGATCACCATGCGGGTGATGTTGCCCACCAAGTCGGGTCGGGTGTGCTCGTAAGCGTCGGGACGCCGGGCCAGAGCCGAAGTATGAAGCCCGGCCTTGTGGGTGAAGGCGGAGGCGCCCACGTAAGGACGGTGGGGGTCCAGGGTGATATTGACCACCTCGGCGATGTGGTGGGAAATGGAAGAAATCTGCGAAAGCCGCTGGGTGTCAAGCACCGGTGCTCCCATCTTCAGAACCAAGTCAGGGATGACCGTGGACAGATCGGCGTTGCCGGTCCGTTCTCCATAGCCGTTGATGCACCCCTGAACCTGTCTCACTCCCTGAGCGGCGGCGTCCAGGGAAGAAGCGACGGCGCATCCGGCATCGTTGTGGAAGTGGACCCCCAAGGCGTCCATGGGCAAGGACCTTCCAAGGACGTCTATGACCCGGTTGATCTCGGTGGGCAACACACCGCCGTTGGTGTCGCACAGCACCAGCCGTTCGGCGCCTGCCTCCCAAGCTGCGGTAATCACGGCGAGGGCATAGCTGGGATTGGTCCGGTACCCGTCGAAGAAGTGCTCGGCGTCGAAGAACACCCGGCGTCCCTTCGATTTGAGATACTCCACCGATTCGGCGGCCATGCGGATGCCTTCGTCGAGATCGCACCGCAGCGCCTCCCTGACGTGGTAGTCCCAGGACTTGCCCACGATGCAGATCACCTCGGTTTCGGCTTCCAGCAGGTGCCGAAGCTGCGGATCGGTTTCCACCCTACGGGAAGGGCGGCGGGTGGACCCGAAAGCGGTGAGTTGACTGTTGGACAGGGAGAGCTCTGTCTTGGCCCGGCTGAAGAACTCGTTGTCCTTTGGCAACGCTCCCGGCCATCCACCCTCTATGTAGTGGACTCCCAGGGAGTCGAGCAGCGAGGCGATGCGCAGCTTGTCGGAGACGGTGAGGGAAATGCCCTCCTGCTGGGCGCCGTCTCGCAAGGTGGTGTCGTAGATCTCGAGTTCTGGATGGATGTTGGAGGCCATGGGTCTGTCCTGGTTGGGGCAAAGAAAAAGCCCTCTGCCGGGCAGAGGGCTCTGGCGCAGGCTTGGGGGGCCGACGCCTATGGATCAATAATGATCGAAAGCAAGTTAATCTGTCTCACGCGTCTACATTATGGCAGGATTGTTCTGACGAGTCAACCGGCTAGGATGAGCGCTGTTCAAATGTATGTAGGTGAGAAGAAGGTCTTTTCGGGTATCCAGCCCACCGGTGAGTTGCACTTGGGCAATCTGGTGGGAGCGTTGCGCAATTGGGCGCAGATGCAGGACGACTACGAGACCTACTACTGCGTGGTCGATCTCCATGCCATGACCATCCCCTATGATCCGGCGGCTTTTCAGGCCGCCCGCTTGGAGACCGCCAAACTGGTGATTGCCTCCGGGATAGAACCCAAGCGTTCGGTGTTCTATTTCCAGTCCCAGGTACCCCAGCACTCCGAACTGGCCTGGGTGCTTTCCACCATCACGGGGATCGGTCAGTTGAACCGGATGACCCAGTTCAAGGAGAAGGCCGACCGCAGTGGCCAGAATCTGGGTCTGCTCTCCTATCCGGTGCTGATGGCGGCCGACATTCTGATCCACAAGGTCCATGCCGTCCCGGTGGGGGAGGACCAGCGCCAGCACCTTGAGTTGACCCGTGATCTGGTGGAGCGGTTCAATCACCGTTTTGGGGAAGTCTTTCCGGTGCCGGAGCGGATCACTCCGGCGGTGGGAGCGCGGGTGATGTCCTTGCAGGACCCCACTTCCAAAATGTCCAAAAGCGACTCCGATGTTCGCTCACGGCTGTTGCTCACCGACTCGTCCGATCAGATACGTCGCAAGATAAGGAGTGCCGTCACCGATTCGGAGAGAACGGTGGCCTATGAGTGGAAGACCAAGCCGGGAATCTCCAATCTGTTGGAATTGTTCTCGGTCGCCACAGGCCGTGGGGTGGAGGAGTTGGCTTCCGAGTACCGGGATGCCGGGTACGGTCGGTTCAAGATGGCCGTGGCGGAGGCCTTGGTGGAGTACCTGAGACCGGTGCGGCAGCGCTACCAGGGGATGGACAACGCCGAGGTGTCACGCCTGATGGCGGAAGGAGCGGCGGAGGCTCGCCGGCGCGCCGAGGTCTCCATGGCCACGGTTTGGGAGGCCGTGGGTCTGTCCGCCTGACGCCGGTTCAACCTGGCCAATCGATATATGTTGCTATATCGGAGGGTTCCGCTTGAGTGCGGACCTTGTCCACCGACAACCAAGGCCCTCTTGGCATCCGGTGGGAAAGGGTCCTATACGGCTAGGGTGACCACAGGAGGGTGTCGGGCCAGAACTGGCTCCATGCGAACCAGAACGCCTGGTGGGAGGCTATTTGGGAACCGTCGGAGACCATGATGGCTCGCAGGCCGTCACCGTCCTTGATGAGTCTCACCCCCTCGGCGGTCACTTCTCCGCCGGCATCAATCACCGAGAGGGCGGTTTGGCGGGGGAAAGCGATGGTGGTTCCGTCTTCCAGTTCCACCCCTACCACGAGATCCTGAACACCCAGGCGGGTGTCCACGTCGCCGACCGGGAAGATGGGACCGTGGTCGTCCCTGCCTCTCAGGGGGTCCAGCGGATAGCTGCGTCCCATGCCGCCATCTTCGGCCAGGATGGTGGTGTCCGGATGCGCGTCCTTCCAGGCCCCCCAGGTGGATGACACCACCGTGGCCTGAGAGAGTCGCACCCCAGCCTCCCGCAACGGTCCGGAGAGGGCCTCGCCGGTGAAAGTGTCGAACACCGACTTGGTGTTGAGGTCATACATGACCTTGTTGGATCGGCTCAGCAGGCCCGAGGTGCGCAGAACCGGGGTCTGCACACCAGCCGGCACCTGGTCGGTGAGGTAGGCCTGGGCAGAGCCGCACAAGGTGCAATAAGGCATGCCGATTCTTCGACCTCCCAAGGTGTCGTTGACCATCTCGTGGACTTCCATCTGGTTCTTGGGATAGGCGCGTGACTCCCCGTTGATCGTTACTCCGAAGACCACCCCGTCGTCGGGATACCAACCGCCGTCTTCGGCCGGGGTCACCGGGGGATCGTCCAAGGAGGGGATGCATCCTCTGGGACAACCCGTGGTGGCTCCCAGGGGCCGATCGTCGATGAATACCCCTCCCCAACTCAGCCACCGCCAGTCGATGGTGGCTTCTGGATCGCTGAAGAAGGGCTCCCAGCCCGGTTCCACCAGCGTGAAGAGGCGTCCCTTGTATTCCCGATACTCGGGGAAGTCCGGAAGGTCCCAGGCGATGAGCAGGTCGGTGGCGTCCTTCCACAGATCCGGGGTCCCACCACCCAGGGAATCGGCGCCCAGCAGGTCCTGAAGGCGGGCCCCCAGCAACTCGTGGAGTTCCACGCTGTTGGCGAAGCGCAGCACATCGGAGAGGACCCAGGCGCTTCTGACGTCCCCATGGGAAGCCACCGCAATCACCTCTTCCCGCCCGATCCTCCGCTCGGCTTCCAGCAAGTCGAAGAACGTGTCAAGATCGGAGCGCAACCCATCGGAGATCGGACCTTCGGGAAATTGGGGGGGTGGAGGGAATTCATAACCACTGCTCGATACTGCAGCGGTGGGTGACGACGACTCGGTCGCCTCGGCCCGGGTGGTAGTGGAGGGTTCAGTCGACGGGGTGGCGGGTTCTGTGGAGGCGGAAGTGGTCTCCTCCGACGGCGCCGTGGTGACTTCGGGGGTGGCGGCTTCAGATGACGTCCGGCTGGTTGGCTCTGTGGATGTCGCTGCCACTGCCGATGTGGTAAGTGACGCGCCGACTTCGGCAGTGGTTGGCGGGGCCGATTCGCCACCACAGGCCCACAAGACCAGAGCCACGGCAATAACTGTTCGGCGTATGATCTCTCCAGGCTCCGCTTCCCTTCCATGGTACGTAGTAGCGAGAGTCAAGTATCCGCCATACGAACCTTCCGACCAAGATCTTGTCGGTTAACCGATCGACCTGCGGTCACGACACCGGCTGGAACCCGATATGCTCAGCGACATGGTCCCCACCAACCTGCAAGGCGACGGGCCATGGCAGCAGTGATATATATTACCATATCATCAGGTCGACTGAGATGCGGTCACAGGGGGCGCTCCAATAAGACAGCTTCTGCGACCGGTGTAGAGCCGCCGGGGAGAAGGGAGTGGCCGGTTTTGTCACTGCCATTTGGTAGCCTTCTCAGGCAAGAGGGAACAGTGGAAATGGCGATCGGCAGGTAGAGGACCAAATGGCAGTCGACATCGGTATCGGAAAGACCGCCCGGCGGGTGTACGGGTTGGATGAGATAGCCATCGTCCCCACCCGGCGCACCCGAGATTCGGACGATGTGGATCTGCGTTGGCAACTGGACGCCTACCCGTTTTCGGTTCCCATGATGGGTGCTGCCATGGACTCGACCATGAGTCCGGCCACGGTGATCGAAGTGGGAAGACTCGGCGGCCTGGGTGTACTCAACCTCCAGGGACTGTGGACCCGCTATCAGGATCCGCTTCCCATTTACCAGGAGATCGTGGAGGCGCCCCGGGACCGCGCGACGGCACTCCTCCAAGAGGTCTACCGAGAACCTGTCAAGGAGTCTCTGATAGGAGACCGTATCAAGCAGGTAAGGGACTCGGGGGTTATCACCGCTGCCAGCCTCACCCCGCAGAACACCCTCCAACATGCCCATCTCGCCGCTGAAGCGGGGCTGGATCTGCTGGTCATACAGGGAACGGTGGTGTCGGCCGAGCATGTCTCCACCCGCACCGAGCCGCTGAACCTCAAGAAGTTCATTGCCGAATACCCCGTGCCGGTGGTGGTCGGAGGATGCTCCTCCTATTCCATGGCCCTTCACCTGATGCGGACCGGGGCGGTGGGGATACTGGTCGGGGTCGGTGCTGGAGCGGCCAGCGCCACCAGGAAGGTCCTGGGAGTGGGGGTGTCCCAGGCCACTGCCATTGCCGATGCGGCAGGCGCCAGAGTCCACTATCTGCTGGAGACCGGGCGCTATGTGCATGTAATCGCCGACGGCGGGATGAGAACCGGTGGGGAGATTGCCAAGGTAATCGCCTGCGGCGCCGATGCCGTGATGCTGGGCTCTCCCCTGGCGGCTGCCAGCGAAGCGCCTGGTCGAGGGTTCCACTGGGGTATGCACTCCTACCATCCCACGCTGCCTCGGGGTGTCCGGATCCAGATTCCCACCCGGGGGAGCCTGCGGGAGGTCATGCTGGGCCCGGCCACGGAAAGCGACGGTTTCACCAATCTGTTCGGGGCCCTGCGGAGGGCCATGTCCACCACCGGGTATTCCAACGTCCTGGAATTCCAGAGGGCGGAGGTGGCGGTGGCCCCTTCCTTCTTGCATGAGGGCAAGCAGATCCAGCAGGCCCAGCGGGTGGGGATGGATTGACTTCCTCCACCGACAATGTGCTGGTGGTGGATCTGGGTGCGCAGTATGCCCGGTTGATAGCCCGCCGGATCCGAGAAGCGCGGGTGCATTCGGAGATAGTGCCCGCCCGGATCACCACTACGGAGGCCATGGCCCGTTCTCCGTCGGGGATTGTCCTTTCGGGAGGGCCCGCGTCGGTCTACTCCGAGGATGCCGTCTCCATCGACCCTGGTCTGCTGTCGCTAGGGGTACCGGTCCTTGGGATCTGTTACGGCCACCAACTCATCGCCAAGGAAATGGGAGGCAAGGTAGCAGCCACCGGCGGTGGGGAGTTCGGGAACACCAACATGGATACCATGCATCCATCCCTTCTTCTCGAGGACTTCCCGCCGATATCCGAAGTGTGGATGAGCCACCGGGATGCGGTGGTGGAACCACCCCCGGGCTTCGCGGTGACGGCCAGCACCCCCGGAGCGTCGGTTGCCGCCATGGAGAACCCGGACCTGGGCCTCTTCGGGGTGCAATTCCACCCGGAGGTGACCCACACCCCGCTGGGGATGGAGGTCTTGCGAAGATTCCTGTATGAAGGCTGCGGCATACAGGCTTCATGGACAGCCCAATCGATTATCGAAAGGGAGGTGGACAACGTCAGTCGGCAGATCGGAGGGTCACGGGCGGTATGCGGACTGTCGGGCGGGGTGGACTCGGCGGTGGCGGCAGCCTTGGTCCATCGGGCCATCGGTGATCGCCTCACCTGCGTGTTCGTGGACCATGGACTACTCAGGCAGGGTGAACCCGAACAGGTGGAAGAGGTTTTCGGCGACAACTTCTCCACCAACCTGATTCACGTCAAGGCCCAGAAGAGGTTCTTGGATGCCTTGGGTGGCGTGACCGACCCCGAGGCCAAACGGAAGATCATCGGGGAGACCTTCATCAAGGTGTTCGAGGAAGTCTCTGACCGACTGCCCGAGTGTCGTTTCCTGGTGCAGGGGACTCTCTACCCCGATGTGATCGAGTCGGGAGGAGGTGATGCGGCGGTGATCAAAAGCCACCACAATGTCGGTGGGTTGCCCGAGCACATGCGACTCGAATTGGTGGAACCCTTGCGGGACCTGTTCAAGGACGAGGTCCGAGCGGTGGGAGAGCAGTTGGGCCTGCCCGATGAGATAGTCTGGCGGCATCCCTTCCCAGGTCCCGGCCTGGCCATTCGCATCATCGGAGAGGTGACTGACGAGCGGCTTGACCTCCTCCGCCGAGCAGATGCCATCGTCATCGACGAGATCCGTCGGGCGGGTCTGTATCGGAGCCTGTGGCAGGTATTCGGAGTGCTCCCGGCGATACGATCGGTGGGTGTCCAGGGGGATGGCCGCACGTACGCCTATCCGTTGGTGGTTCGGGCAGTGGAGAGTGACGAGGCGATGACAGCCGATTGGGCGCGCCTTCCCTATGAGGTACTTTCCGCCATCTCCCGCCGGGTGATCGGGGCAGTGGAGGGCATCAACCGGGTGCTATACGACGTCTCCTCCAAGCCTCCCGCCACCATCGAGTGGGAGTGAAAATGATCCTATCCCACCCACTACTCGACGATCTGAACTCCGAGCAGCAGCAGGCGGTGTCCATTGCCGGGGGGCCGGTGATGGTCGTGGCGGGAGCGGGATCGGGCAAGACCCGAGTGCTGACTCATCGCATTGCCTACCTCATCCAGGAGATGGGGGTTCGGCCCGACGCCATCCTGGCCATCACCTTCACCAACAAGGCGGCCCGCGAGATGCGGGATCGGGTGGGCGAACTCCTGGGCGCCACGGTGAACAACATGTGGGTCTCCACCTTCCATTCGGCCTGCGCCCGCATTCTCCGCCGAGAGGCACACGTGTTCGGATACCGGTCGAACTTCTCGATCTACGACCGGTCAGACTCGGTGCGGCTCGTGAAGCACTGCCTCAACGACTTGGGGCTGGACGCAAGCCGCCTCTCTCCCCGCGGCCTGCTGAACAAGATCAGCGGAGCCAAGAACGACCTGGTGGACTACGAGACATTCCTTGACCGCGCCGAGGGTCCCATGGAGGTGGCGGAGGTCTACAAGTTGTACCAGCAGCGACTCCTTCAGATGTCGGCCATGGACTTCGACGATCTGCTGATGGTGACCGTGGAATTGTTCGGGGCGGTTCCCGAGGTGCTGGCAAAGTACCAGCACATTTTCCGTCATGTCCTGGTTGACGAGTACCAGGACACCAACCGCGCCCAGTACCTTCTGGTCAGGGACCTGGCGAGGAAGCATCGCAGCCTGTTCGTGGTGGGCGACAGCGACCAGTCCATCTACGCCTTCCGGGGGGCCGATTACCGCAATTTCGATCGTTTTGACGACGATTTCCCAGAGTCCCGGCGGGTGACTCTCAACCGCAACTACCGTTCCACATCCACGATCCTTGACGCGGCCAATGAGGTGATCAGCGCCAATCTGCGGGCCGATCCCAAGGACTTGTGGTGCGACCAGGGAGAAGGAGAACGGATAACCGTCCACCAGGGCCACGGATCGGTCCGTGAGGCGCAGTTTGTCGCCCGCCGGGCCAAGAAGTTGGTGGCACAGGGTTACAACCCCGCAGACATGGCGGTTTTCTACCGGACCAACGCACAGTCCCGCGCCTTTGAAGAGGCCCTGCGAAGGGCGAAACTCCCCTATCAGGTGGTGGGGGCGGTGGCGTTCTACCAGCGGGGGGAGGTAAAGGATGTAGTCGCCTACCTGCAGGTGGTTTCCAACCCCGATGACGGGGTTGCTCTGCGACGGATCATCAACACTCCCCGCCGGGGCATCGGGCGAACTTCTCTGGGACACATTGAGCGCTACGTTTCGGACCAGGAAGTGAGTCTCCGGGAGGCTCTGGAGGTAGCCGACGACATCCCCGGGATTTCCACCCGGGCGCGCAAGGGAGTGAAGGAACTGGCCGATGTACTGGGTCGGATCAGGGGACACCTGGAGTCAGAAGGCGTGGGAAGGGCCGCCGAGAGCGCCATATTCGACACCAGGATCGCCGAGATGGCGACCGCCGCCGGAGGAATCGAGGCGGAGGCCCGCTCCGACAACCTGGCCGAACTCTCCCGGGTGGCCTACGAATTCGAGTCCAGCCTCGAAGCCGATCTGCCTCCCATGGAGCGACTGGGTCGCTTCCTGGAAGGGGCATCACTGGTCTCGGATCCCGACAACCTGGACGAGGGCGCCGGGGCAGTGGCGCTGATGACGGTTCACAGCGCCAAGGGGTTGGAATTCCCGGTGGTGTTCGTGGTCGGCATGCAGGACGGACTGTTCCCGCATGAACGCAGTATCTCGGACCCCGATGAACTGGAGGAAGAGAGAAGGCTCTTCTATGTGGCCATCACCCGCTCCATGGAGAGGCTTCATCTGAGTTGGGACGACACCAGGATGGTGGGCGGATACCCCTACCCCCAGGTCCCCAGCAGGTTCCTACGGGAAATACCCGATCGCCTGGTGGAGAAAGTGGGCGGACCTGCCTTCCAGCCTGGTAGTAACGCCTCAACCGCGTCGGCGGGTCTCGCCACCTCGGGTGGGGCGGTCCGCCCCTTCAGGGGGATAGTGCGCCAATCCGGGTTCGAAGTGGGGGACCGGGTGCGTCATCCCGACTGGGGTTTGGGTCGGGTGCTGACCATCTCCGGCCGAGGAATGCGAGCTTCAGCAACGGTCTTTTTCCCCGATCTAAAGGAACGCCGAGAACTCATGCTCTCGGTCGTGGAGAGGGTAAGCGGCTTCGGTCCCTAAGCCATGGGCCCGATGGGGGGTTTGTGAACCCCACTGGGTTATCGGGTGAACTGCATGGTTCCCCGACGAAGGGGGTTGGCATACCAGACACCTGTTAGGCCCCCTGCAGGGTGAAACCGCTCGGGGGGGGGACGAGCTCCCGGCGGGTGGCCCTTCACGCCGGTGCGGTCTGCTAGAGGAGGGTCATCCGGACGTCTACTTCCAGTTGCGATTCGCCCCCTCCTTCGATCACTCCTCGGGTCGGGGGGACGTCTTGGTAGTCGCGCCCTACCGCTATCCGTACATACCTCTGGTCGGAGAAAGATCGGTTGGTGGGGTCGAGGCCGATCCACCCCAGACGGGGCAGGCGGGTCTCGGCCCAGGCGTGGGTGGCGGCCCCGAAGGCCGATCCGGGCTGTCCCGGTGCGTCGCCGCTGACGTACAGGTATCCCGACACGTAGCGGGTGGGTACGCCCCAGGAGCGGGCGATGGCGACCAGCACGTGGGTGTAGTCCTGGCACACCCCCTTCCTTGAAGTGAGGATGTCTTCAATGGTGGAGTCCACCGATGTGACGCCCGGCATGTACTCGAAAGCGTCGTTGAGCGCCGAGGAGAGCTCCAGGAGGTCTTCCAGGGGATCGTCTCGGGGTTCGACTCCCAGTTGCGTGACGAAATCAGCGAGTGCCGGGGAGGGGTGGGCCAGCGGGCTGGACCCGGTGAAGTCCCACCACTTTGGATCGGCGCCCATTCCTCGGACCTCGTCCCAGGTGCTCGTCTCCAGGCGATCGGGTAGAGGCGGCGGAGGGTCCATTTTCACTTCGGAGGTTGAGACGACCTCCAAGAGGTCGTGGTCCCGGTGGAGGGTCAGGACGTGGCGGGTGTTGCCGAACGGGTCGGTCTCGGTCGTCAGCCTGGCGGGAGGCGTCGTCCTGACGGAGAAGTCCACAAGCCCCTGGCCGGGAGCCTGGAGGGGCTGGAGGCAGAGTGACATGGTGCATCGGCGGACCGGTTCGCTGTACACGAAGCGGGAGACATGTTCGATGCGGTAACGCCAGGAAACCACCGCGCGGTCGGCGGGTGTGGTCATTGGTCGTGCCCGCCGGCCCTCCCGTTGGCTGGGGCGAGGACCGGGTAGTCCAAGTAGGTCTTCGTTACGAGGTGGTGGAGTTGTCGGCACTCATTGCGGATTCGCCTCAATAAGGCGTGGGCGTCGGTGCCGCCGGACCATTCGATCCCGACCAACTGACGGAGGTCCTCGGCCTGACTCCGGGTTCGGGCGGTGGCCTCGGCGTCGGGTCCCCGTCCGATGGCTGTCAACTCGTTGCACAACTCGGACACCGACAAGCTCAACGAGTCGGGGAGTTGGGGGTTGGTGACCAGCAGGCCCAAGACGCGGTCGGGTTCGATGGCTGCGCTGGAGGCGCGGTTGTAGGCCTCGAAAGCATGGTAGTGGCGGAGAAGGCTCGTCCAGTAGGCGTCTGCGGGGACCTCGAACAACCGGACCGCGGCGATCTGGGCCATCAGGAGGGAAGAGGAGAGTTGGAGCCTCTCTACGTAGTTTCCCAACTGGACGAAGTGCCAGGCGTCGTCACGGTAAAGGGTGGACGAGGTCACCCCGCGGAACGTGTCGATTTGCGTTGCCGTCTCGGCGTAGAAGTTCTCGGGAGATCTGGGCCAGATGTCCTGGATCTCCATGTTCTGAATTCGCAGGTACGACTGATTCAGGCAGGTCCACATCTCAGCGGAGATGTGGTGGCGCATCTGGCGAGCGTTCTCCCGTCCCTGGACGAAGCAACTGCGGATCGAGTCGAGTTGAAGCGCGCCGCTGACCGGTTCCCGCTCCAATGCCCCGTATATGCGGTGCCATCCGAAGTAGATGTCCCGGGGCGGGCTGTCGACGAGGGACTCGGTCTGCTGCTTGAGCAGTCGGGACAGATGGCTGGCTCTCTCCAAGTAGCGGCCCATCCAATACAGCCCTGCGGCGCTTCTCGACAGCATTTGCGATCAGTTGTCCAGTACCCAAAAGTCCTTGCCGCCCCCGCCCTGGCTGGAGTTGACCACCAGGCTCCCGCGACGAAGAGCGATACGGCAGAACGCCCCGGGCACGATCCGAGTCTTTGCCCCGGACAGGATGAAGGGCCGCAGGTCCACATGTCGCGGCTCCAGGCGGCCCTCGATGAGGCATGGCGCCCGTGAAAGGGCGAGTGTGGGTTGGGCTATGTAACCTGCAGGGTCTGCCCTCACCCGTGCAGCGAACTCGTTGCGCTCCTTGGCAGTCGAGTGGGGGCCGATCAGCATCCCATACCCGCCCGATTCACCCACCCGCTTGACCACAAGGTGTTCCAGGTTGTCGAGGGTGTACTCGAGGTCATCGGGGCGTCTGCACAGATAAGTCTCTACGTTTTCGATCATCGGCTCGGCGCCCAGGTAGTAACGGATCATGTCGGGCACGTAGGCGTAGACGCTCTTGTCGTCCGCCACGCCCGTGCCGGGGGCGTTGACGACCGATACGTTCCCCAGACGAGCGGCATGCAACAGGCCCGGGACCCCCAGCAACGAGTCGGGACGGAATACCAACGGATCCAGGTAGTCGTCGTCGACGCGACGGTAGATCACATCGACTCGCTTCAATCCGGAAGTGGTGCGCATGTATACGTGGCCGTCCTCCACCAGCAGGTCGCGCCCCTCCGCCAGATCGGCGCCGATCTGGCGGGCCAGGAACATGTGCTCGTAGAAAGCCGAGTTGTAGATACCGGGGGTGAGCAGCGCCATGGTCGGGTCGGAGCGGCCTTCGGGGGCCAGTTCCCGCAGGGTCTGGGCAAGGATGAGTCCGTAGTTCTCGATATCGCGCACCCGGGAAAGCCGGTACAGAAGCCGGTGGGCTGACTTGGTTGCCTTCCTGATAGCCAGCATGTACGACACCCCCGAGGGGACGCGCAGGTTGTCCTCGAGGACGCGAAAACCGTCATTGGTGCGAACCAGGTCGGTCCCGCAGACTGCCACCCAAACCCCGTGAGGAGCCCTGAATCCCCTCATCTCCAAGCGGTATTGGGGACAGTCCCGCACCATTTCGGCCGGTATTACCCCATCGGAGATGATGCGGGCCTCGCTGTAGATGTCCTCTAGGAAGCGATTGAGGGCCGCAAGCCGTTGCACGAGACCGGCAGTGAGTTCACCCCATTCGGTGGCGGACATCACCCTCGGCACGCAGTCGATGGGGATGATGCGCTCGGTCTCCTCTTCGTCGCCATAGACGGTGAAGGTGATCCCTTCGTTGGTGAAGGAGCGGGTGACCCACTCGCCGATGGCGCCTAGATCGGTGGACGACATCGACTCCAGGGTGTCGTGCAGATCGCGGCAGTGGGGGTGTGGTGTCCCGTCGGCTCTGAACATCTCATCGAAGATGGTCGGGTCGAGATCGTACGAATCGAGACTCACACCCACCTCGCTCTCGCGTCGTTGCACCTGGCTAGACAGCCTCTCCGGGAAGAGGCGTCCGGCGCCCCCAATGGTGGTCCGTCCGGCCTGCTCCGGAGTTGAGGCGTCGAACGATCGCCGATCATCGGGGCCAGGTTTTGCGAGGGACTCGTGCGGTGTATGGACGACTTTCATCACGGTCACAGCGCCGGTGGGAACCGGCGAGGACCTCACCAGGTGGGAGTCGGGTTCGGGCGCCCACCTTCCGGCGGTAGTGACGAGGATGCGAACAGCTCAGGTTCACCCGGGGCACCTGACTCAGCGCAGGTCGGCGTATTTGGCTCGGATGTGGTCTTGGAGTTCCACGAAGGACTTCGCGAAACTTGCCACGCCTTGTCTTTCCAGAGTTTCCACAACGTCTTGGTAATCGACTCCGGCGGCCTCGAGTTCTGCCAACAGATTCCGGGCCCGGGCGATCTCTTCCGGCCCGAAAATGGAGGGGCGGGGAGAACCATGGTCGGCATATGCCTCGATCGTCGACAGCGGCAGGGTGTTGACTGTGTGGGGGGAGACCAGGGTGTCCACATACAAGGTGTCGGGATAGGCGGGGTTCTTGGTGGAGGTGGAGGCCCACAGCGGACGTTGGATCCGCCCACCCTGCGCGGCCAACCGGTCCCAGCGGTCTCCGGAGAACACCGAGAGGAACTCCCCGTAGGCGGCGCGGGCATTGGCGATGGCAGCCTTTCCCCGAAGTGCCAGCGCCCCGGAACTGCCGTCACTCTCCAACCGGCGATCCACCTCCGTATCGACTCTCGACACGAAGAATGACGCCACGGAAGCCACTTTCCGAAGGTCTCCTCCCACGGCGGAATAGTCCTCGAGGCCGGCGAGGTAGGCATCCATCACCTTCCGGTACCGATGCAGGGAGAAGATGAGTGTGACATTCACCGAGATGCCCTCTCTGGTCAGTTGGCGAATGGCGGGGATGCCCTCGGGGGTGGCAGGCACCTTCACCAGGAGGTTGGGACGACTCACCCGCTTCACCCACTCCCTGGCCTCGGCCACAGTGGCCGGTGTGTCGGCGGCCAGTTCCGGGGAGACCTCCACCGAGACGAAGCCGTCCGCGCCGTTGCTGTGACGGTGAACGGGGGCAAGCACGTCGCAGGCGTCGGTGATGTCCCGGGTGATAAGGGCCGCGTATGTCTCATCGGGATCAAAGCCTTCCCCGATCATGCGGACCATTTCGTGGTCGTAATCGGTGCTCTTGGTGATGGCGCCGGCGAAAATGGAGGGATTGGAGGTGACCCCGGTGATGTGTTGCTGGCTGACGCGGCGGGCGAGTTCCCCGCTGTCCAGCATCGCCCGGGAGATCTGGTCGGCCCAGATGCTCTGACCGGCCAGGGTGAGGGAATGAAGGGGAAGAACTGACATGGAATTGATGGTAATGGTGGCTCTACCCTTGGGCGGATGAGAAGACGCGTTTTGATTGCCAAGGCAGGTCTGGACGGTCATGATCGCGGCGCCAAGGTGGTAGCCCGGGCGCTGCGTGACGGCGGGCATGAGGTGATCTACACCGGGCTCCACCAGACCCCGGAGCAAGTGGTGGCCGCCGCTATCCAGGAGGATGTGGACGCTATAGGTCTGTCGGTGATGTCGGGAGCGTACCTGTCGATCTTTCCTCCCATTCTTGATCTGCTGGCGTCCGCCGACGCCGGCCACATCGTGGTCTTCGGGGGAGGAGTCATTCCCGCCGAGGACGTGGAACAACTGCTCGGCATGGGGGTGGCCCGTATCTTTGGTCCCGGGGCGTCCTTGGAAGAGATCGTCGAGTGGGTTGACAACCACCTGTAGGAACCCCTGCTGAGAAGCCCCGACGGCAGGGCGGTTGCGGGGCCGGGCTACCATAATTCGGCTTGTGAACATTCATGAGCACCAGGCCAAGGAACTGCTGGCCTCCTACGGCGTGGCTGTCCCTGCCGGCAAGGCAGCGTTTACCCCGGAAGACGCAGCGGATGCCTCCGTGGAGTTGCTGGAGGAGGTCGGAGGTCACCTGGTGGTGATCAAGGCTCAGATCCACGCTGGAGGCCGCGGAAAGGGACAATTCAGGGAACATCCCGATGCCGGGATCGGTGGGGTGAACATCGTGGCCTCGGGGCAGAAGCATCTGATGCGAAAGAGGATGCTATTGCTGGCCGAGAAAATGCTGGGGTCGACTCTGGTCACGGTCCAGACCGGCCCGTCGGGCAAGGTGGTCAACCGCCTGCTGGTCGAGGCAGGGGTGGCCATCGCCCAGGAGTTGTATCTGGCTGTGCAACTGGATCGCAAGGTCTCCCGCCCTGTGATTCTGGCGTCCACCGAAGGAGGGGTCGAGATCGAGAAAGTGGCGGAGGAGTCTCCCGAGAAGCTGATCACCGAGACCATCGATCCGGCAGTGGGAATCCGCCCGTTCCAACTTAGAAGGCTGGCCCGGCGCCTGGGGCTGTCGGGCAAGGCGGTCTCATCCTACACCAAGTTGGTGCAGAGGCTGGTTGACGCGGCTTCAGATCTGGACACCGAGTTATTGGAGATCAACCCCCTGGTCATTACCACATCCGGAGAGGCCCTGGCGCTCGACGCCAAGGTGTCCTTCGAGGACAATGCGCTCTACCGGCACCCGCAGGTGGCCAAGATGCGGGACGAGAGCGAGGAGGAGCCCGCCGAGACCACCTCCCGCAAGGCCGGACTCAACTATGTGAAGCTGGACGGGGAGATCGGATGCATGGTGAACGGCGCCGGTCTGGCCATGGCCACCATGGACATCGTCAAGCATTACGGTGGTACCCCCGCCAACTTCCTGGACGTGGGAGGTGACACCGATGCGGAGCGGGTGGCTACGGGTTTTCGGATCATCACCGCCGATCCGAACGTGAAGGGGATCTTCGTCAACATCTTCGGGGGGATCGTCCATTGCGACGTCATAGCCGAAGGGGTGCTGGCCGCCACACAGCAAGTCGGCCTGTCCGTCCCGCTGGTGGTGCGCCTCGAGGGAACCAATGTTGATCTGGGTCGCCGGATGATCGCCGAATCGGGGCTGGCCGTCGTGTCGGCCATCGACATGGCGGATGGGGCTCGGCAGATAGTGGAGTTATGCCGATGAGCATCCTCTGCAATAGGAACACCAGGCTGTTGATTCAGGGCTTGGGTCGAGCGGGGCAGTTTCATGCCCGGCAGATCATTGCGTATGGGACTGAGGTGGTAGGCGGAGTCCATCCGCGCCGTGCGGGAGAGACCCACAGATTTGAGGGCAAGACCGATCACAGCGGTGTTCCGGGCAGATCGGACACCTTCACAGTCGACCTGCCGCTGTTCTCGGGGGTCAGCGAGGCGGTGGAAGCTACCGGCGCCAACGCCAGCCTGATTTTCGTCCCTCCTCCCTTTGCCGCCGATTCAATCATGGAGGCGGCAGAAGCCGGGGTGGAACTGATCGTCTGCATCACCGAGGGGGTGCCGGTCAATGACATGGTGACCGTGAAGCGCTACCTGCAGTCGCGCTCCTCCCGCTTGCTGGGACCCAACTGCCCTGGCGTAATAACCCCGGGTGAATGCAAGTTGGGGATTATGCCGGGATACATCCACAACCCTGGAAGAGTGGGGGTGATCAGCCGGTCGGGAACTCTCACCTACGAGGCGGTCTATCAACTGACCAACCTTGGCCTGGGACAGACCACCGCATTGGGGATCGGGGGCGATCCGGTGAACGGCACCAGTTTCGTGGACGCCCTGCGGTTGTTCGAAGCCGACGCGGCTACGGAGGGAGTGTTGATGATCGGTGAGATCGGGGGGCCTGCTGAAGAGGAAGCAGCTGAGTTCGTACGCTCCCGGATGACCAAGCCGGTGGCGGGATTCATCGCCGGGCTCACCGCTCCTCCGGGTAAGCGGATGGGACACGCCGGGGCGATCATATCCGGTGGGCAGGGCACCGCACAGAGCAAGATCGAGGCTTTCCGACAGGCGGGAATCGAGATAGCCCCCACTCCTCCCGACATGGGCTCGGCCATGCTGGCTGCTCTCAACAGATAGCCGGAAACCACCGTCACCCTCAAGAGGACGGCGCAGTTACACGTCAAGGGTGCATCGCAGCTCGTTAGGTGACTGTCGAGCCTCCGTGGCGCCTCAATTGCCGGGGCCGTACAAGCCGTATTGGAGGCGGGGGTCGCCTGGGATGGCGTCGCATCGGACTTGATAGGTTTCCCCGATCCAACGGGAGCGGGCGATCAGGTTTCGGCCAACCTCCAACCGGCCTGGCTCCCAATGCCGTAGCGCCGCCGTCACGTTTCCCTGCTTCTCCGCAAGAGAGTCGCGGAGTGCAAAGGCGTCGTCACAGGCTTTGGCGGTCCCCGCCGCGGCGTGGGGCCGCACCGCGAAGGCGGCGTCACCGATCACGCATACCCTTCCGCGGGCCATGCGCGGTGACGCCACATCGAATATCACCTGGATGAAGAGATCCTCGGCGCCGTCCACCACCTCCCGCACCACCGGCGCCATGGTCTCCTCCGCCTCTCGTCGCACCCGGGACAGAGTCTCGGTGCGAACGAAACCGGGGGGTACCGACCAGGGGCGCCTGATTCCCTCGGTGTCGGTCAGCAGGTCATCCAGAGGAGCGCCTTCGGGGCAGTTGTAGTACCAGACCAGATTCATGAGGCGCTCGCCCGGCACCAGGCTTCCGGTCTGGCTGGGTATGGCATAGGCCAGGGAGTGCCCGCTGGGCATCAGGCAGTACACCATGGCGTTGGTGGTTTCTTCAGCGGCTGCGGGGCTCAGATCCGACTCGGGAATGGTCCCTCGCCAGGCCACGTACCCGGCGTAGGCCGGGGAGACGGGCGGGTTGAGGATCGACCTTGCCAGCGAATTGATCCCGTCGGCCGCCACCAGCAGGTCGGCCGCGACCTCCTCACCGTCGGCGAACCTCACCCGCACCTTCTTCTCGGTCTGCGAGAATCCCGTCACTTCCTTGCGCAGGTGGTAGCGGTCCTCTCCGAAGTCCGACAGAAGGCCCCGGTATATGGTGTTCCAAGAACTGATCAGAGAACCCAGGGGCTCTTTGGACAACACCTGGCCTCTGCGGTCTACAAATGTCCACCAGTAAGGCGCTATGGAGACTTCTCTGGTGTCGAGAGGGCTGTATTCGTCGAAGTACCGATAGGTATGGGGGAGCAGGATGATGCCCGCTCCCCGATCCTGGAGCGCCTCGGAGGATCGCTCGTAGATGTCCACCTGGCATCCCAGGTCGCGCAACAGCAAACCGGCGGTCAGCCCGCCGATCGACCCTCCCATTACCGCTACCCGGGGCCAGCGGCTGGTGGTCAAGTCAAGCAGATCTCCCGAAAGTGGCGATCCGATCCACCTTGCAAATGAATAGAACCCTGCGTTCGTTGATGGACGGGTCACGCAGACCGTAGGGTGGCTCGGCGCCGGTGTACTTGGTCCAGATCTTGTCCAGTTGGGCGGTTACCATCGCGCCCTCGGCAGGATCGTCCTCGGAGACTTCTCGTTCCACGGTGCACTTCATGCTCATCCAGTGGTAGGGATTGGCCGGATTCATCAACATCACGGTGATCTGGGGGTTGGCCCTGATCCAAGAGGTCTTCTTGCGTTGAGCGGCCACATTGACCAACACCCGATTGGCGTCGCCGTCATAGTCGAACCACATCGCAGACAGGTTGGGGCGACCATCCCCTCCCATGACCGCCATCACCGAGGTGACCTGCCCGTCCATCAGCTGTTTATGGTCGGGGTCGACATCGTTCAACCCACCGATCTGGACCCGGTCCCCCACTGAAAACTGGTTTGGTTGGAGTCCGTCGGCTACATCTAGAAACCTGGCCACGGTTATGGACATTGGATAGCTCCTCTCTGGCGTTGGAGTTTGAGAATACCCTAGCCTCGGGCGGCCTCGATCACCGTCCGGTAGGCGGTGGGATCAATCCGGGCATCGATGAGACGAGGCCGGGGTCCATGCAGCGCCGCGGTCAACTGCGATGGGTTCTCGGCTACCACCCCTTCCATACCGCAGGCGCGGGCGATGGCCGCGAAGTCGCTGGTCATATAGCGCACGGCGCCCGGCCCGCCCTGGCCGGGGAGTTGCTTGAGTTCGATCAGCGTAAGGGCCGCGTCGTTGAAGACCACCACCACGACTTGTGCCTGGGTCCTGGCCAGGGTCTCCAACTCGGCCAGCACGTAGCCCAGACCGCCGTCGCCGGTGAGGCACACCGCCGGTTTCTCCGGATTGGCGAGAGCGGCGCCCATCGCCGCTGGGAGTGCATATCCCATTGTGGACAGACCGTTGGAGATCAGGACCTGGCGGGGTTGAGTCGCCGGCAGAAACGGCATAGCCACCAAGAAGTGGGCCCCGGCGTCCAAGGTAACCGTCGCTCCTCCCTGCTGGGCGGACCAATGTCCAACTGCTTCCACCACCTGATGGGGGGTGAACCCGGGTCCGGTCTCCCACAGTGATCGGCGGGCGGCTCGCCATGCTGCCTGACCCTCGGCCTCGTCCCAGGAATTGTCGGTCAGGCCGGCCGCCAGGGATTCCAGGATCGGACCGACGGGGCCTTGGATGTCGGCCTGGCTCGGGAAGAAGTTCCGGGATTGGGGCCACGGGTTGATCTCAACGACCGGCGCATCGTGCCTGAAGGGCTGCGGAAGGGGCTCCACGGGATCCACCCCCACCGCCAGGACCAGGTCGCTCTTTCGAAGGAGGGGCCCCTCCAGGCGGGAACTGGTGAACAGTCCTCCGAATTCGGGGGTGGTCTCGTCTATGAGGCCCTTGGCGTGGTAGGTGGTCAGGGCGGGGCAGCCGGTGCCGGCCACTACCCGTCGCACCTCCTTGATCCAAGGGAGAGCGCCGGTTCCCACGATCAGCAGCGGATGCTCCGCCCGACGCGCCAGGCGCATTACGGAATCGGGAGGGACGAGTTCGGTTGGAAGACCTGGTGGATCTGGAGGCATGTCCCCAGGGACGGTGCTGTCCATGTCCACGTGAACTGCGCCCTGGGGAGGGGCCTTGGCCAACCGAACTGCGGCTTTCGAAGCCTGCGTGGTGTAGCTGTGTCCCACCGTGCCGCTCCATTTGGTCACCGGTTCCATCAAGGCGGGCTGGTTGAACTCCTGATGCCCGACCCAGGAGCGGTCATGGGCCGCAACCGTGTCACCCACCAATACCAGCGGTTGCTTGTCCAAGGTGGCCTGGGCCATCCCGTTCACGGCCGACGCCACCCCTGGGCCGCGGGTGACTACCACCGTTCCCACCGTGCCGTTCAAGAGCCCGTAGGTGGAGGCTGCGATGCAGGCGGCTGTCTCGGTGTGGCAAAGGACAAAGGGGATGCCCTCTTCCGAGGCGGCGCCAACCTTGTGGAGGTTGGGTCCCCCGCCCGGTACTCCGAAAAGCCGCCTGGTTCCCCCTGCCTTGAGACCGGAGATGATCCGGCGGGCTACCGCCGTGGACATCGGTCAGTCGTAGAGTTCGACTGTGATGAAGCGGATCTCGCTGTCCCCGGCATTCTCGAAGTCATGGATCACCGAATCCGACGGCGAGTGCGGCAGGAAACTGGTGTCGCCTTCCTCGTACCGGCGGATGTGATAAACACCATCGGCAGTGCGTTGCTTGCCTATCCCGCCCTTGACAACCGTCCAGAAGTAGTGGCGGTCGTGAAGGTGAAACCCGCCCCTTTCTCCGGGCTGGAGGCGCACCTCCCACACCCCCACTTCATCGTTTCGGAACAGAAGCTTGGTTCCGATGTGGCGGTTGCCTTCTTCCGCAGACGTCAATTCCTCCGAGAAATCCCCGGTGTGATACTGGCCTTTTTCGATTATTTCCACCATGGTGGACAAGGCTAGTTGGTAGGTGACACCGTCAAGGTCGCAGCAGGCGGCGGGCAATGACCTTCAACGCCAGCACTTCTTCGGCGCCTTCGAAAATGGAGAGAACCCGGGCGTCCACGAAGAACCGGGAAACCGGGTACTCCTCGGCGTATCCGTACCCACCGAACATCTGCATGGCGTCGCGGGTTATCTCCTCGGCTGACCGGCAGGCCAGGGCCTTGACCATGGAGGCCTCGGTCTGGCCGCGGGGCTCGTCGAGGTACCCGGCCACCTGGTAGGCAAATGCCCGATGGGCGGCGATTCGGGCAGCCATTTCCGCCAGACGCTCCCGGGTGAGGGAATACTGATCCAAGGTCCCACCGAAGACTCTCCGTCCTGCCGCGTATTCGCGGGCTGCCTCGAATGCCGCCTCCATCAGGCCCAGGGCCCTCCCGGCGGTCTGGAGCCTCCCGGTGGCGAAAGCCTGCATCTGCAAGTGGAATCCTCTCCCCATGCCCTCATCCTCTCCAATCAGCGCAGATGCGGGTACCACCCAGTTCTCGAACTGCAGTTCGAAGCTGTGCATGCCCCGATAGCCGATGGTGGGTATCGCCCGGCCAGACAGACGTCCTCCCCCGGGCTGCGTCAAGGTGAAGGAGTGGCCGGCGCGGGCGGGCTTCTCCACAACGAACAGGGAGAGTCCTCGATGTCCTCTGTCAGGGTCGGGGTGGGTACGGACCAGGACCATGAGCAACTCGGCCCGTCCGGCGAACGTGGACCACATCTTGGCGCCATTGATGACCCAGGTGGCGCCGTCCCGCCGGGCAGTGGTGGCTACCGAGGCCACGTCCGATCCGTAGTCAGGTTCGGTGACGCAGATGGCGACCATCTTCTCTCCGGAGGCGATATCCGGAAGCCAACGTTGTCTCTGGGACTGGGTCCCGCCCCTGGTCAGGGCTCGGGTGAGCATTTCGGGGCGAGTGATGAGCGATCCTCCGATCGCCAGGGAGGCCCGGCTCAATTCCTCGGTGGCAACCACCATCGCCAGGTGTGGAGGATGGTCGTCATCTCGGGATCCGCCGTACCGGACGGGGATGGACAGCCCGAACACCCCCAATCCGGCCAGCCCCGTTATCACCTCTTCGGGGACATCGAGGTCTTGACGATGAACCTCCTCGGCGTGGGGCACGATGACTTCTCGGGCGAACCGTCGGAACTCACGGCGCGCCAGAGTCAGTTCCGGCCCCAGACCCGGGTCGGGAGGCTGCTCTGCTTCACTCAGCACGGGATCCGACAGCCTGCCGGCGAAGGTAACGAGTCCCTTCACCTCAGGGGTTCCCAGCCACCGGCTGGACAGTCCCTGCAACTCCTCGAATCGATCGATGCGCCAACGCCCGGAACGGGCCAGCAGAGAGGCGACCAGCGACCCGGTGGCGACCCCCATGTGCTCCTCGGCAACAGCTCGCTCCACGGCCCGCATTTCGGCGGACTCGGAGGCGAGAAAAGCCACTTGGTAGGCAAGGCTCTGGCAGCCGTCCAAACCCTGGGGATGGCGGGTGGATGCCTCCGCGAGCCTGCGCACCGCGGCAGCGGTGGTGTTCTCCAGAGCCTGGGCGGCGGCGGGAATTGCGGATGTGCTGTGTTCGTTCAAACCAAATCAAAAATCGTAGGATGGTGGCAATGGGATCCCAAAAGACAATCCACAACCCGGCGCGGGGGATTCTGGACGGCATGCGGGTGGTGGAACTGTCCGCCTTCGTGGCGGTTCCGATGGCCGGGTTGACGCTTTCCTCCCTGGGCGCCGATGTGATCCGGGTCGATCCACCGGGAGGAGGGCTCGATTATGGCCGATGGCCGGTCACGGCCGACGGTAGGAGTCTCTATTGGGCAGGGCTCAATGCCGGCAAGCGTTCGGTGAATCTCGATTTGCGATCGGAGGAGGGGAGGGCGACCCTGGTCGACTTGATAACCGCTGCGGGTGAGGACGCCGGGATCTTCATCACCAACCTGTCTCCCCGGTGGCTGTCCTATGAGCGCCTCTCCCGAATCCGGCCTGATCTGATCATGGTTGTCCTACGAGGAAACCCGGACGGGTCGATCGCGGTGGATTACACGGTCAACGCGGCAGTGGGGTACCCCGAAGTAACGGGTCCGGGGGATGCCGGGCCGGTCAACCATGTCCTGCCGGCATGGGATGTGATTGCCGGGAGCATGGTGTCCAATGCGGTACTGGCTGCCGAGCGTCACCGTCTCCGGACCGGAGAGGGGCAACTGGTGCGGCTTTCCCTGACCGATGTAGCCCTCCACACCGTTTCCGCGCTGGGGCACATCGGGGAGGTGGCAGTCAACGAAGACGATCGAGACTCCCATGGCAATTATGTCTTTGGCGCCTACGGCCGTGACTTCTCCACTTCTGACGGCAGGAGGCTAATGGTGGTGGTGATAACGGATCGCCAGTGGCATGACCTGGTGGAAGCCACCGGTTCGAAGGAGAAGATGGATCGGATTGCGGCGGATTCCGGTCTGAACCTCGGCGATGAGGGTGACAGGTTTCGCGCCCGAATCGAGATCTCGGCGGTGTTGGAACCGTGGTTTGCCTCCCGCACCTTGGCGGAAGCGGGAGAAGTGCTGACGCAATGGCGGCTCTGTTGGGGCCCCTATCAGAGTTTTCGTCAACTGATCACCGAAGACTCTCGCTGTTCTGTGGCCAACCCGCTGTTTGAGGAGGTCGAGCATCCGGGAGTGGGTGAGTATCTCACCGCCGCTCATCCCCTCGACTTCGGAACCGGTCGACTTTCCCCCCGGCCCGCTCCCCCGATGGGCCGCCACACCGAGGAAGTACTTTCTGAGATTCTCGGCAGGCCCATGCCGCGAAATATCGAAGGCAGCCCCGGCTGATGGCTCTCCTGCCCTCTTCCTGGTGCCAGGCCCAAGGCATTGTCGAGAACTGAGACGGCACTCCGCCTGACGCTCAATCTCCACCCAAACGCACTTAACATTCAACCCTCTCCTACAGATGGTTCCCGACCGGAATCTGATTCGCTGTGCTCTGAGGTGACCCAGAGATCATTTTTAGCACGCCTTCAGCGATGGATTGGCCGAGCAACGGAGGCACGGCATTGCCGATTTGTTTGGCTATCTGCGTTCGGGCGCCGGCAAACAGAAAGTCGTCATCGAAGGATTGGAGCCTGGCCCCTTCTCTAAGTGTCAACGCTCGGTCCTGAAAGGGGTGGATGCATTTGTTGGAAGCGGGATGGACAAAGTTAACAGTGATGGTTGCTGAAGGTTTATCGGGTGCAAGGCGGGAGTAAGAGGATGAGAACCCCGACGAGATCAGGTGCTTGGGAATGGAACTGATGTTTGAACCGGCGTGACGTATGATCTCCAGCATGCGCTCGGTGTGACCGGTCGCGATGTGTAATTCCAAACTCTTAACCTTTCGGCGACGATCTGTTTGGTAGCCCTCTTGCGGTGGCTGATCGTACTCCTTGACCCATCCGCCTGCCTCAACCGGGGGCAGATCGCCAATGGCATCCATCACCGAGATTGCTTCCGGCAACTCTGAAGACGTACTCTCAAACAAGGTTGGTTCTGGGCCGGTTGAAGGTGGCAGAAGCTGCCTGGAACGGTCGCGGAATCCGATTGTCCTGAACTCGCCGGCGTGGGTGGGCAAGGGAAACTGCACTCGGACTCCGTCTCTCGCGCCAATCATTATGAGGCGTTCCCGGATCTGCGGTACGCCGAAGTGGGCAGCGTTCATAATCCGCCAGTCCGACACATAGCCAAGGTTGTCGAAACAATGCTGGATCTGGTCAATGGCAGAACCATCTTTATGCGTGGCCAGACCCACAACGTTCTCCATCACGAAAACCTGGGGTCTGAAGTAGTTGACATAGCCGGCGAACTCCTCGAACAGCGAGTTGCGAGGATCGTCCTCCTTCGATGAGCGAAAGGGCCGAATTGACGAAAAGCCCTGGCAGGGAGGTCCTCCTACGATGACATCAACTTCTCCAGGGAACAAACCCGTCTTCTCGCGCACGGCGCCAAGTCGGACCTCGCGGATGTCCGATGCCACAGCGACAGCCCTGCGGTGATTCCTCCGGAAGGTCTCCACCGCAACTGGAAGCACGTCAATCCCGTATTCGACCCTGAACGCGCCTGTGTTCTCAAATCCTTTTGAGAAGCCACCCGTTCCGCAAAACAGGTCCATCATCCTCATTCTTGCCATCCGACCTCCGACGTTGTCCTCTCCCGCGATGAGACTATAGTCTCTCTCAGGCAGGTATGTGGGATCACTTACAATGATATGTTGTGGATGGGACAGCCGACAAGGACCGTCGAGACGAAACCGCAAAGGCCTTCGCCCGCTCCGTGGGTGCCATTATCGCAAGTCTCCGCTCGGAGCGAGGTTGGTCGCTAGAAGATCTTGCCTACCAAGCTGGTCGACACAGGACCTACTTAGGGTTGGTCGAGCGCGGCGAGCGGCACCTCAGCCTTGCCTCGGCCTTTCGCATAGCGCAAGCGTTTGGCCTGTCCTGCTCAACGCTGATTGAGATAGCTGAGGCCGAATTGTCCGGCGCTGATCGCCCGGTACGCTATGAAAGACGGATCGTTCATGAGAACGCTCCCCGCCGAGAAGACGTAGTCAGCGCGATCGCCGGTTTGGATGAGAAGTGGATTCCAGCCGCGATAGAAGCGACCTACAGCACCCTGGACATCATTGACGAGCGGCTGATCAAGAAGGGTTCGCCGCCTCTTGCGGAGGTGGTCGAACTGGCGAATCTGTCAGCCATCATCGGAAACTTGATGAGGGCAGCCTTGGCGAAGCAATCCGCGGGTGTCTATGAGAGCAATGAACCTCACACGTATCCTGACCTTGTCTCACGGTCGGATGAGTCGGCCGACTTGGAGATCAAAGTCGCTCTCGAGACGAACCACCCTAAAGGGCACCTGCCGAAGCCAGGCCCACATCTCATCTGCCGCTACGTCTTGGCGAATCGTGACTGGTCCTACACTCGCGGGGAACGAGGCAACGTCGTATGGATATGGGAGGTCCGCCTTGGAGAACTGGCGGAAGAGGACTTCGGTATCTCGAACACCGCTGGTGACTCGGGAAAGACCGCAGTCATAACCGCCAAAGCTCTGAACGACCTCCCTTGCGTCTTCTTTGATGATCGGTTCTTACCATATGCGAAGCCTCGCGCGGGCCACCAGTGGCCGAGTCTGTTGTCGCAATAGACCGTGCCCTCTTCCATATGCCTGTTCCCAGCTTCCCAAAAGGGACTTGATGCACTCCGCACCCCAGAACAAGAAGACCCGATGAGCGCCACCCTGCTGGGTGCGCCGACGCTGCGGGGAATCGAGAGGTAGCCCCCCTACCTGACGCTTCTCCTGCCCCATTGAACGCCAGGTGACTATCGATCTCCTGCCGCAGCGCCGACTGGTATGAAATAATATGTGGTTATTGGTAAGCGATATTCCAAATGGGTCTGTAAACTTTCGCGATACATTAAATTTCCTCCCAGGTTAGCCTGAATCCTGGCGTTCCTGCGGCTGGGGAAGGGCCACAGCGGCGGTGGGGGCCTGAACCTGGAGAACGCCGATCCACTGCTTGGGGGTAGCTAGCCGTGGGTTTCACATGGTGGTCGCGTATCTACCCTATGCGTTGATGGCCGGTGTCGGGGTGCAAAGAGCCCTTCTCTCAGTTTCGGACAAGACCGCAATTGTGGATTTGGCCCGCGCCTTGGGAGACCTGGGTGTTGAAATCGTCTCATCGGGAGGCACGGCGGGAATCCTTACAGAAGCCGGGGTTGAAGTTACCCAGGTCGAGAAGGTGACGGGATTCCCCGAGATGCTGGGAGGTCGGGTCAAGACGCTTCATCCTCGCATTCACGGGGGAATCCTGGCCGATCCCGAGGATCCCACCCACCACCGCGACCTTCACCGATTCGGGATCGACCCTTTCCAGTTGGTGGTGTGCAACCTCTATCCCTTTGGGGATGCGCCGGAGGTGGAACAGATCGACGTCGGAGGGGTGGCGTTGCTGCGGGCTGCGGCCAAGAACCATGAACATGTGGCGGTAGTCTCCTCGCCGTCCCAATATGCCGAGGTGATCGAGGCGCTGAAGTCGGGGGGTTTGCACCGGGAGTTGCGCCGCCGTCTGGCCGCTGAAGCCTTCGCCCATACCGCTCAGTACGACGCAGCCATCGCCCGGTGGATCTCGCCGCCCCGCACCCTTCCCGATCCGTTTGTGTTGACTCTTCACCGAAGGGGGATGACCCGCTACGGAGAGAATCCTCACCAGCAGGGAGCGTTATACGCCCCTGAGGGTGGTGGGTTCTGGGGAACCTCAGTCCGACTGCTCCAGGGAAAACCCATGTCCTATAACAACTATGCGGATGCCGAGGCGGCACTCCGCTTGGCGGCAGATCTGGAGGGAAGCGGATGCGCCATCATCAAGCACGCCAATCCCTGCGGGGTGGGCCTCGGCAGCAATCCTGCTGAGGCTTTCGCCCGGGCCTGGGAGGGCGATCCGTTGTCGGCTTTCGGTGGGGTGGTGGCCTTCAGCCAACCCGTTGACGCAGCGGTGGCGCTTGACTTGGGCACAGTGTTCGTGGAGGTGATCGTGGCGCCCCAAGTTGAACCCGAAGCTGCCGAGATCCTGTCCCGAAAGCCAAACCTGCGGGTCCTGGAGGCTCCCCTTGACTGGGAGACGGAGTTGCAGATCCGGTCTTTGGGGCCCGATTTCCTGGTACAGACTCCCGACCGAGCGGTGGCGCCCGAGGACTGGCGAACGGTCTCTCAGGTTGCCCCTGAGCCTCGCCACCTGTCTGATCTCCGACTCGCTTGGGTGGTGGCGTCCCATGCCAAGTCGAATGCGGTGGTCCTCTGTACGGATGGGCGATCGGTGGGAGTGGGGGCCGGTGACCAGAGCAGGGTTGCTGCTGCTGAGCGGGCGATTTCCACTGCCGGGCCACGCGCCGCGGGCGCCGTGGCAGCCTCCGATGGGTTTTTCCCCTTCAGAGACGGCATTGATGCCCTAGCATCTGTGGGCGTGGTTGCAGTTGTTTCCCCGGGAGGCTCGATGCGCGATGATCAGGTAGTCGCTGCCGCCGACCAACATGGGATGGCGCTTGTCCTTGCCGGACGACGGCACTTTAGGCACTGATGGCTGCCCTGGTTCTTAGCGGGCGGGAGGTGGCCGCGGCTGTGATGGAAGAGGTGGCCGCGGAAGTGGATGCCCTGGCCTCTTCCGATCACGTTCCGGGCCTGGCGACCGTATTGGTGGGTGAGGACCCCGCCTCTCACACCTACGTGCGCGCCAAGCGTCGCGACGCTGCCAAGGTGGGTATTCGCTCCATCCACCATCAACTGGATGCGGATTCCTCCCAGGAACAGATAGAGGATCTCGTCAGAAGTCTCAGCGCCGATCCAGGGGTGGACGGCATCCTGGTGCAATTGCCTCTTCCCAGGGGACTGGATGAGGGACGGGTGGTGGGCTGCATCGATCCCGGCAAGGATGTGGACGGGCTGCACACTCAGAACTTGGGACGCCTGGTGGCGGAATTGCCGGGTCCCCGGCCTTGCACCCCGGCTGGCGTGATGCGCATCCTCAGTCATTACGATCTCCCGATTTCCGGGCGGCGGGTCGTGATCATTGGCCGCAGCTTTCTGGTGGGAAAGCCGTTGGCCCTGCTGATGGCTACCAAGGGCGCTGACGCCACGGTTACCATCGCACACTCCCGCACTGTGGAGTTGGAGGCGCTTGCTCGAGAAGCCGACATCTTGGTGGCGGCGGTGGGAAGACCCAAGATGGTGAAAGCTACCTGGGTGAAGCCGGGTGCGGTGGTGATTGACGTGGGTATCAATCGCACCGACGAGGGACTGGTGGGGGATGTCGACTATGCGGAGGTCAAGAAAGTCG
This sequence comes from bacterium OM1 bin76, assembly GCA_002238785.1. GTDB lineage: Bacteria > Actinomycetota > Acidimicrobiia > Spongiisociales > ZC4RG35 > Bin76. Next base: position 3,396 of record MPNA01000008.1, on the reverse strand, counting down.
CCTCGGCGGTTACTCCAGTGCCTGGCGGAGTCGGTTTGATGACCAGGGCGATGCTGATGTCCAACACAGTGGCAGCAGCCCGCGGGAACATTTCCGGAATGGGCGGGGTTTCATAGAGGAGATAATCTTTGAACCGGGATAACACATGCTGACCTTTAGGGACCTACTCATACGGGCAAAGGCCCAGATCAAGGAAGTGATGCCGGCCGATGTGGAGCCACGGTTGGGGGATCCGGATCTGTTGCTGCTTGACGTGCGGGAGCACGAGGAGTATGAACAGGGCGCCATCCCCGGTGCTCATCTGATTCCCCGGGGACTGTTGGAGTCTTCGGTCGCCATGCAGGTGCCCGACCCCAACACCGAGATCGTGGTCTACTGCGCCGGAGGGGCCCGTTCGGCACTGGCCGCGCTGTCATTGCAGCAGTTGGGGTATCGCAACGTCGTCTCCATGGACGGGGGTTTCGGACTGTGGAAGGCCGAGGGGCGGCCGTGGTCGGAGCCGGTAACCCTCTCAGCGGATCAAAAGATGCGCTACAGCCGCCACACCATACTGCCGGAGGTGGGAGAGGAGGGTCAGGCCAAGTTGCTGAGTTCCCGGGTCCTGCTGGTGGGGGCGGGGGGTCTGGGGTCCCCTGCCGCTCTGTACCTGGCAGCGGCTGGAGTGGGGACGCTGGGCGTGGTCGATTTCGATGTGGTGGACGCCTCGAATCTCCAGCGCCAGATCCTCCATAACATGGATCGGCTGGGACATCCCAAGGTGGAATCGGCGAGGGAGACGCTCACCGCTCTCAATCCGGATGTGAAAGTCGAACCGTACGGGCAACGTCTTTCCGCCCAGAACGTCCTGGAAGTCATGTCGGGTTACGATCTGGTGGTGGACGGAGGGGACAATTTCCCCACCCGCTACCTGGTGAACGACGCTTCCCTTCACCTTCGGGTTCCGGTGGTGCACGGCGCTATTTTCCGTTTCGAGGGCCAGACCAGTGTTTTCTACCCCTATCAGGGTCCCTGCTACAGGTGTCTGTTCCCTCAGCCGCCTCCACCCGAGCTAGCCCCATCCTGCGCGGAGGCGGGGGTGTTGGGGGTGTTGCCGGGGATCATCGGTTCCATCGAGGCGATGGAGGCAATCAAGATCCTGCTGGGCATCGGTGAACCACTGGTTGGAAAGCTCCTCACCTACGACGCCCTGACCCAAGACTTCCGAACGCTGAAGCTACGCCGCAACCCCGACTGCCCGGCATGCGCCGACGAGAGTCGCCCGCCGGCCATCGTCGAATACGACCAGTACTGTATGCCCGCCGGGTCGGTTTCCAGGACCGTCTGACCGACTCGGCCCTCCCGCTCCGGCGGGTATCCAATGTCTGACGAGCATTCAAGCATCCTTGTTCCAGAAGCAATCCGCAAGGTGATGGTTTCTCATGCCCGGCGGTGCTACCCCGAGGAAGCATGCGGTTTGCTGGCGGGGGACGCCGACGGTCGCTTGACGAATGCCTATCCTCTCACCAACGTTGCCCATTCCCCGGTCAATTACGTGATCGATCCGGCCGAGCACTTCGGGGCGCTGCGTCATGCGGAGTCGAAGGGCTGGGACTTGGTGGGGGTGTTTCACTCCCATACCCATTCGCCCGCCTATCCATCCGCCACCGACGTGGCCTTGGCCGCTGACCCGGACTGGCTGTATGTCCTGGTTGGCATGGAGAGGATGGACACCCTATCGGTCCGCGGCTTTCGTATCCGGGACCACCAGATCACCGAGACAACTCTGAGCTTTGACTCCCACCACTAGGAGGACCGTCACATGACGCATACCATTCGCCTGCCCACCATCCTTCGCGTTCATGCCGGAGGAGAAGCAACCGTGAGTGCCCGAGGCGGCACCGTGGGAGAGGCCTTCGCCGACCTGGGCAAGCGTTACCCCGGTTTGGTCCGTCAACTCCTGGATCCGGACGGATCGGTTCCGGTTTTTGTCAATGTCTTCCTCAATGACGAGGACATCCGTTATCTGCAGGGCTTGAACACCCCTATCTCGGCGCCATCGGAGATCATCCTTCTTCCCTCGGTGGCCGGTGGTTGATCTCCTGGCCCCGGTGTCGATGGGCCTCTCCCGCACGCCTTTAGTCCGGCTGGAGGCACTCTCGCCTCCCGGAGTCGACATCTTTGCCAAGCTGGAGTGGGTCCTACCGACCGGTTCCATCAAGGACCGGATTGCCGTGGCGATGTTGGAGAAAGCCCGACTGGAGGGACTGCTTTCGCCGGAGACTCGCCTGCTGGAGCCGTCCTCTGGGAACACTGGGATCGCCTTGGCCCGCTTGGCCATGATGTGGAACATTCCATTTACGGTCGTGATGGCCGAGGGGGCCAGCCAGGAGCGAGTTGAAATTCTCAAGACCTTCGGGACCGAAATCGTCTATTCACCTGGAGATGAGGGATCCAATGGCGCGGTTCGGGTGGCCGGGGAAATGGCGGCCTCGGGTGACTACCTGATGTTGAATCAATACGAGAACCTCGCCAATGTGGAGGCACATTATCGAGGAACCGGCCGCGAGATCGTGGAAGATCTGGACCATGTTGACGCCTTCGTGGCCGGCCTGGGAACCGGCGGGACGCTGATGGGCGCCGGGACAGCCATCCGGGAGTCATTCCCCCAGGCCCAAGTGGTGGCGGCCGAACCGCCCATGGGAGAGTTGATCACGGGCCTCCGTTCGATTGACGCCGGCTACATTCCGCCCATCTTCGATCCGGACCGTATCGATCGGCGGATTCTGGTGCGCCTTGCTCCAACCATCGAGCACACCCGCACGCTGCTATCTGTCGAAGGCCTGTTCGCCGGACCCTCCTGCGGGGCGGCACTGGCAGTGGCGCTGCGCATAGCCAGAGAGATGCGTTCCGGAACCATTGTCACCATCTTCCCCGACGCCGGGTGGAAATACCTCTCCACCGGCATCTACACAGGATCCATCCAAGAAGCGGTGAAAGGCGCCACCAACCAGATTCTCTGGTAGGGCTTCGCAGGTAACAACTGTATCGGGTCCCTGGAGGTGGGCGCCCCAATGATCAGGCTCCTCAACCCCTGAACACCCTGCCTCCTGCTTGTCACACCGCACGGGTACGGTGTCCATAACGATTACGGTGCCCAAAAGATCCATGGCTGATGTCGGGCATCCGTCGAGAGGAGGATATAGATGTGGATAGGTTCGCTGGTGAAGAATTGCGTTTATTGAGAAAGCTGACCGGGGACTTTGAAGCCACGTTTCGGCTTGGGACAACTTAGCCTCAATCCACCGATTTGACCGTCTGGGGGTGGGGTTACGCGGGCTTTTCGGTTGTTCGGGAGCGTGAGGGATGGTTTTGTGCCGGGTGTGTGAGGTTTGATGGGTGTTTGCTTGGTTTGGGGGA
>MPNA01000078.1 GCA_002238785.1 bacterium OM1 bin76 | reverse complement strand
CCGAGTTTGGCGGGTCAGGGGGTTTGGTGGGAGGTCATTGGTGTGTTGACCTGGGGTTTTGTGTTGTGAGGGGCTGCTTCTGCACGATATTGTAGGGGCGACAGGTTGTTGGTGGTTCGGGGATCGGGATGCTATTATTGTGGGGTATGTTCGTTAAGACGACCCGCCGTCGAAGGGGCGACAAGGTTTACGAGTATTTGTCGTTGGTGGAAACAGTTCGCAAAGGGTCGAAGATCGGCCATCGGACCCTGCTGCGCCTGGGAGAAGTCACTGCTTTACGCGAATCGGGACAACTGGGACGGATCATCGCCGCGTTGGAACGTCACCTGCACACCGAACGCGTCGACGTCGAGGGGATGGCGGCCGAGGGAGCACCGGCGGTAGGAGCGGTAGCCGCAGCGGCTGCGGTGTGGGAACAGCTGGGTCTTGGGGGGTTCTTCTCACAGGTGGGCGCGGAACGCCGTGCTGATGTTTTGGAACATGCGGTGTTCGCGATGGTGGCCAACCGGCTGGTGGCACCGTGTTCGAAGCGTCGTTTGCCCGAATGGACAGAACATGATGTGATCATGCCCCACGGGTGGTCGGCGCCGTCGTTGGACCAGTACTACCGTGCCCTGGACGCAGTCGCCGACACCAAGAACGAGACCGAGGAGCACCTGTACCGGCAGTTATGTGATTTGACCAACCTCAACCTGCGGCTGGTGTGCTACGACCTGACGTCCACCTATTTCGAGGGTTCCACCCAAAAGTCCGACGGGTTTCCGTCGCGGGCGTTCGGATATTCGCGGGATCATCGCTCGGACAGGCCCCAGATAGTGATCGGTCTGTTGTGCACCACCGACGGGATCCCCATAGCCCATCACGTGTTCACGGGGAACACCAACGACGCCTCCACCCTCCCGGGTGTGTTGGACGACCTGACCAAGCGGTTCGCGGTGGGTCGGATCTGTGTGGTTTCCGACCGGGGGCTCATATCAGCATCTAACCTGGAAACGGTCACCCAAGCGGGGTTTGATCACCTGCTGGCCACCAGACTCCGCCGCGATCGGATCACCGGTCAGGCATTGGCGGCTGTGGACCAGGACACTGTTTGGGTGCAGATCCCCGAACACGGTTGCAGAGCCGCGGATGTCATCCTTGAAGACGGGACCCGCACAGTGGTGGTCGAATCCGACAGTCGTGCCCGGCGGGACACCCAACGCACCACCGAACTGATCGCTACAGCCGAAACCAAGCTGTTGGCGTTAGAACACCGCGTCCGCTCGGGGAGACTCAAAGACCCGGCCAAGATCGGGAGAGCCGCCCAACGCATCCTCGGTGTCGGGCGGGTCGGAAGACTGTTCGACCTCGAGATCGGACCAGGCCGGTTCCTCTACCACTACAACGAAGAAGCCCAAGCATATGAGAAGCTGTTGGCGGGTCGTTACGTGCTGACCACCAGTCTCACATCCTCACAAGCCGACACCGCCGAAGTCGTGGCCGCCTATCGGCAACTGCAAACGGTCGAAAACAAGTTTCGGGTGCTCAAAGACTTCCTGCGACTGCGGCCGGTGCGGCACTGGACCGAGAAACGAGTCCGCGGTCACGTAGCAGTCTGTGTGTACGCCGCTTTGATGGAAACGCTCATCACCCAGGCTCTCACCGCAGCCGATGTA
>MPNA01000034.1 GCA_002238785.1 bacterium OM1 bin76 | reverse complement strand
GTGGGTTTCGACTCGGTACGGCGGACTCTCGGCCTCTCTCGAGCAGCCTGGGGTTCCTGAAGGGAAAGACCCATCGCATCCAGACTCGGTTCAACAGACTTGCCTGGACTGGAATTGCCCTCCTCAGAGTCGTAGCCCAAGAGCCGGCGTAGCACAGAGTCGGCATCATCTACCAGGGGCTCGGCATGTCTCTGCAACTCGGAGAACACATCCTCACTCACCTGGATCCAACGTTTCGGCATAACAGCCTCCCTCGGCCTTTCAGCTTCCCTTTCTTATTTGTAATACAGATTGTAATCAACTACCAATCTAGTTTGCAATATTGATTCTTGGGGCGCACCTCGGGGGAGATGTGGTTTCTTCGGGATTCTTGGCTGTTGGAATCGTGGCCAGAATCGCTGATCGTATCGTGGCGTAATTGAGAAGCGGCATCCTCAACAAGGTACAAATTCAACTGCCAGTATCCCGGCCGACCTGCTCGATGCGTACCTAGACATTCCGTTCGGTTACTCCCGCGTGGAAACGAAGTTACGGCCGTATCAACCCCAGCCAGAAAACCATTTCCATGATCAAGGACAAAGGCGGTCTGAAATCCGGATGGTGCCGCTCCTTCAGGCCCGAGTTTGGCGGGTGGTTTGGTGTTTTGCCTGGTCAGGGGGCATACGCGAAGAAGGTGTTTCCACTACATTCGGGGTTTGAACCCCTTCAGGGTTGGGTGATCAGGAAAAGTCAAGAACCTTCACGAACCATCGGACGGTCCACGTCCTGCCCTGGGAATATGGCTATCTACCTGGGATAACAGCGAGAAACGAAACGTCAGGAAACCGTAAGAAACCTTGAGAAAGGAAAATAGGCGAAAACCGTGATTGGTGGCCTGTGGGCCACCACCCGCGACCTGCGACTCCGTGGGGACTCCACATTCAAACCGGGAGGACTCCACATTTCAGCGAAGTTGGCCGGGTTGCCCCGTGGTCGGCATCCATCCCCGATAGCCGGTGGCGGGCAATGGGACTTCCTAAAATGCCCGTCAGCGCGGTTGGCTACATCGGTGAGGTGCCGCAACTCAAACCAATGCGAGGTTCGCTGCTTAGGGCAACATCCCTGGGAAATGCGCCTACGACGGTCATTGTCCGTCCCGATCTTCCCGCCTTTGGTCGCGGAACCAACGAAGTTCTGGAAGAACCTGATGATCCTTCGGTCTGCCGGCGAGTTCTTTTGAAGCGATGATGTCGTCCAACGAAGCGGCTAGCACTATCCAACCGTCACCCACATCCACCCCTATTGCCCCTTCCACTAGATACTCGTAGCCCCCACCAGCAGGAGCGTACAGCAGGTCAAGGTCTCCATGTTTAGTGGTCAGGTTCCATATCTCCTGCGCTCTCAACAAGTCCGGTGCCTTGGTTTGAACACGTTTGCCTTTCACGCCGCCGACCAGACGGTAGCGTGCTCGTAGTTCTTTCAGTGCTGCCATCAACCGTTCTCGGTTCTCTCTCCCACGGCCGCAAGCCACATCGGCATCCATTGTCAGCACATTAGCTCCATGTAAAGAGGCACCGAGGTTCCCTATCACCACAAAGCGAACCCTGTGCGCCGCGAGGGTCTTCAGGATCTGGTATAGCTGTTCCAAAGCTCACCATATTCCTCTTTGGCCCGGATGGTTTCTTGGCACATCAGAACATGCACGCCGTCGAGGGAACGGCCCAGCGATTGTTTGCTGCGAATCACATCCTCCAGGGCCGCTACCCACACCGAAAGGCCTCCTCCCAGGTTCATATCCTCTGCGTTTCCCATGATCTGTTCGTAATCCCCGATGCCGGGTAGTGCGCTGACCACATTGACCATCCCAGCGGTGGTGTGCAGCCTTGTGAACCCGGGAAGGTTCGGCCGGTCAACAGTTCCTCGCTCGTCAACTTGCAAGGGTTGAGCGCCTAGGGACCGAAGCGCCCGGTCTGTCTTCTCAAGATTGGGGCCGGGCATAGGGGTGATATCGGTGTTGTAGGTCGGATAGGGGGCGCCTTGTAGACATCCGGCGCCCATGCCCACCATCACGAAGTCGACCTGATGATCCGTGAGAGTTTGCAACACCTGTCGGGGTGAGAACTCTACGGGTGGCAGCCCTCGCCTACGGAAATTGTATTGAAGCACAGAGCGCGAGAACCGCTCCCATCGGTCAAGTCTCTCGCGCGGTGTGTGTCGCAAGTGGGCCAATATTTGCGAAAGCCAATCGTTGGGGTCTTCCTCTTGCGACACTTGTGGCTGGTTCCGCAGGTAGGCCAGATCCGCGTGGGCGTCGGCACTCAAACTGCTTTCCCACGGTTCGGGACCCTGATTGATCCGCATGGTCATCATCGAAACCTTCCTGCTGCAAGCTATCTCATAGGGGATTAGCGAATCTGGCGCCTGTATTTGTCTCGCTCGGCCATTGAGAGGAAGCGTAGCCCGCCCGAGGTCACCTAGGCCTTCCGATAATCCTCCGCCCATCGTTTTCTATGGCCTATTGGGGGGCTCGGATGATGAACGACACCATTTGCCTCGGGTTACCGGATCGTTCGGGCAGCACAGCAGCGGTGTGGTGGAACATCCCCTTTCGGCACTCCCGCTCAGGACAAAGGCTACGGACGCCGAAACCGCAGCGAGAGAACCATTTCCATGATCAAGGACAAAGGCACCCTCAAACTTTCCGAAGGCCGAACGGGGACATGGTGCTTGACTGGGTCGCTAAACGACAAAACCAACTTCGCGTAGCATGGGAACTGGCATCACGTCTCATAAACCCAGGGAAGATAGACCCCTAAAGGCCGATCACCCTCTCGGATGACTGCCGGCTGGTTGAGCATATAGGCCAACTCTCCCCAGGTTTTGCCACTCAGGGCGCCCTCGCAACCTTCCAGGTCGTGACGATGCTGACGCAAAACCCTGAAATCACGGGTCAGAGCCTTTGACGGTGCCGGACTTTTCGGCCTGTCCGCTCACATCCTCGGCCCTCGCCAGTTCGAATGTTCCCAATGCACCGGGAGGGTCACCACCAACACCCCGACCCGCAACCCTGACACCATTCCCAACGAAGCTGCTCCCCACCTGCCCATCAAGCAGTGCTGTCAAGGCATGATCAGCGTCCCAGTGGACCTGCTCGACGACTCCTCAACTCCACGGGAAACGCTGGTGCCGCCGTGGATGCCCGAACATAGGCACATCCCACCCGACGACGCCAAACCCAAAGACGTAACCGATTCGTACATGCTGGGAGAATTGCAGAGAGGCAGGGCGAAGGTCGTGGCAGCGTTGCATACCATTTCTGGGGAATCTCTCGTCCAAGGTATGGGATTGACCACAGAAGAGGTCATGGAGAGATGGCTGGCTTGGGGAGAAGCGAAAGGGTATATCCCTATCATCGCGTGACAACGCGATAGAAACACTGTTCCCCGAGTTGGTTCTGGCTACTCGTGGTATGAGATAGCAAGCCTCCCCGATAACGCGCTGGCCCCGTTGTTGTGACTCTATCTAATCGGCAGGTCGACGCTGCCCTCCGAAAGCCTCTCCGAAACCTCCGGGTCGTCAACCGCCGACACCGAAAACTCGGTTTCCGTGTAAACCCACGGGACACAGGGCCGCCCTATGACTTCTCCCACTCTCCGAGCCGTTTCCATTCCGACCATCCACAGGTCGGTTTCGTCGCCGCTGTCGTCGGGCCAGACAAGCAACAGCCCCACCTCGGTTTCCTTGCGAGAATGTTCTCTGCGGGCCAGGGAACCGAACATCGCCGCTCTGGAAACTCCCTCCGCCGCCGCCGCTACTACCTCGGCCGCCGCCGCGAACAAAGCGTCGTAGTCCATAACTGCCCGTCCGCCGCCGATTCCCAAAATGTCGAGCACATCATCAAGTGTCCGAGGGAGGCCTCTCAGACCTATGTCGGTTTTTCGTTGCTCCGCACACCGGACGCGTATCAATTCCCAGTCAACCAGCCCGCCTACACCCTTAGCGAGGTTCGCTGCTTCGTCCCAGATTTCGTCGGTGTTGTCGGTTGCTTGTACAAGACGGTCTATCATCAGGTCGTTGAGCGAGATGACCCGCAGGGGATTACCCGTTCACAGACACGATGTCCGGCGTGTCCATTCCGTATGACTCTTCGGAGGGCACCTCGACAAGCACTCCGCTTTCATGTTCCCATCCGTAGTACCAGTGGCAGCCTTTCTTCTTGAACCCGGCAGCCGCCAGAGATTCCATGTCCCGAGAGGTGATCCGGCCCACCATGTCTATGTCGGTGGGTCGGGTCTGTTGCGTGTAGAACACCTGGGCGCCGCCGCCGACTAGGGTCTGTGGATACTCAACGATGCTGTCAAAAGCCGCCGCGGCGTACAATATCCATTGTGGGCTGCCGGTTCTGACCGGAGGATCCCCTCCAATAAACCATCCGTGTCAGCGTTCACCTACGCCCGTCAGAGGGGTGTTTTGGGTCGGAGACCGCAGGCTTGTTCTTCGGCAGTGGTATCTATCCCCCGGGAGCGTTTCCACGCCAATCGTCTTTTGATATTGCGGGTCGGCGACATACCGGCGGCGATCCCACGTTTGTAGTTTTCCCGGCCCCGGGCCAGCGCCTCTTCCATCGTCAGGATCGTTGGCGGTGGCGAAGCGCAAGGATCGATGGTGGGCTGCTCGGGCATGACCCTCAGTTCACCATTGGAGGGTCCGAGCGACCGACGACAGTTTGACGTTCCTTTCCAGATAGACGGTTGTTGCACGGTTGTCTGTGCTTGATGGGACCAGCGCGTTACTTGAGAACGGGACGCTGCTCTCAGCGGGCCAATGGACGACACCCGACCACAGATGTGTGGCTTTCGCCGGTGTCCCAGTGGACCTGCTCGATTCCTTCCAACTCATCCCCTACGGCACCCTGGATTGGAAACTGAGGTACACGGTGGCCTCACCTTCATGAACCCCGTAGGCTCGGTTTGCATGAAACCACGGAGCCCCGCTATCAGGGGTTCCACATAGGGCTCCACATTCAAACCGGGGAAGTTGATGGCGATCAGCGGACGTCGCCAGGCTACGGCCCACGCGGGCGCTGCTGCTAGCAGCTTCTTCCAAGCCTTGCGGCTATTAAGATCCCTCTCCTCCTTTATACGATTGTCCAATAACTCCAGCAGCCTGTCATGGCTGTCTTCGGAACCGACCACGGAAGATGTAGCGGCAGCGTGGATGGACTGGGGAGAAGCAAAGGGTTATGCCCTACATCGCGTGAGGGTGCGGCTGGAGCAATCGGTCTAGTCAGAACCCGACAGGCTGCTGATCAGTTCGGACACGCGGGAGCGCTGCTGGGGTTCGAGGTTTCTGACTTTGTCCAGACGACGGGCAAGAGTGACGGTGTCCACCAGGTCTTCCTCGACTAGAGCAACGCAAAACGCCAAGTCTTTAGAACGCCAGGCGATGGCCTTGGATATCCAAAGGTCGTGAACCTCGAGGCACCAAGCCACCACTCCGTTGGTATTCGGAGTTTCGTATCTAATGAGCCGATCCTTCCAGCCTTGCGGTAGGACGGCCGTGGAACGGGTAACACCCTGAATGTAATAGCCGAACATGTCATGAAACATCGACGCTTCGCCGACGGTGCCGTCGAGCAAGTCGGCTTTTCGCTCCAAGGGGTCATCAAACGCGGCGAAGTCCCCCTCCATGGAACGTTCCGCTATTTCTGGGATGTTGAGAGTTGACGCATGGATGGCCTGACTGCCGATCACCAGAACTTCGGTTTCGTTCAGGACGGTACCAGCTGTCCGGATGGTGTGTTCAAACTCTGCTCTGTCCATTCCACGCTTTCCTGAACGAACGGTAGGCATCGAAACGCTGAGCACTGGTCAGCACCCCAGCGAAGGGAGTAACCTGCCTGAGGTCCCGTCCATGCAAGCTGGGGTCAAGTGCCCGTTCGGCTATGTAATCGGTCGTTCCTTGCAGTATGCGCTTCCATTCGTCCAACAGTGGGGCAGCGCGTGGGTTGACTGACCGCATGTGGGAGACGTTGCGGCGGGCGATCTCTACCACTTCTGCTTCCCGGGACCGGAGTTCTTTGACGATCACGGCATGAAGAAACAGGCTTCTCTCCTGGTCGCGGGTCATCGGCGGGTGAAGGGCAGGGGGAAGCCCGTCAAGGCCAACTAGGTTAGGCGTTTGCCCAGAAGTGCTCCCGCTGCAACTTGTACGCATAGCTCCTATTTTACGGTTCGTATAGGGCTGGCGCTAAGCAGCTTTATGTCGTGATCTCGGAGAAACGGGAGGGCCGCCGACTATGTGGGTTACTGGTCGCTGTGCCGGTTGGGATCGTAGCGTCTGGCGGATCGCTGGCTGGTATTGCTCCGGTTCCCCAGGTTTTGCGTCACTCCAGGTACAGGGGCGACCAATCCCGGACCCATCGGCCTGGAACTCGCCCTCCAATCACACGAGATCGCACCAGGCATCGACCCAAGCCGGTTTTGCTGGTCAGCCATGTGAAACCGCGCTGGATCCGCCTCCCGCTCACCCGTCAATAGCCCACGAGGAGTCCATTCGCCCCGACTGGGTCTCGTAAATCCCTTATCAACCCGATGCCATGTGCATTTCTGTCCCGTCTTCTTGATTGCTAACGGTACTTTCTCCGGCGCGGCCGTCTGGATCGTCTTTTCTTGGACATCATCCCTTCGACGAGATCGGGACCATGGGTTATCAACACCCATCGCAGAAGAAGAATTAACAGACCCAGGATCGTCCGCAAGGTCCACGCGAGAGCCAGCACACGGCCGGGGAGTGCCCACCACCGGCCCTCGGGTTGCGTTCGCCAATGGATCTCCGTTGCAATCCCACCCGCTACGTGGAGTCCAAGGGTCCACCAAAACGGCGTCCCTGCTACAAGAAACAGGTAGAGGTTTTCCCACGTTGGGCCGTTCACTAACCACCAGACGGCTTCAACAGCGCCACCCGCCCCTGATAACACCAGCCCAACAACCGCAAGCCACGGAAACCGCCTAACACCAGTGCTATATCCACTCAGAAGCCGTCCGTCAAGTTCCATGTTGTAATGCAAGGCCGCTCCTCTCTTACTGTCAGATTCGAACTGCCTCAGTCTATGTCCGGGGGTGTGACAACTCTTGGAGACCACCTATGCGTGAGAGACCTCTTTGGCCTGAACTCGGCATAAGCTCGTTCAAAACGACGAACCCGGGCGATTGGCGCGCCAACGTATGGCCTGGGAAGCAGTGGATGCCCGAACACAGGCACATCCCACCCGCTGACACCAAACCCGAAGACGTGACCAAGTGGTATGCCAACCGTGCGTTGTGGCGGTGGACACGAAACCGCAAACTCGTCGAAGGCGGCGGCCAGTTCGGCTGTTCCCAGTGCGCTGGGAGGGTCACCACCAACGCCAAGACCCGCAACTCTGACACCATTCCCAACGAGGCCGCTCCGTACGTGCCCATCGACGACGAAAAGCAGTGCTGTCATGGCATGGTCAGCGTCCCAGTCGACCTTCTCGACTCCTACCAGGACATTCCGTTCGGAACTCCCGCTTGGAAACGAAGCTACGGACGTCGAAACCCCAGCGAGAAAACCATTTCCATGCTCAAAGACAAAGGCGGCCTCAAAGCCGGATGGTGCCGCTCCTTCGGTCTCGCGGCTCACACTATCGGCGTGCTGGCCCTGGCCATTGCTCACAACGTCAAAGAAACCATCGGGATCGAAAGAACCCGAACCGACAAACCTGTTCCTCCGGCCAGGCCCAAGAATCACCAGCCGACCCGCCGCAACATCAGCGCGGACAGTCTCACCCCGAGGGCACCGCCCGGCTAGAACCACCGACGCACCCCAAGCGCCGACAGTAAACCCTTACTGTCGGCTTTAGCGCGCCCGAAAAGGCCCAAACCAGCACCACGAGCCGCCCAACACACCCAAACCCCACCACGGCACGCCAACAGGCACTAGTAATGCCCGAAAATAGGCGAAAAGGCAACAAAAACAGCCTAACTGGCCCACTTATTTTTGATAAATGGACCATAGGCCTGGGTGGCCTGTGGTCCACCACCCCTGACCTGCGACTCCGTAGAAGCTCCACATAGGGCTCCACATTCAAACCGGGGGGTCTCCACATCCTGATGGACCACCATTGGCAGCGTACCAGACATGGATTGCGATATGATGCAGGGGCGATGGACAAGATCCCGTTTTCGGCCTATGACTTTTTTGGGTGCCTGAGTTCGGGCGTAACCACTCTGGCCGGTGTCTCGTTTGCGTATCAGGGCGTGGAAGCCTTCCGCCTGGAAATGAACGCTAGTCAGGCTCTCGTCTTGGTTATCGCCGCTTATCTGGTCGGACATATAGTCGCTTCGGTCTCAAGCTTTCTGCTAGAACGCCGATTGACCAGGAAGCTCATTGGGTCACCCACCTGGTGGCTTTTTCATGGCGACCCGCTCCCCTGGTGGCGTCGATTCCTCAAGGCGTACCACAAGCCCCTTCCAGAAGTGACCGCCAAACGTGTGCTCGACAGAGCCAAGGGCGAAGCCGATATCAACGAACCAGGAGAGGCGCTCTTCTACCATTGCTTCGGCGTGGTACGGAGAGATGAATACCCCAGAGCACGGTTGGCGGTGTTCCTGAACCTATACGGCTTTGCTAGGAACACTTCGATGGCGGCGCTCATCAGCACTGCTCTGATTGGACTCGCGATTGTCGTCAATGACCAAATTGACCCAACCGAGTTGTGGGCGGGCCTCCTGTCGGCGGCGTTTGTCGGGGTCGCCATGTACCTTCGATATCTGAAGTTCTATCGACAGTATTCGATCGAACTCTACGTCACCTACGCTGAGGTCAAATCATGAGCAAAATCAAATCACTATCCGTGGGCAACGGGGACATGTTCTACATCCGTCACAATTCGGACAATTTCACGATGATCGACTGTTCCCTGTCAGCCGACAACAAGCACCGCATCGTCAATGAACTTGAACGCGAACGCAAGGGAAAGGGCATTACCAGGTTCATCTCGACTCATCCCGACCAAGACCACATCGGGGGCCTCGCCTTCTTAGACGACCGGATGAAGATACCAGCCTTCTACTGCGTGAACAACGCGGCCACAAAAGGGTTCGAGACTACGGACTTCAAGCGGTATCGGCAACTTCGCGATAGCTCGAAGGCGTTTCACATCTACAAGGGGTCCAGGCGAAAGTGGATGAACGAGAGCAATGCTGAGCGCGGGTCGTCGGGGATCAACATTCTGTGGCCGGATACGGCCAATCAACACTTCAAGAGTGCTCTGGCGAGCGCCGCGCGTGGCGAGAGTCCCAACAACATCTCGCCCATCATCAAGTACAGCATGGACGGCGGAGTGACAGCTATATGGATGGGCGACCTCGAAACCGACTTCATGGAAGCCATCAAGAATGCCTTCACTCTACCGAAAGCAGACCTCTTGTTTGCGCCGCACCACGGGAGGAAGTCAGGACGTGTACCGAAGCTGTGGCTTAACCAAATGGCTCCCAAAATCATCATCGTTGGCGAGGCACCCTCCACTGACCTCCAGTATTACCAGGGGTACAACACGATTACCCAAAACACGGCCAGGGACATCGTGTTCGAGTGTGACACCGGCGTGGTGCATGTATACGTGTCCTCACCCACGTATTCAGTTGGCTTCCTGACCAACAAAAGGCGGCCACATGATGACGGGTACTACATCGGAACCCTTGATGTCTAACGCGGTGGCCGAACGCAAAGCGGGCAAGTGACCGCGCTAGACACCCTTCGAAACCTCAACACCAGGCAGATTCGTCCCTAATCCCCGCTTCAGCCGCAAAATCACTAATGCGCACAGGATCCCAACAGAGACCTTGGCGGTTGTAGCGTGCGACGCGTGGCGACTCGGGACATCGTTTTGGTGATCCTCCGTCTCTATTGGCTGGGGAGGCGGGTTCTCACTCTTGCGACAGCAGTTCGTCGCTTGCTTGCAATGACAGCATGGGTTGTCCAACCACTGGTACCGCATCGTGCTATTACCAGCATGGCCACAGCGTCGCGTTGGTAGCGGCTATCCCGGCGAACCGTCCTGTAGTCAATTGGCGAAGGTCCACAGGAAGCCGGATGAGAGTGCCAGGTTCCGATGTACCCAAATTCACTCTTGTCAAGCCTTGCCTGCCGTAGGTACTCCTGCAAAAGTTGGTTGGCCTTGGTGGTGGCCAAGGAGTAGCGGTTAGGGCGTGGTTGCTGATGTGGAACTTCGATGGAGGCCAGTACCCAGAGACCGCGCGACGAACGGGCTCCGATCAGTATGCCACCGGTCTCGTTGGGCATTCGTGACTTAGCAATGGACTCCATATGGCGCAGCTCAAATGTTTCGATCCAAATGTCAGTCGGTACGCGGTAATGCTGAAAATGTCGGATCACTGTTCCCTGATTATCGTTCCCACTCGGTCGTATGGCTGATCCGGCTGTGGCGTTAAGACATGAATTGCCGAATCGGGAAGTTCCCAGCGGTCGGTGAGGGTATCTAGCACCGTGGCCGTCGCGTAAGCAGCTGCCGCGTGAACAGCGTGCGGTGGCGTCAGCGAGACTGGATGCATGCATCCAACCTCTCGGATCGCAGTATCAGTAGTTTCAATTGCAGGAACCTCATCCAAGCGCCGATTTGCGTCGCTGTACCGACTGGATCGGTCAATACGAATGAGTCCGCCCTGTCTGTGTAGTCCAACATGGACGACAGGGATGTCAAGATCGATGGCCAACTTTTCGAGGAGCCACTCCACGCTGTAATCTGCGGTGGCATCGATGACGATGTCGTGTTTGGGCAGCAACTTGAATGCGAGGTCTGGTTCGAGTTGAGTTCTTAGAACGTTGATGTCTTGAAGGGTCATGCCGGTGTGTTCAACCAAGACATCCCGTACCGCTGTGACCTTCGGTTGGTTGATTTGTGAAGGGCCACAAAGGTGACGGGTCGAGTTCCCAGGGCGCAGGCGGTCCGCGTCAACAAGGGTCATGCGGCCGATGCCGCCGCGTGCTAATTCATCAGCGACGAAAGACCCGACAGCGCCGACCCCCACCACCAACACACTTGCGGTACTCATCTTCTCCCAGTCTGGTCCGGCTCGATGCATCAACACTGAGGGCGAGTCCTCGGCGGTCTCGACTGCATTAATCTGCATCTGGCCCTTCTCGTTGGTGGCGATAACGCCCAGCACCCCTTCTCGTATCCCCTCTGGTCCCGGCCGTTGGTATCGCAACAGCAGAAACCCGGAACCTCTTCGGAGTACCTCTTGCTCGATCCTATTTGCTTGGTTTGGAGAAATGCATGCAGCGATGGTGGGCCAGTCCCACACTGGCTGGGTGAGCATGCCGATGTCAACTGCCTCGGCAAAGATTCTCCGTAGTTGGCGCTTTTTGAAAACCTCGTCTCGGCCACCACGAGGCTGCCATCGGGTCCAGTGATACCAGCCTTCTCCGCGTTTCTCGATAGTGACCTGACCACTGAGGCCGCTTGCCGAACTGCATGTATAGAGCAGTGAGGAGTCTTTGGCGAAGTAGTACTGGAGGTCAAGGGCGCCTGCGTCGTGAGGCCAGCTCTCGTTTCGGTGTGCCCACCAATCCTGGATGCGTTTAGCCACAGCCTCCGAGGTGAGCCATTCCAAACGG
Source organism: bacterium OM1 bin76 (assembly GCA_002238785.1). Taxonomy (GTDB): domain Bacteria; phylum Actinomycetota; class Acidimicrobiia; order Spongiisociales; family ZC4RG35; genus Bin76. Next base: position 20,586 of record MPNA01000034.1, on the reverse strand, counting down.
GTATGGTGGCCGCGGTGCCACAGACACAATTGGCCACCGGGTTGGAGGTGCCACGTCAGCCGATCTGGCTCGTTGGCACATCGCACCTGAGGGGGCGAAAACGGATAGTCAGGAGGTACCTCAATAACAACCGCAGGAAGCGAGTCGAGACCAGTCGATCCAGAAGGAATCTGCCCTTCAAGATATACAGTGTCCGTAGCGCAATCGGGTGGACTCGTTTCGATGAAACCGAATTCAAGGAACCCGGCGATGAACGCTTTTCGGCTTGCTTCAATTGGCCGCCGCCAGATTGGGATCACGCGAATTTGCGATCTGCCCCTTTGATCTGGCGGTCGCCAGATCTCAGAGTTACTCCGAGGCTGGCTGCGGTTTCGCTCATTCGCTTTGCCCGGTCCTCAGGGGTCGGCATGTTGTTGCCGTCCAAACCGATGGACACCGGGTAAGAATCCTCGCCGTTAGCTTCGTCGTGTGTGTTGTAAAGGCTCGTTTTGCCTACCATCCCCTCATAGACCGCACATGCATCGAAATGGGGAGGATTGGCACCCTTGGTGCTTGGTGGTGTGTAGTTACCGTCGCTACTTACCAAGATCACGGCATCAGGCCTTTGATATTGGCGAAAATAATCGGCCGCGGGAGCGTCGACCCAATCCTCCCACTCATCCTCAGTTTGAGTCCGGACAGCGTGACGCGAGCAGTGGTGCGGAGCTACGAGTACATCCCACTCCAATCGGTCCTCGTTGCCACTCGCGATAGATCTCTCAAAGATTGCCTCAATAGTGCTGTGCTCAAGATCACCGAGAAGCAGAAACCTTTTCTCGATACCACTGTCTTTCATGGTCACATGAAGGCCAAGGCAGGAATCGTTACGCTCGCCCGACTCGGTGTCATCACGGAACGGCGACTGCACAAAAAGCTCGATGCTGCTTGAGTGATCCTCGCCGTCAAGAAGGTCGATTTCGCGGCCAGGGACCGTGAGTAACTCCTCTGGAAATTCCTCCCAACCCTCCGTCTCAAGCACATCGGCATATCCGACGATTTGGAGCCGATCTCCCCGCTCTGCTCGCTTCCCCGCGGCTGCAGCCGTGACCTCCGCATCGCGCCTCCTCTTCGCCTCGGCCAGCAATTCCTCACCCAACTCGGTAAGGTCGTCCTCTTCCACAAAGCAACGCAGAGTAATGATCAGCTCATTTACGCGCCACTCATCAAAAACGCGGGTGATCCCACGAACGTGGTCCTCATCATGGTGGGAAATCAGCAATATGGGCAATTCCGGCTTCGTAGTTCCATCATGTAGAACCTCTTGAAGTTCCTGCGCCATCAGGTCTACGACCGGAGCCCAGTCGTTGTCCTCGCTAGAACTGTGATCGATGTCGAACTGAAGAATCAATCCATCCGGGGCTACAAGGGTTATAGCATCGCCGTTTCCAACTGGCCAGCAAGCGATACCCGATTTTGGAAGCCGACTCACTTCTCACCTCTTCTCTCTTGTCCCTGGGTTGCGGAGGCCCCAAGGCCAACCAAACTGACCAAAACCCTAGCCTCAAGGCGTGACATCTTCCTCAGGGTTACCATTGAGGGCCGACCATGTCATGGCCTAACCCTGATCACACCGGTCTTTAAGGGCGTGGAGGTGTTCCAATTTGGGGTTGTTTCAGGCTCTCCCGACATTGATGCTGATGCCAGCATCCTTGGCCAACTGTTCGATGGTGTCAATGTCGTCTTGGTCGCAGGCGAGGATCAGTTGTGCCATCTGGTTGATGTAGCCAACTTTCCCTTCTTCGATGAGGTTGGCCATTTTCGTAGCAAATAGGCGAGGTCAACCTTGCCCTCGTCGCTGTCAAAAGAGGCAGTGGCATTGAAACTCACCCGCCAACGGTTTCCCGACGGAGACTCCGAGCACTGGCATGGGGAATGCCCGCACCTGACCCACCGCCCCCGATCTGATCGGAGCAGCACTCTGGTCCTGTCGCAGATACCCTGTACGATCATCAGCAATAGCGAAAAGTAAACTTGGTGCTTCAAGAAGATCTATCCAAAATAGGCCAGCCGCAACCCCGGACCTCAGATGCTATAGAGAATGGGCTTTTCGGCCTGGGAGACTATTTTCTTGCGCGGTGCTTTCAACCGAGGTGGTTTGATGCGTTCTGTTTTTGACGCGGCTACACCGAGCGCGGATGTGCTTTCTGGCAAGTTACGAGATGAGGTCTTTGCTGCCCAGTTGGAGGAGGTGGTGGCTGGGCGGGGAGAGAGGGTCTATGCCGATCCGGATGTGTTCTTTGCCAACTCGTTTCCTACCAATGACTTGCGAGCCCTGCTCGCACGGCACCCTGGTAGCCGAACGCGACCTGATAGTGGTCTGATGGATTGGCCCGAACTCCTAGGGGAGGTAGCCGAGATACTGAACTCGAAAAGGGTGACGGCACGCGTCTATGTCGGCGGCGCGGGTGGCGAGGATGTAGGGATGGCTTTCCGCTATGTCGGCACGGAGTTGAACCGGCTGGAACAGCCCGGCATGATCACACCCCAACCACCGGCACACACACACGACCTACGCCGCTTCTACCAGACCGACCACACCCATATAGCGCGGACCACCAGATGGAAAGGATCCGAAGATGCGCCGCAGTGAACGCATAGACGCTGCTCTCGCCGCACTCGAAGAGAACGCCCACCGCGAGACCGACGGGACATGGCTGGAATACCTGATCGCGGATGTCGCGCCGCATATTCGAGATTGGAACGTGGACAGCTGCTGGCGCTGGGAAGACTGGCCCTACCGTACCCAGGTGCTGCCTCACAGCCCACCCGAAGATCACGGCATCGACCTGGTCGCCCGCCGCCGGGACGACGGAGCTTGGATCGCTATCCAAGCCAAATCCCGCCAGCTTGACGAGGCCGGCAAAGGCAGGTCTGTCCCCGGCCGCGAGCTGAGCACGTTCCTGGCTCTCTCAGCAAACAAGGACATATGGCAGGAACGGTGGTTGGTCGTCAACGGCAATGTGACGGTAAGCGGACACGCTCCCGACCTTGCCGCCGCAGCGGGCGCTCCCCTGAAGGAAGTGAACGTAGCGCAGGCTGTCGAGTCCCAACGGGCCGCGTCGGCCGCTGCCGACACTGACACATGCCGTCACTGCGAAACCGGCGGCAGCCTCGACAGCGACCAGGACGCTCCCATACAGACCCGCTCATGTATGCAGCGGGAAGCAGTCGAGATGGCTGTGACCCGTCTCCGCGCCAACGAAATGACCGACGAGGACAACATCCCCAAAGGCGAAGCGCGGGGACGCATCATCCTGCCCTGCGGGACGGGCAAAACCCGCATCGCGTTACGCATCGTCGAAGAACTGACCTTCCCCGGAGAACTGTCCGTGGTGCTGTGCCCGTCGATAGCGCTGGTCGCTCAGATACGACGAGAGTTCCTCCAACACACCAAACAGCAGCTGAGGGTGATGGCCGTGTGCTCAGACCAGGGGGTGGCAGCCGACGACGAAAAGGTCGCCAACCTCGACGATGCCACCGCAGACCGGGGACTGATCACCACCGAAGAAATCAAAGGCTGTCCGGTCACTACCGACCCCGACCAGATAGCCCACTGGATACAGCAACGCCGCGAAAGCACCGCCGCCGACCAAGTGAGCGTGATCTTCTGCACCTACCAGTCAGCACGCCGCGTCTCCGAGGCGGTCAGAAGAGCCGACGCCGCGGACGGGTTCAAGGTACTGATCTGCGACGAAGCTCACCGCACAGCGGGGATACGCCGCCGCAAGCGCAGCGCCGCGGTTGACCAGCGGCTCGCCGAGTTCACCTTATGCCACAACCGTGACGCGTTCCCCGCCACCTACCGTGTCTACCAGACAGCCACACCCCGCACATTCGGGGAACTCCCCACCCGAATCGGCACAGATTACGTGGTACGCGAAATGAACGATCAGTCCACCTTCGGGGTGACCCTCTACCGCCGGTCCTACATCGACGCGGTACGGAATGGATGGCTGTCGGACTATCGGATTGTCGCGATGGCCGTCACCGGGGAGGAAGCCACAGCCATCGCCAACGAACTTGTCCGCGAAGCCGACGAAGCGGCCGCACGCGACGCCGAAGACGCTGCCGTTCGGCGAGGAGGAACAAGGCCACGGCGCGCGGCGCGGCTGCCAAGCACCGGCGACTACCTGAAGGGGATGGGCTTCGCGTTAGCGATCGGAGGCGCCGCACACGCCGGGGGGAACCGGCTGAAGCTGTCTTCGTGTATCGGGTTCCTGAACACCATCGCCCGCAGCAAAGCGATGACCGAAGTGTTGCAGTCCGAGTCGGTGCGGACCTGGGTCCGCGAGCAAGCCGGCGACTCCGCCCCGTTCTATCGGTTGGAACATCTGGACGCATCGTCGCCGATCACTGCCCGCGACGAAGCAAAACGCAGGCTCGCTGTCGGCACCGCCGAAGAACCGCACGGTGTTCTCAATGTGGGCATATTCGGGGAAGGAACCGACTCTCCCACCCTTTCAGCGGTCGCGTTCCTGGAACCCCGGAAATCGCCTATCGACGTTGTGCAAGCCGTGGGCCGGGCGATGCGCCGCGCGGAAGGCAAACAGCTCGGCTACATCGTCGTTCCGGTCGTGATCCCATCTGGAGAGGACGCTGAACGGTTCCTCGCTCGGAGCAACAAGTACGAAGGCTGGCAGGAACTCGGAGCGGTCCTTCAGGCGTTACGTGCCCACGACAGCCGCATCGAAGACTCGTTGGCGGATCTGCTGATCCTTCGCCTCCCACCCACACCTGAAACGGAACACGCCACGAAGCGGGTACTGTCGGTCGGCAGACCAGACAGGGCCCGCCTAGAACATGCGCTGGTGACAGGCAGCTTGGAACAGGCGCTAAAAGTCGCCGGGTCTGTTGTGGACGAGAGGCGACCCCTACTGAGCTACGACAACACGGAGCCGTTACCCGAATACGGATGGGACGCCCCTTCCGACGAGCCGACTTCGATAGTCGCCTACGCCGAACGCCCTGACGGCAGTGTCACCCAACGCGAGGACGCACTGCCCCGCTACAAGCCGAAGGCCGCCGAAACAGTCGGCCGAGTCAACGTGAGAGCCACCAAACGGCACGCCAGCCGAATGTTGAGCGGCGAAAAAGGGCGGGACATCCCCGACCGCGCCGAACGGGACCGCCTACGGGCTGAACGGGCAGCGCGGAAACAAGCCGCTTACGAAGGTCACATCCAGCAGACGCTGGAGGGAATCGAGGAACAGCTCGACCAGTCCATAGCCATGAACCTCCTCGAAAAGTCAGGTCTGACCAGCAACAAGGTACAACGCGACCTGAACCTGCTACGAAACGCCGTTGGCGAAGCGACACGGTACATACACGACGAGCAGGTACTTGCCGCCGCGTTGGACAGCCACTTCCTGCTCAACAACCTAGGCCCGCCACGGAGGAACCGGCCCCGAGCGGACGGAGCGACCATCGCTGCTTTGTTGTGGACCAACGCGGCGATGCTTCACCAGCGTGTCCACGCCGGGGGTTGGCTCGGACGGGCACGAATAACACCCCTCTCGGCTATAGCGTCGTCACCGCGGCCTGAGGAACAGTTCGCGGCGTCGTGGAACGCTATCACCCGCCAAGACTTCCTGCCTGTCATCGAACCAGCAATCGAAGCCCTCGACGCTGCACGGCAGACGGGACGGCTCGGCGGGTTACGCCGCGCGTTGCGGCACATAGCCGACGAAGCCGAACAGATCGCAGAAACCTACGCGGAGATGGGCGTAGACCACGCGGGGGCGCTGTTCAACCAGGTGATGGGCGACCAGTCATCCGATGGCGCGTTTTTCACCCGCCCGGTCGCGGCGACGATCACGGCGCGTCTGGCGTTCGACGCTGTAGACCCAGACAACAGGCTCGACTGGTCGAATCCCGAAGTGTGGAGGCAGCACAAAACCGTCGATTTGGCATGCGGGTCGGGGACGCTACTCACCGCTGCGGTGACAGAGATGAAACGCCGCGCCGTCCGCCACGGGGCCGACCAGAACCGTCTAACAGAGTTACAGAAGCTCGCTGTCGAGGACACGCTGAAAGGCTTGGATGTCAACGAAGTATCGCTCCAGTTGGCAGCTACACAGCTGATGTCGGGCAACACCGACGTGAAGTACCGTCGGATGGGTCTGCATCGGATGCCGTATGGTCCGCAACCGGACGGGACCGTAGCGGCTGGAACGTTGGAACTGTTCGGACACCGCGACATCGTAAACGCGGGTCGGCTGTTCGACGACGCCGTGGCTTCGGTGACGGTCAGAACCGGCGCGGAACGCAGGTTGGAAGGCCCTGAAATGGACGACGCTGTAGAAGCTGCCGCTGGTGCCCGTATCGTGATAATGAACCCGCCGTTCACGAACCGGAACAAGATGGGCCAGAAGTATCCGAAGGCTGTCCAGAAGGCGCTGCAGCACCGTTTGGACACGCTGGAAGGGTTCCTACGGGATGGCGACCAGGGCCTTAGCGAGTTTTTGGACAAAGACAAGAACTCGCTAAGGCCGCGATTCGCGGCCCTAGCGGACCTTTGCCTGGACCGCGACGACGGCGTGTTCGCCACGGTGCTACCGACTATCGCTCTCACCGCCCCCTCGGGGCTGTTAGAACGGGTCGAGCTTGCCAGACGGTTCCACATCCACACGATCGTCACCTGCTATAACCCTGCCAGCATCAACCTCTCCCAGGACACCAACATCAACGAGAGCATCGTCGTGATGCGCCGACACATGGACCCCCCCCCAGGAACTCGCATTATCAGCTTGGACAGGTTCCCCACCGACGACACCGACGCGGGCAGGCTGTTCACAGCCCTCGAATCCGTTGGTACGCACGGTGTGCTCGCGGATGGCTGGGGCGAAGTGTCCGAATGGCCCGCCGAACGCATCCGTACCGGGGACTGGTCCGCCGCCGTGTGGCGATCGCCGAAGCTAGCCGAGGCTACCGCCCGGTACGCGGAACACGACTCCCTCTCACCGATGAAGAGAGAGAGAGAGAGAGAGAGAGAGAGAGAGAGAGAGAGAGAGAGAGAGAGAATTCTGGATCCACAAGACCGGACCGACACTCAGCGCCGGGTACCGCCGGGTGGGGAAGACGAGCAGAGGGGACAAGTGGTAGTTCACGCGACGCTACAGACCCTGTACAGCAGCTATCGGAGACAGCGACCCGCGGTGGTCGGAGGCGGTGGACAGTGACCGCCACCGGACAGTCCATGCGTGGCGACTACACACGGCCGAGCACCAGCCGCGAAGCGTTCCCGGTTCTGGCATCCAAAGGCGCCGCCGGTCAGCAACGGATCGAGGCTGTCCCCGACCAGTATTGGGAATGGAAACATCCTGGACCCCCGCCGATACTCAAAAAGGCCGGGCATCTGCTGGTGACGATGGGGCAGGACACGGCAACGGCCCGCCTCACAGCTGTCGCTTCCGATGAGCGCTATGTCGGACAGGGATGGATGCCCGTCACCGGCCTGGGTGGCCCAGCACCAGCGAAGGCTGCCGCAGTGTTCCTGAACTCCACTCCCGGACGCCTGCTAGTCATGCGGAGTCCCGGCAAGAAGTTGAGCTTTCCGTTCTACAACCCTGCCACTTGGCGGGCGCTGCCCATACCCGACCTCACAGACCCTCTCATCGTGTCCCCGCTCACTACTTGCTGGGAAGCGACCCGCCGGGAGACAGTCCCACAGTTCCGCGACGGTTACACAGATATCCGCCGTCGCTGGGACATCGCGGTGTGCGAAACATTGGGTTGGGACATCGACCAGGTCGCAGCACTCGGGGAGCTACTGGCGAGGGAACCGACCGTGCGGGGCGTCGCGTACGGGCAGTGGAAACCGTAGGGCTCGTCTCCGTCCCGACCATAGTAAATGAGGCGTGGCGGCTTGGTAACAATCCCCAACTTCAAACCCACCAGTAGCCGAAATGCCCCTTTAGAGAATCACACTTAACCCGACGGATGACTGGAGAACTGGCCCGTCTGTGGAGGTCTCCAAGCGGCTCTTAGGTGATTCGCAGCGTAACAGGTAGTAGTTCGAAACTGGTCTGTTAGAGGTCGAAGGGTGGTGGATGTGGAGCTATCTTCTGATGGCGGTTATATGCATGCCACCAACTGTTGTATTCGAGAGCCAGTTCCCTGGCCGATTCAGGGTCGGAGACCAAAAGCATCTCGTATATCTCCGTAACGGATGGCTTTTCGAAACCCGGTGGTGTGTTGTAGCCGCCGAAGGTCCAGCCCGGTCTTTTGCGGTGTTCGTTTCCCCATAGTTTGCCTCCGAGCGCGTTTTCCAGTCGCGAGATGGTGAGAAGGTCCGGCCAGGTTTTGCCGTGGAGGATGTTGACGAGCGTCTGTGGATCGAGGTTGGCTTTCTTGGCTACATATCGCATGGATTCGCCCTTCACTTTCTCTTTCAGTCGGCGCGCGAGACCGGCGGCCAGGTAGACCTCTTGCGGTGTTCCCTCTCGGTATGGGCCTTGGGGAAATGTGCCTATTGACTCGAGGTAGGTGACCGGGTGTTTTCGGGAGACGGGCATCGGCTAAAGCGTACCCAAGTGACCTGAAGAGACGTCACACCCCCTCTCTATCGTCGAGTTTATTCGACGGAAAATGGATGCTGACCAGGACTCAACCTTGCCAATCCCGAAAAGTAGTATTTGGCGATCGAGAGATTTTGTGTTGAGCTTCTCGGGTATGCGCAGTTGCACCTCTTTGAGACCCGCACCGGGACACCCAGCGGTTACACCGTCACCGCGTGTGTCTATGCGGGTGGCAGGAGGGCGCACAACTCGGACAGGTGCCCCCACACATCAAGAGACAACCTGCCGAGAGGGAGCGCTGTCAGAGGCAATCCCCGACATTGACTCCGGATGTGGCGAGAGTGTTGGACCGTTGGCGCCCTGAGGGCTGGTCCGAGAACGACCTCGGCGCGCTCGAAGCGGTGCGCGCAACGGTAAGGGACTGGATTGTAAAAGCGGCACCTCGGAACCCGGATGTGGCACGGAGGCTGTTGCGGACAACGGCCTTGTTGGCATTGTGGGCGTATCGCAACTGGGGAACCACCGATGTCGCGGTGGTTTTGGATCCGCGGAATGTGGAGCACTGGGTTATGTCGGTCAACTCCCACCAATCCCAGGCCTGGCGGGAAAACACCCGGGAAGCCTTGCGAACAGTGGGACGGGCAGCATACCCCGCCGGATGGCCCTCCCCGCCGCCGCAGGTGGGACGGACGACCGTTGCCGCCCCCTATGACAGCGTCGACGAGACCGCCTTCGTTCGGGCCGCGAAGTTGGCGGGTCGTTTCAACCGGGTTGGTCGCCTGTGGGTGGTCGGAGGTGCATTCGGAAGAGGACTGTACGGGCGGGAACTCGCTTTGGCAGGAGTTGATGACCTCGAAGAAGTATCCGGCAGGCGCCTCATCGTGCGAACAAAGGGGCCAAAAGCCCGCCTGGTGCCGATCCGCCACGCACACACCGAGGTGGTTCTAGAGGCTCTGGACCATGCTCACAACGGCCGGTTCATAAAGACCACCGGGCGGAACAGCGTCTACCGGATCAGCAGTCTCCTGGACTCCGGCGACGGGAAGGGACTGTCTCTGAGGAAGGCCCGTTCCACCTGGCTACAAGCCCACCTGGTCGCCGGGACATCACTCGCCGCCCTGCGGTGGCTTGCAGGCCCCATAACGGCCACCACCCTAGAGGCCCTTCTCCCCGAAGCAGCCGACCATCTCGACAACGAAACCGCCGTCGCGGAAGGACTCCGAGCATGAGCGCCCGGGGTGAACGCCGCCACCGGGAACGGGCCGCCAGAAAAGGCTGGCTGTGCGTAGCCGATGCCTACCGCCTGAACCAAGACCGGCGCCTACCCAAAGACCACCCCAGCTTCCCAGAAGAAGAACCCCATAATCACACTCCCACACGTGGCCCGCAAATTCCTAGACATCATCGAAAGGAGCGGAGTCTTGGTCGACCTCGAAGATCGTCTTCGCACCCAACCAGGGCAACGATCCAAACTGAGCATCAAAGCGCTCCTCCTGCTGTACTTCCTCGCCGCCTACAAAGGCGACTCTGCCCGCCGGACTGACCTGTGCGCGGTAGCGAATGGACTCGATTCTCAAATAGCGTTTTCGCTGGGGCTGTGCGGCACCCAGGAGTGGGAACCGCTCAGCTATGTGGTGGTACGCAAACAAAGCAAACGCTTCGAACGTGCCCTGCGCCAAGCCTGGGTCGCAGAGGATGACACCCCGCGCAACTTCACCTGGCTGCTACGCAAAGTGATCGCCGTCAGCGTCCCGAACCCATACTTGAAAACCATCGCCGCGGTTGCCATCGACAGCACCGCCGACCCGACATGGGCGCGTAGCCGAAACTATCGACTGGAAAAGGACCTGCTCGCCGAGCACCGCCTCGAATCGTTGGAAGAACCCAACTTGGCAGAACCCAACATCAAACCCTTCGATTACTCCGAAGGCGAAGTCGGCACGGTCGGTCCCGACGGAAGGTACATCCGCAGCTACGACATCGAAGCCCGACCCGGTTACAAAAGCGCAATCAACAAAGAACCCGCCTCTCTGTTCCTCGGCTATGACGCGCACATCGCCGTAGCCGTTGCCGGGGCGCTGTGGTCAAGCAACCCCGACCAGGTCGCTATCAAACCATCCCCACCGGGATACATCCTCGCTGTCCACGTCGCTCCCGGGGCAACCAATCCCGGACCAATAGGACTGGAACTCGCCCTCCAATCTCACGAAATCGCGCCAGGCATCAGCGACGTTGTCGCAGATCGTGCCTACACCAACAAACGACAGTCGTTCGTCAGGCCCCTCCACCAAATGGGCATCAACGTGACCATGGACTACAGCAGCACCGAGATCAACAACCCCCACTTCATCAAGGTCGGAACCAACGGCCAGCGACTTCTCAACTCCACGGGAACTCTGCTGCCGCCGTGGATGCCCGAGCACATGCAAATCCAACCCGACGACACCAAACCCAAAGACGTAACCGATTGGTATGCCAACCGGGCGTTGTGGCGGTGGACACGAAACCCGCAAACTCGGCGACGGCGGCGGCCAGTACGGCTGTTCCCAATGCGCTGGGCGGGTCACCACCAACGCCAAAACCCGCAACCCTGACACCATTCCCAACGAGACTGCTCCGTTCCTGCCCATAGAAGACGAACAGTGCTGCCACGGCATGGTCAGCGTCCCTGTCGACCTGCTCGACTCCTACCAGGACATTCCGTTCGGAACTCCCGCTTGGAAACGAAGCTACGGACGTCGAAACCCCAGCGAGAAAACCATTTCCATGATCAAGGACAAAGGCGGCCTCAAACCCGGATGGTGCCGCTCCTTCGGCCTGGCGGCTCACACCATCGGCGTGCTGGCACTAGCCATCGCTCACAACGTCAAACAAACCCTCAAGATCGAAAGAACCCAAACCGAGACACCCGCCGCTCCGGCCCGACCCAAGAGTCATCAACCGACCCGCCGCAACATCACCGCCGACAGCCTCACCCCCAGGGCACCGCCCGGCTAACACCTCTGACGCACCCCAAGCGCCGACAGTAAACCCTTACTGTCGGCTTTAGCGCGCCTGAAAAGGCCCAAACCAGCCACCCGAGCCGCCCAACACACCCAAAACCCACCACGGCACGCCAACAGGCGACGGAAATGCCCGAAAATGGGCGAAAAGGCAACGAACAGAGCCTAACTGGCCCACTTAATTTTTGATAAGTGGACCATAGGCCCAGGTGGCCTGTGGGCCACCACCCCTGACCTGGGGCACAGTAGGGGCTCCACATAGGACTCCACATTCAAAACGGGAGGGCTCCACATTTGGACATCGAGTCCAGAACGGTTCCCTCGTTTGCGAACCCTCTTCGCGGTGTGGGAGTTGGGGCAGCTTAGGGAGTCTCGATGGGTTTCATGGCCCGACACTTAGGGAAGGTGCTGCATCCCCAGAAGGATTTGCCCTTATTGGCGCCCCTCTTTGTTGTGCGAAGTGCCATGATCTCGTTGCACCTCGGACAATTGGGAGCCGCCTCGGTTGGAGGATCCCCTTCAGGATCTTTCAGTACCGGCGTAACCTTACCCCGGGTTTCGTCGCTCAGGCGCAGAATATGCTGCGCCTCGTCGTAAATCTGCCGGTAGAGGCCCTCCGACTGGGTCCTGTTGATGACGATCACGCCCATTTCGTGATTGTTCTGCTGAGAAAACTCGTAGAGGTTCATGGACGTGACCAGTGCCGCCCGTTCACTCATGTAGCACTTGGCGTGCAAGTTAGCGCAGTAGCTGGTCCTGATCGATGTCATGCTCTCTAGCCATTTGTTCTCATCGGGCCTCAATTCACTTTTGCCATAAACCACCCGGATATCGATCTTCATCCTGTTCTTGTCTTCGAGAAGGTCCCGGATGCGGGTGCTGAGGCGTAAGTAAGGGCTAATGAGCACCAGGCGTTCATTACTCTGTTTTATCAACTCCTCAAGGTGGTAGTTCACCCCGGCGGTTGTGAGGAATGCGACCACGACCCGTCTCCTACAGGCCAGTGTGTCGGCGCTTAGCCGCCAACTTATGCTACTCTCCGCTGCCACAGGGTCAATTGCATTACCTGTCCTGTACGGTAGGAGCCATCAGGCATCACCAGCACCCCTAGATTTGGTTAGGGTCTCGGATCGGTGGTTTGTGTCCATCGCCCCTTGAAATGGGATTCAGCTGGAGGACTGCCCAGCTGAGGCAGCATCACCGCAAGGGACTGTCGCTGGTGGAGGTGGTGAGGATGTTTCCCGATGATGATGCCGCGGAGCGGTGGCTATAGGGGTCGGTGGCCCGAAGGTGTGGTGTGTTCTCGGTGCGTCATGGCGTAGGGGAGTGTGTGCGGAGCCGGGCGCATACGAACGGCATCATTTCCTTCTGGTCGATGCCGATTTTGGTTATTGAATGGAACACCACTCCCCGCGGAGACTGCCAAGCGGCTGATCGGGAAAGGACTACCTAGATCAGATAATTCGCCCATAACCAGGTTGCTGGTAGGTTGGGCCAGGTGTGGACGGCGTCGAGCAGTTGAACCTGGGACTTTCCCTTCGTATAGGGATCTGGGCGACGGTAGCGGCTCTTCTCATAGCGGCGTGTGAGTTCGCGGTAGATGGGAACAGCGGAACCGCACCGCCCGAAACTAGGGACAGTCAAGACGAAACCGGACCGCGGGAGCCACCCGTTCCTCCCATTTCGCCCGAGGGATCCCATGCAACAACGACTCCAACTGGTCAGACCGTCGCTACACCCCAAGAGTCCCTCGGGCGGGTAGTAGTCCCGTCTTTCTACGTGTCCACCCTTGCAACACCCATAGACCTGCAGACCGGACTCGCCATGCTAGACCCCGGCGACGCGGACGTTTTCAACTGGCGACCAGACATCCCAGATGACCTACCAGCAACCGCCTACCGATCGACCATCTTTGGGAGGGGCGAACACGCCGACCCGCCACGCCGGCCCGCAGAGTTGATCGTCGCTGCCCAATGGCCTAGGGCGGTCAGAGCGAATGTGCTGTGTCTCGTAGATGCAGCTCAGGTTCGGTGCTCGGACCACGCAGCCGTGTGGCGGATGGAGTTCGACGGGCCAGCAATGGCCTTGTTGGACCTGCCAGAAACAGAACACCGGCGCGACATCATCTTTGTCGAAGAACGGGACGGCCGACCCGAGGGGGTCATACCTGTATCACGAACCCGCCCGATCGACGGGTGGGATGTCCCCCTCCCCGCCACCGGGGACCCACCTCCAGTAATCACCAACCCCCACGGCGGATGTGACTGGGTTCTATTCATGCAAAGCCTCCAACCGCGGGAGACATTCACCCCGATCCGTACCAGAAACCCTTCCAGCCCGGTCTATATGGTCATCAGCGTCTGCGACGGCCAACCGTCGAGCTACGAGATGGTCCCGCTAATCGTGGTAGACGAAACCACCGTGGCCCAAGTCGACGCAATCCAACCCTTCATAGCCCGACCAGGTATCACATACGCGTGGAGGCTTCCCGAGGAGCTGCTAAATGCTGCAACCACAATCAGGGGAGCAATCGTCCGCAGAGCCCCAACCAGGAGAGGGATCTGGGTCACCCACCCGCTAATCATCAACGCCGACCCGTAAACAAAGAACGGCATGCGCGTCTCGCCTGGGACGAGAATGACAGGTATCCGTCCCCTACCTCCAGCTAGGTCCGCGTCTACCGCCTTAACCCGCGGCTGCCGTCGGGGGCCTGCTTCGAGCTGCTGGTCCTTGATGTGCCCGCACCGCCACCCGGCCTGCGAGCACCGACAGTAGCCCCTACTGTCGGCTTTAGCGCGCCCGAAAGGGCCCAAACCAGCCCTCCGAGTCTCCCAACGCACCCAAAACCCACCACAGCACGCCAACAGGCACTAGAAATACCCCAAAATGGGCAAAAAGACAAGAAAAACGGCCTAACTGGCCCACTTATTTTGATAAATGGACCAGAGGCCATGGTGGCCTGTGGGCTACCACCCCTGACCTGCGGCGCAGTGGGGGTTCCACATAGGACTCCACATCCAAAACGGGAGGACTCCACATTTGAGTTACCGCCCCGGGCCACCATCGGTGTCTTCGTCCTACTCTACCAATCCGTCTCGTTCAGGTTTTTCGGTAGATAGATACAGAAAGGGCTGTTCCCGCCTGCGGTCAGGGTTCTCTTCGCCGTCCCCCACACACAAGCACTTCATCTCGGACATCTGGGCATCATTCTGTGTCCTCGCCCATCGTCCGACGGACAGCGGTTCTCTTCGCGTCTGCCATTGCTTGGTTTTCTTCCGATGTCGCCTTGCGGCGTTTTCCGCTGTGAACGAACCCAATAATCAAGATGATCACTATCGCCCCTATGAGAATTTCCATGTGCGGCAGTTCTAATGGTGGCGGCTGGGTGACGGGTTTACCATCTCTGGTCGCTCATGGGCCGGGGGTTTCAGGTCCAAGCGGGTTACTTGTTGTTCGAGTTCGGTCGTGACGGCGCCGAGTCGGTTCAAGGTCTCATAGACATCTTGTAGATTCAATTCCCATGAACCGATGTCTACCCGTCGTGTTGGTCGTGCGAGCATGTGGGCAAGTAGCTTGGCGGTGGCGTGGGGGTGTTGCTCTGCGATGGTCGATTCTGACTCTGTGGCTTCATCGCGTCTGTCGGTTAGTAGTCGCAGAATGGCTTGTGCGGGAGCCAGGGGTGCTGGGGTGAGCGCAACAATGTCCACCACTTCGGGAAACAGGTCTGGCAGCAAGGTGCCGACGAGGGCTGTCGTTGTTGCTTCTAAGGGGCTCAGGGGTTTGGGTTCGCCGTTGACTCTGTCGGACAGGTAGCGGTTGACCCAGCGATCCCACTGCTGGCGACGTTGTTCAGGTGACAGATTTGAGAGTTCGTGGCCCAAGGCTCGAATAAACGCGACTCTTGTTTGCTCGCTGGAGGTAGAGGCGAGTTGTTTGAGCCATGGCACCTCGGAGCCGAGCGGCGGGGTGGTGCTGTAGAGGCTGATACCGACGGTGAGACGCGCGAATCCGCGCCGGGGGTTGTCACCGCATTGGTCGATGGATGGGGCGAAGGCCAGGAGATGTTCCAGCAGACCGTCGTCAATGATCTCGTCGTTCCAGCGAGGGTGATACAGGTAACCCTGCCAGCAGCGAAAAGCCCGGTTTCGGTCGGCGGGGTCCAGCAACGCAAGGACGTGCCGGCCGGCCCAGGGTCGATCGAGCGAATGCAGCCACCACAGGTGCTGGGCGCAGACGACTTGAGCGTGATTCGATGCTGCCGTGTCGCCTCGCAGAATCAATTCCACCAGGTTCGCATCTTCCGGGGCGAGCGAACCACCAGAACTGTCCCTTTGCTGCGGTCTGATAGACAGCATGATCAACTGCGCGATGATCCCGGCACAGGAGTTCGCTGCTGCCCGCATCCAATCACGTTCCCTGGTGCCCGGATCGGGTTGTGGCCAGTGTTCTGAGGCTGCGCTCCATAGCCTTGCAAGTAGTTCGCGGCTCTGGATGCCGACCAAGAGCCTGTCGTCTTGGCGGGCGGCCTTTTCGAGAGACATGAGAGCCGCTCTCGCAACCGCCGAAACCGCTTGCATGCGCGGCGATTGGTATGAGACCAACGCTTCAAGCAGCGACAAGCATGCCTGAGTTTCATCCTCAGTCACTGTACGAACGACCCGGAGGGCATCGAGCCAGCGGCGGCCGGGTGTCTCGGCGGAGTCGTGACCTGTGTAATGCGAGAGAATATGATCGAGCGCCGACGCCGGGTCGCCATCCATGAGTGCAGCGAGGTTTGGCAGGTCGGCCCGGTACTCATCGGGTAGGCCATCTGTGACGATGCTCTCTATATAAACAAGGAAGTCTGGATGGTCTGATACACGGAAGTCGGGGTGGGCTGCCTGTTCAGCGTCGAACGCCCCCCTAGCGCTTTGGGAGGCGGGGACCAGTTGCGCGATCCACCCGAGTTTGTCGTACCGGATCCTGTCTGAGGTCTCTTGGTCGCGCACAAGACCGACCAGGTTGTCGACCGCTGACGGTGACGCATAAGGAACAGCGGCGGCTATGAGAGTCATCACTTCGTGATGAAGGTCGTGGTCCACCAGTAGCGTGGGGTGCGAAATCAGCACGGCGAGTTTGGCATCTGCTGTGATGTCATCCCGGACGGTGTGACCATACAAGGCGAGGCGACGCAGGATCGGCCATTGTGACTGCTCCCAGGCTCGTATCTGAGAGGCGGCTTCTTCGGGACGGTCTTGGCGTAGGATGTCGAGTAGATCTCGGGCAGCGTCAACTAGAGGGTCATTCTGGGGATGACTTTCGATCGCCTGCCGGAACCGACTTTGTTGGGCGTTGATGTCGTTGCGTCGAGCGTCTTGTTGCAGCCGATGATCTGCGATGACCATGAGGTCACTAGCTAGGTGTCTGAACCGGTGACGCAGGTCGCTGCTCAGAAACTCTCGGTCAAAGGGCGAGAACCGACCCCGAGAGGTGTCGCGGATGCGGGGACTGTGAAGCCTCGAAAACACTTCAAGAACCAGCGAATCGTCCACATCTGGCTGGCATTTGTCGATCACCCCCACCAGCAGATGGGCTCCCGAACCCGGCGCCGCGTCGGCAAACGCGAGCAACAGTTGCCTCCTGAGGTCCGCAGAGACGGTTGTTCGACGTGGAGAGCGCAGAATCCAAAGCACCTCCCACAGCCAATCCGGTATCACTCCAGGGTGACCGCGAATGAGATCGAGAGCGGCTTTGGCGTTGTAGTCGTCCTCGGCGACACAGCGAACCAGCCAGCCTTGAAGCTCGCGCTGAGCTTCGGTGACATCGCCTGACTGCATAAACAGCAGGTCGGGATGCAGAGTGCCCGCGACCCATGTAAGCCACCGCGATTCCTGAGCGCGGCCGGTGAACAGCCCGACCCTGTGGGGATCCTGCAGTACCTTGCGGATGTAGGCATCATCGTCATCTTGTCGCTGGGGTGGACCAGCGGCCACGATCTCACCGACGCGGTGGGCCTCACCTGAGATCCCACTTGCGGCATACTCGGCCCACACCGACAATGTCCTCGGCAGTTGCCTGTACGAGTCAACACCGACCGGACGGACTCGGAGTTCCCGCCATCGTGGGTCGTTTGGCTTGGTGGTCAGGGTGTACATCTCAGACTTGGTGGTTTGGGCCTTCAATAGATACCGCACCAGCACATCATCGAGGCTGTAACCGAGAAACAGCACCGCTTGTCTGTCGAATAGGCGCTCCAAGAACAGCGTTCCCACTGCACGGGTGCCCATGTACGCGTCAGCGAGATCGGAGTCAGTCGCCACGAGCATGCCGTCTGCGGTGTTGAGGGATCCGTGTAGATGCACCACCCCTGTGAAATCACCGCGGCCGGGCAGGTCCGGATACTCGTAGGTTCTCGTGGTCTCCGGCAGACACCGCGACAGCAGGGTGTCATAGTTGGTAGTCACTATGCGCGGCAGGTCTGAAACCGACCGTGCTAGTTGCGCAATGGCCTCATGGGTTGGGTTGGGGGAAGGTCGCCTCTCGGTCAACGCTGTTCTGATCTCTGCGTGGACATTGATGTCATACTCGTTGCAGAGGCGATCTAGCAGCCTGGCAGGATCACCCTCATCCAAGGACGACCCAACCGTGCGATTGGCAATCTCGCAGGCGAGTTCATCAAATCTGGGCAGGTTAGCTGGAGTATCGACCGAGGCTCCTGCACCGACGAACAGTGCCAACTCGCCACTGGCGTGCGCTTCAACAAGAGGTTCGGGTAGATCGACCCTTTCAACCCGCATGAGGCGACCCAGACTCAACGAGTACCTGGATGTGACAAGTGCGTTCGATGATGCCCTTGATGTTCACCATTGCCTCACTCACCCAAAGTGCATCTTCTGTTGAGCAATGGGTTGTTGCCAGTTGTCATTGAGGGATTGGAGCATAATGCGCCCGCCGCGAGTTGCCCTTCGACGGCCGGACCCTATGGCCTACTGCCTACCCCCCTCCGACGCGTACCCCAGCAGGCGGCACCCAGAGTGCCAACTTAGGCTAGAGGCTTACCGTCGCCTCCTGCCCCTCCTTCTTTCGGTACCCCCCTCGCCTCTGACGACACCCCCTCTTTTGCTTCCCCCTCCTTCTCCTCCTGCGTCCCCGTCGCCTCTTGTAACCCCCTTTCGTATACGATTTGCGCCGCCGGGTACTCTGGCCGCGCCGTTGCTTCTTAGGCAGGGAAGCCTCCACGATATCAGTGCCGAACTGCTCCACAAACCATTTGAGGCCGAAGTGTTGGCGATGTCCTCAAGATGGACACGCTCGGCAGCAAGGGACTTGCCTGAACCGAAATCACCGCTCAACACTATGACCCCATGGATTGGAACCGCGCTTTCATATCTACCAACCGAAGAGTCCTCTGCCTGGGTAACAGCCGTCTTAGGTAACAGCTATTCTCCCAGGTCAGAGAGGCACTTCACAGCATTTCGCCCCCACCCACCCCACAAACCAACGGTGAATCCAGGCTTATCCCTCCCCAGGGCGGACACACGGCGAGTCGTAGCCCGGGGTGGGACACGATCCTGCTCCCCTAGTCGCTCCAAGAGCGACGCCACGGGGCTTGGCTACGCCGTCCGGTACGCTGTCATCCCGAGGCACGCCCTAACCCATCCCGTTTAGCCACCATCCTCGATACCCAACTTGACAACCAAGTCCCCAAACAAGGGAAGGGCGTCAAGTCCCCGCCTACAATGGTGAATGTGGATGTGAGACGATATGTTCAGCCTGGAACGCATGTTAATCAGGCGGAACTGCGAGAAGACATCCTCAGGGTAGAGGAACGAGACAGTCAGATCTATCACGCCGACAGAGACTTGTGCGAGGATTCCGCCTACCAACGTTCCCTAACGAGCGTAGTGTCAGTACCTCATAAACAAACAGGTGAGCTAGTCAGCGTCGATCTGTTAGTTGACAGCCCCCAAGAAATCGTGATGAAATGCGGCATTCCTGAACACGAGAGAGCGTCTGCGGTACATGTCTATCGAACAATACTGCTAGATCGTATGCGATTCTGGGACAAAGGCGCCATCCCCGACAGCATTCCTCTCCTGCAAAAGATGGTTCCCGCCTAGTAGCGTTCCCCTACATTTCGTGCAATGCCCTGCTACATCCACCCGCCGGTGCACATGGGATATCACGAAGGCCTCTTTTGGCCAGGACTGATTGACGGCGACCTCTTTGACTCTATAACAACATGCTTGCCCTCGGCGTTCAAGCATGGCGTCGAGGAGGAATCCATCTTGAGCGTCGCAGCGACTCATCCACTACATCTCGCTGTTTACGAAGCTAACGCACCTCAGGATGGGGTCGATGGGCTTTACCGAACCACCTCCACCCGAGGAATAGGACATATCATTGGAATGGGAGTGGTCGAGGTGGCTTTGAGGCAAGACCTCAGCCTGCAATGGCAACAGATATGCAGCAAACACAACCTGGTCGTTCCGCGCTGCACGATTTTCCACGCCAGATACCTATAGAACAAACAGGGGATGGACCGCTAGGCAAAGCGCTTTCTTCGAGGCTCCTGCCGTAGACCCTTACAGGTTCACTTCTTCGGCAGGTCGGCCGAACCGGCAAGCGTGCGCAGCGTTTTGTTGTTTGGGTAGTCGTCTCGCATTGCAGCTACAAGAGAGGCCATCGTTATCGACTGCCCGCCGCCGCCTTGGTCGAGTTGAGGAAGCGCAGACCACCACATCGATCGGCCTGTTCCCCCCAGCGTTATCGCAGCGAGGTCTATGGTGGCCTGTGGGCCACCACCCCTGACCTGGGACGCAGCAGGGGCTCCACATAGGACTCCACATCCAAACCCGGGAGGCTCCACACTCGGGAAGCGGACGGACTCCTATGGTTTACTGACCTCCGAGAACCCAATCCACCCGCTAAGCCTAGATCCACCGGTGGTTGGGGGGTGTGTGGGGGTGAAATGCTGTGAAGTGCCTCTCTGACCTGGGAGAATAGCTGTTATCAAAGACCGCTAGGACCCAGACAGAGGAGGCACTTCT
>MPNA01000033.1 GCA_002238785.1 bacterium OM1 bin76 | reverse complement strand
GTCAGGTTGGTGGAGAGTCAGACCCGCCCCGGCCTGGGGGCACCTATAAGTATGAGTGGTTGGTGGTGAGGATGATCGATCCTTTCCCGTATCGTCTGGAGATCACTTGGAACAGTGTGGCGGCGTCCTCTGCGGGCATGGGCAGATACCCCAGTTCGTCGATGATCAAGACCTTTGGGGTGTTGAAGAACCGGATGGTTCTGGCCCATTTTCCTTGTAGGGCTGCTTTGCGGCAGCGTGCCGCCAGGTCGGCGGCGGTGGTGTAGTACACCTTGTGACCGGTGTCGACCGCGGCCCGGCCGAGGATGACGGCGAGCATGGTTTTGCCTACTCCGGGTGGTCCGATGAACAGCACGTTGGTGGCATCAGCCAGATAGGCGCCCGAAGCTAGTTCCCGTACCAGTTTCTCGTCGATGCTGGGTTGCGCTCCGAAATCGAAGTCTTCCAGTTGCCAGCGGGTGGGGAAGTTCGCCAGTTTCAGGCGGGTTTCCCATCGGCGCTGTTCGGTGGTTTCCACCTCGACCCGTAACAGTCCTTCGAGGAACTGGGTGTGACCGGTGTTGTGTTGGCGGGCATGGTCTAGGTGGGTGGGGAGCGCCTCGGCCGCGGCCGGAAGACCAAGGTAGGCCAAATGTGCTCGGAGTTGTTGATAGGTCGACTGTTTCATGACCGCCGCCTCCGGGTCTGTGCCTCAACATGACGTTGATACACCCCCAGATCGATCACCGGTTCAGTGGCCAGGGTCTCTCCTCTGATACTGGCGGCGATCGCCAAAGCTGCGGCGGTGGGCGGCCGGTTCGGTTTCGGTTTGCACGGCCGTTTGGTGGTGAACGCCGCCAACACGACATTCTCCAAAGCCGCGGTGTGCTCAGGCAAACGCACTGTCCGTCCCAGACCGCGGGACACCTTCTGGTGGGTGGCTACCAGTCGCCCACCAGCAGAGAAGATGCTGATAGTGGGGTCTCCCAGGCGCCAACGCACCGTCACCTGGGTGTCTATCACCCCTGGTGGAACCGAGTAGCGGTTGCCCCACACCGACACCAGCCCATTCGCCGCCACCTTGCGTTCCAAAGTGCCTTCCGCCGGATAGGCAAGCGGGGGAAGCTCCAACAATGGCTCCGAATCGGCTAACTCGCCGACGGTGACCTCACCCCGCCGACGAGAGTCACCCACCGATACACAGAACTCGTCCAGACTGTCCTGCGCCTCACCAAGACTGTTCACCAACGCGGTGCGCCACCACCGCTGAGAGATGTAGTGAATGGCTTTCTCAACCACTCCTTTACGTTGAGGACGATACGGTGGGCACGGATCCACTCCCACTCCGTAATGTTTCGCTACTCCCACGAACGACGGTTGGATACGGCCGGTGCCCGGTGTTATCACGGTGGCCATCTGATCGACCCGCCACCTCCGAGGAGTGCCACCCAGGCGACGCAGCACCGCGTCAATGCCCTCCACCAGGTGCGGCTGGTCCTGGCTGGAGGTGACCCACGCGCGAAACCGGCCCGAATGCGACAGCACACCAACCAGCACAAACGCTCGGGACCCCCACGGGGTGTCGCGCAGTTCTGTCCAGTCCCATTGACACTCCTCGCCCGGTGGATGATCAATGATCGCAGCAGCACCACCCCGGGTTCCCGAACAGGCGCCACACGACGGTCGCAGACCCCGATGGCGGATCTTCCGCACCAACGTGGGATAGCTCTGCGCATAGCCCAAAGCCGCTACCTCGTCGAACAGCGCCGACGCCCAAACATGCGGATCATCAGACAGCCGCTGACGCACATACGCCTCGAACGGATCGAACGGATCCGGCTCCGCAAACGCGGCCCGCTCACCCGGTACCCGCCCATCCAAATACGCTCGAACCGTTCGGCGGTTCTTTCCCAAATGACGGGCAATGGCCGAGATCGACCACCCCCGCCTTCTCAAAGCATGAACTTCCACGTACTCCTCCTGTGCCAACATAAGGGGCAGGGCTCCTCTCCACAGCTAGTGAACCTGAACAGTCCCTAGCTTGGAGAGAGCCCAACCCCACGACGGGTATTAACCCCCCAAGAGGTGGGTACTTTCAGTGATCAGGTCTGAGCACTTTCAATGATCGCCAACAAAAGCTGCCCGTTGGGTTCCGCTGGCGGTCCGCCGTGCCCGTGCTAGGTCCAGGGGTATCGAGGGGCCTGAGAAGATGGCGGGGAGTATCTGAGCGTCGCATGCTAGGTGTCGTAGGGTTTTGGCGGGTAGGGGGGTCCCGTCTGTTAGGCGGGCGTCTTTGAGTTGTTGGCTGATGGTGTCGTAGTCGGCGATCAGCAACAGTCGCACGTTTTGGGGTCTGCCGTGTTTGTCTTTGCCCTGGCGGGTGAGCAGTTCTGTTAGGGCGTCGGCCATGCGCTGTCCCGCTGAAGCCCGGTTTCGGGGGTCCTCTTCATGCCACAGTTCGTTCATCATGTGAGACACCGCCGTCTCGATCCGAGCACCCGTAACCGGGTCGAACCTTCCATACAACACCATCATCCCATCATCAACATCGGTTTTGAGGGTGGCGTATCGTCGGGATCGTTGATGTTCCAACTTGGAAACACCATCGTCCTGAGCATGTTTTTGTTCGTGTTTGCGTACTGTGGCGGCGAACTTGTCAGGAGATTGGCTGCGGGCGTCGTCCAATAGTTCTTCTTCGTTGATGGTTTCCCGTTGGTTGGCGCCGGCCAGGATCCGCGCGTTGTCATACGATATTTCTCCTTTGCGGAGTCCTTCTCTGGTTTTGGGCAGTTTTTCCAGTTCCCCGGCGGTTTCCACTTCCGAACGGGCTTTCCTTCGGGGGAGCAGACCTTCTTTCTGTAAGAGGGTTTCGGTGTGTTTGGTTCCTTGACGTCGGCGCATCTCGCGCAGGACGTCGGCGCGGAACCCGGCCAGTTGATGCTGGGCGCGGATCGTGGCCTTCATCATGTCCTGCAACTGCCTGACAGTGGCGCCGCCGACCGCCAGCCTGGGAAGCGACACATGCACCTTGTGGGCGGCTGTCCCGCTCACGGTTCCATCGTTCATACACACCAGTATGCACAAGGGGTGTGACAAAACAATGCCGTCCACGACTAAGTTGTGAAAACAAACACTAACCAAATACAATTCCGGCGTCAGAACTTCGTCAACTGGACGTTGCGATGCTGCCACTCACCCTGGATGTCCTCCCGACGGCTAGTGGTCTGTCGGAGGCGTGTGGAACGAATACCGCCACGAAAGAGAAGAAGAGAAGGTAGCTTCGATTTACCCGGACGGGATGCACGCACCCATAGCTGCGCATCTGGAAGGGGCCCGGTTAACCGTCCAAATTGCCACTCTGGACGAGCCCGAGCACGGGCTAACCGAGGAGGTGTTGGCGGAGACCGACGTTCTCAGCTGGTGGGGACACATGGCCCATCAGGAAGTCAGTGACTCGGTAGTAGAACGCGTCTACCATCGGGTCCTCGACGGCATGGGTTTGATCCCCCTTCATTCCAGCCACGTGTCGAAGATCTTCAGGAGCTGATGGGTACCACCTGCAACCCTACTGGCGCAGCATCGGAGAGAGGAACGGATCTGGGTGGTGAACCCCGGTCATCCGATCGCGGCGGGGTTGGGCGACTACTTCGAGATACCCCACACCGAGGCCTACGGAGAGCCCTTTGACATCCCCGAACCGGACACCCTGGTGTTCATTAGCTGGTTCGCCGGCGGGGAGGTTTTCCGAAGCGGTTGCTGCTATCGCAGAGGAAGGGGCAGGATCTTCTACTTCCGCCCAGGTGACCAGGAGTATCCCATCTTTCACCAACCCGAGGTGTTGCAGGTAATCAAGAATGCCGCGCTGTGGGCGGCGCCGCGCCGCGGAATGGACGATCGAGATGACCGCACCACCTTGTGGTGCATAAACCCGCCCCGATCCCTTGGAGAAACTCACATAGCGGGCTGGAGGCGGCCTTAGGCAGTGTTCAACTGCCCGTCACTCCCTCACCGAAGTTGGAAGCAGCATCAGGTTCACCTTCTCGGCCACCTCGGCGGCCTCCTGGCCGGCCGTGTACAGATCCCGGGCCCGCACGGCGTCTCCAATGGGATGGATAGCCGCCCGCAGATCAGATCGCAACAGCTCATCCGCCAGCCGGTTTCGGGACACCCGCCCTCCGATCACCACCGCACCCACTTCCAGCCAACTGCGATTCCCCAGTGTCTGCATGGCCACCCGGTTGCCGGTGAGCAACTCGGCGGTGGTCTCCCGATGCACATGCACTCCAGGATCGGCATCGAGTTCCATCTCCACCAGCAATCCGTTGAACTCCCCGTCGGCCGCCAACGAAGGGCCGCTGGCGACGATGTGCACCCCCACCCCCAATCGACGAAGGTAAAGCGCCACCACACAGGCGGCATGATCTCCTCCAAGTATTGCCACCGTTTCTTCCCACTGGTCGGTCGGGCGTTCCAGTGCCGAGAAGATGTCGAATAGCGGCATCTCGATGGTGTGATCGGACCCGTCCGCCCACAGATACCCGCCCCGCGCTCCGGTGGCCACGATCACCACGTCCGGGTCAGCGGCACTCACGTCCTCGACCTCGACCGTGCGACCCAACTCGACCGCCACACCTATCTTGACCATCTCCAATTCCAACCAGTCGACCAAAGTTCCGTAATCGGCCAGGGCCCGGCGTAGATAGTGGAGTTGGCCGCCCAAGCGCCCCTCCCGCTCGTACAGGGTCACATCGTGGCCCGCCAATCCCAAGAACCGGGCGGCATGCATCCCCGCCACCCCGCCACCAACGACCATCACCCGCAGTGGTGCCACGGCCTTCGTGGATGTGCTTCGTGACACCTCGTGAACACTGAGGGGATTGGCCGAGCATCCGGCAGGGGTGCGAGCCACCGTGAGGTTGACGCAGGTGTTGCATCCGATGCAGGGCAGAATCTCGGCGGCTCGGTCTTCGATCAGCTTCTGGACGAAGTCAGGGTCGGCGTGAAAAGCTCGAGCCAGAGTCACGTACTCGAACCCCTCCTGCTCCATGACCTGGTCGGCGAACACCGGATCGTTCATCCGCTGTGCCACGCTTACCGGCACCCGGTCGCCCACCGCTTCACGGATGAGAGCAGCCTCTGCCACAAAACCCCCCTTTGGGGCTTCAGGGCCCTGGAATATCTTCGACATCGACTCATAGGTGCCGCCGGACACATCCATCAGGTCGATCCCGGCATCGGCCAGCCTGGCGGCGAACAGGCCCGACTCCTCCGCTTCCAAGCCACCCTCGACATACTCGGACGCCGAAATGCGGTATCCGATCGGGTACTGGTCGCCCACTACCTCCCGCACCGCGGCGAGCACTTCCAACGCGAATCGAGCCCGGTTCTCCAAGGGACCCCCGTAGCGGTCGGTCCGCTGGTTGGAACGGGGAGAGAGAAACTGTCCCAGGAGATACCCATGCGCCCCGTGGAGGTGAATCATGTCGACTCCGGCGGTCAGGCATCGTTCCGCCGCTCGCCTGAAATCGTCGATTACTCGCCGGATGTCGGCCAGGGTCATTTCCCGGGGCAGCGACCCGGGGTCCATGAATGTGGAACCGATCGCCGAAGGCGCGATGGGACGACGATGGTGTGCCGTGACCGAAGCCTGGCGACCCCCGTGATGCAGTTCCATGGCAAGCTTGGCGCCATGTCGGTGAAGCTCATCCGCCATCTCCGTCAAAGCAGGTATGACATGGTCTCCATGGCACCCCACCTGGTAGGGATTGCCCCGCCCCTCGGGCGACACATAGGTCGATTCGAGTTGGATCAACGCGGCGCCACCCTCAGCCCGGCGACGCGCATAGGCGATGTAACGCTGGTTGAGACTGCCGTCCAGATTGGCGAGAGACTTCTCCATCGGACCCATGATCAGGCGATTACGCATGTACATCCTGTTGATGTATCCGGGCCGCAACAGGTTCTCGAAGGCCATACCCGCCTCCTACGATGAGGTGGGGATCGACGACGTAAGAGCGTCCACCAGTGCCTCGGCAAACTCGGGTTGGTTGATGTGGTAATCCACTTCCACCACCGACACATTGGGCGCCCGCCAGGACCGCACTCCCTCCACGAAGGCCTCCACCGCTTCGGGATCGTGGAACGGACCGTTCTCGATGTCCAGCCCGGAGAAACCCTTCATCGGCACCAGCACCGAGGCGGCGGTTCGAGGGTAACCCAATCGTTCCACCACCGTTTCTCCCATCCGGTAGTTCTCTTCCGCAGTGGTCTGGACCAGAGTGACCAGTTCGTTGTGAGCCTGGAAGGTCCGGTTGCGGAACTCCTCGGGCAGAGTGGCCAGTGGACCCAGGCAGATCATGTCGATCGCCCCGGGGGCAACCACCTGGGGAGCCCCCACCCGAGATGCTGTCCGCAGCCGCTGCGGCCCGGCCGGCCAGAGGCCGCCGCAGAGTTCGTCGGTGATCTCGCTGATGGTGACGTCAATCACCGACGAGACCAGTCCCTGAGAAATGAAAGACTCGAAGGACCGCCCACCCGTCCCATTGGCGTGGAAGACCACCGATTCGAGGCCGGCCGCAGAGAGCAGAGACCGGCATTGGGTGACGCACGGGTTGGTCAAACCGTACATGGTCAACCCGACTGAGTTGACCGAGTCCTCGGGGTCCCTCAAGGGTCCTGATCTCAACAACGCCACGGCCACCCGCGCCAACCGCCCGATCATGGCGCGGAGGATGGTGTTGTCGCCTTCGATATCCACGATGGGATAGATCATGGTCACATCGCGGCCATCCACCAGCGGTCGGGTCTCCCCAGCCACCGAAGTTGCCATGAGGATCTTGGGAATGCCAAACGGGACCACCGGCGCCAGGTGGGTGAACAACACTGCGGCGCTGGATCCTCCCAAGCACACCAGGGCTCCTACCTGGCCGTCCTCGACAAGCCTCCGGAGGATGATCGCCGCGCCCCGGGCCATGGCGGAGACCGCCTCGGCTCGACCTGTTGACGCCAGTCCCCTCCGTGAATGGCCCCCAGCCTCGGCCACCGCGTCCGCATGGTAGTGACAACCATGATCTCCACTGAAGACACCCGTGTCGATGGTGATCGGAGACGACCCCATCGCGGTGAGGGTTTCCACCAGCAGTCCCAGCGGTCCGGTTTTCGTGTCGAAGGTGCCGGCCACCACCACCCGACTCATTTCTGCCCGGACCCGCGGGTCGGAATCTGCCGTTGGATGGAAAACACTCCTCTAAAGAGAAACGTTCTTGAAACCTCGCACCGTGCTCTCGATAGCGACCTCAGTCGGTAGCCGTTCCATGGTGCTGGCGCCGATGAAACCGGGGCATCCGGAGGCGCGCATCACCATGTCGACTTGCTCGGGGCTCTCCAAGGGCCCGCCGTGCAGCACCACCAGGATGTCGGAGTTCACCGCCTCCGACAACTCCCTGGTTTCGATGGCCTGTTCCACGCAGGCATCCAGAGAAGAGGTAAAGGAGTCGTCGGCGCCGATGCTGCCGCCGGTGGTCAGGCCCAGGTGGGCGACCATCACGTCCACTCCCGCCTCGGCCATCATCGGAGCTTCCTTCGGGTCATAGCAGTAGGCCAGGGTGAACAGTCCCCGCTCCGAGGCCTTGCGGATCATCTCCGCCTCCCGGTGGTAGCCGAAGCCGGTCGCTTCCAGGCTCTGCCGCCACCTGCCGTCGATGTACCCCACCGACGGGAAGTTGATGACGCCCGAAAACCCCAATTGCTCCACCTGCCCCAGGAAGTGGTCCATCACCCGGGTGGGGTCGGTTCCGTTCACCCCGGCGATCACCGGAGTGTCCTGCACCACCGGCAACACCTCCCGCTCGCCCATCTCCATCACGATGGCATTGGCGTCTCCGATGGGCATCAGGCCGGCATTGGACCCGTGACCACCCATGCGGTACCGGCCCGAGTTGTAAATGAGGATCAGATCGGCGCCGCCGCGCTCGGCGAACTTGGCCGAAATGCCGGTTCCAGCACCTGCCCCGACAACGGGTCTTCCCTGCGAAAGGGTGTCTGTGAGCCGTTGCCACACCTGGTCGCGGGTGAACATTCAGGCCTCCTGGTCGGCGATGGGGTACCAACCGGAAAGGTTATCAGTCGACCATGAGGAGGCCGCCATTGACATGGATGGTCTGGCCGGTGATAAAGGC
This sequence comes from bacterium OM1 bin76, assembly GCA_002238785.1. GTDB lineage: Bacteria > Actinomycetota > Acidimicrobiia > Spongiisociales > ZC4RG35 > Bin76. Next base: position 25,621 of record MPNA01000033.1, on the reverse strand, counting down.
GCTGGCGTCCGAAGCCAAGAAGATCACCGGACCCACCAAATCTTCGGCCACCTGCATGCGTCCCAGCGGGATGTACTTCTCGTAGGAAAACAGATACTCCCGGTGGTGGGCATGCATGGGCGTGTCGACCGCTCCGGGGGCGATGGCATTCACCCGAACTCCATGGGGGGCCACGTCCTGGGCAGCGGCCCGGCTGAGGCCCTGAAGCGCTGCCTTGGCCGAGCAGTAGTCCACCCCGCCCCGTCCTGGTTGAAGATCGAACCCCGGGACGACCAGGAGCTACCGATGTTGATCACGCTTCCCCGACCTGCCCGACTCATCTCCTGAAGCACGGCCCGCATGATCCGCATAGGAGCCCGCAAGTTGATCCCGTACATGCGGTCCCACTGCTCGTCGGTGACGTCCAGCATGTCGGAGTACCCCATGATCCCGGCGTTGTTGACCAGCACATCGATCCGCCCGCCCAGGGCCATGGCGTCCTCCACTATCCGCTGCGGCGTGTCCTCGGCGGTCACATCGGCATGGACGGTCGACACCCGCCGTCCGATCTCCCCGACCTCCCCCGCGGCGTTTTTCAGGGTCTCGGCGTTGCGGTCCACCAGCACCAGATCGCTTCCGGCGTGTGCCAGGCCCGTGGCCAGAGATAGGCCGATGCCCTGGCCGGCTCCGGTCACCACGCTGCAGTAGCCGCCCAGGTCGAACAGGTTCTTTGAGATGTCGGGAAAGTCCAAAGCCACGGTGCTCCTACGTTCGGCGCAGCCAGGAGAATACCGAAACTGCACTGGCGGGCCGTTGGCCAAGCTGCACCACTCAGGTCGAAAGCGCAAATCGCCAAGGCATTTGAGCCCGTGGTCCCGTCTACTGGGGCTTGGCGAAAGTGAGGAGCCAGGTGCCGTCGAATTCTTGGTAGATGACCACCATGTGCACTTGGTGATGGACGGCGCCACTTCAGTGACAACCCGACCGTGGAGGATGCAACCCCGGACTGCAACAAACAATCCCGACCGGATGCAAGACCAGGGTGTCGCAGCACCTGCGGGCTCAGGCCGGTGTGACATCTCCAACCCAGTTCAGGGACCGGGACACTGCCTTCTGCCAGCGGGCATATTGGGCATCCCGGGCCTCTTCGGACATCTGTGGAGACCAGCGGTGGGCTTCCTGCCAGTTGTGTCGCAGGTCGTCAAGGTGGGCCCAAAAGCCCTCGGCAAGCCCGGCGCCGTAGGCAGCGCCCAGGGCGGTGGTCTCGCTCACCTGGGGGCAGACCACTTCCACATCCAAAATGTCCGATTGGAATTGCATGAGCAGGTCGTTGGCAACCATGCCTCCGTCCACCCGTAGTTCGGCCAGCGCCACCTCGGAGTCGGCTCGCATGGCTTCCAGGACCTCCCGGGTCTGGTAGGCGGTGGCTTCCAAGGCGGCCCGGGCGATGTGGCCCTTGGTGGCAAACCGGGTGAGGCCGGTGATTACTCCGCGGGCATCGGTTCTCCAGTGGGGGGCGAACAGTCCCGAAAAGGCCGGCACGAAGTAGACGTCACCGTTGTCCGGCACCGAGGCGGCTAGTTCTTCCACCTCACTGGCGGTGGAGATCATGCCCAGGTTGTCACGCAGCCACTGCACCAAGGATCCGGTCACAGCCACCGACCCTTCCAGCGCGTAGACCGGATCAGACCCCGCGATCTGGTAACCCACCGTGGTTAGCAGGCCGTGGTCGGAGTGCACTTTACGAGTACCAGTGTTCATGAGCAGGAAACACCCCGTCCCGTAGGTGTTCTTGGCCTCGCCCGGCCGGAAACAGGTCTGACCGAACAGTGCCGCCTGCTGGTCGCCCAGGATCGCCGAGATCGGCACTCCATCCAGAACCCCGGTTCCGGTCCCCACCCAACCCACAGAGGGCAGTATCTGGGCCATCATGGAGCGAGGAATCCCCACGGCGTCCAGCAGGTCGTCGCTCCAGTCGAGGGTGTCCAGATCCATTAGCAGGGTCCGAGAGGCATTGGTGACATCGGTGACGTGTCTGCCTCCCCCAATGCCTCCGGTGAGGTTCCAGACCAGCCAGGAATCGATGGTGCCCATCAGGGCCTGTCCCGAAACGGCCTTCTCTGCTGCACCGTCGATATTGTCCAGCAACCAGGCTGTCTTCGGACCGCTGAAGTAGGTGGCCAGGGGCAGGCCGGTGCGGTCCCTGAAACGGTCGATGCCCCCCTCCCGGGCCAGATTCTCGCAGATCCCGTCGGTCCTGGTGTCCTGCCAGACGATGGCATTGGCCAGGGGCCTTCCGCTGGTGTGGTCCCATACCAGGGTGGTTTCTCGCTGGTTGGCAATTCCTACCGCGGCCAGATCTCCCACCGTCATCCCGGCCGATGCCAGGGCTTCACCAACCACCGACTCGACAGTGTCAAGGATCTCCACCGGGTCATGTTCGACCCAACCGGGTCTGGGAAGGATTTGGCGGAACTCCCGTTGAGCCATGGACACCACCCGACCTGCCTGATCGAAGATCATGAACCGGGTACTGGTGGTTCCCTGGTCGATGGCTCCTACCGCTTGTCTGTTCATCCCCCTAAAACAGTAGCTTTATCGGCCGATTGGGACTGTTCGGTGTCGCCGGGCCCACAGTGCGAAGGCCAGGCCGATCACTCCGTAACCGGCGTAGGAAACCACCAGCGGTGTGACCGATCCGGCGATGGCACGGTCTACGAAGGAGGCCAGCACGGCTCCGCCGCCCAACGAGACCGTGCCGATGACGGCGGCCGCCGTCCCGGCCAGTTCCCCCATGGGCTCCATTGCCTGCGCTTGGATCAGCGGTGTGACGAGCGTGCGGAGTCCATTGATTACGGTGATCAGTACGAACCAGGTCACAAACGCGGGCCGCCCGCCGGCCTGCCACGACCACAGGGCCACGGCTGTCGACAGGGTCACCGCCGAGGACAGGGCTACGACGATCACCCGGTCGGAGCCGACCCTCTTGACCACTCGGCTCCCCGCGTAGATCACTGCTCCCATGCACAGGCTCATCCCGGCAAAATAGAAGGCGAACTGGTCGCCCCGGCCGTACACGTCATCGAAGATCAGTTGGATACTCCCCAAAAACGCGGTGAATGACCCGTAGTCGAACATGATCGCCAGCGCCGATCTGGTGGTCACCCGGTTGGTGAAGACCGCAGCAATAGCGTGGCGGGTCCGGTTGAAGGTGAGAGGACGCCGTTTGTCGGGGGGAAGGGATTCGGGAAGCCGGATCAGCCAGACGGCCAGCATCAGCACCCCGGCTGCCGGGGCAGCCATGACCCAGCGCCATGATCCGAAGTTCAGCACCGCCTGACCGAGCAGGGGAGCGAAGGCCGGCACGACCATGAACACTGAGGCGACCACCGCCAGAATCCGGGCCAGGTGGTCTCCCCGGTACAGGTCGCGGCCGATTGCCAGAGCCAGCGAACGAGGTCCGGCGGCGCCCATGCCCCAGATGAAGCGGCTGACGATCAGAACCCCGAAGGTCGGGGCAAGGGCTGAACCCAGGGCACCGAGAGCGTACAGGCTCATACTCGTGTAGAGCACCGGCTTGCGGCCGAAGCGGTCGGTGAACGGGCCGTAGAACAGCATGGCGCTGGCCACGCCCAGAAAGTAGAGGGTGACCGTGAGCGCCACCCGGGGCGAGTCGGCAGCCAGCCCGAACCCCGCCCGGATGTCGGTGAAGGCGGGAAGCGTCATGTCGATCCCCAGCGCCATAGTGGCGGTGATGGCGGCCAGCATGGCAATGAACTCCCGGTGGGCGATGGTCCGGGGTGGTCGCTCTTTGCTGGTCGTCATCGTCGGTGGGTCGGGATCAGGGGGCCTCCCGGGGATCGAAGGGGCGCTTACCAAGGGCGGAGCCGTGTGCGCCGGGGTGGACACCCCGAAGGCCTGGCTGCGCCTCCAGGGTGATGCGAAGGCTACCGTGCTGACCGATGCTCGACCGTCGTGTGAAACGAAGCGCTCCTCGGTTTTCCAGTCGTAATCTGCACCTGAGCCGGCAGACAGCGGCGTAGTCTCACGGGAAGTGAAGTCAATCATCGGATACTCACGGATTGGACAGGTGCTATAAGTGAGAATCAACCTCACCAGCGTGTTTGTCAACGATCAGGACAAGGCGCTCAGGTTCTATACAGAGATTCTTGGGTTTGTTAAGAAGCAGGACTTTCCGGTGGGAGACTTCAAGTGGGTGACGGTGGTCTCACCCGAGGGACCGGACGACATCGAGTTGCTTCTCGAACCCAACGAGAACCCGGTTGCCCGCAGGTTCCAGGAGGCTATCTACGAGCAGGGCATACCCCAAGCGGCCTTTGCCGTGGATGACATCGGGGCAGAGTACCAACGATTGAAACAGCTTGGTGTCGTTTTCACGATGGGCCCGACCCGCGCAGGGCCGGTCACGCAGGCGGTTCTCGACGACACCTGCGGCAACCTCCTGCAGCTATATCAGGTCTAGGTTGGAACCGACGACCGTTTAGCCCTAAGCCGGTACCCGCCCGTCTACAGAGGGTGCGATGATGCCGTACAGACCCAGGAAGGTCACCTCCAGCGCCTGCCGCATGGTCTTTCGCGGCGCGATCACCGACGTGTTACCCGCAGGCGCCCTGGAAGGCAGTTGCCACTGCTTTCGATTCATCGTTCCTGGAGGCGGCCATCAGAGTCCCGGCGGGTATAACGACGCGGGCGATCGCAAAGATCCGCAGCCTTCTGTGACAAGCTGGTACTGGCGGGGGGCAACGGACCGGATGACTGTGGCAGCCGGTGTCGCAATAGGGACCTGTGGGCGCTATGTCATCCGGGCGAACGCAGGCCGGTCGACTCCACGAACTCGCCGTTTTGAATGATGGGCATGCCGTCCAGGGTGAGGTTGGCTTCCAGGAGGATGCCGTCCATGTGCCCCTTGGCGCTCTGACCTCCGGCGAGTTGAGGAGCCGTATTGGCGCCGAAGGCCACCACCACGCCGCCGTAGTAGCTCTCCCAGGCGGCCAGGTCGAACGATTCCAGGTCGGCCCTGGGGTCGAATCCGAAACCGAGATGGGCTACCAGGTACAGGTTGGGATCATCGAATTGGCGGATCCAGCGATCGAACACCCTCGCCTCCTCGTGGTCGGCGTCGATGTGGACGATCCGTCCGGCTTCCACCTCCACCCGGATAGGGGTCTTGGTGGTGTAGCAGTACTGTGGAAACAGGATCATCGGACCGTTGAAGTACACCACTCCCTCCACGGTCTCCACCTCCGGGGCGCAGTTGATCATGCACACCCCGTAGCTGTCCCACTGGCGCGACTCCCACACGTAGCCCCGCTGCGCATGCCACGGGCGGTTGCCTCGTCTTCCCCGCAGGTCGGTCCCCAGGGGACTGGTGATGTGGATCTCCTGGGTACCGGCGGTCAGTTCCTCCGATATATCGGCCCTCCAGAGGATGTCGTCAGTGGGAGGCCGGTCGATGATGGAACGCTCCGGCACCAGGACCTGCAGTATCCGGGCGCCGGCGTCAATAATGGGAGGCAGGCCGGGCGCATACAGCCAGGTATTGGAGGCAAGGTCGAACACGATGTCGGCCGATCGCATGGCGGTCAGCGCCACTTCAGGCGGATCGGTCTCCGGAAACCGGGCGGTGGCCCGGATCAGGGTGACGTCGGCGCCGGTGGCCAGGGCGGCGGTGTACCAGGCCTCGACCATTGCCGGGTTCTTCTCCGAATCGGTGTAGACGACCACCCGTTCATCCGCTTTGACCTCACAGCGCCGCACCGATTCCATTGCGGCTTGGAACAACTCCGGAAAACCCACATCCATTATCTCACTCCTCTCTCACAGAACCGTCGGAGACCAGGACCTCTCCGTCGATCATTACGAATTGGACCGACCGCAGAACATTCAGATCATCCAGCGGATCGCCGTTCACCGCGATTATGTCGGCGGCCTTGCCTTCCCCCAGCACGCCGAAGTCGGGATACGGGGAAATCACCAGAGCGGCATCCCGGGTGGCCGACTGGATGGCCCGGTAGTTGTCGACCCCGAAGGTGGTGAAGATGATCATCTCATCCACGATGTCGCCGAAACCATCGGTGCCGGTGGCGAAATGAACGCCGGCGTCGAGGGCATGCCGGAAGGAATCGAGGTGAGGTTCGAGAATCGCCTCGGCGATCGGGATCCAGGTCTCGGGCATTCCGTACTCGATGCCGTGGTGATAGATGCCCTGCATGGTGGAAAGGGTTGGCACCATCGCCACCCCGTTGTCAGCCATGAACCTGGCCTGATCGGCGTTCAGGTAGATCCCGTGCTCGATGCAGTCCACGCCCGCCTCCAGGGCATTGGAGATTCCGGGAACGCCGTCGGCATGGGCGGTGATCCGGCGGTCGGCGGAGTGCACCGCCTCCACTGCGGCGGCCATCTCCACCACCGACAACTCCGGCTGGGAGGGCAGTTCTCCCTCACGGGTGATCCCCACTCCGCCGGAGGCGATGATCTTCACGAAGTCGGCGCCGGCCTTGAGTTGGGCGCGGGCGGCGCTGCGGGCCTCCCAGGGTCCGTCCACCTCCACTCCCGACATGGAGCCATGCCCCCCGGTCATCACCACTACCCGTCCGGCGCACACCATCTTCGGACCCAGCAGGTAACCCTCCCGGATGGCCCGTCGGATCATCAGGTCGATGTGACCGGGTGCTCCGGGGATCCGCGCGGTGGTGACACCGATTCTCACCAGGCGGCGGGCGTGGTAGGCGCCCACCAGCGCGAACATCATGTCCGGTTCCACCACGCTGGGATCGCCGATGGCATAGCGGTCGTGCCCGGATAGGTGCTCGTGACAATCGATCAGTCCCGGCAGGAGCGTGGCGTCTCCGAAGTCGAGGACCTCGTCGTCCGGTTCCCGGATGTCGTCTGCCGGCCCCACCGTCACGATCTTCGATCCCCGGATTCGAATACCACCGTTGGGAATAGGGGGTTCGTCCCCTCCGGTCAGGACCTGCCTTGCTTGCAACGTCTTGAAGCTCATCGACGGTTCTCCTCTCTTGGCTCTCTTGGGATCAGCGGGCTGTGGTGGCTGGGCGGCGGCTCCCACGCGTAATGACAGGCAGCCTGACGACCCGGGTCATCAGGCCCCTCCTGCAGGGGAGGGCGGGCTGTGGTGCAGTGGTCGGTAGCCATCGGGCAGCGGGGATGGAAGTGGCACCCTTCCGGCAGGTCGAAGGGACTGGGGGGATCCCCCCCGATCGATCGGGCGTCGTCCCGGCTCTTTCTCTCCAGGCTGGGCGCGGCTGCCAAAAGGGCCTGTGTGTAGGGGTGCCGGGGATCTTCGAATAGTGTTTCGGTGGGCGCCATCTCCACGATCCGGCCCATGTACATCACCGCCACCCGGTCGCACAGATACCTCACCACGCTCAGGTCGTGAGCGATGAGGATCAGCGTCAGGCCGAGGCGTTCCCGCAGCGATGCCAACAGGTTCAGAACGGTCGCCTGGATGGACACGTCCAGCGCCGAGACCGGCTCGTCGGCTATCAGCACTTCGGGCTCCACGGCCAGAGCGCGGGCGATGTTCACCCGCTGTCGCTGGCCTCCCGACAACTGGCGGGGATAGACGTTGGCGATCTCCGAATCGAGTCCCACCAGCGCCAACAACTCCACCGCCCGGGCCGCCACCCGGTCAGAAGCTACCACCTTGTGCACTGCGAGCACCTCCCGCAAAGCCTGTCCGATGGTCATCCGGGCGTTGAGAGACGAGTAGGGGTCCTGGAACACGATCTGGATCTTCTTGCGGTCCGAGAATGCCCGCTTGTGCTCGAATACCGTTCCCTCATAAACGGTCTGTCCCGAGGTGGGCGGGTACAGGCCCACCAGGCACCGGGCCAGGGTGGACTTGCCGCATCCCGACTCGCCCACGATGCCCAGGCTCTCTCCCCGCACCACTTGGAAACTGACACCCTCCAGGGCCTGGAGTTCCTCGCTGGGCCTGCGGAATACAACGTCTCCCACCGAGCGTCTCGAGGAAAACGTCTTAGTCAGGCCCCGCGCCTCGAGGATCGGCGGGGGCGTCACGATGCCTCCGCCTCCCGGGCGGGCGCCGAGCCCGAAAGCGCGTCGGAGCGTATGCAGGCCGTCGACTGATGGCGATTCAGGCTCCGAAGGGAGAACACCCCGTCGGCGCACTCCTCCCGGCCGTAGGAGCATCGCGGCAGGAACGGGCAGCCACCTGCGAGACTGACCAGGTCGGGCGGTGATCCGGGTATCGCCACCAGCGGCGTCCGACCGTGGCTGACGTCGGGCACCGCCGCCAGCAGCCCCAGGGTGTAGGGATGGCGGGGCCGCCCGAACACCGCGTCGATGGTTCCCGACTCGAGGAATTGCCCGGCGTACATAACCGACACCGTCCGACAGGTCTGGGCCACCACCGCCAGGTCGTGGGTCACGTAAACTATCGCCACCCCGGTCTCCTCCGAGATCCGGCGGAACAGCTTGAGGATCTGGTCCTGCACGGTGACGTCCAGGGCGGTGGTGGGTTCGTCACAGAGGATGATCTTTGGTTCGGCCGACAGCGCGATGGCGATCAGCACCCGCTGGCTGAATCCTCCCGAAAGCTCGTGCGGATAGGCGTCGAAGCGACGCACCGGATCGGGGATCCCCACCAGGCGCATCAATTCGAGTGCCCGGTTACGGGCGTCTCTGCGCCCCAGGCCCAGCTTGAAGCGGGGAGCCTCCGAAATCTGCAGGCCTACCCTCACCACCGGGTTGAGTGCCGTCATCGGCTCCTGGAAGACGATGCTGACCCCGTCCACCGCCTTGGCGCGTCCGCCCGCCAGGGGGACCTGGCGACTGGAGACCGAGATGGTCCCGCCGGCAGTGGCGTTGGAGGGCAGAAGCCCCAGGATGGCGCGCAGCAGCGTGGTCTTCCCGCTGCCCGATTCGCCGACGATGCCGTGGGTGTGGCCTGCCTCCACATCGAAGGACACACCCCGCACGGCATGCACGACGCCGCGGGGCGAAGAGAGCCGCACCTGCAAGTCGCGGACCTGAAGAACCGGCGCCGTCATTCGGGACGCAGCCTGTGAGTCAGCCCGTCTCCGATCAGGGAGAAGGATAATCCGACGATCACCACCGCTATTCCGGGGATGGTCGACAACTGCCACTGGGTGGTCATGAAACTCTGTCCCGAAGCGATCATCGATCCCCAGTCGGGGGTGGGTGGAGGGACGCCCAGACCCAGGTAGCTGAGGGTGACGACCCCCACGATGATCACCACGATGTCCGACATGGCGTAGGTCACCGGCTGGGTGATCACGTTGGGGAGGATGTGGCGCACGATGATGCGAAGGTCGGTGTACCCGAGGGTCTTGGCCGCCATCACGTATTGCTGGCCCCGGGCCGACAGCACCTCTCCCCGGACTATCCGGGCGTAGGAGACCCAGGCGACGATCGCCATGGCGATGAAGATCGACGGGATGCCGGGTCCGAGCGAGAACACCAGGGCGATGATCAGCACGTAGTAGGGGAAGGCCATCAGCATGTCGGTTGCGGCGGAGACGGCCAGGTCGATCCGACCGCCGTAGTAGCCGGCCACCGCTCCCAGGAGCGTCCCGGTCAGGAACGGGGTGATCACCGCTCCCACCCCGATCAAGAGATCAAGCCGCGCCGCGTACAGAAGACGCGTCCACACATCCCTGCCCAGGTGGTCGGTGCCCAGCAGGTGGTCGGAGGACGGCGGCGCCAGGATGGTGTCCAGGTCGTGGGCGAGGGGATCGTAGGGGGTAATCCAAGGCGCCAGAATGGCGGCTAGGACTATCACACCCAGGAGGCCCGTGCCGATCATCAGCGAATATGAACGGCGGCCCCGGACCGCTTTTCGGGACTCCGACCGGGAAGGAGTGGTCATGACAACTGCACCCTGGGGTCGAGCGACGCCCGCACCACGTCGGCCAGCAGGTTCACCAGCACCACCAGCAGCCCGAATATCAGCGCCAGTCCCTGGACCACCGCGAAGTCACGCTCCAGGACGGCGTCGATCATCAAAGCGCCCAGGCCGGGAAGGGCGAACACCTTCTCCACGATCAGGGTGTTCCCTACCAGCCACCCGAGGTTGACCCCCAACACGGTGACGGTGGGAATCACCGCATTGCGTAAGCCGTGGGCCCAGAGCACTCGGACTCCGGCCAGGCCCTTGGCGCGGGCGGTTGCGATGTAGTCGGCTTCCATCACCTCGATCAGCGACGATCGGAGGCTGCGGATGGTGAAGGGAGCGATCCCGATCGCCACCGTCAAGCCGGGCAGGATCATGGCGATCAGGCGATCGGGCCAGGTGGCGCCGTACCCGCCCACCGGAAGCCAGTCCACCCGCAAAGCCACGAACGTCAGCAGGAGGATCCCCACCCAGAAGGCCGGTAGCCCCAGACCCAGCATCGGGATGACCCGTACCACGTGGTCGGGAGTTCGTTCCTCCCGAAGAGCGGCCACCACCGCCAGCGGAAGGGAGATGACCATGGCGAACAATCCGCTGATGGCCAAAAGCAACAGGGTAGGCGTGAACCGGCCGGTTACCAGTTCGGTGGTGGGGACGTTGTAGCTGAGGGAGGTTCCCAGGTCGCCCTGCACCAGGCCCCCCAGAAACGACAGGAATTGTTCATGCAGGGGACGGTCGAATCCCCAGCGCAGATTGAACGCGTCGATCGCCTCGGCCGGCGCCCGGGGTCCCAGCAGTGTGCGCGCCGGATCCCCGGGTACCAGATGGATCATGAAGAAGACGATGATCGTCATCCCCAGGATCACCGGGATCATCCTGAGCAGGCGGCGGAGGAAGTACCGAAGGGCCATCTTCCGCGCCGCCTGCTACAGGGGTGTCTTTACTCGTCGAGCCAAACGTCTTCCAGGTGGCGCTTGCCCACCGGGTTCACCCACAGGCCCTTGACGCTGTCGCTCCAAGCGAACGGCGCGTCCAACACCACCAGGGGTATGAACGGCACCTCTTCGGCGTTGAGCGCCTGGATGTCGGCGTAGATCTGCGCCCGATCGGCGTCAGCGAACGTCGTCTGGCCGGCCCTCACCAACTCGATCATCTCCGGGTTGTTGTAACCGGTGCTGTAGGAGTCACCGCCACCCAGTTCGGGATCGAACATGAAGGAGATCTTCTGGTCCGGATCGGGGATGTCCATCGTCCAGCCGGTGAAGGCTATCTCGTAGTCGAACACGAAGATGGTGGAGTAGAACTGTCCCGGGTCGATGGTCCGGATCGAGATGTCGATGCCCAGAGGCGCAAGCTGGCCCTGGATGATCTCCACTATGGGCAGGTTCGGAGACTGGTCGCCAACCAGGTACTCGGCCGAGAAGCCGTCCGGCACGCTCGACTGCGCCAGTTCGGCCCGGGCCAGGTCCATGTTGGACTCCAGGCACGGCGTATCAGGATCGTGGAACGGAACCGCCGGGGAGATCACCGAGCACGCCGGGCCACCGTGCCCGAACAGTGCGGCGTTCGATATGGCGTCCTGGTCGATGGCGTGGGCGATCGCCCGTCGCACATGCCGGTCATTGAACGGCTCGATGGTGGTGTTGAAGCTCACCCAGTAGACCGTGGTGGCCGGGAAGGTGGTGGCGGTTATGCCTTCCTTCTCGTTGAGGGAGTCCAACAGGTTGAGCGGCACGTTCTGGGCAATGTGCGCCTGGCCGCCCTCCAACTGGAGAATGCGGGTGTTGTCGTCCGGAACCTGGGTCCAGGTGACGCTGTCCACGTAGGGCTTTCCTTCCTGCCAGTAGTTGTCATTCCTCACCAGCCGGATGTACTCGCCGGGGACCCACTCATCGAAGAGGAAGGGACCGGTTCCGATCGGGTTCTCGAAGAACTCCTCGGCGCTCATGCCTGCGTAGTCGGCGGGCATGATGGCGGCTGCCCACACCGAGAGATCGGCGAGGAACGGCGCCCACGGGAAGCTGGTGTTGAACACCACCGTCATGTCGTCGGGAGTCTCGATCGACTCGATCGCGGACAAAAGGAAGCCGAACGCCGCTTCGTCAATCGCCCGCTGTATCGAGAACTTCACATCGGCCGAGGTCATCGGCTGACCGTTGGAGAACACCACCCCTTCTCGCAGGGTGACGGTCCATGACTTCCCGTCGTCGGAGACCTCGTAGTCGCTGGCGAGCCAGGGATCCACCGAGGCACCGTCGGCGCTGGTGGCGAACAGGGTCTCGAAAATGTGATCGAGGACATAGATGGTGTCGGTCTCCACCGCCGCTCCGGGATCGAGGGTCGTGTTGTCCCGGTGGCGGGCGAAGATCAGGTCGCCCCCGCGCTTGGGACCGTCCGGGTCCTCTTCCATCATGTCATCGTCGGCCATGTCATCGTCGGCCATGTCATCGTCGGCCATGTCGTCATCGGCCATGTCGTCATCGGCCATGTCGTCGTCTGCGGGGGCCGCGGTGGTTTCGGGAGCGGCAGCGGTGGTTGTTACCGCAGCGGCTTCAGTGGTGGCAGTCTCTTCCTCGTCCTCGCCTCCGCAGGCCGCCGCGATCAGCGACAGAGCGACCAGCAAAGCGAGGCCAATGGTTCCTCTCTTCTTTAGCAGGTTCATTTTCTCCCCCTAGTGGTTGGGTGATTAGGCAACAATCGTAACCCTCGCCTACGGACTTCATTGGGGAGGAGCGGCTTAAATCTTGGCGTACCGCGGTGGTCGCACCGAAGCGATGGCCTGGGGTCTCCACCGAACCCGACCCCCCTTCAAGACCATCTACCACGCTCCAATCAACCCGGTCACCCGGGCGTTTGGGCGGGCGGTCCGGTGGTTGCTAGACCGAAGTCGGCACTCGCCCGTCGCGAGAGGGAGAGATGATGCTGAGAAGATGCGAGAAGGTTGCTTCGAGGGCCTCCCGGATGGTATCCGCCGCTCGATCACCATCATGCTCCAGGCAGGCGCCGTAGAAGGCTATGGCCACGGCCTTCGACTCATCGTGGCGGTAGGCATCTCTGAGTGTCAGGTGGGTGTAGCGACGGGAGCGATCGTAAAGCTCCGCGGCCTTTTGCAGCAGGCTTCCACGATCAGCCGCCTCATAACACACAACCCGCATCTTCCATGCGACGTCCATCAGCCCATCGCTGTCCCGCTGTTCCGCGGCGGTCCGGGACCTCTTGAGCTTTTGCTCCATCAGACGAAGCGACGGGCTCGACAACCTGGGCGCTCCCAGTCGAGCCAGCCATGGTTCGAAACCCATCCTCGTCAGGTACAGTTGCTCGACCTCATCAAGTGACAGCGGCGACACGTAATTGGCGGCGTTGGGGTGGGCGTCTATCAGGCCCTCGTGCGCCAGTTCACGCACGGCCGCACGCACGGGAGTGACACTCACTCCGAACTGTTCAGCGAGATCACGGTAGCGCACCCGGACGCCCGGTTCCAGGTCTCCCGAGACTATGAGGTCTCGCAGCTCTTTGGTGATCCGCTGTTCGATAGTCCAGTTGTACAACCCTCTACACCTTTCTTGGTATCACTTGTCACCTGTCAGCCTCTGGATAGCTTATCGGAGAGTTGGTCCAGCACCGTAAACACGGCCTCTGTGACGAACTTGAGGTCATCACTGGTGGACACATAGGGAGGCGCCACGTGCAGGATCCCCTCCGACATCCGCGCCGCGGCGCATCCGACCCGCAGCAGGCGCCGGCTGATTTCCTTGGCCACCTCGAACTTGCCGCGGATTCCGGTGGCATAGGACTCACCGGTCACCGGGTTGACAAGTTCGATCCCGATCCAGAGGCCGAAGCGGCGCATGTCTCCCACTATGGGGAGGTCGGTGACTTCGCTCAGCATCCCGAAGAGCTCGGCTCCCAGGGACTCGGCCACCCGGTCCATCCGTTCGTCCATGTATATTTCCATGGCCCTGGCTGCCGCAGCGGCCGTGGCGCCGTGACCCCCGTAGCTCTGCACCGAGGGAGAGCCGGTGTCGTGGCCGAACGCCGCGAAGACATGCTCACGGACGATCATCGCAGCCACGGGAGCGTATCCGCCGCTCAACGCCTTGGCCACGACCATGACATCGGGCACCACGTTCCAGTGTTCGATTCCCCACATCCGACCGCTCCGGCAGCATCCCACCAGCGTCTCGTCGATGATCAGCAGGACACCGTATTCGTCGCATATCTCTCTGACACGCGGCCAGTAGGTCTCGTCGGGAATCCGGAACTCGGTGATCGCCACCGGTTCGCCGATCACCGCCGCCACCGTCTCGGGGCCCTCGAGCTCGATGGTGTCGCGGATCTGCTCGGCGTACTGGAGGTCCGAGACCCCGGTCGGGGGCATGACGTGAACTCCTCCCGGCATCAGCGGGTAGTAGACGGAGTCGCGGTGCCGGCGACCCGACATGGCCAGGCCTCCGCCGCCGGCGCCATGGTAGGACCCGTAGCGGGATATGAACTTGTACCGGTGGTGATCGCCTCGCATGCGGTGATACTGGCGGGCCAGCCTGATGGCGGTCTCGGTGGCCTCCGAACCGGAACTGGTGAGGAAGGAGTGCTGCATGTCTCCCGGCGCCGAGGCGGCCAGTCGCTCCGCCAGTTCCACCGCACCGCGGGTGGTGAAGAAAATAGGACCGGCGGTGGCCACCCGGCGGGCCTGTTCGGCCATGGCGGAGGTGATGTCGCCGCGACCATGGCCCAGAGGGGTCTGCCACATCGAGGAGCACAGGTCGAAGTACCGATCACCCCGGGTATCCCAGAGCCATGGACCCTCGCCCCGGTCGAAGACCCGGAGCATGTCGTGGTCCACCAGTTCGGATCGAGGGCTCTCGTGAATCCAGAGATGGTCCAGCGCCCGCTCCTCGAGAGACCGTTCGGTGGTCATGCCCTCACCCGGCCTGGTGGCTTGCGCCCCGCGAAGTAGCCCTCCAGCACGAAAGCCGCCCGGAAGGCCGTGTATTCATCAAAGTGAGGGGCAACGATCTGCACCGAGGCGGGCAGGCCGTCGGCGTCGTACAACCCGGGGACGCTGGCCGCCGGGTGACCGGAGAGATTGAGCGGGGAGGTGTTGAAGGCCACGGTGGCCTTCGAGTCGGCCAACAGATCGGCGATCGGGGTGGGAGCCTCTGGCAACCTGGGGGCCGTGAAGGGTATGGTCGGCGTGATCAGCAGGTCCCAGGTGTGGAAGAGTTCGCTGATGCGCCGTCGGGATTCCAGACGGGCGTTGTGCAACCGGGCGAAAGGAACATTCATGTACCGCTCCATCAGATACCGGCTGGCAATGGTCCAGCACTTGACGTAAGGATTCAACTCACGCGACTGGGCGCGCCGGTTGGTGGCGAAGGCGTGCACCCGATCGGCGTCGATGTATCCCATGTGACCGTGGCTGCCGCCCTCGGTCCGCAGCATGTTGCCCACCAGGTGCGCCACGTACGGGCCGAATATGCTGCTGGCTTCGCTCCACATGGGCGCCGAGATCCTTTCGACCTGCGCGCCGGCCCCTTCGAGGGCTCCGACGGCCTCATCCATCGTCTCGATCACCACCGGTTGGCAGTCCACGCCGGTGATGCTCTCCTCGACGACCGCGATCCGCAGGTCGGAGACGCCGTCGTTTTCTGCGCGGTGGTATTCGGGGATCTCGATGGGAACGTGGATCCCCTGGGGATCCCGCCAGTCCTCACCGGCGATCACCTCCAAAAGGATGGCCACCTCCCTCACCGACCGGGCGATCGGTGTCACGAAGTCGATGGAGTGGTCGATCGGGGTCACCCCGAACGTGGGGATGAGACCGTGAGTGGCCTTGATGGTGGCGAGTCCACAGCATGCTGCGGGGATGCGCCCGCTGCCGCCCTGGTCCACTCCCAAAGCGGCTTCGACCGCACCCGATGCCACTGCCGATCCGGCGCCTCCCGACGACCCTCCGGCGGTCCGCGACGGGTCCAGCGGGTTTCTCGCCGGACCGAAGGCGCTCATCACCCCGGTGGCCCCGCCGCCATGGTCGTCCATGTTGAGAGTGCCGACGATCGAACCACCGGCCTTGAGGATCCTCTCCACCACCACCGAGTCCAGCGTCGGTGTGAAAGGAGGGAAGACTGACCCGTTGGTCATCGGTACCCCGGCCACGGCGATGTTGTCCTTCACCCCCAAGCGCCAACCGGCGAGGGGACCGTCATCGGCGCCCGGGACGTCGCACATCCGGATGAAGGCATTCAGGGGGTCCTCATCCGCGGACGGGCGCCGACCGGGATCACGCCAGGTCTCGAAGGTGGAGATGGTCGGCGGGTCGAACCTGTCTGCGTCTGCGGCCGCCAGCACCAGGGCTGTGACTATGCCGGACAGTTCCTCGGCCTCCCCGTGGGCGAGTTCGAGCCCGTCATAGGCCGCCGTCTCCTCGATGTCTACGATCGAGGGAGGCCGTACTGTCCGGCGATTGCGTTCCATTCGATTCATGTTCTCTCCCTGCGGTCTCTGATCGCTGACATCCTTCGACCCCCCTTCCTAACGGGTTCCCACTATGAGATGGACGATGTCGGCGGTGGTGGTTTCTTCCTTTCGACGCGAACCCACTATCCGGCCTCCCCTCATCACCACGATCCGGTCGGCCACGCGGAACACATGGTCGAGGTTGTGGCTCACCACGATGATCGAGACTCTCTGTCCCTTCAGACCTTCAATGATGTCGAGGACCTTCTGGCCTTCCTGGACTCCCAGAGCGGCGGTCGGCTCGTCCAGGATCATCAGCCTCCGACCCGACCTGAAGGCGCGGGCGATGGCCACCGCCTGGCGCTGGCCGCCCGACAGTGAAGCTGTCGTGGCTCTGACGTCGGGCACATTGATGGCCAGGGAGTCGAGGAGTTCGGCCGACTCCCGTTCCATCCGGCGGCGGTCCACCCGGAGCCACCGGGTCGGCACCCGGCCCAGGAACACATTCTCCGCCACGGTCATGTTGTCGGCCAGGGCCAGGTTCTGGTAGACCGCCGTCACTCCCAGTTGCAGGGAGTCCCGGGTGGTGCGAAAACTCACCTCCATCCCGTCCAGTTCCAGAGAGCCGCTATCCGGTTGTATGGCGCCGGTCAGGATCTTGACCAGCGTTGACTTGCCGGCGCCGTTATCACCGACTATCGCCACGGTCTCTCCCTCGTCGACCTGAAACGTGGCGTCGATCAGGGCCCGTACCTGGCCGAAGGACTTGTGGACCTCCCTGGCCATTATCACCGGCCCGGCATCCCGGTCGGGACCACCACTGCCGTTTGCCCCGCTGGCGCCCTGCGAGACTGACGCCGTCATCGCCTCACCAACCTGGGCAGCAGATCTCCGGGGGCCAGTTCGCCTTTGATCGTCTTATCCACCAGAACGGCTGCCAGGATCAGAGCACCGACCGCCACCTGCTGCCAGAAGGGGTCCACTCCCAGCAGAATCAGCCCGTTCTTGATGGTGCTTATCAGGATGATCCCCAACAGCGTCCCGAAGGTATTGCCGGCGCCGCCGTTGAGTGACGTGCCGCCGATGATCACCGCCGCCACCGCGTCGAGCAGCGACTCCGATCCGAAGGACCCATGGCCGGCGTTCAGGCGAGCGCTCAACACCAGCCCAGCAAGCGTGCAGAGCATCGAACTGGCGATGAAGGCCAGCAGCAGGACTCTCCTGACGCTTATGCCCACCAGGCCGGCAGCCTCTCGATTGCCCCCGGTCGCATACAGTTCCACCCCGTATCGGGTATGGCTCAACACCAGTTGCACCAGCACGGTCACAGAAAAGAAGATGATGACCGGTAGCGGGATCACACCTACACGGCCATGACCCAGGACTTTGAATGCTTCGGGGAATCCACCGATCGTCTGTCCGCTGGTCATCACGAAGGCAAGGCCTTGGAGGACGCCCAGCATTGCCAGTGTCACGATGAATGACGGGACTTTTGTGAACAGAGAAAAATACCCGTTCACATTCCCGACCACAAGACCCATGGCCAGCACTATCAGTACCCCGCCCCAGATCGGCAACCCGCGGTCGATGATGAGCAGGGCAGCCATGGTCCCGGCCAGCGCCTGGGTGGAACCGATCGCCAGATCGATCTCTCCACCGATCAGCAGGATCGTGAACCCGACCGCCATGATCCCCACCACAGAACTCTGCAGGGCGATGTTGGTCAGGTTCTGCACCGTCATGAAGTAGGGGCTGGAAAAACTCAGGACAGTCCAGAGCAGCAGGACGGCTACCAGCAGTGCCAGGAGTTGCCGGTATCTACTCAAACCGTATCGCAACCCGGCGGCCCGCTTAGCTTTTGCCTGCGTAGCCTGATCTGTGTCAACCACGTAAACAGAGACCTTTCATGCCGTTCTCTGAAACCTTCTGGACTCTACCCATGGCAGGTAATCCCAATGGCTCCCTCCCACCGCACCCTCTTGGATGGGGAGAAGGGAGCCATTGTTATGGGTTTTCTAGGGGTTAGCCGTCTTTAGCATCCCGCCGCGGCGGTTTCCAGTGCCGTCTTGAGGTCAACACCGCTCTGCACGGGATCTTCCGAACCGTCCAGCACGCCTTCCGCGAAAGCCTTGTCGACGACCACCATTCCGATCGGGATGAAGTCCGCTCCGGGGTCCTCTCCCATGGCGATCTGCACGGCCGCCTCAACAGCCAGGTAACCGGCCGGATAGAGGGGTTGGATCACGGTGAGCGCCTGGCGGCCCTCGAGAATGTTCATGAGGCCTTCGCAGGTCCCACCGAGGCCGGTCAAGGTGGTCTCCTTGTATCCCAACTCTTCCATGGCGGTCAGGGTGGCCCCTGCCAGGAGGTCATGCAAGCCGACGATGATGTCCACATCGGGATTGGCGGTCAGCAGCGACCTGGCTGAGTCAAGTCCAGCGGCCCGGTCCCAGTTGGTGGGTGGGGTCACAACCCTCTCGACATCGCCGAGTCCACCGGCTTCCAGGCCATCTTCGATTCCCGCGTAGATGGCGGCGACCGACTCATCGGCCTGGTTGGAGTCGATGAAAGCGAGTTTGGCCGGTGCGGGGTCCTGAGCTGCCAGCCAGTCGCCAACCGGTCGGCCCATGTCAGCCCGATAGTCGTAACCTATCTCGATGGCACTGACACCCTCGGAGGCACAGGCAACCGTGCACACCACCGGAATGCCGGCGTCGTTGAGGGCGAGAATCGCAGGCGCCAGGGCCTGAGCGTCGATCGTGTCATACACGATGACGTCAACACCGGCTGCGGCATAGTTCTCGATCGCTGCCACCAGATCCTGGGCGCTACCGCTTCCTGTGACCAGCAGTTCGACGCCCAGGTCGGCGGCGGCGTCATCGGCGCCGGTCTTGAGGGCGAGGATCAACTCGTTCTGTATGAAGTCCGGGATCACCAGCCCGATCCGGATCGGTGCTTCTTCCTCGGGCGCTTCGGTCGTGGTGGGCGCCGCAGTCGTGGTTGGAGCCGCGGTGGTGGGGGCGGGCTCATCCTCACCGCAGGCGGCCGCCAGCATCGCAAAGGCGATGATGACAGCGCTGACACTTCGTAGGTAATTCTTGTGCATCTATTCAACTCCTTTCTTTGGAGTGACATTGTGGGAATGTCGCCCCAAAGGTCTTTTGCGGATCAACAGAGATGGTTAGCGAGGGCCAACACTCCTGTTTGCTACACAACATGTATTGTGTAACATATCACCTGTCATGGTAGTGAAGGGACCCTTGACCCGGTCAGGGGTGACGCACAATTTTTTCTCCCCGGACCTGAGGATTGTGCCTTCTGGCCTGATGGCAGAGCGGACATCGGTTTGCAGGACGGGTTCGTTGAGAGTCTGATTCAAACGGAATAGGTGGAGCATGTTCGACCTTCTCATTCGTGGCGGCGCCGTTGCAGATGGCGCCGGACGTGAGCCCACACCGGCCGACATCGGCATTGTGGGTGACCGTATCGCGGCGATAGGGGACCTGGCCGGAAGCCAAGGTGAGGAACTGGACGCCACCGGACTGTTGGTCGCCCCGGGATTCATCGACATCCACAGCCACTCCGACTACACCCTGCTGGCGGACCCCCGGGCAGTCAGCGCCATCTACCAGGGAGTCACCACCGAGGTGGTGGGTAACTGCGGCCATGGTTGCTTTCCCATCAGAGACCCGGATCTCGCACTGAAGGCGATCTACGGGTACTCGGACTCGGTTCCCCTGGACTGGAACTCGGCTTCCGGATACTTCTCCCGACTCGAGCAGGCAGAGCCGGCCTTGAACGTTGTGAGCATGGTCCCTCACGGTCAGCTTCGCCTGGCCGTCGTGGGTCTGACCGATCGGCCATCGACGGAGGAAGAACTGGAGGAGATGTCCCAACTGCTGCGCACCGCCCTCGATGAGGGGGCTTGGGGCTTGTCGACCGGCCTCGAATACGCAACGGAGGCCGGCGCTTCGGAGTCGGAGGTCACCAGGCTGTGCGCGCCGCTGGCCGAACGGGACGACCTTTACGTCTGCCATGCCAGGTACCGCGACGCCGGGGCGCCCGAAGGGGTCGCCGAGGCCATCCGCACGGCCAGAGTCGCCGGGGTGAGGCTTCAGGTTTCGCACCTGGTTCCTCGAAGCGGTGATGCCGACATGGAAGAGTGCCTGGAGTTGGTGGACGAGGCCCGCCGCCACCTGGACGTCGCCTTCGATCTGCATACCCGCCTATTCGGGTTCACCTACCTGTATTCGGTGCTCCCGCCATGGGCCATGGCGGACGGCCCCCAGGGACTCGCCTCGGTGCTGGCGGATGCCGACGCACGCCGGCGAATGAAGAGTTTCCGCAGCATTCTCAGCGCAGGCGGCGACTGGGAGCGCATCGTGCTGCTGGACCACGACGCCTACCCCGACTACGGCCGCCGGTCGATCAGATCGATTGCCGCCGAGAGGGGACAGGAGGGGCTGGACTGCATCTACGACCTGCTGCTGGGGGCGATCGAAACCATGGAGTCGCTCATGGTGCTGATCGACTGTCACAATGCTGGCCAACACCGCACAGCCTTCGCTCACCCGCTGTCGATGCCGGCCTCCGACGCCACCACCATGGCGCCGGACGGTCCCTTGGCAGGAAAGACTTTCCACGGCGCCTACACATGGGCCTCCTACTTCTACAACTTCTCCGTCAACCAGGAGGGAGTTTTGACACCGGGAGAAGCAGCCCACCGGTTGTCCGGTCTTCCCGCGCAGCGCCTCGGACTCGTAGACCGGGGCGTCCTGAAGCAGGGCGCCTTTGCCGACATAGCGGTGTTCGACCCAACGGGTTTTCGCGAGAAGGCGACCAGGTTCGAGCCGAACGTGCTCGCGGAGGGGATGGTGCATGTCCTGGTCAACGGCCAGCCGGTTTTGAGGGCAGGTAGCCTCTCGGGGACCCGGTCCGGTCGGGTGCTGCGAAGATGAGGCCGATGCAGGTTGACCGGCCAGGATCCCCGCTCGACAGAAGTTGGTGAGAGTGTGCCATTAGAGGATCGGGGAGTGGATCTGTCCGAGAAGAGCAGAACCGCGAAAGCGCCCGCTAAGTCGCGAAAACTGCCGGTCCCTTGTCACCCATCGGGCCCACCCCCCGCCGCCACCACCACGAATCCGAACGCGGTCCGGCGGTCCCGGCCGGGGGACGCGTTCGGTAAAGAGTATGACCTCATGCCCGCCGGAGGCACTGATACGCGGTCCGAACGACGTCGGGATCGGACCGGGAGGTGTTCGACCCCACCAGAATGCATCGGTGCTCCGACCTCGGTCAACCCTTTAACCTCCCTTTTTTTGGCGACCTCCCCCCGCACCATCCAAAGCCGGCACAAGGTGTGTAGTGATCCGTGACCGCATCACCGCTCGCGGCGCCACCTGGCCGCCTTCGGATCCGGCTTCGAACGTAGTACAGCCCGGGACGATCCACCTGGAGGGACGCACCTACATCGCCCTCGGTCTGAACGACTACCTGGGGCTGGCTTCCGATCCCAGGGTGATAGCCGCCGCTCAGGCTGCCCTGACTACCTTCGGCGCGGGAGCCCGGGCATCCCGTCACATCGGAGGAGACACGTCGGTGCACCGAGAACTCGAGGAGGAACTGGCCGACCTGAAGTCGACCGAGTCATCGCTGCTGTTCGCATCCGGATACGCAGCCAATGTGGGGACCGTCTCCGCCCTTCCCGGACGCGGCGACACGGTCTGCAGCGATGAACTCAATCACGCCAGCATTATTGACGGAGCACGCCTGAGCGGCGCCGAGGTGAGGGTCTACCGGCACTGTGATGTCGAAGATCTGGGTCGGCAACTCGATCAGGCCACCGGAGCAGGCTTGATCGTCACCGACAGCGTCTTCTCGATGAACGGTGACCTCGCTGCGGTGGATGAGATAGCCGACCTGGCTGATGAACATGACGCCATGCTGGTGTTGGACGATGCGCACGCCACCGGGGTCATCGGATCCGGGGGAAAAGGTTCGAGCGGCCACTACCGGCGGGCAGACCGAGCCGACGTGATCGTGGGAACAC
Organism: bacterium OM1 bin76; assembly: GCA_002238785.1. GTDB lineage: Bacteria > Actinomycetota > Acidimicrobiia > Spongiisociales > ZC4RG35 > Bin76. The sequence goes on along the minus strand of MPNA01000033.1, from coordinate 3,218 downwards.
TTGGGAAGGCTCTGGGGAGCGTCGGGGCCTTCGCGGCCGGGTCGGCGGAGGTGATCGGCTACCTCAGCGAGGTCTCCCGCACCTTTCTTTTCACCACGGCGCCGTCTCCGGTGGCCGCGGCCGCGGCCTTGGAGGCGCTGCGGATCATGCGGTCCGAGCCCGAACGCGTGGACCGCTTGTGGGAGAATGCCGCCACGATCAACGCTTCGTTGTCACAACTGGGGTTCTCAGTGCCCGAAACGGTTCATCCGATTACCCCTGTGATGATCGGGGATGACGCCAAGGCCAGGACGGCCGAGACGACACTCATCGACAACGGCATCTTGGCGCGCGCCATCCTGCCTCCCTATGTGCCTCCCAACACCTCTCGAATCCGCCTCATCGCTTCGGCGGTGCATACTGATGAGCAGATGGAACGAGTCCTGACAGCCTTCGAGGAGGTCGCCCGCCATCTGAATCCATCCGCCCAGGGGGAAATATGAGCGATACCACACGCCACTCATCACCGGGCAAGGTCCAGACCGTCTTGGGAAAGGTGGATCCCCAACTGCTGGGCGCCACCATGATGCACGAACACATCCTGACCGACGTCACCGGTATCTTCGAGGCGCCCCGAACGGCCAGCGAGAGGGTCCGAGCCTATGAACCGATGCGCCTGGACAATCTTGGCTGGATCCGGCGCAACTACTTCCGGCACCATGACAACCTCCTGCTGGGAGACATTCCGACAGCCATTGACGAGATGCGGCTCTACAAAGAGTGGGGAGGCGGCGCCGTAGTCGAGGTTACGCCTCCCGGCATAGGTCGGGATCCGGTGGGCCTGGCGCGGGTCTCGCGAGCAAGCGGCGTGCACATCATCATGGCCACCGGGTTCTACGTGGCCCATACCCATCCTTCCTACATGTTCGACATGACTGAAGAGCAACTGGCCGACCTGATGACTTCGGAGATCCAAAACGGCATCCAGATCGCCACCGAGGGTCACGATGACTGGCAGGGGCAGCAGGAAGAGACATCAGTCAAAGCGGGGGTCATCAAGGTGGCCTGCACCTGGCCTCTGTATGAGCGCGAGAAGAGAGTCCTGGCCGCCGCTGCTCAAGTCCAGAGGGAGTGCGGTGTGGCGATCACCACCCATACCGGCCGCGATCAGAGATCTCCGATGGAGGTGGCCGAGTGCCTGATCGAAGCCGGCGCCGACATGAGCCGCGTGGTGCTGGGACACCTTGATCTGCGAGTCCAGGACATAGGGATACTCTGGGAATTGCTGGAACTGGAGTCCTACCTCCAATTCGATCTCTTCGGTCACGAGTCCTCGTTCTACGGCGCCACCCCCTTCGACATGCCAAGCGACGGCCAGCGACTGGACCGGATGGTGAAACTGCTCGAAGCCGACACAGCTTCTCGTCTCCTCATTTCCCAAGACATCTGCACCAAACACCGGTTGACCAGATACGGCGGGCACGGCTACTACTACATCCTTGAGAACATCGTTCCGTTCATGCGCAAGAAGGGAATGTCAAAAGAAGTGATCAGACAGATCATCGTGGATAATCCTGCCCGGCTGCTGCCGATGCGCCCACCCGACTAACCAACTGCGCTGATGACCGGCCGGTGTCAGCCCTGACTACCCAGCAAAGACTGCGGTGATTACAGGCTATAATCTCCGCAGAAGATGCGGCGGTTATATGTCTATGAGCACCCTGAGTGGCCTCAATTTCGTTGGGACTCCTCTCGGGTGGCTGATAGCCTGGCTGCTGTCCGGTTTAGACAGGGTCGGGTGGTGGGTCGGATGGGGGCCTTGGGTTTCGACCTTCAGCAGGAAGCTGTGCTGGAGACTCTGACCCAGGATGTTCACAAGACCAGCGACATCGAGGGGGAACGGCTCGACCTGGGCCAGATTCGTTCGTCGGTGGCTGATCGGCTCGGTGTGAAAGCGGCCGGCCTGCGTAATGTGGAGGAGCGGGTAGAGGGTGTTGTGGAGATGATGTTGGACGCCACTTCCAACTATGACCAACCGTTGACCCGAGAGCGGTTATGGAGTTGGCAGGCAGCCCTCTTCCCTTCGGGCCGCAGTGCCCTGAGACGGATCATCGTGGGCCGCTGGCGCGACGACCGTACCGGACCAATGCGGGTGCTCTCCGGACCGCTGGGTCGGGAACGAGTCCACTTTCAGGCGCCGGAGGCTGGGCGGATCGAACAGGAGATCGGAGAGTTCCTGCGCTGGTTCAACATGCCCTCGGGGACCGATTGGGTGCTCAAGGCAGGTTTGGCACATCTGTGGTTCGTGACCATTCATCCCTTTGACGACGGCAACGGACGTGTTGCCAGGGCAATTGCCGACCTGGCACTGGCCCGTTCGGAGAAAAGCTCGAGGCGCTTTTACAGCATGTCGTCGCAGATCCGGACGGAACGCAGTGACTACTACCGCATCCTGGAGAGGACCCAGAAGGGAACAACAGACATCACAGAGTGGATGGCCTGGTTCCTGGGCTGCTTGGGTCGAGCCATTGACGGGGCAGAGACCACCCTGGAAGCAGTGCTCACCAAAGCAGAATTCTGGCGAAGTGTGGAAAATGTCTCATTGAACGACCGGCAGCGCCGGATACTGAACCGCCTCTTGGACGGTTTCGAAGGAAAGCTGACAACCTCCAAATGGGCCAAGCTCGCCAAATGCTCCCAAGACACAGCCCTGCGCGACATCACCAGGCTCATCAACCACGGAATCATGGTTCGTGGTGCCGACGGAGGCCGGAGCACCAGCTACCAGTTGGTAAACCCGCCGACTCCATGACCAGCATTCCCATGACCTCATTACGGGTCGCTCCCCGGCTACTGCTGATCGAAATAAAACCACTCATCGGTCAGATGGAACGTACCAGTCCGCAGGACATCTCTTCCAAGCAAGGCATCGCATTGCCCGAAGAGTCCACCCTCGAAAACGAGCACGGGGATGGGGACAAGGGCATATCAAACGAAGTTATCAGACAGATCATCGTCAACAATCCTGCCGGTTTGCTACCCATCCGCGAGTCCGATAAGTAGCCGGTCTGTCGACTCGTTTGGCTTTGGTTTTGAGGTCGGCTTACCGCTAAGCCTAGATCCACCGGTGGTTTGTGGGGTGGGTGGGGGTGAAATGCGGTGAAGTGCCTCTCTGACCTGGGAGAATAGCTGTTATGTAAGAACGGCTGTCACCCAAGCAGAGGAGGCACTTCTTGTGA
>MPNA01000032.1 GCA_002238785.1 bacterium OM1 bin76 | reverse complement strand
CAAACCAAGCAAACACCCATCAAACCTCACACACCCGGCACAAAACCATCCCTCACGCTCCCGAACAACCGAAAAGCCCGCGTAACCCCACCCCCAGACGGTCAAATCGGTGGATTGAGGCTTAGAATCCCGTAACCTTGAAGGGATGGCCGCCGTTGCACGGGACTAGCAGTTGATCGTCTTGCATGGCTCTCCTCTTGGTTGGTGTCTGCCTTCGTCGGTCAGCGGATTGGCTCTCTCAATTGGGGTTTTCGACGGCGTCCATCGAGGTCATCAGATCCTCTTGTCACAGTTGATGATTGACGCGGCAAAGTCGGGCCTCACTCCGGCGGTGGCCACCTTCGATCCGCATCCTTTGGAGGTTCTAGCTCCCCAACGGGCTCCCAAGATGCTCACCTCCATTGAACACCGGCTGCAGATCCTGGAGGAGTTGGGGATGGGCGTGGTGGGGGTCATGCCCTTTCCGAAGATCCGCAAGATGCAGGCCGAGCAATTCACGACCGAGGTCCTCTTGGGGAGGCTCAAGGCCAAGTTGGTTGTGGTGGGAGAGAATTTCCAATTCGGCAGAGGAGGAGCGGGGTCGCCTGAGACTCTTCGCCGGGTAGGCATGCAGCAGGGATTCGGGGTCAAGGTAGTGGATCTTCTCACCAAGAGGTCTGTACATGATCGGGGGGAGATCCCGATCACGTCCTCTCGGATCCGGCGTTGCGTAGCGGAGGGATACACTGCGCAAGCCGCCCGGTTGCTGGGCCGACCATTCGAGTTGCGCGGCACAGTGATCGAGGGTGACCGCAGGGGAAGGGAGCTTGGTATTCCCACCGCCAATCTGGACATCCCTTCGCGCATGTCGTTGCCGGCGAACGGAATCTACGCGGCCTGGGCAGAGGTAGATGCACAGGCCCACCGGGCGGCTCTCAACGTCGGGGTCCGCCCTACGTTCGGGGAAGGGCGATTGATCGTGGAAGCCCATTTGCTGGATTTCTCTGGCGATCTGTACGGGAGGGAGATGAGGTTGCGTTTCATCGGTGACCGCATCCGACCAGAAATTGCCTATGGCTCGGTGGATGAATTGCTGGCTCAGGTCGACAAAGACATCGTGGAGGTCCGCCGACTCCTGGGCGCCGGTGGATGAGATCGAAATATGACAATATGGCGGATCAGTGTTAGAATGAGTGTCAGCTAATCGGGTTGGGCGTTTTTGTTGCGCCCGGACCCTGTTTTCATACGAAGGGGTTCCCTTTGAGGACTACATCTGAGTTGGTTTCTGAATACGGCGCGCACGACACGGACACCGGGGCACCGGAGGTGCAAGTGGCAGTGCTAACCGAGCGGATCCGGCATCTGACCGAGCATCTCAAGATCCACAAGCACGACCACCACAGTCGTCGGGGTCTGCTCAAGATGGTCGGAAAGCGTCGTCGCCTGCTCAAATACCTGCGCAATCAGGATGTTGACCGGTATCGCCGGCTTATCGCCTCCCTGGGACTCCGTAGATAAACGCCCTGCGTACCACGCTACGCACGGTAGAACACATGACGCATTGAGGAGCAATCTTGTCTGAACATACCGTAACCGGGATCGTGGGTGGAAAGGAAATCACCCTCAGCACCGGAAAACTGGCCATTTCGGCCCATGGAGCAGTCGTGCTCCGTCTTGGAGGGGTAGAACTACTGGTGGCAGCTACCGCCAATCAGGAAATAAGGGAGGGAATCGACTTCTTTCCGCTCACCGTCGACTTGGAGGAACGCATGTACGCGGCGGGACGCATTCCCGGGTCCTTCTTCCGGAGGGAGGGTCGACCCAGCGAGGGAGCGATCCTTGGTTGCCGGCTCATCGATAGGGCCCTCCGGCCTTCCTTTGCCGAGGGGTACCGGTGCGATACCCAGGTGGTGGCAATGCCCCTGTCAATCGATGGTGAGAATCCTTTCGACATTCTCGCCCTGATGGGCGCTTCGGCGGCCCTTTCCGTAAGCCCGATCCCGTTCAAGGGTCCGATCGGCGCCGCCCGTCTGGCCCTCATCAAGGGCGAATGGACCCCCTTCCCCACCCATGAGGAAATCGCCGAAGGGGTTTTCGAGATAACGGTGGCCGGCCGTCGGAACGAGTCGGGGGATATCGACGTGATTATGGTGGAAGCGGGGGCCACACCCGGTGGCGTTCGTTTGGTAGCCGAGGGTGAGGCGCCCAGCGACGAGGCGGCAGTGGTCGAGGGATTCGGGAGAGCCAGGGAAATCATCTCAGAGAGCATTGACCTCCAATTGGAGTTGGCGGCGTTGGTGGATCCTCCCCAGGTGGATTGGCCGTCGGTCACCGACTTCTCACCCGAGGTCATGGAGAAGGTCGAGGCGACCGCACGAACCGGGCTGGAGGAACTGGTCCAGATCGGAGATCGTCGCCAGCGGTCCGACCGGGAGCGGGCACTTCGCAAGGAGGTCGTAGAGGCGGTGGGCCAGGACGATCCGGATCTTGCCTCCCAGGCCAAGAAGGCCTTCAAGAAGGCGGTCAAGTCCACCATGCGGAACAGGATTGTGAACGAGGGCATTCGCCTGGATGGACGTGCACCCACCGACATCCGTCCTCTGACCATCGAAGTGGGCACCGTTGAGCGGACTCACGGGTCGGGCCTCTTCCAGAGGGGAGAGACCCAGGTGCTGAACATCACCACCCTGGGCATGCTGAGGATGGAACAGATGCTCGATGACCTGGGGATAGAGGAGGGGAAGAGGTATATGCACCACTACAACTTCCCTCCGTTCTCCACTGGCGAGGCGGGGTTCATGCGGGGACCCAAGCGGCGGGAGATCGGGCACGGCGCCCTGGCAGAGAAGGCGCTCCTGCCGGTGGTTCCCGGACCCGAGGACTTCCCCTACGCGCTGAGGTTGGTCTCTGAGGTTCTGTCTTCCAACGGTTCCACCTCGATGGCGGCGGTGTGCTCTTCGACTCTGTCTCTGATGGACGCCGGGGTACCGATCATTGCATCGGTGGCCGGCATCGCCATGGGCCTGATCTACCAGGACGGCAAATACGTGACTCTCACCGACATCCTCGGCGACGAGGACTTCATGGGCGACATGGACTTCAAGGTGGCCGGGACGGCCGACATGATCACCGCCCTCCAATTGGACACCAAGATCGCAGGTCTTCCCTCCGAGGTGCTGAGCCAGGCGCTCTCCCAAGCCCGGGACGCCCGCCTATTCATCCTGGAGGAGATGAACAAAGTCATCTCCTCGCCACGGGAAGATCTGAAGGAGTGGACGCCCAGGGTGGAGGCCATCGAGATACCCAAGGACAAGATTGGCGAGGTCATAGGACCCAAGGGCAAGATGGTGAGAGAACTGGAAGAGGAGACCGGCGTCTCGATCGAGATCGAGGAGGCTGAAGGCAAGGGAATCGTGAGGGTGGCTTCTGCCGATGGCGTCGCCTTGGAGGCCGCCAAGGAGAAGATCAATCTAATCGCCTTCCCACCCCAGCCCGAGGAAGGCAAGGAGTACGAAGGAGAAGTGGTGAATATCACCACCTTTGGCGCCTTCATCAACATCCTGCCCGGACGTGACGGACTCCTGCACATCTCCAAGATAGATCCCGACCGGCGGGTGAACCGTGTGGAGGACTACCTGTCGCAGGGTCAAACAGTGAAAGTGGTCGTAGAAGGGATGGACCGGGGCAAACTCAGTCTGATCCTGGCGGAGCGGTTGGAGGGTCCCCCGGCCGGCCAGGAAAGCCCTCGCAGGGACGGTGCCGGACGCCCACCCAGGCGCGATGGCGCTCGTAGTGGTGGCGGCCGCGGCGGCGGTGATCGACGTGGTGGTGGCCCCCGTGGCGGTGGTGGCCGTGGCGGCGGTCGCGGTGGCGGCGGTCGCGGTGGCGGCCGTGGCGGTGGCGGCCGTGGCGGTGGCGGCGGTCGCGGTGGCGGCGGCCGTGGCGGTGGCGGCCGTGGCGGTGGTAGTGATCGCGGAGGTCGATCTTCGGGTAAGAGGCAGCAGGACGGACGGGGTTCGGGCCCCGGTCGGAAGGCGGGCGGCGGGCATCGGCGCCGGGCCAAGTCCTTTGGAGAACACCTCAACAGCTAAGAATGGAGTTTCTTCGGTCCGACCTGGCTGAGATCGCGGTATACGAACCGGGTCGCCCGATCGAACAGGTTGCCAGAGAATTGGGATTCAGTCCCGAATTCCTGGTGCTGGTGGCTTCCAACGAAAACCCCTACCAGCCGTTTGACGAGGTTGTGGAAGTCATGGCCCGGGCGGTGGCGGGTATCAACCGCTATCCCGACAACCATGCCTTGGACCTGCGGATCTCTCTGGCCCGACATTTGGGCGTCGACCTTGACAATCTCTGGTTTGGCGCCGGGTCCGGCGAGTTGATTCGCCTGTCGGCGCTGGCGGTGGGAGGCCCGGGACGGGAAGTGGTGTTTCCCTGGCCGTCCTTCGCCATGTACCCGCTCTGCGCCCGCTACGCCATGATGACCTCGGTGAAAGTGCCGCTAACGGCGGACCACGGGCTGGATCCCGATGCGCTGCTGGCTGCCATCGGCCCGGACACCGTTCTGATGTACATCTGCAATCCCAACAACCCGTCCGGTTCCTATCTACCTGCCGATGAGGTGTCCCGGCTGATTGAGGAGGTTCCCGAGCGGGTGCTGGTGGTGCTCGATGAGGCCTACTACGAATACGTGACCGCCTCCGACTACCGCGGAACGGTCCTCCAAGCACTCGAGCGTCCCAACTTGATCACCCTCCGCACCTTCTCCAAGATCTACGGGCTGGCGGCTCTGCGGGTCGGCTATGCGGTCGGCCAGGCCGAGACCATCCGGCAACTGCGTCGCGTGCAGTCTCCGTTCACAGTGACCTCGGTAGGGCAGGCCGGGGCGGTGGAGGCCCTTCGCCATCAGGATCAGATCGAGGCCCGGATCTCCGAGAATGCCCGGGAACGGGACCGGATGGAAAAGGGCCTGGCCAGGATGGGAATCAGGTATGTCCCTAGCCAGGCCAATTTCATCTACTTCGCGGTGGGAATGGAGGCTGGCCAAACCGCCGAGCGTTTCCTGGCACGCGGGGTGGTCATTCGGGCCTTTCCTGGTGAGTGGTCCAGGGTTTCGGTGGGTTCCCCCAGGGAGAACGAACGATTCCTGGCCGCGGCGGCTGAGGTTGCGGCGCAGAGCTAGGACCTGCTATTCGATGATGATTTGCAACCGGGAGAAAGCTTCCCGCAGGGCCCGTTCCACATGGGCGCGCCGCGCCGCGGCTGCGAACAGGAATCCCAGGTAACGGTCACCGTCGGGGAGGGCCATGATTCGGCCTCCGACTGGAATGGTTATCTCAAGATCGACGATTCCCGGTGTTTGCCGGGCCTCGTCGGTTCCTTCCACCCCCACCAGCCTTCCCGACCGGGGGATGGGAAGCATCATCACCCCCGTGGCGGCAGGTTGGCGGACGGTGGATGGGATTTCGATGCCCAGGGCTTGACGAAGTATCAGGGACTCCCACGAGTCTGCCATCAATCCGAAGCGCAGTGATCGTGAGCACAGGCCTCCGATGGAGCGGGCTGCAACTTCCAAAACACTGACCCGGTCACTCCCGATCCTCAATTCGGCGTGGATCGGGCCTTCTTTCAATCCCAGCGCCAGCACCGCCCGGCGGGTGAGGTGCTCCACCTCGGCCAGCACCATGGAGGGCAGTTGCGATGGGGCGATCAGGATGGTCTCTTCGAAGTACGGTCCCTGGGGCGCGCCGGGTTTGTCGAATACGGTCAGGATCTCGAGACGGCCTGCGGACAGCAAGCCTTCCACGGCAACCTCGCCTCCGGGTAGGAACTCCTCCACCAGAATGGGCTGATTGGGGTTCTCCCCTGCCGAGGCCAGGATCCGGCGGATACGCCGGACAGCCCGGTCGGCATCTGTGGCCTTGTTGACGCGAATCACCCCCTGCCCGCCGGACCTGGAGAGTGGTTTGAACACCACCGGAAGTCCCATCTGCGAAGCCACCCCCGCAGGGGAGTCTCCACTCTCCATCACAGTGAATCGCGGTTGGGAGATCTCGTCCTGAGCCAGGCGCCGGCGCATCATGACTTTGTTTCGGGTGGCCGCCGCTCCGTCGGGCGGATTGTGCGGCAGTCCTATCAGGTGGGCGGCGCGTGCAGCCATCACCACCCCCTGGTCGTCGAGGGGGACTATGGAGTCAATCGGCATGCGGGCCGCATGGTCGGCCATCACCTGGGCTGACCACTCCGGCCTGGTGCAATCTATCCGAACCTGGCGGTCGGTGGCCACCAGGGGGAGTTCTTCCTCCGAAGCCACCGACAGTTCGATGCCCAATGCATCGGCGGCAGTTATGAAATCGGTGGCGCGATAGGTTTGGGTGGGGATGATGAGTAGTACGTGTGGCATTGCTGCTTTCCCAAATGTAGATGACCTGCCGGACTATTGAGCCACCATGTGCGGTACGGCGGCTACCATTACAGCACATGGCAGGAAAAGTTTTGAGCGTTTCTCCCGACGCGGTGGATATGATTGTTTCCCTCCGTGACCAGGAACCGGGTGACCAGGAGTATGGACTGTCCATAGAGGTGAGCGGCATACAGGGCGCCCAGTTCCAGTACGACTTGAGCTTCGTGCCGGTTGAGGACCAAAACGCCCATCAGGTCCGGGAGGATCATGGTGGTTTGGCCATCCTGATTCCTGACCATGACCTGGAAAAGCTGTCGGGCGCCTCTCTGGAGTTGACCGCCCAGGGGTTGGCGATGAACAATCCCAACGTTCCTCACAGTCCGACCATGGCCGCCGGCGAGCCGCGAGGAGATCTGACCGGGCCGCTGGCAGATAGGATCTCGGTGATACTGACCGAGACCATCAACCCATCGATTGCCATGCATGGCGGTGTGGCTGAGTTGGTGTCGGTGGACGAGACCGTTGCTTTCCTGCGCCTTGCGGGCGGATGCCAGGGGTGTGGGATGGCTCAGGTCACCCTGCGACAGGGCATCGAGCGCATTCTCCGGGAATCGATTCCGGAACTCACCGAGGTAGTTGACGTCACCGACCACGCATCCGGCTCCGACCCCTACTACGAGTCCTCCAAGAAGTAGTGAGCCCCGAGTAAGGCGCCCTAAGGGAGGTGGGACGCGCCGCTTGGCAGGGGAACTGTCGGCATGAGGCCCCAGCAGTCCAGCGTGCCGTTCACGCGGATGCCACAGGCGTGGCGGGCCCCGTTGGAGACTGCGCGAAACTGACCTGGGGGAGCGTCGGTCTGACCGAAGGAGTTGTCTCCCCAGCAAGCCAGGGAGTTGTCGCCCCGAATGGCACATGAGAACTCTTGGCTGGTGGCAATGGCCTGAAAGGTTCCCGGGGGTGGGTCAAGCTGACCGGAGGCGCCATTGCCCCAGCAGGTCAGAGATCGGTTGGTGCGAATCCCGCATGAGATCGCCGGCCCGGTCTCCAGTAAGAGGAATTCTCCGTCCGGGGCGTCCTGCTCGCCGAAGACGTTGTCTCCCCAGCAGGTGACGGTGCTGTCGACGCGGACTCCACAGGAGTGGCCGCCCCCGGCGGATACCGCGATGAATTCTCCGTCAGGAGCTTCGGTTTGACCGAGGCCATTGCCGCCCCAACAGGTGAGGGCGTTGTCGGCCCCTATGGCACATGAATGGTCAGTACCGGCCGAGATGGCGGTGAACTCGCCTTGGGGGGGATCACTCTGGCCCTCCCAGTTGATGCCCCAACAACTGATGGTTTGGTCTGTGCCAATAGCACATGAATGCAACCATCCCGAGTCGACGGCAATGAACCTGCCCTGTGGAGGGCTTGCCTGTTCAGAGGTGTTGTCCCCCCAGCAGGCGATGATGCCGTCGGTGCGAAGCGCGCACATGAATTCCCCGCCGCCGGTGATCGAGGCGAACGTTCCAACCGGCAGGTCGGCCGTGTTGGCCGCGTTGACCCCCCAGCAGATAATCGTGTGGTCGACCTTGATCCCACAGGAGTGGTCGAAGCCGGAGGTCACCGCGGTGAACTGGCCACCGGGTGGGCTGGCCTGACCAAAGGTGTTGTGACCCCAGCAAGCCACGGTCCGGTCGGTCCGCACCCCGCAAGTATGAATGGAACCGGCCGCCACTGCGGTGAACCTTCCTTCCGGCGGGGTGGCCTGCCCGAAACTGTCGGCGCCCCAGCAGGTAATGGTCTGGTCGACTCCCAAAGCGCATGAATGATTGGCGCCCGCAGTGATGACCGAGAACAACCCTTCCGGTGGGTCGGTCTGGCCGAAGGCGTTGTTGCCCCAGCAGGTAATGGTCTGGTCCGTGCTGATCGCACAGAAGTGATCTGAGCCCCCGGCGATGGCGGTGAGTGGACCTTCTGGAGGCGGGGCCGGCACGATGTCGCTCTCCCGCCAGCAATCGATGGTCTGGTCGGGTCGTATCCCACAGGTTTGATCCCCGGCGAATGCTATGGCTGTGAACTGACCGACCATGAGATCGGGGCTCTCACCCCAACAGGTCAAAGTGTGGCCGGCATCCAATGCACAGGAGTGGTTGGAACCGGACGCAATGGTCGTGTAATCGCCGGTGGGAGGGGTGGCCTGTCCATAAGCGTTGTCTCCCCAGCAGGTGATGGTGTCGTCGGAGGTCAATGCGCAGGTGTGGCGGCTTCCACTTGCCACCGCTTTGAAGGTGTCCGGCGGTTCCACTGGGATTTGCAGGGAGAGGGCAATGTTCACGGCATCAGGAAGGGGCACCACCGGCGCCAGTCCCCAGCAGGCAACCGTTGCATCGGCGGCGACTGCGCAGGAGAGATCTCCCCGGGCGCTAAGGGTTGTGAACCTCCCCTCGGGCGGGGTTGCCTGGCCGTGGGTGTTGTCGCCCCAGCATGTGATCCCTTCATCGGTGCCTACCACGCACGAATGGCGGTCGCCGATTTCGATGTCGTTGGTGAATCTCCCTGAAGGTGGGGTGGCTTGGCCGTGGGTGTTGTCGCCCCAGCAGGCCAGGGCGTCGTCGGTTCGAAGTGCACAGGAATGGCCGGTGACGGTGTTGATCGCCTTGAACCTCCCGGAAGGCGGGGTGGCTTGGCCGTGGTCGTTGTTGCCCCAGCAGGCCATGGTCAGATTGGTGCGGAGCCCGCAGGAGACACTGTCTCCAACCTTGATTGCTGTGAACCTCCCGGCGGGTGGGGTTGCTTGGCCGTGGTCGTTGTTGCCCCAGCAGGCCAGGGTGTTGTCGGCTCGTATGCCGCAGGAGTGGCCGGCGCCGCCGCTTATAGCGGTGAACTGTCCCGGTGGGGGGACAACCGGGACATTGTCGTAACTGCCCCAGCAGGTGATGGTTTGGTCGGCGCCCAGCCCACAGGAGAAGCCATCGCCGACGGTGACCGCAGTGAATTCGCCGATGGGAGCGTCTGTCTGACTCGAATTGTTGTCTCCCCAGCACCTGATGGTCAGGTCGGCGAGGACCCCGCAGGAGTGGGTGGTTCCGTGACTGAGAGTGGTCGTGAATTGTCCTGGCGGCGGGATTGCTTGGCCGTGGTCGTTGTTGCCCCAGCAGGCCAGGGTGTGGTCGGTTCGCACCATGCAGGAGTGTCCAGGACCGTTATTGACCGCCAACGCCGGTCCGGGTGGAAGGTCGGCGCCAGCGGACGGGTTGTCGCCCCAGCAGGTGATGACACGGTCCGTCCGAACACCGCAGGCATGATTCAGGCCGGCCGCGATTGCCGTATAGGCGCCCGACTGCCGTTTGGGCAGTATGTCATCTTGGTTGTCGCCCCAGCACGCCGCGGTCTGGTCGGCGCGTACCGCGCACGAGTAGTCGGCGATTCCCACCGAGATGGCTGTAAAAGTGCCCGGGGGTGGATTCTCGCGCCCGGAGGTGTTCCCCCAACAGACGATGGTTCCGTCGGACCGGAGACCGCAAGCGTGAGCGATCCCGGCTCCGACTGCTTTGAAGGCGCCTTGGGGAGGGGTAGCCTGGCCTTCGCTGTCGGATCCCCAGCAGGCCACGGTCTGGTCGGAGCGAATCCCGCAGGAATGGGAGAAGCCGGCTGCGACTGAGGTGAATTCACCTCCGGGAGGCTCGGACTGGCCGCTCCAATTGCTGCCCCAGCAGGTGACTGTCCGGTCGGCGCCGATCGCGCAGGAGTGGCTGGTCCCGGCTGCTACGGAGGTGAAGGTCCCTTCCGGTGGCTCGGACTGACCGTCGCTGTTGTCCCCCCAGCAACCTATCGTCCCATCTGCGCCGATCGCGCAGGAGTGGCTGGCCCCGCTGTCCACGGCGGCGAACATTCCTGGCGGTGGTGTGGCCTCTCCGTTCCGGTTTTCTCCCCAGCAGGTGATGGCGCCATCGGTCTTCAATGCGCACGAGAAATCCCAGCCGGCCGCTATAGCGGCGAACCCGGTCGGTTGTCCCGTCATTTGGATATGGTCTACCACCAGGTTGTGGGCGCGGTGGAGAAACGCCGCTATTTCTGCCCGGGTAAGGATGCCGTGGGGGTCGAAAAGGCCATCGCCCACCCCGGCGGTGATTTCGTGGGCAACCGCCCAACCGATCGAGGCATCCGCCCAGAATCGCCGTGGCACGTCGTAGAAGACGGCGGAGCCGCGGACCTCTTCACTGGTGACGGGACCCCTTGCAAGGCGGTTGGTCCGGTACAGGAAGGTCACCATCTGCGCCCGGGTTACCAGCCCCAACGGGTCGAAGACTCGTTCCGCCACCCCGGCGGTCACTGCGTGGTTCACCGCCCAGCCGATGTGCCTGTCGGCTTCATGCCAGGCCGGTACATCATCGAAACGGTCAGAGCCGAGCACTCCTCCCACGTTGGTCGGACCCCCAAGCAATGCATTGGTCCTGCGGAGGAACATCACCATCTCCGCGCGGTTGACTACCCCGTTGAGATCGAACCGCCCACCCTCCACTCCGGTCATCACCCCGTTGGCGACTGCCCAACCCACCGCCTGGTCCGCCCAGTGCCCCACCGGTATGTCCCCGAACTGGTCGGAACCCCTGGGTTCCATGGCCCCGGGCCGCACGGAATCGTCCTGGTTGGACGGAGTCGGAGATTCCTGGGCGTTCACCAGGCCGGATACAGCCAGGACAAGTGCCATCACGGCCAAGATGCGCATCCGCTGGTTAGTGATCAACATAGGTTCGGTGGTACACATGGTAAATGCAAAGTGTTTGCTGAAGACCGGGGTCGGGGGAGTTTGTCAGTCGTGCCGATCAGAAGAGCGACTTCGACGGCTTCGGTGGGGTGAAGTTGGGAGGTTTTCTCGGTATGGAGGGCGAACGAGGGTGTGAGAGGTTGGTGGACGGTGAGATTTGTCAGGCGACTATTAGTGGGATACCGACCGCTGATCAACCACCGTTGAGGGTGAGTCTCACCCCGGTCGGTACTGGCATCACCGGCAGGCGACCCCAGCAGGTGACCGTTTGATCTTGGCCTACGGCGCATGAGTGGGATTGTCCGGCGGTGATGGTGGTGTATGTGCCTGCTGGTGGGGTGGCTTGGCTGTGGTTGTTGTTGCCCCAGCATGTGATAGTTCTTGAGGTGCGTATCCCGCAGGTGTGAGCAGTACCGGCGGCCAGTGCCGTGAAGGCTCCTGCCGGTGGGGTGGCTTGGCCGTGGTCGTTGTTACCCCAACAAGCCGCTGTGAAGTCGTCGGCAACGGCGCATGAGTGGGATTGTCCGGCGGTGATGGTGGTGTATGTGCCTGCTGGTGGGGTGGCTTGGCTGTGGTTGTTGTTGCCCCAGCAGGTGATGGTTCCTGAGGTGCGTATCCCGCAGGTGTGGGCAGTACCGGCGGCCAGTGCCGTGAAGGCTCCTGCTGGTGGGGTGGCTTGGCCGTGGTTGTTGTCGCCCCAGCAGGTTATGGTCTTGTCGCTCGTTATCCCGCAGCTATGGGCACCCCCGGCAGCCAGGTGGGTGAACGGTCCCTCCGGGGGGTTGGCTTGACCGAACCAGTCGGCGCCCCAGCAGGAAACGGCATTGAACATTCGCAGGCCGCAGGAATGCAGGTCCCCGTTGGCCACCGCGGTGAACTTGACATCGGGTGGATCGCCCTGCCCATAGCGATTGTCTCCCCAACACAGGACAGTGTTGTTGGTGCTCAACCCGCAGGTGTGCAGGCTCCCGGCGGTTATGGCCTTGAATGGTTCGCCCTCCGGTAGCGCGGCCTGTCGGGCGGAGTTATGGCCCCAGCAATGCAGGGTCTGATCTCTTCGTATCCCGCAGGAATGCTCTGCCCCAGCGGCAACGGCCTTGTATCTGCCTGTGGGTGGCTCGGTCTGTTTGAATCGGTCGGCGCCCCAACAGATCACCGAACCGGTGGCGAGGACACCGCAGGAGTGTTCGTGGCCTGCGGCTACCGACTGGTAGGAACCAACGGGCGCCTCGGTCTCCCCGAATCGATTTGCGCCCCAGCAGGTCACCCCGCCTTCGCGGCTGGTTGCGCAGGAATGGAGGGCGCCGACACTCAGAGAGGTGAACCTTCCCTCGGGTGGGGTAGCCTGCTTCAGCAGGTTGCTGCCCCAGCAGGCAATTGTCTGATCTTGGCGTAGGCCGCATGAGTGGTTGTGGCCTGCCTCCACCGTTGTGAAACCTCCGTCGGGTGGGTTGGACTGCCCGTTGCCGTCGGCGCCCCAACAGATGACCGAGAAGTCAGCGCGGATTCCGCATGAGTGATTCTGGCCGGTGGCCACCCCGCGGTAGCCGCCTTCGGGCGCTGCAGATTGGCCCCGTTCATTGGCGCCCCAGCAGACAATGGCCCCGTCGGCTCGAAGCCCGCAGGAATGGTGACCTCCGGTGGTTACCGAGGTGAACCTTCCCTGAGGGGGATCTGCCTGACCGTATCGGTTGGCGCCCCAGCAGAGGACCTGTCCATCGCTGCGGACCGCACAGGTGTGACCACGGTCGGCGCTGACGGCCACGAATTCCACCGGCATGCGGACCGTTGCCGGATCCAGATGTGTCAACCGGTGAAGAAAGGCTGCTGTTTGAGCGCGGGTGACCAGCCCACCGGGATCAAAGGTGCTGGGACCCACTCCGGAAGTGATATTGCTTACCACCGCCCACCCCACCGCAGCGTCTGCCCAGTGACCGACCTGCAGGTCATCGAACCGGTCCGATCCTGCAGCCCTGGAGTGGGATGGCCCGTTGACAAGGTTGTTCAACCTATGGAGGAGGGTGACCACCTGGGCCCTGGTGACCGTTCCATCCGGATCAAACGTTCTTTCCGCCACACCTGAGGTGATTCCGCTGAACACCGCCCAGCCGATCTCGTCGCTGGCTTCATGCCCTGGCGACACATCATCAAAGTGTTCAGAGCCGTTGACGGACTTCTCATTGCCCGGCCCGTCAAGCAGGGCGTTAACACGAAACAGGAAAGTGACGATCTCTTGCCGACTGACGGGGGCATTCAGGCCGAACACCCCATTGTCTATCCCGGTCATGACTCCGGTTCTGACCGCCCACCCTATTTCTTCATCCGCCCAGTGACCATTCGGAACGTCATCAAAGAGGTCGGAACCATGCTGCTGCGGGGATGTCACCTCCACTTCGCTCCCACCGCTCTTCTGCCGTGGCAAAGGTTGTTCGGCATGAACCGGGGTCATCCCCAGAACAAAGGCCAAGGCCACCAAGATCGGTCCTGCCCGGTGTGTCATCAACCTGGATCAATCAACAGAAGGTGGCATGGAACTGCCTCATCGAGGGGCGCGCCGATTGTGGGTACCCGGTTGGGACCGCAAGGAAGAATGTGCTTCAAAGGGCAGGCTCTGCGGTGCCTGCGGCAGGCAGGGGAGAATCCCGAATGACCATGGATTAGGAGTACCTCGGTGCTATTGGGCCCATTGTGAAAATGATACGGTCTTGGCGCCTGAATCCTGGGTCAAGGGCAGGCAGCACGGTGCGGAACCTGTAATGGCGAAAACACAAGCCGCGATCCTTCCCGGAGAGGATGGAATGGTGGCGTGCTTGTTAGCCGACCCTCAGAACTACTGGAGAGTGGGGTAGGCGTCCAGGCCGTCCAGTCCCACGGTCACCGGGGTGGTTGGCTGGGGCTTTCCTTCCATTATCGCCGCCAGTCGTTCTTCGAGGTGCCCGTAGCCGACTACCCGGGTCACCAGCGGAAGTTCCAGCCATTCTGCTATTTCCCGGGCCTTTGCCAGCAGTCTCTCTTCCTCGACCTGAACCAGGTAGGCCACCCTGCGGTAGTTTCCGAACATCATCTCTTTCAATTCGGGGTGCTGTTGCAGGCGAAGTCCTTCCAAGACCAGGTTCTTCCAGGATTTGACGAGGAAGTCCGTAAGGAAAAAGGTTCCGGGCTCCTCTTCCATCAGACGGACGAACTCCTCGCCCCCGAACATCTCGTAGCAGTGGGGTCCCAGGGTGCGTTCCACCCCGGCGTCCTTCAGAAAGGGGTCCAAATCGGGCGCTCCGCAGTGTCCATAGACCACGACCTGGCGGTCAGAGTCGGGCTGGGTCTCCGCCAGCTTTTCTGCTACTGCTCCGGTGATCAACTGGGGGCGGTTGTGGAGACGGGCGTTTATCACCCTCAATTCCACATTCCAGCCGTAACGGTCGATGATTTCTCGGAGTTCTTTGCCCAGGGCGGCACAGGCAACCATCACGGTTCGGTTCGGGTCGTTCATCGGCGGTGTCTCCGCTGGGATGGTCACCGTCCCTTGCCAATCATGTCTCCTCCTGCTGGGCTCGATGGGCGGCGATGATGGAACGGCGCAGATCGGAGAGGTGCTTGGAGGAGTACTCGGACTCCAGGCGCTCGATGACCCGTTCCGCCACCTCGGCGGGTCCTCCCGGTTCAACCACCGGATCACCCCAGGACCACCCTGCCATATATGACTCTTCGTCGGAGCGTCCGGTTAGGGTCGCCACAGAATCCACAGCCAACTGGAAACGGTTGCTCAGGTGTTTGCGCACCCGCCCGCGACGTCCATCCCTGGTCGCTTTGACTCCCACCGGGATCTCATCCCAATAGAGGATCTGATAGGTGGCTATGGGTGCCTCCCAGGTAAGGGGAAATTGAAGTGTTTGAGTGGGAATGCTAATGGTTTTTGACAGGATCCTCAGCCGACCCTGCCATTTGTTGATGCGGTCTCGCCGTTTCGGCCGGGGGTCTGACAGGAGAAGGAATCACTGAAGTGACGAAGTTGGCTATGGCCGGTGGGGGAATGGTGGTCGACTATAGGCGGGGAGATTTTCCGCCCATGAACCATGGTTTGACGGTCATCGGGCCATTAGAACGCTTGGATTGGCTATAACTACCAGGTTTTGGGCGTACGTCTCCCTAAATTTCGGATCTGATGAGGTCAAGAATTCTCCGGGGCCGTCGGGCCCATCTGACCTTTGGCTTGGTTCTGGTGGGATTGGCCCTCGTGGCCGGAGGGGTGGTTGTCTCCCAGGAGGAACGGCCGGAGGTAAGGCTGGTGGTGGAAGGCGGCATAGATGGGTGGGTGGATCCCCAGTGGCCAATGACCCTCACCGCCCGCATCGAAGCTGACATTCTCTTGGTGGGGGAGTTGTTGGTGGTTCAGGGTCAGGAGTTGGCCAGGGTGGAAGTGGAGGTTCCGGCCGATGGCGCCAGGTCCTACGAAGTGGTTACGGCGCCGCCGGCCAGTCAGGGGGCGATCTTGTTGCGAGTGATTCCCTACGGCGCCGAGGACAACGATCCGGTGGCCTCCGCCTTCTTCCGGCCTCGGGTGGCAGCCAACGAGATCCTGGTGGGCTTGGTTGGCCTCTCTCGGCTGGAACAGGTCTTGGGGGAGGTTCGTTCTGCGGTGAGCGGTGTACCCATCACTCCGGTTGAGGTGGACAATCCCCAGACCCGGCTCGAGGAGGGGCGTTTTCATCAGCTTGGCTATCTGGTCATGGACCGGCCGGGTCCCCTGCCTTCGGCGACGGTCTCCTGGTTGAAGGGGGGAGGACGGTTGGTGACCACCTCGGCGGCCCTGGAGACCATGGGCATTGAAGCAGCCTGGTGGGGGATGTTTCCGGGTGTGGGGGTTGAGGTCGATTGGTTCGGCGTGGGGGAGGGGGAGGTGCTGGCGCTCGACAGTCTTTCAGGTCTTGACTCGCAGTTGTGGGCCACCCTGCTCCGACCCCTTCCCCTCCCGACGGGCCGGCAGGATCGCTTCATGGAAGGACCGGCATCCTCTTTGACCCGGGCCGCCCTGGCAGTGGAGACCGAGACACCCAGCTACCCGTGGCTGCCCTTGGTGGTGGTGGGGTACGCCGTGGTGATCGGGCCGTTGAATCTATGGATTCTGCGTCGCCGCCGCCGACTGGAATGGGCATGGTTCACTATCCCCGTTTTGGGCTTGGTGGGGGTGGCGGCCTTTTGGACAGTTGGCGCCAGCGGTGTGAACAAGACCTTCTGGTCGCACGGCACGGTCCAAGTGGCGGGCCCGGACACCCAAATGCGGAGTGGACTGGTAGCAGCCACCAGTCGAGCGAGAACCTTGGAGTTGTCCTTCAATCCCGATTGGGAAGTGGTTGCCGAGAACCTGGACCAACTTTCGGGGGATGCCGTTCAGCCCACTATCACCGGCGCCGGTCTCTACGAATACGATCTGCCCTCGCTGGGTTGGCTGTCTGTGAACGCCTTCAGTCGCGGGGAACCGGTTGAGACTGAGGTCACCTACTCCGAGCAGGGCGTGGAGATATTCAACGCCTCAACCACCCCGGTGGTTGCCTGGGGCGTCTACGCCCATCCCAAGATCGCCATGGGCTGGCGCCTGGAACCTGGCGCTACCGGGTTTGTGAGCTGGGAGGAGGTGTTGGACGCTAACTCTTGGTGGGCATTTCGCGACGCCAACTCTTGGTGGGCATTTCGCGACGCCTTCTGGGAAATCGACGCCATGAGGGAGACGGGAAGCACCCAACATTGGCCTGCGGTCATCGGGGATCTGGGCAACATGGCTCAGGAGTCGGGAATGGTGGACGTCCCCTTCTTTGTCTTCGCGGTCACGGAGGAGTCGATTGCCGATCTGGAAGTGGACGGACGCGCCCAGGAAGTGTCGGGACTGAAGCTGGTGCTGCATCCGGTTCCTGCCGAGGACATGGGTGGGGCCGGGTGGGCATTCGCCCGCCCGGTGTGGTCGGACGCCGCCGCCCGCGACTTGGGCTTTGACGGGAACCCGGTCTTTGCCGAACAGTGGATTTTCTCCTACCGTTTGCCCACTCAACTCTCCGCTCTGCCCCGGCTGGTGCTGGGGGGACTGGACCCAGACTTTTGGGGGTTCCGGGCTGCTCCTGTCGGCACTGACGGCGCCGAGGAATCCGAGGACGGACTGGTTTGGGAGGTTTGGGATTGGAGGGCCTCGAGGTTCGTACGGGTTGCCCCGGACGGAGAACTGGATCCGTCTTCATTCGTGGCGGCTTCGGGTGAGGTGTTGCTAAAGGTTTCCGGAGCCGACCTGGAGATTTCGGGGCCTCTGGCGGCTGTGGTTATGTGGGGGGATTTGCGATGATGATCTCATTCTGCGGGGTGACGAAGCGTTACCGTTCCACGGTGGCTCTGGACGGGGTGGATATGAGCATTCCACGGGGATCGGTTACCGGGCTGGTGGGTCCGAATGGAGCGGGGAAGACCACTTCTATTCTACTGATCAGCACGCTCCTGGCCCGCGACGAGGGGAAGGTGGAGGTGGGAGGGCTCGACCCCGAGATGGATGCTCCCGGGGTCCGACGTCTGATCGGTTACATGCCGGACTTCTTCGGGGTCTACCAATCGCTCACGGCCGTGGAGTACCTGGACTTCTTTGCAGCCAGCCATGGCATAGCGGCTACCCGCCGTCCAGGCCTAGCCGCCGATCTATTGGATCTGGTGGGTTTGTCGGACAAAGCCGAAGAAGATGTGAACACTCTGAGCCGCGGCATGAAGCAGCGCCTCTCCTTGGCCCGGTCTCTGGTGCATGATCCCGACATCCTGGTGCTGGATGAGCCCGCCGCCGGACTGGATCCCCGGGCTCGGGTCCAACTTCGGGAGCTGATTGCAGAGTTGGGCCGGATGGGAAAGACTGTGGTGGTCTCCTCTCATGTTCTCACCGAACTCGAGGGCATCTGCTCGGACATAGTGGTAATGGACGAGGGGCGGGTGGCTGCCCAGGGCCAGATGGAGGCAATTAGGGCGTCGCTCACCTCCGACCGGGTCATCCGGATGCGCCTGGTGGACGAGGATGTCGACCGGGCTTTGGCTGTGCTCGAGGCGGATTCGAGGGTGTCAGGGCTGGCTGTGGAGAGCGGTCGAATCAGCTTTTTCCTGGAGGACGATGGAGACGCCGCTTCCGCGGAACTGCTGTCCCAACTGGTTGCCTCGGGGGTGAGAGTAGCCGAGTGGCGCATTGATGAACTCGGGTTGGAGGAGTTGTTTCTCCGTATCACTCAGGACACAACAGACCAGTGAACCCGGTCCTTGCCCGAGAGGCTCGCCAGCGGTTCCGGGGGCGTTGGAGTTGGTTGGTCATCACCGGGTGGGTGATCGCAGTGGGACTTCTCACCTACCTGTTCTACTTCGTGGGAAGGAATATCAGCATTGACATCTTCTCGCTCCGCGGACCGCTGTCGGGGCTCAACCAAGCCGGACAGTGGGTGTTTGACGGGATGAGCCTGGTCCTGTTGACCGCGGTGGCGTTCATGGTGCCCGGCCTCACCGCGCTTTCGGTGGTCGGGGAGAGACAACGTCAGACGCTTCACCTGCTTCAGATCACCCAGGTCACTCCGCTGGGGATCGTGATGGGGAAGCTCTTTTCATCGGTAGGGTATTTCCTGCTCCTGATCCTGGCGGTCGTTCCCCTGCTGGGCATTCCGCTGGCTTTTGGAGCGATCGGGTTGGTGGATGTGTTGGTTGTGATGGCCATGCTGGTGCTGGTGGTGGCCATGCTGGCGTCGGTTTCAATCTGGGTCTCCGCGCTGGCCAAGTCCAACCGCGCGGCGGTGGCCCTGTCCTACCTGCTGGCCGTGGCGATCTTTTTCGGGTCGTTTGTGTTGATGGGTGTGGAGGCTTTGGTCATCAGGGACGATGTCGAAGACGACGGTCGGGAGTTGGTGAGTACCTGGATCAATCCCTATGTCGCCATGGCCGATGCCGTGTACTTTCCATATGACGGTCTGGAGGGCTTCTTTGATACTCCTGAAATACCAACACCGATGTTTCCTTTCGAGGCCCTGGTGTCCCTCCGCCAAGGTGATGACCTCCCTGACGGGGGATTGCTGGGGTTCCGGCGCATACCGGGATGGATTGCCACCACATTGATCTATGGGTTGGTCATTGCTCTCTGCCTTTGGAGAGCCGCGCGCCTGGTCACGGCGCCGCGACCCTTGCCTGGGCGGCGCAAACGGGCTCGGGCGCCTGATGCCTCCCGCTGAGTCACTGGCAAGGCTGGTGGCGTTGGCGCGTCGCCGACTTTGGGCTTGGCGCTTCTTGGGTGAAATCAGCCTTGGCTTGGGAATCGGAGCCACCGGGGCCGCCGCGGTGTGGGGGGTATCCCGTGTGGTGGTGTTTCCTTGGGCTGATGGCACTGCAGTGGCGATTATTGCGGTTTCGATCCTTGCCGCGCTGGGATGGTGGGCTGCCCATCGGCCCAGTTCTGAGGAGGCGGCGCTGTGGGCCGATCATCGCCTGGGAGGAGAGGATCGTCTTGCCACGGCCTGGGAGTTGTCGCAACTTCCTTGGTCGAGCGCCGCGGCAACCCGGCAGGGGGGGGCAGCGGGACAATGGGCATCCGCCGCCGATCCCCGCGATTTGAGGCAGGAATACCTGTCCGGGAGGATGCCGAGGATGCTGGGGATAGTGTTGACTGCGGTGCTCTCGGCAGCGGTCCTGGCCGCTGCTCCGTCTGTGACGGATCAGGCTCTTGCGGAGTCGCGGGTGGTCCGGGAGGTTGTGGACCGGGAAGTGGAAGCCATCGAGACCATGGCGTCTGAGAGCCCCGAAGAACTAGCCCGCCGGCTGACTGAATTGGCTGACCAATTGGGGGAGGCGCAGACCTTGGAAGAGGCGCTCACCGAACTCTCCACGGCGCGGCTGGAGTTGGAGGAGCGGCTCGGTCCCAACCGGCTGGCCGAGAATACGGCGCTCCAAGGCCTGGCGGCCCGACTGTCCCGGCTTCCGGGAGCGCAGGGGGAGGATCCCGCTTCTCAGTTGGAGGACTTGGCATCCTCGCTGGGCGCCCTTTCCTCCGCGCAGCGACAGGCAATTGCCCAGGAGTTGGCTGATCGGGCGACCGACTTCGCCGGCATCAATGATGAACTTGCTGCGGCGCTGGAGGAGGCGGCTTCGGCTCTGGCCGAGGAGGGTCTTGACCCAGCCGCGGTGGCGGACGCAGTGGGGCAGGCTGCCGCCCAACTCTCCTCCGCGCAACAGGCGGCCGAAGCGGCTTCTTTCCGGGCTGCCGCAGCGGCCCGGTTGGATGAGGCCGAAGCCAGGTTGCGTAATGCCCGGCAGGGCGAAGGCCGTCCAGGATCCGGTGAGGGTCAGGGTTCCGGCCAGGGGCAAGGTGATGGTTCTGGGCAGGGCCAGGGCCAGGGGCAAGGTGAGGGTTCCGGTCAAGGCCAAGGGCAGGGGCAGGGACAGGGTTCCGGGCAGGGACAGGGTCAGGGTTCCGGGCAGGGTGCGGGAGCGGGTGGTGGAGGGCAGACCGGCGCCTCGGGTGTTGGCGCGGGAACGGTGAGCGGAGTGGGCG
Organism: bacterium OM1 bin76; assembly: GCA_002238785.1. Lineage (GTDB taxonomy): Bacteria > Actinomycetota > Acidimicrobiia > Spongiisociales > ZC4RG35 > Bin76. Next base: position 13,149 of record MPNA01000032.1, on the reverse strand, counting down.
ACAATGACCCGGCCCGGGATCCCCTCTATTCCTCCTCCATCTTCGAGCCCCCCGCCGCCGGGTTGGGAGAGGAGGTGCACGTTCCCATGGATGGAACTGAACCAGGGGAGGTGGTTGGATCTTCTCGGGCGCCCTCGGTTGCCAATGCACCGCTTGTTCCCTACACGGAGCGGTTTGCCGAATATCGGTCAGCCGCTTTGGAGTCGCTCCAAAGACAGCCCCTGCCCTCTTACCTGACCGAAGTTGTTCAAAGCTATTTCACGGAGTTGGAACCATGAGCCCTAGCACACACGAAATGGACCTCGCAGGATTCGCAGCCCGACTTGACGAGGCTCGCTCGGAGATCGCAAAGGTGATCGTCGGGCAGACCGAACTGGTGGAGAAGGTCATGGTGGCCGTCCTCTGTGAAGGCCATCTCCTCTTGGAAGGGGTTCCCGGACTTGGCAAGACCCGGCTGCTCACCACTTTGGGTCAAGTCCTTCAGATCGGTTTCGGGCGCATTTCCTTCACGCCGGACCTGATGCCCGCCGACATTCTGGGCACCAATGTCCTGCAGGCCGGCGAGTTCAGTTTTCATCCGGGGCCGGTGTTCACCAACCTGGTGCTGGCCGACGAGATCAACCGCGCCACGCCCAAGACGCAGTCCGCGCTGCTGGAGGCGATGGCTGAGAGAAGAGTGACGGTAGCGGGCGCCACCCGACCCCTTCCCCGGCCGTTCATGGTGATGGCGACTCAGAACCCCTTGGAGATGGAGGGCACCTACCCCCTGCCGGAAGCTCAGTTGGACCGTTTCATGCTCAAGGAGTTGGTGCCCTTTCCCCCCTCTGACGATCTGGTTGAGATCCTCCGTCGCACCACCGGGGATTCAGAATACCAGCCGCAAGGTGTTCTGGAAGGCACGCACCTAACCGAGATGGCCGCCATGGTGCGGGAATTGCCGGCTGGCAAGCACCTGCTGCGCTACGCATCCACGCTGGTGGGCGCCACCCACCCCGACTCCACGGGCGCCACCGACGGAATCCGCCGTTACGTTCGGGCAGGCGCCAGTCCCCGCGGCGCCCAGGCGTTGATTCTGGGTGGGAAGGCCTTGGCCCTGATGGACGGACGCCCCAACCTGTCGGCCTCCGACATACGACGGCTGGCTCATCCGGCACTTCGTCATCGACTGGTATTGGGATATGAAGCAGTGGTGGATGGTGTCACTTCCGATGGGCTGATCGACGAGGTGCTCGCCGCTCATCCCGGACCGGTGGCGGAGTCCTGATGTTGGTCTCCCCCGGCCTGAGGGAGAAGATCGGGCGATTCTCCCTCACCGGCCGGGGTCGGGTGCGTTCCTCCCGTGGAGGAAGACACCTTTCGGTGCACAAGGGAGAGAGCATCGACTTCGTCGACTTCCGGGAGTACACGCCGGGGGACGACTACCGGCGTATCGATCACCTGTTGTGGGCCCGTCTCGGGACGCCTCTGATCAGGGAATTCGAGGCTGAGAGGGAACTGTCGGTGCGGGTGGTGGTGGATCGTTCCCCTTCCATGGGCTTCCATCAAAAACACCCCGCCGCGCTCGGTTTGGCGGGTTTGATCACCTATCTCGCCCTGGCTGGTGGGGACCGGGTGGAGTTGTGGACCTTGCCGGGTCAGGGAGGCAGGCAGGCAGCGACCCGCGGCCCCACCGGCAGGCACCTGTCCTCCTGGCCGCGGTTGGAGGCGTGGTTGGAGGGTCTGGGGATCGAGCCTGCCGAGGGTACGCTGGGGCCGGCCTTGGCGGCCGTGATGGCGTCGGGGCGGCGCCGGTACACCGCTTTGGTGAGTGACCTGTTGGTGGAGGATTGGAGGGCGGGTCTTGACCGGTTGGCCGGGTCTGCGGGGGGCATGGTGCTGCACCTGTTGGGATCTGCGGAACTCGATCCCCAGGTGCTGGGGGATGTTCGCCTGCGGGATGCCGAGACAGGCGAAGAATCGGACTTCTCGGGAACCGTCGACGCTTACGACCGATATCGCTCCAGGCTTGACGACTTGTGCGAGCAGATGGCGAAACGATCGGCGCGCTCGGGCCTGCGCTATCTGCTGGTGGAAGCCGGACCAGATGCCTCGGAGAGAACCTTCGCGGGGCTCGCAGCAGCGGGGATGGTGAGGTAGGAGGCATGGTCCCAAGATTGGATTCTTGCAACCGGGCCGGGAGAGAAGCCCTCACCCAGGAAGTGGTGGAGCCGTGAGTTTCCTGGCTCCGGCGGCCTTGGGGCTTGCCTCGCTGGCTCTTCCGCTCATCGCCCTGTACATGCTGCGGAGCCGTCGTGAACGGATCGAGGTCTCCAGTCTCCTGCTGTGGGAGACCGCCGCCGATCCGCTCTCCGCGGCTCGGCCGTGGCGGCGCTTGAAGATCACCCCTCTGTTGCTGTTGCAACTGGCGGTGCTCACCGCATTCGTGATCTCCCTGGCCCGTCCGTTCGGCGCCGAAGAAGCCCGGCTCGGCGCTCACACGGTGCTGGTGATGGACGTGTCCGGTTCCATGGGGATGGTGGGCAGATTCGGCCGGGCGCAACAGGAGGCGTTGGGATGGGCCGAGGAGATGTCCGGCGAGCAGTTGGTGTCTGTTATCGAAGCAGGCGCTCTGCCGCGGGTGGTAACGGCGTTCTCTCGGGAGCGGGAAGAAGTGGTGGCAGCGATATCTGCACTGGAAGTCACCGGGGGAGATGCCGACCTGGCGGAGGCGATCAGGCTGGGAAGAGGTCTGGCGACTCCCGAGCGGCCCTCCGACCTGGTGTTGTTCACCGACGGCGGGGAGGCGCCTCTGGCGGCAGAGCCGGTGGCGGCGGCCCGGCACCTGCCTTTTGACGAGACCGGTCCCAATTGGGCGATCGACGCACTCTCTTTGGACAGAGACTCGGCGGGGGTGATCAGGGCATTCGTCTCCGTTGCCAACCATGGCGCACCGGCCCGGCCGGTAACCGCGGAGTTGGAAGCCGATGGCAAGGTGGTTTCCCACCTGGAGCTTTCCCCGGCTCCCGGGGAAACCGACCGAGCGACGGTCCCGGTGCCGGTGGGGCCCGGTTCGGTGGTGGTGGCGCGGCTGGTCGACTCCGAGGACTCACTTCCGCTCGATGACCAGGCTTGGGCGGCCTTACCGGTTCCGACTGTGAGTGTCGTGAGGGTGGAAGGGGTGCAGTCCCCCTTCCTATCGGCTCTGATCAGGTCGATCCCCGACCTCACCGAGACAGACGACCCGCAGGCTCCCCCGGAACTGTCGGTGATCAACCGGGGGGATCCCGGTGAGATCGATCGGCCTTCCTGGCTGATTCGCACCGATCCCCCGCCTCCCGGTCTGCGACTGACGGGACTCGCCACCAATCTCGGAGTAACCTGGCAGCGCCCCGGGGAACCCGTATTGGACGACGTGAGCCTGGCCGGCACCGCGGTGGCCGAGGCACAGGTGGTAGCGACTGACCTGTGGTTGCCGGTGGTCAGGTCCGGAGATGTCCCGCTGGTGCTCCTCGGCCGGGTAAACGGGCACCGGGCAGTCTATTTCACTTTCGACATGGCCCACTCCAACCTGGTGGTGCAGATGGCATTTCCCCTGCTGGGAGCCAAACTCCTGGAGTGGCTGGGTGGGGAGGCGGCAGGTGGCATCCACCCCTCGCCGGCTGGGGTTCCCATCCCTCTCCTTGCCTCGGGGACGGGTATGGTCCGGGTGGAGAGTCCCGACGGGGAGACGGTGACTCTAGGCGCCAACGTCACATCCTTCGGCGACAGCGGGACCCCCGGTGTCTACAGGGTGCAATACCTGAATGCCGACGAGCAGGTTGGGCGTTCCGAGTTGGCGATCCGTAACTTTTCCCCGTCCGAGTCGGCCGCTCGACCCCGCTCGATAGCTGTTGAGCCAGGGTCGTTCATCTCCGACCAAAGGAGTGAGACGATTCGGGAGTGGGGCCTGTGGGTGGCGGCGCTGGCAGCTTCGCTGATGATTCTGGAGTGGTGGTTGGCACTCAGAAGACCGAAGGCATCCCGGCGCCCGACTGCAGGCTCGATGATGCCTTGGGTCACCCCGTCGGGGAGACGGAGAGCATGAGGCTCGCGGTCCCGGAGTTGCTCTGGGCTGCGCCGTTGGGGGTGGCGGGGATTTGGTACCTGGCGAGACGGGGGAGATGGACGGTGGGCCGCCGCCGTCGTCGCTGGGTGCTGGCGATGCGGATGGTCGCCGTGGCTCTTGCCCTTCTGGCGTTGACGCAGCCTCTGCTGACTCTGCCCCAGCAGCAACGGGCGGTGTTATTTGCCCTGGATCGCTCTCTATCGGTGGGGTCGGATTCGCGAACAGAGCAGGAGCAGTTGGTGGCGGAGTCCTTGAAGAATGCCGGGGAGGACGACTTGGCGGGTCTTATGGTGTTCGGTGGCGCCGCTCGGATGGATACCGCTCTCACCACTGATCGGCAACTCTTGCCGGTTCGATCCGTCGTGGACGCCTCGGCATCGGAAGTGGGAGGGGCCCTCCGGGCTGCGGCCGCACTGCTGCCCACTGCCGGTTCCCGCCGGGTGGTGCTGATGAGTGACATGGCCGACACGGGAGGCGTGGTAAGGGAGGTGGTCGAGGAACTGGCCGAGGCCGGAGTGGCGGTGGACGTGGTGGTGCTGGAAAGCGCCACGGGCGCCGAGGCGCTGGTGGAGGGCGTGGAAGCCCCCGGTTTGGTCCGGGAGGGTGATTTGCTCTCGGCTACCGTGACAGTTCGTTCCACCCAAGATGGCCCGGCGAGGCTTCGGATCACCGCCGGAGACCATGTGGAATTGCGTGACATCGAACTTCGAACAGGCGTGAACCGGATTGAGGTGGTGGTGCCCCTCGACACGGGCAGCGTGAACCGGGGCGGGCCACTTGCCGTGGAGGCACGGCTCTTTGCAGATTGGGATGAGTATTCCGAGAACAACCGAGCGGTGGGAATCACCCGGGTCGAGGGGCCCGCCAGGGTTGCGGTGGTGGAGGATTCCGCTCGCCGGGGTGAAGGAGCCTTCCTGCAGGAGGCCCTGGAAGCCTCGGGAGTGAATGTGGATCGGGCGGTCGGGATCCCCACCGAGGAGGTGTTGGCGGAGTACGACGCAGTGGTGCTGGTCAACGTGGGGATCAGGGACGCCAGGGAAGCAGAGAACCTGGTGTCCTACGTGGAGGACTTCGGACGGGGTCTCGTGGTGGTGGGGGGAGATCGCAGCTTCGGAATGGGGGACTATCACCGGACTCCCTTGGAGAGCGTGCTGCCGGTCTCTTCGGATCCCGACGACCTGCTGCGCCGGCAACCGGTGGCCGAAGTCTTGGCCTTGGACACTTCCGGCTCGATGGGGTCCTGCCACTGCGGCGGGAACGCCACCCGCATTGAGGGAGGAACCCCCAAGACGGCTATCGCCCAGGCCGGCGCATCACAGGCGATAGGGGCCCTGACCAGTTCCGATCAGGTGGGGGTGCTGGCGTTCTCGTCAGGATTCGACTGGACCATTCCTCTGGGTCCCCGGCCCGAGCCTGAAGACGTGACGGCCGCCCTGTCCTCTCTTACGCCTGATGGAGGCACCGAGATCCGTCCGGCTCTGGCCGAGGCGCTCCGTGCCCTCAATGGGGTGGAGGGATCATTGCGCCACATCGTTCTGTTCACGGACGGATGGGACCCCGACGAGTCGGGGCTGTTGCCCTTGGCTCGCCAGATTGCCGACGAGGGAGTCACCTTGTCGGTGCTCGGGACGGGAGAGGGCCCCGGCCCCACGTTGGAGCGGATGGCGGAATTGGGAGGGGGACGGTACTACCCGGGAGTGGACCTGGATCTGGTACCGGAGGTGTTTGTGGAGGAGACGCTGCTGGTGGCCGAGAACCTGGTGCGGGAAGGGGAGTTCTACCCGGTGCGCACCGGGCTGACTCCCATCAGCGAGACCTTGACGGAGGCGCCCCCGGTGAAGGGGTATGTGGCTACCAAGGCCAAGGGGACCGCCACCGTGTCCCTGGAGGTGGGCGCCGGACATCCGCTGCTGGCCTCGTGGCAGCGAGGATTGGGACGGGTGGCGGTGTGGACCTCGGACGCCACCTCCCGATGGGGTTCCGAGTGGGTGGAATGGGAGGGTTTCGCAGGCTTTTGGGGAAGGGTGGTTCGGGACACGCTCCCGGTACAAAACGACTCGACCGTCGCCGCGACCGTGGAGGGTGGCGAACTGTCGATAAGAGTAAACGCGGTGGGGCTTTCTACCGAAGCAACGGCCATCGCTCGGGTGAGGGGACCCGACGGAGAGGTCGACGTGGTGTCGCTTCGAAGAACCGCTTCACAAACGTTCGAAGGCGAAGTGCCGGCGGCTGTGGCGGGCGCCTACTGGATCACCGCGTTGATGACCACCCCGCAGGGAGGAATGTCGTCCGCAAGCGGGGGCGCGGTCTCCGCATATCAGGAGGAATTCTCCTTTCTGCCCCCCGACCCCACTCTGGCGCAGGAGGTTGCCGAAGTCACCGGAGGAAGAGTCGATCCGCCTGCCGCCGCCTTCTTCGACACCGCCCCCACCAGGGGAGACACCGAACTGGCAGTCTGGCCATGGCTGGTGGGTCTGGCGCTGGTGCTCTTCCTGGTCGACGTGGCTGCCCGGAGGCTGCGTTTCTCGGTGGGTAGGACGGGATCCGTCCAAATGGTGGGCCGGCGTCCGGAGGGAGAACCGGCAGTGGTGGATGAACCTCCCAAGCAGCCTGCAGTCGATGATCCACCCGAGCCGGAACGCAGCGAGACGCTGGAACGCCTGATGCGCCGCCGTCGCCGATGAGCAAATCGCCCACCGGCCCCAGGTTCAGTCGCGCTGAGTTGGAGAGCTACCGGAACAAGACGGTGCCCGATGTGATCGGCCCCGGGGTGCGTCTTTTGTTCGTGGGGATCAATCCAGGCCTTTGGACGGCTGCCACCCAAACCCACTTCGCCCATCCCACCAATCGCTTCTACCCGGCTATCTATCGAGCGGGTGTCACCGGCTATGAGGTCTCCAGGGAGAGGGGGTTCACCGCCGATGACCACCGGCACCTGAGGGAGCGGGGAGTCGGCATCACCAACCTGGTAGAACGGGCTACTGCACGCGCCGCGGAACTCTCGGCGGCGGAACTTCGGTCGGGGGCCACGGTGCTCTCAGAGAAGGTGAGGCACTGGCGTCCCCGGGTGGTGGCGGTGGTGGGGATCACCGCCTATCGAACCGCGTTCCGCCGGCCCGGGGCTTCATCAGGTCTGCAGCGGGAGTCCCTTGAAGGGGCCGAGTTGTGGGTGGTTCCCAATCCCAGCGGACTCAACGCCCATGAGACAATTGACACCCTGACCGTCTGGTATGAAAAGGTGGCCAAGGCGGCCGGTCTGGCGCCTGAAATAAGGTAGCCACTCCAGTGCCTGGATCCCAAACCTTCCGGTAGCATGGTGTGTGTTCCCAAGCTTCAGTGAGACAAAGGAGAGATCATGACCGAACCGCGTGCTATGACCGGGCGGGTCACCCTGGGCAATGGAGAGGTGAGGGATCTTGCCTCCCCCGGCAAGAGACTGGTGGCCAGGATCATCGACATAGTCATTATCGTGTTCATAGTCGTCGTTCTGGCCATCGTGGGATTCGTCGGCGTCGTGTTGGGATCTGAAACCGACGAAGATGCACTGGCGGGGATGGCTCTCTTCGTGGGATTCGGCGGGTTGGCGCTCTTTTCGATTCTCTTCCTCCTGTACGAGCCGACGCTGATCGCCGTCAGAGGACAGACACTTGGCAAGATGGCCATGAACATCATGGTGGTGCGGGCAGAGGACGGGGGAGTCCCCGGCTGGGGGAAGGCCCTGGGACGCTGGGTCCTTCCCGGATTGCTGGCTCTCATCCCCGTGGCCGGGGGGTTGCTGTCCCTGCTGGTGTATATCTCGCTGCTGTGGGATGACCGGCGCCAGGGCTGGCACGACAAGATGGGAACCACGGTCGTAGTAGACGTCTGACCGTTGACATCGGTTGGAGGACTCATGCTTCCCGGCGTGGCCCTGTTCTCCCATCGCAGCGGCCGGATCGCCCATTCCTTCGGTGGGGGTCCAACAGTCTGGTGCCCAGCATCTGAAAGCCGGCGCAGATGCCTATGACCGGGACACCATCCTGCCGAGCGCCGAGGATGCTCCTGTCCAGGCCCTCGGCTCTCAGCCAGTCAAGATCAGCCATAGTGGTTTTGCTGCCGGGTATCACCAGACTTGGTTGTCCGCTACCTTCAATGATCAGGTCTGAGCCGGGAGCAGGCCGACAGATCTAAGAAAAGGCACCAAGCTGAGATTCAGTCGGGTCAGACCCGCCCCGGCCCAGGGGCCCACTTAAGTAGGGAGTGGATTTCGGTGATCGGCATCATGCCGTCTGTCAGGAGACTGTTGGAGTGTCCACGCAGTGGTCTTTCGCGCCAGCGGGCACTGGTCTGGGTGGCAGCGAGGAGAGGAGATCTTGTTGCCTGTTGCTTGCGGAGAAGTCCTGTCGGCGTACTGTGGAACTGGTCCGGGAGGCGGAGTCGGTGTCTGCTGTGGCTCACTGGATGGGTCTTGAATCCCGGCCAGCGACAGGTCTGCCTTGCCAGTCCAATGGCCCGGTCTATTGACTGCGCAGAGCCACGAGGACGGGGACCGCGGCAACCAAACGGTCGTGGTACTCAAGCTTGTCCAGCCACCGGGATGGTATGGCTGCAACTCCCTGGAGGACGCCCACCAGGCCGCCGACTATCGCCCCGGTGGTGTCCGTGTCATCACCGCGGTTCACCAGCGCCACCACCACCTCCTCGAAGGTGGCATCCTGTTGGATGGCCCACACCGCGCATCCCAGGGAGTGGATCACGTATCCGGACGTGCGGAGACGGTGCACCGGCAACCGAGGATCGATGTCGAGGGTGTCTCTGACCCGGGGATGCAGGTCCAACGCCTTGGCGGCGTCGAGGGCGGCGGCAACGTCTTCTCCTTCCAAAAAGGCGTTGACGATCTCGCCATATGCAACGCAACTGTCCAGGCACACCACGTGGGCGTGAGTGATGGCGGAGATCTCGGCCAATTCTCGCCGGCGGACGGTGGCCTTGGCGCGGGCCAGCGGCGTAGGGATGCACCGCATCAGTGACCCATTCCCGCAGGAGGACTCCCTGGTGGCGCCGCTGGAACGGGGATCACGAGACCTGTGCAGCCGCCGCAGCGCCTCTGCGGTGGCGCCACCGATGTCCGCAGGTCTGGAGTAGAACCAGTCGAGCATGTTCTCCGCGGCCCTTTCCAGTGTGAATGGTCCATCCAGATAGGAAGCCAGCACTGCCCAGGTGAGGTCGGTGTCGTCGGTTCCCTGGCCGGGACGCCACCCGAACGGCCCGCCGCCGGTGATCTCCCGATGGACGCCGTGCTTTCGACGGATCTCGTCGGGGTGCATGAACTCCAATGTCGCTCCGAGAGCATCGCCGACAGCCACTCCCAGCAAGCCGCCATTGATCCGATCCCGCAGCTTCAATGCCTTCTCTCCACTGGCTCGCCCAGCCTAATAGGGACGGGGAGCGTGGAGACCGGGGATGGGGCCGCTTGGCAGACCTCGTACCGTGGGTATCCCCCGCAGCTATCTGATTGGTCGTTACGCTGATCTGGCAGACTTGGACATGCCACGCCCGCATTGGAGGCACTCTTGGGACCCCTCGACGTTGAGTACGCCCGCAATCAGTTTCCCGCTTTCTCGGACGACCGCATCAGCGGATGGGCCCACTTCGAGAATGCCGGTGGATCCTACGCATGCCGGCAGGTCATCGATCGGCTGACCGGCTTCTATCGCCACACCAAGGTTCAACCCGAATACAGTTTCCCGTTGTCGGTGAGGGCCGCTTCGGCCATGGAAGAGTCCTACCAGCAACTGGCGGGGTGGATGGGCGTGGGAGAGGATGAGATCTGTTTCGGACCATCCACCTCGCAGAACACTTATGTTCTGGCCCGGGCGTTCCGATCGGTGTGGCGGGAGGGAGACGAGGTCGTTGCCTCAACCCAGGACCATGAAGCCAACGCCGGGGTGTGGAGGCGTCTGGCGTCGACCGGGATCACGGTCCGGGAGTGGCGAGTCGATCCCGCGTCGGGAACCTTGGAGATTGGTGACCTCGATGAACTACTCACCGAACGCACCCGGTTGGTGGCTTTCCCGCACGCCTCCAACGTGGTGGCTGCGATCAACCCGGTAGCAGAGGTAGTCGCCCGGGCCTCGGCGGTTGGGGCGAGGGTGGTGGTGGACGGGGTGTCCTACGCTCCGCACGGACTCCCCGATCTGGGGAGTTTGGGGGTGGATGTCTATCTCTTCTCCGGCTACAAGACCTGGGGCCCGCATCAGGGGGTGATGTTCGTCCGCCGAGATCTCGCCGATCAACTCGGCAACGAGGGCCACTACTTCGTGGCCGACGACCTACGCCACAAGTTGGTACCTGCCGGGCCCGACCATGCCCAGATCGCGGCCTGTGCGGGAATCGTTGAATACCTGGAAGACCTATACGCCCACCATGGTGGGCCACCGGCCTCCCCGGTGGAGCGAGGCCGTGCCGTGCATGACATGTTCCGGGCCCACGAGACGAGGCTTCTGGGGAGGTTGCTTGACTTTCTGGCCGCTCGAGAAGATGTCCGGGTGGCCGGTCCGGTTGATGCCAGGTGGCGAGCGCCCACCGTCTCCATAGTCCCGCGGCATCGGTCGGTGGGTGCGGTGGCGGCGTCCCTGGTCCGCAGTGGGATGATGGTGGGGAACGGAGACTTCTACGCTCCCCGCCTGCTCGAGGAGATGGGAATCCCTCCGGACCCGGGCGTGCTTAGGATGTCTTTCATTCACTACACCACGGAAGGCGAGGTCGATCGCCTGATCGAAGCCTTGGACCGCGCCTTGGGGTGAAGGGGTTTCCCGGTGACGGTTGCCGACCCATTCGCAGACCGAAGTTGGAGTTGGGAACCAGCGCTTTACCACGCGACACTTGTCGGCGAAGGAACCGGCGTTCGGGTAGGTACCCACCCCGAATGAGTCTCGGCGCGCGCCACAGTAGGGTCCCCTTCAGGAGGCTTCCCAGAGTTCTCCCGTGGCGCCGAAGAATGCGAACCATGCGAACCAGAACTCGTTGCGATGCGGGGCAAACTCCAGTTGCGTACCGGTCAGCGGACCATCGATGGCCTCTCCCAACAGGTTCCAGGTGCTGTTGGTCTGGGCGTCGGTGAACAGATCCTCCCCCGAAGCAGTGAAGGTGAGAGCCCTTTCTCCGGTCGTCGCAATGTAGGCCACTGCAGTCCCGATGGCCTGGCTGTCGGGCATCGACGATCTGTCCAGAGCGTCCGCAGTGTGGGCCGCCCCCCACAGCACCACGATCGGCACCGAGTCCAACGTGTCGTTGATGACCCGGACCGCCTCCAAATCTCCGAAGGAGTAGGCCTTGTTTTCGTTGTTGATATTCACTCCTACCACTCGTGACAGGGCTGGAAGTCGATCATCCAGGTCACCGCTGTACAGGAAAGGCCGGGCGGAGGAGGAATATCCAACATACGGGTTGGTTCCATAAGAGATGCCGAAGGCTTGGTCCGGACCGAGTACGCACCCGCCGGGATTGGATTCTGCGAACTCCGAGAAGGCCACGATCGCCGATGGAACATATGCCAGGGGTGATTCACCGGCGTAGGTCCCCACCAGCGGTTCTCCGGTGATTTGCTGCCACAGCGAGGTGGTCTCCAGGTCCCACATCACCAGGTCGGAGTTTCGCAACAGTCCCGAGACTCCGAAACGAAGGTGGGTCCCGTTCACCACCGGGTCGAAGGCAACCGCAGTGTTGCACAGCGGACAGTAGGTGACGGTGACCGGACGGTCGCCGAAGCGGTCGTTGACGATCTCGTGCCGGGTCAGCACCCGCAGGGGGTAGAACCGGGCATGGTCATCAACCCTGACCAGCATTCCTGGATCCCGATCGGAGAGCCACTCCTGCGCCACGCCGACGTCCACGAAGACGGGTCGGTCGATGGGTGGGATCAGATCGCGGGGATCGCGGGCACGGATTCCCAGGCTCAGTTCTTCGAGGTCGATGGTGGTCCGGGACCAGTCAGTGGGCCATAGCGCTGCGGCGTCCTCCAGGTGAGAGGGAGGGGTATGGGGATTGTTCTCTGACAGGGGACGGGTTATTGGTGGTGTGTCGGGCGGTGGGGGACACCCTTGGCTGATTTCCACCGCGGACTCCGGGGCGAGGGTGGTGGAAGTGGTGGGATCTGTGGCATCCTGGGGGGAAGGATCCTCGGTTGGGGTGGTCTCGGGAGTGGCAGTGGTCGCGGGAGCAGTGGTAGCCGGGTCGTCGGTTGGGGCGGCCGAGGTGGGCGAACCGGCTGCGGTGTCCCCTTCTCCACAGGCTGTGGCGAACATCAATAGGACAGAGCCTAAGACGGCGGCTATCAGCCAAGAGGGGCTGGTTGACATGCCGTCGAGTCTAAATCTCGCCCGGTATTTATCCTGGATCCACCGGTGCTTTGGGGGTGGTGTGGGGGCGAAATGCGGTGAAGTGCCTCTCTGACCTGGGAGAATAGCTGTTATCTAAGACGGCTGTTGCCCAGGCAGAGGAGGCACTTGTGGTGAACAGGATACCGAAGGATGTTGACCGGTTGAGGGTGGTGTTCGATGACGAGTCGCTGGTTTCGGACGCAGGACTGTTGACCGTTGGGACGTTGACGAAAAGGTTGGGGCAGAAGAGCTTGGTCCTTGCCAATGGCAGCCGGGATATATTCGACACTTACGGGATGACGGCGCTCTGGGACGGCCACCCGAGGTTTGTCGATGCTGATGAAGCGGATGCAACCCCACTGCCGGGAATGTCCATGCTGGACAGCCACAATCTGAACATCGACGTCGAGGACGGCGGTCGCGTCGTCATCCAGGCCAAGACTTAGCCGGTCTCTCCTCCCCTCCCATCCGCTGCTGCATGCACTCAGCACCCCTTCCAAAGACTCGGGAACATCGCGGCCCGGCCCATTGATATTGACCAAGAGGCCGATTTCTGGTAGGATTGTGTTAATGAGCGTGGAAGAATGGCAAACACTGAATGAAACGCCGGGAAAGTGAAACGCCGGGAAGGAGAGTGAATCGGTGAAACTGAATGAGGCCATCTCCGCACCGCGCCGCCTGCTGAGGGCGGCCATGCCCGTTATC
>MPNA01000031.1 GCA_002238785.1 bacterium OM1 bin76 | reverse complement strand
CAGGGCGTGGGTGGGGACGCGCTGATCCTGTGGAGGGGTCGTCTTTGTGTTGGTTTTGGCGGATGTCTGGGGGCGGGTCAGCAGAGTTGGGGGAGGTTGCGGATGCCGGTGAGGGTGGTGTGGTAGGTGGTGGCCCATGGCCATCTGGCGGGAAGGCGGAGTATCAGTTGTCCTGCGTGGTTGACGATTCTTCCGGGCAGTTTGAACAGTCGGTTGCGGACGGTGTTGCCGTTGGTGAGCTGTTGGGGGGAACCTTGGCCGGTGTGGTGGTTGATCCACCGGTACAGGTTGTGGGCGATCACCGCGGCGGCCATCCAGGCGGCGTTGGCGAAGAACTGCCCTGATGGGCAGTGAGCCAGTCCGGTGTGATGTTTCAAATCGCGGATGCCCAGTTCCACCCGGGCATGGTTGCGGTACGTCCGGTCGGCTTCTGTCGCAGGCAGGTCGCTGTTGGTGGCGAACGTGTGATGTCGCCAATCTTTCCACAGCGGCTGCTGCTCGGCATCGGCCAAGCGGGTGCGTCTGATAATCAGACGCACCGTGTGCTCTGTTTTGTCGATCTTGGTGACAATCATGGTCTCGGCCACCTGCGCCTCCCCGTCGGGGGTGTAGCCGATATCAACCCAATCGGTGTCGTCCAGGTGTCCTATCGCCTGTTTGACGTTGGGATATCGTGGGATAGCGATGAACCACTCCACTCCCATCCCTTCCAGCTTCCGTACCGTTTTTCGGGACCAAAAGCCTTTGTCGGCCCGTATGGTGATCGGACCGGTAGCTCCGGCCCGTCTCACCCGGTTGACCGTCTCGACCATAAAACGGGTGTTTCCCTTCTGCGAGGAGCCCTTGCGCAGGCGATGATGAACGATCTCCCCGGTGTCCGCCCTCGCGGCTATCAGCGGATGATATCCCAACACTTGGGTGTGACCATAGCAAGCGCCTTCCTTGCTCTTGCCCGACACCTCACAAATGGTGGAGTCAACATCGATGACCAGCGGCCGGTCGCCGGGACCGGCGCCCGGTAGGGACCACACCCGTTTCAACAAGACTCCCAGGGCCTTGTTCAACTGGCAGACATGACCCCACGTGAAAGAACGCAGAAACGTTCCCAACGTGGACGGGGCCATCACCCGAAACGGCAGCACCCTCCGGGTGGAACCGGACCGCAGCCGATCAGCATGATCGATATGAGTGCCGCCGCACAGCATCGACGCCACCAAAGACAACACCTTCCGACCCGGACGGGCACCGCCCGGTCTGCCGTCCATGCGTACCGTGTCGTCCACCAACCGTTCCAAACCCAAACGGGACAACAAACTTGCCGCTACCAACAACCCCGCGTCGGCCACCAACGACCCCTCATCGAACCTCACATCCAACCGGTCAATATCAGGTATCCTGTTCACAACAAGTGCCTCCTCTGCCTGGGTCCTAGCGGTCTTTGATAACAGCTATTCTCCCAGGTCAGAGAGGCACTTCACCGCATTTCACCCCCACCCACCCCACAAACCACCGGTGGATCCAGGCTTAGAACAGTCTTCGGGTCAACTCCTTTGAGGATGCTCCGACCAAACGGCTTGCAACATCTTAACCGCCCACCCAAACAGCCTGGACGCTCCCCCCGCCAAACCAACCAACGCCACTCCCGCCGACGCCGCCGTACCGTCAGACAAAGCAAATGATCGGGAAACAAGGATCCCGGGCGCCCTTCAAGGCACAACAGTCTCGCAGGTGTGAGACCCTTCCCCTGCAAAGCACTGACTCGCGACAATCGCTGGCAACTCTTCACCGTTTGGGCCCGCCCCCGCCACCACCACCATTGCAGCCAAACGCGCCTTGCCAGTCCCCTGTTGGGGCGTGTTTGGAGATATGATCCCTGCACCGGTCTGAACGACGTCGGGTCAGACTGGTAGGTGTTTTCGACTGATGATCAGTATGGAACGGACCTGGGACACAAATCAACCCTTTGACCCTCGGTTTTTTCCCACCCGTGCCGAATGGATGTGTCGGCGCAAGGCAGGGGCGGGTCGTTTCGACCACGAGGGCAGGGCTTGGAGGCTCTAGGTGGTCAGGATGCAGGCGGAGTTGTTGGCCTGGGCGCCGTAGACCTCTGTTATGGCCTTTTGGGCCCCTTCCACTTGGCGAGCGCCGGCGGCGCCGCGAAGTTGCCAGGTGACTTCCACTATCTGAAGGATCCCTTGTGCCATGGTGGCCTCTCCGAAGGATGAGAAGCCTCCACTCGGGCAGACCGGCAACTCTCCACCAAGGGTGGTGGCGCCCTTGTCCAACAGGTGCTCGGCCTCGCCCTCATCGCAGAAGCCCATGGTTTCCAGGTACTGCAACTCGTGCCAGGAGGAGTTGTCGGGCAGTTCCACGAAGTCCATGTCCTCGGGGCCCAACCCGGCTTGCTCGTAAGCCATTTGCGCCGCCAGGCGACTCTCCGATAGAAGGGGAGCGCTGGCGGCATCGTCAGAAGCGGCCGACAGCAACGGGATGCGGATGGTGGGATCACCGAACTCGCCACTGGCCAGGGAGCATGCCGCCAGCTTTATGGGCGGGTTGACGCCTAGCCGCCGGGCCTTGGCGTCGCTCACCAGCAGAACCGCCGCCGCGCCGTCGGAAGTTGCGCAGATCTCCAGCAACCTCAAGGGATCGCACACCATCGGAGAGGCCAGCACCTGCTCGAGACTGAACTCCTTCCGATACCGGGCATAGGGATTGAGGGCCCCGTGCCTGGAGTTCTTCACCTTCACCTTGGCGAGATGCTCCTCGGTGGATCCGTAAGCCTCCATTCGCTTGCGCATCTCCAAAGCCCAATAGGCGGGATTGGGAATTCCCACCTGCCAGCGGACCATGTCCACCGGAGGCTGGGGCTCATCAGCCAACACCGGAACGCTCGGAAAGTACCCCTTGGGAGACTTGTCTGTCCCGATCACCAGCACCGAGTCGTGCATTCCCGAGGTGATCATCGCATAGGCGGCCCTCATCAAAGACCCACCCGAGGCGCAGGCGTTGTTGATGTTGGCGATGGGAACCCCCGTTTCTCCTAGCGCCGCCGAGATGGTGTTACCCGACCTCATCCCGGTCGATCCTCCCCACTGCATGGCGCCCGACACCATCGCCTCCACGTCCGTCCATTCGACGCCGGCGTCCTTCACCGCCTCCAGCGCCACCTCGGCGCCCATCTCCACCCAACTCTTGTGAGGGAACTTCCCCCAAGGGTGCAAGCCCACTCCAGCCACTATCACATCAGTCATCGTTGCTCTCCTCAGCGGGCCGGAACTTCCAGCCGATCACTTCTCCATCGCGGTCGGCGTAGTACGGTTCCACCACCGTCTCCATCGGCATGCCCATCCTCAACTCATCAGCCCCGGCCCCAGTCAGGGGACCCACCACCTGGATGCCCTCGGAGGCGAATTCCACTTCCACCACCGTGATCGGAACGAAGGGGTCGGGCGCCACGAAAGGCGGCGGAGGCGGAAAGTGGACGGTCGTCCAACTTGCCAGCCGCCCGGTGCGGGAAAGCGGGGCAGGCGCCACATCCTTATCCATGCAGCGGGGATTGGGGCAGGTGAAGCTGGCCGGAAAGGCCACCGTTTCGCAGGAACGGCACCGGCTTCCCACCAGGGCGGGCTCGGGTTCGGAAACGAAGGATCCTTCGAGCACAGGTATGCGGTTCATAGGCTCACCAATCTAACGGGCGGAGCCGCCCGGGCGCCAATCACCCGCCATGGCGGTAGGCCACCATGAATTCTTCCATGGCGGCGATGTGCTGGGCGGGGGTGAAGTCCTGGCCGAGCGTCCCCAAGAAGCTATGAGTGACCCCGGCGTCCTCCCACACCCTGGTGCGATGGGCGAACTCGGCAGGATCCCAGGGCACCAGTCCCTCGAAACCCACGTCCCCGATCAGCATCCCCACTCCGATCTCTGACGGGTCCCGTCCCTTCTCTCGAGCCGCGGCCTCCACCAGCTTCATCCGGTTCGCCAGACCCACGGGGTTGCCGGTCCGGTCCGGGAGATGAGCGGTCTTGGGTGAACCGGCCGAAGCCAGCCAACCGTCGGCCCAGTGACCGATCCGTCGCAGCACCGGGTCGGCCCATCCCCCGATCCACAGGGGAATCTGCCGGTTGGGGCGATGGTTGATCCCGGCCGCCTCCATCTGATCGAACTCGCCCTCGAAGGTGACCAGATCCTGCCCCCAAAGCATGCGCAGCAACCTGATCTGCTCTTCGAACCGACGGCCCCGGGTGCGGAAGTCCTGCCCCAGCGCGTGGTACTCCACCTGGTTCCAGCCCACTCCCACGCCCAAGGTGAAACGTTCTCCCGAAAGGATGTCCAGGGTCGCCGCCTGCTTCGCCACCAGGGCGGTCTGCCGCTGCGGCAGCACCAGCACCCCCAGCCAAAGCTCGATGGTGGTGGTGATCCCGGCCATGTACCCGAACAGCACGAAAGGCTCGTGGAAGGCATCCATATGGGTGTAGGGCCCAACCAGGGCATGGCGGGCAGGGTCGGCCCCCAACACATGCTCGTAGGTGAGGATCGAGTCGTAGCCGAGCCCTTCGGCGGTCTCCGCGAAGGCCCGCACCACCCCCGGGTCGGCGCCGATCTCGATCTGGGGAAATACCACTCCCAGGTGCATGACCGCGCCTCCCCTAACCCTTTTCGGCCAGGTACATATCCCGAAGATCGCCCTTGAGGATCTTCCCCGACGGGTTGCGGGGAATCGTGTCGATGGTCCCCACCGAAGTCGGGCACTTGTAATGGGCGATCCGGCTGCGGCAGAATTCGATGACCTCGGCCTCGCTGGGGGCCTCATCCCCGGCGGCGACGATCACCGCTCGAGGCGTCTCGCCCCACTTGGCGCTGGGGACCCCGATCACCGCCACATCCGCAATCCCAGGATGTTCCATCAAGGCGTTCTCCACCTCGGCCGGATAGATGTTCTCACCACCGGAGATGATCATGTCCTTGATGCGGTCCCGGATGTAGACGAACCCGTCGGCGTCGACCGACCCGGCGTCTCCGGTGCGCATCCAACCCTCGGCGTTGACGGTCTCTGCGGTGGCCTCCGGGTTCTTCCAGTAACCGCTCATCAACTGGGGAGAACGCAGCCATATCTCTCCCACCTCGTCGACTCCCAGCGGTTCGGTGGAGACCGGGTCCACGATCTGCAGTTCCACATTCGGGTGCGGGCGGCCCACCGACAGCATCCGGTAGGCGTAGGGACCGCCCGGATCATGCTCGTCGGGGAACAGCGTGGTGACCCCGTTGCAGGATTCGGTGAGACCGTAGGCCCCGGCGAACTCGCAGCCCAGCACCTCGATTGACTTGTTGAGAACCTCTTCGGAGATGGGAGACCCGCCATAGACAATGGTTTTCAGCGCCGAGAAATCGGCGTCCTCCACGCCGGGCACCGTCAGCATGAACTGCAGGAGCACCGGCACCAGGAAAGCGTTGGTGACCCGGTGGTTCACGGTGAGATCCACCAGTAGCTGCGGGATGTTGTCCCGGGCAATGATGGAGGTGTTGCCGTTGTACAACCCCAGGCACGACCATCCCACCCCGCCGATGTGGAACATGGGCAGGTTGACCAGATTCACCGAGTCGCCGTCGAAGCCCCACATCGGAGAGCAGGCCCGCTTCAACTCCATGAAAGCATCATTGGGGATCATGACGCCCTTGGGGAACCCGGTGGTGCCCGAGGAGTACAGCAGGAACACGGTGTCGTCTCCCTGGGCGCCCCCTCCGGGATCGGCGTCGGGGTGGCTGTCGCGCCAGTCCTCGAAAGACTGGTGGGTGTCGTGGCCGCCCACCACCAGGATCTTCTCCACGGTGGTGAAGCTGTCGACGATCTCGTCCAGGATGGGGACGTACTCCTCGCCGACCACCAGCAGCTTGATCTCGGCGTCGTTGACAACTCCGGTGATCTCCCGGGGCGCCAGCCTCCAGTTGATGCCGGCGTGCACCGCGCCCAGCTTCGCAGCGCCGAACAGAAAGTCGAAGAACTCCATGCAGTTCTTGTCCAGAAACCCAACGTGGTCCCCGTGTCCCACCCCGGCCGCCGCCATGGCGTTGGCGGTCCGGCTGGAACGGGCGTCGAGTTCCGCGAAGGTGACTTCCTCAGATCCGTAGACCAAAGCGATCTTGTCCGGTTGTCCGGAGGCGTGGCGCCGGACAACCTCGGCGATGTTGGTGATGCTCATAAAGACGGCTCCCGGTGGCTATTCAGACGTGTTTCACAAATCGTATCTAGAAACGTTTGACGCAAATCGTATCGGAAGTGGGGCTACCAGCCGATGGCGCCGGCCTTGTCCAGGGTCCGGTCGACCATCGACACCATGGCGTCGATGTCAGAACGGGTGGATATCAAGGGCGGGCAGAGGAGAATCTTCGGCTCTCCGCGGTCATCGGCGCGGGTGTAGAGCCCCTCCTCCATCATGAGGGGAGGCAAGGTTTTCTTCAACAAGACATCCGCCTGTTCGGGGGTCAATCTCCGCCCGGTCTCCCGGTCAGCGGTCAGTTCCACCGCATAGAAGAACCCGATTCCACGAACATCGCTGACCATCCGGTGCCCGGCGGCCATCCGCTCCAACTTCTCTCGGAAGTACCCGCCCAGGTTCCGGACGTTGCCCACCACATCCTCGTCGCGCATGGCGGTCAGGTTGGCAACCGAGGTGGCAGCCACCACGGCATGGCCTCCCCAGGTGGCGCCGTGGTTGAAAGTGCCGATGTGAGAGTCCATCAGCTCTTCGAAGACCGGCTCGCGGATCAGCAGTCCTCCGATCGGCGCGTAGGAAGACGTGGCGCCCTTGGCGAAGGTCAGCAGATCGGGCACCACCCCCATCAGCCCCGAACCGAACCACTCTCCAAGGCGGCCGAACCCGTTGATCACCTCATCGGCACACAGCAACACACCGTACTTGTCGCAGATGCGTCGCAGTTCCTGCCAGTATCCGGCCGGGGGTACGATCGACCCGCCCCCGTTCTGCACCGGTTCGGCCAGCACCATGGCCACCGTCTCGGGGCCCTCTTCGATGATGGCCTCCTCCACCCGGGCCGCCGCCGCCACTCCGTCGTCGAAACCCAGCGTGTTGGCGACCTTGCGGAATCCGTACAGCAGCGGACCGTAGGCCTCCCGGATACCCGGCAGGCCGGTGGCCGACAGGGCGCCCATCGTGGTCCCGTGGTAGGACAGGTAGCGGCTTATCACCTTCACACGGCGGGGCTCGTTGCGGGCCGAGTGGTACTGGCGGGAGAACTTGATGGCGGACTCCACCGCCTCGGAGCCGGAGGAGACCAGGAACACCACATCCAGATCGCCCGGCGCCAGGGAGGCGATCAGATTGGACGCCTCGATAGTGACCGGGGTGGTGGCCGACCAGGAGGGCATGTAGGCCAAGGTCTTCATCTGCTCTCCGGCGGCCGCGGCGATATCCGCACGGCCGTGGCCGATCTGGACGGAGAACAACCCGGCCAGACCGTCGATGAAGGAGTTCCCATCCTGATCCCAGATGCGGATGCCTTCACCTCGAACCCAGATCGGCGCTGCTCCGCTTCGCCACATCGCTCCGGGAGTGAAATGCAAAGCGGTGTGCGCTAGGGCATTGGTGGTCACAGTGGTGGTCATTTCGACATTCTCCTCATCTAAATCTTGGCGGCCAGGTGCCGGTAGCGTTCCAGGTGCCGGACCGGCTGCTGAAGGGCGTCGCGCCGGAAGGGCTCGGCCAACTCCTCAGGGTCGACCATCACTTCCACCACGGTGGCTATTTCGGGATCGATCGCTTCCCCGAAGGCGTCCTTGAGATCGGCGGGGTCGGTGACCCTGATCCCCCGCCCACCCATGGCAGTGGCGATGTCGGCGAAATTGAACCCTCCCAGTTGGTGACCGATGTTGGTGCCCACGTAGCGATCATCGTAGAAGTCGATCTGGTTGCGCTTCTCCGCTCCCCACTGCTGGTTGTTGAAGACCACCGCCGTGACCGGCAGGTCCTCCTCCACCGCGGTCATCACTTCGTTGAGGCTCATCCCCCACGCCCCGTCCCCGACGATGGCCACCACCGGGGACTGCGGCGAGGCCAGCTTGGCGCCCAGCGCCCCCGGATAGGCGAATCCGCAGTTCCCGAATCCCATGGCAGCCATGAACCGGCGCGGCTTGGTGAAATGCAGGTAGCCGTTGGAGACCGAACAGATGTTGCCGATGTCGGTGGTGACGAAGGTGTCGTCGGTGAGCTGAGCCGACAACTCGCTCAGCGCCCTGCGTGGGCTGATGGGAGTGGAGTCGGACGCCGAACGCGCCGAGAGTTCCTTCTCCCAGCGGGCCTTGGCGTCAGCGACATGATCCAACCGCGCCTGGTCGACAGGACGGTCCCCGCCGGCGGACAAGCGTGCCGAGATGGCGTGGGCGGCTTGGCGGGCGTCGGCGATGATCCCCAACTCGATGGGCTTGGAGCGGCCCAACTGCTCGGGGTCTATGTCGATCTGCACCACCTTGGCCGAACGTGGATAGAAATCGAGACCGTACTGGGGCACCGTTCCGAAAACATTGATGCGGCAGCCCAGCATCAGCACCACGTCGGCTTCCGACAGCAGTTCCATGGCGGCCTTGGAACCCATGTATCCCAGGGGCCCCACCGCCAGGGGATGGGTGGAGGGGAAGGCGTCATTGTGGAGATAGGAGGTGGCCACCGGAGCGTTGAGTTGCTCGGCCAACCGGGCGGTCTCCCCGTAGGCGTCCGACAGCACCACGCCGTACCCGGCCACGATCACCGGGTTGCGGGCTTCCGACAGGAGGGCGGCAGCCCTGTCCAGCAGGGCAGGATCGCCGGCGCCCCGATCTTCGGAGCGATACTGGTTGGGATCCAGGATCTGCTCGCCGGACTCCCCGTAGAAGAAGTCCCGGGGAACGTCGACTTGCACGGGACCCAGATGGGCCATGGCCATCCGAAAGGCGGTTCTCATCGATTCTGCCATCCGGTCGGGACGGGGAACCTGCAACTGGAACTTGGTGATGCTGCGGAAGATCGACAGTTGCTCCACCTCTTGGAATCCATCCAGCCCCACCGATCCGGAGGTGGCCGACGGTGTGATGATCACCACGGGCGAGTGGGCGTGGTAGGCCGCCGCTATCCCGGTGACCATGTTGGTGATGCCGGGGCCGTTCTGAGCGGTGCAGACCGAGGGACGCCCGGTGGCCCGGGCGTAGGTGTCGGCCATGTGAGCCGCGTTCTGCTCATGCCGCACCGGCAGAAACCGGATGCCGGCCGCGGGAAACAGGTCGAGCGCGTCCATGAAAGCCGATCCGACAATTCCTGGCACATCGGTCACGCCCTCGGTCCGAAGGGTCTCGACCATGGCTTCGCTCGGGGTCATCACCATTGAAGTATCTCCTGCTCTAGTGGGGATTTAGCCGTTAAAACTACCAGAACAGGCGCTAGGAAAGTCCGCCTGTAGGGATGTTTCGTCCTGTGAGACGGCGTGCCGAATCCACTATGGCGCCCAACGAACTTCCGGGCGGAAAAACCTCCACTCCACGGCCGGTCAGACGGGGGATGGCCTGGGGTGGAACGGTCCCCCCCACGAACACCGGGATGTCCCCGACTCCCGCCGACTCCATCTCGTCCAGGGCCCTCTCCACCACCTCCACCCGGCCGCCCACATTGATGCCCACCAGGTCCACATCCTCGGCCGCCGCCACACTGGCGATCTCGCTGGGGCGGAGCATTCCGCCCAGGATCACCTCGAAACCCGCCTCCCGCAGTGCCCGGGAGACCACCGCCACCCCACGCCAATGGCCGTCCAGGCTGCTCTTGGCGACCAGCACCCGAGCAGGAGGCTGCGAGTGATCAGACACTGATCGGCGCCTGCCAGTCACCGAAGGTCTCCCTCAACACATCTCCGATCTCCCCGATGGAGGCATCTGCCATCACCGCTTCCATGAAGGCGGGAATGGCATTCACCGACTCGTTACGGCACACGTCTTCGAGGTGGTGAAGGGCGTCCATCGCCCCCCGCCGGTGACGAGTGCGGCGAAGGTCGGAAAGGCGTTCCATGGCCATCTCCCAAGTCTGGGCCCCCGAACGGCCTTCGAACGCTTCCACTTCCATGATCGGGTCGTCAATGGTGTGGGTGTTGACTCCGACGACGGCCCGCTCTCCCGATTCCATCCCCGAAGCTATCCGCTGGTTGTTCTCCTCGGCGCATTCCAACAGGAACCCGTCGTCCAACACCGCCAGAAAGCCTCCGCGGGATTGGATCTGTTCGAAGAAGTCCCAGCCCCGTTGCTCCAGTTCGCCGGTGAGCGACTCGATGTAGTAACTGCCCCCCAGCGGATCAGCAACCTCCCGCAGGTTTATCTCGTTCTGGAGGATCTGCTGGATGCGGATGGACATCAGATGGGCGTGGTCGGAGGGAATCGACATGGCCTCGTCGTAACCGGACACACCCAGAGACTGAGTGCCCCCCAGCACCGAGAAAAGCGCCATCAGCGTCCCCCGCACGATGTTGTTGAACGGCTCCTGGTAGGTCATGGCGCTGCCGGCGGTCACCACGTGGATTCTCATCTGCCGGGCCTTCTCGCTGGTGATCCCGTAACGCTGTCCCAGCAGGTCCGACCACATCTTGCGGGCCGCCCGCAATTTGGCGGCGTCCTCGAACACCTCCATGGAGACCCGGAAATTGACCCCGCCGATGCGGTGGGCAAGACGCTCCACGTCCACCCTGCCGCGTTCGGCGATCATGTCCAAGTACTGCACGGCGTTGGCCATCACCGCCCCCAATTCCTGGTGGGCCGACAACCCGCTGTCCGCAGCATTGTAGCCGGCGACGGAGACCGGAACCCACCGCGGCATGCGCTCGGAGCACCACTCGATCAGATCGAGGTTGAAGCGGATGGCCGCCTCGGGGGGGATCTGCTCCTTGGTGGGACATCCCAGATAGGTGAGGAAGAAGTCGCTCTGTCCCGTTCCGGCCAGTTTCTCCAGCGGGATCCCCCGGCGGGCCGCCACCGACCAGTAGGACGGCAGGGTGTAGACCGCCGACTGGGGAACCCCTCCGCCCGGCTTGGCGTAGATGGACTCCAGGGGAAGGTCCGAGAGAATGGTCTCGTAGTCTCGCAGGCCCACCGTCACCGTGCCGGTCAGGCCCACATCCTCCCGCCTCTCCACTATTTCGGGATGATCGACGTCGTAGAGGTGATCGTCGGTCATCCGGTCGTGCTTGATGATGATCCCCGTCTCACCGGCCTCGAACAAGAGGAATTTGAGCCGTTCGTTCATGTCTTCGGGATTCCCGTAACCCGAGAGTTGGAAGATCCTCCAGGCCCGGTCGCGGTACATGCGAGGGTAAGCGCCCCGAAGATAGGGCGCCTGACCGGGCACCGTGGACAAGGCCTCCCTGATCCCATCGGGGACGTCCTCCGGCCCGTACAGGAGCTTTAGAGGTATTCCCGAAGTTGTCTGTGGCTGGTGCTCGATCATGAGTGGGTCGGTTGCCGGGATGCTTGTAACCACTTTACCCCATCAGCTATCAGGTCTTCCCTATCCAGGATTCACAGCACCCGATGCCCCCGTACCATGTTCATCCGCAGGGACGGTGCGGGCCAACCGCCCTTCAGGCCAGAACCGGTGGAGGCCGGTCAAGTAGAGTGGGGAACGGCTCTTTTTCGAGTAAGAAGGCACGGTTCCATGGTTGTGATACGCACCGCCCGAGGGGGAGGGCGATTCGAAGAAGTGGGGAGCTATGTTCGAGCCCGGCGGGTTGGGCCTTTCGTGTTCGTGGCTGGCACCACCGCGGTCGAGCCCAGCGGGAAACTCCACGCCCCCGGGGACGCCTATGCCCAGACTCACTACATCCTGGACCGCATCGACCAGGCGCTGGCGGAAGTGGGAGCGTCGCTCTCCGACATCGTGCGAACCCGCGCCTTTCTGTCCGACATGGCGGCGGCCGGCGGAGGTTTCATCAGAGCCCACGGTGAGCGGTTCCGGGGAATCGAGCCGGTGCTGACCGGTGTGGAGGCAGGCCTGACGGTGGAGGGCATGATGGTCGAGATCGAAGTGGACGCGTTACTGATCGACCAGATGGAGACTTGAAGGGGCATCCCAGCTTCTCCCAGTGAAAGAATCCCAGCTTCTCCCAGTGAAAGAACAGTCGCGCTTTGCCGAAATAACCGGTGGTTTCCTGAGCGCGGGGGGAGCGGATATGTATAGTCCTTCAGGTACCAAGTGAGGCGGACTCGGGTGGTTCGCCGAGCATTAGTAGCTACGGTAAGGAGGACCCATTGACCTCTAGTACAGATCAGGGCCTTATCAAGGCGCTCTCTACCCGGGATGTCTTCATGGCCGGGGTCGGTCTGGTAGTAGCCAGTTCCACCCTGGTATCGGACTTTGAGGGGTGGATCGGCATCGGCACTGCCTTTGCCATGGCTTTGGTGATGGCTTTTGTAATCAATCTGCTCTTGGGCCTGTCCGCCGCCGAGTTGGCGGTGACCTATCCGAAAGCGGGGGCGCTCTACGACTATGGGGCGGCCGCTTTCGGAGGCAAGGGCGCCAAGGCGGCCATAACGGGAATCTTCCTCGGGTTCTCCTTTTATGCGATGTTCGGGTTCGTGGGCGCCCTGGAAACCAACGCCGGCGCCTTCGGATTGCGGGCCTTGTTCGTCTCCGACGACCTGAGCATCATGGAAGAAAGCCTGCTCCCCTGGATCATCGGGATGACCATCCTGGCGATCATCCCCAACCTGCTGGGGATCCAAATCCTCGCCAGGGTGGAGTTGCTAGTGGTGGTGGTGATGCTCGCCATCCGTTGGATCTTCGGTCTGTTCGGGTACTTCGGCGCCGGTAACACCGGTGGCTGGAGCGCCAGCAACTGGGACGCGGGGCTCAGCATGTGGGATTGGTTCGGCTCCGAGGGGGTGATAGCCGCCGGGCTCATCATCGCCATCTGGTCGTTCATCGGCATCGAGTTCGTCGGTCCCCTCGCCGAGGAGACCAAGGATCCGGGCCGCATGATCCCCAAGGGCATCGTGTGGGGCCTGGTCGCCATCCTGGCCACCTCGCTGTTCATGGGCTTCGGTGTGCTCGGCACCGACCCGACCGGCGCCTGGCAGAGTGGACTGGAGGCCTCCGGTTGTGCGGGCAACTGCACCCAGTTGTTCGTGGGACGCGAGTTCTGGGGCGACGGCGGACGCCTCTTGATGGCGGTAGCCAGCGTGCTGGCCACTTTCGCCTCGATGACCATCGTGTATGCCGGCATGCCCCGCATCCTGTACGGGATCTCCCGCAACGGCCACTTCTTCGGTCCGCTCTCCCGGGTCTTTTCGTACCTGCACCCGCGGTACCGCACTCCGTGGACGGCCATCATCGCGACCGCTGTCGTCTACGTGATCGTGGGGAACTACGCCAGTTCGGTGGTGGACCTCATCTTCGCGGGCGCTTACGTCTGGTTGATCCTGTACGTGGTGTACCACCTGCTGGTGATCATCAGCCGGATGAACGATCCCGATGTGGATCGCCCCTTCCGCCTGCCGCTGATAGTGCCCATCATCGGGGCTCTAGCCACCATCTACGGCATCTATCAGGCCTTCGCCGGGGCTCACGAAATCTTCCTCCCCATGGCTATCTGGATCCTGGCGGGATCCCTGGTCGCGGCGGTGATTTCCTACGCCCTGAAGGGCTCCGCCCGGATGGGAGGCTGAAAGGAGTTGCGCCGCAACTGATTCTCAATCCGACCCTTTCTGAGAGGAGGCTCACGCACCTTGCGTGGGCCTCCTCGCTTTCTTGGCGGGGTGGGTCCCCACCGGGTTCGACAGATACCATTGATTCTGTGAATCGCATGGTTTCGATGTGAGTGATCCCCAGCCTCGCCAGCCTTCCATGTTCAACATGCGCAGGCGCATGTCGGGGCTGTACGAAACCCGGCGGCGGCGCATTCTGGAAGAGCCCCGGGCGGCGTTGGATAAGTTCGGCATCGACTACGAGGTGGCCGAGGGACACCGCCAGGTAAGAGCCCGGCTGGACGACGAGGTGCGCATGGCGGTGGGATTCACCGGCCGGGTCCGCATCTTCGGAGCACTGCTGGACACCCTGTGGGTAACGGTACGGGGAGACCCCGGCCCGAAGCCGGAGCGCGTCGCCTACCACTTCAAACGCAACCGCTTCACCACCCGCTCCCAGGAGGGGTTCGCCCAGGCCGCCGCGGATCGGGCCAACCGCGATTCGGAGGTTCGGAAACTGATTCCGAAGGGGGAATTGAGACACGTTCGGCTGCTGCTGGGGCCGAACGGGCAGAGGGTGGAGATCATCCCGCTGCCGGGCACCATTACCGCCATATTCATCCCGCCCATGCCCCCCTACACGGTGCCGATCCGCCAGGACGAGGCCGATGCGCAACTGCAGTTGCTGCTCCGTCTCACCGAGATCTGCGGGGAGTAAAAAGGCCGGTTGACCTTCAACTAGAATTCAGTGGATCAAATAGAACCTAAGGAGTCCGACCCATGTGCGGAATAGCAGGAAGAATCCTCTCTGAACCGGGTCCGGTGGGGGCCGATCTGGTGGCCATGATGCAGGCCATGGCCCACAGGGGAAGCGACTCCACCGGGTTCGCCATGTACGGCCCCGCCCTGCCGGAGGGTTACGTGGTGCGGGTGGTCAGCATGAACCGGCGCCGCCTCGACCAGGACCTGGAGACTTTCCATTCCATTCTGAAGGACTATGGATCGGACTTTCTCTCCGACCCCACCTGGGACAGTTTGAAGCAGCGGCATGTCTCGGTGAGAATGACCATGTCCGAACCCACTGCGGAGTTCGCCGAGTGGCTGGAGGAGGCCGACGCCATCGCGGGATTCGAGATCCAGTCGGTGGGTAGAACCCTGGAGATCGTCAAGGACGTGGGCAACGCCGAAGAGGTGATGGAGAAGCACGACCTGGGGAGCTACATCGGCACCCATGGCATCGCCAACGCCCGCATGGCAACCGAGTCCAAGGTGTACCCCACCGCCTCGCACCCCTTCTGGGCGCGCCCGTTCCCCGACATTGCCATCGTCCACAACGGCCAGCTCACCAATTACTGGCTGACCCGCTACCGGCTGACCCGGCAGGGATACCGGTTCTACACCGACAACGACTCGGAGATGATCGCGGTGTGGATCTCCGATCAGATGAGCCGCGGGCTCACCCTGGAAGACGCCCTGAAGCTGTCCCTCACCGAGATGGACGGGGTGTTCACCTACCTGGCCACCACCCCCTACGAGATGGGGATGGCCAAGGACAGGTGGGCCATCAAGCCGCTGGCGGAGATCTCCGAAAACGGCAACATGGCCACCGCCACCGAAGAGCAGGCGGTCCGCAAGGTCTACCGAAAGCACCATCCGGTGATCAATTACGACGGGCCCGCCGAATACACCACCTGGGCGTGCCGGCCGGCCAAGGCCATTGCCGCATGACGGTGGTCACCGTTGAAGTCGGAGACCGACCTCTTCGGCAGATAAACCGGGAGATCCGCGCCCTGGCGTCCACCGCCACCGAGATCGTGGTCACCGATCCCCTCTCCCGGCACAACCTGGCGGTGGCGCTCACCGAGGACACTCCGGTGCGCATCCTCGGCAACGTCGGATACTACTGCGGCGGGCTCAACAGCGGCGGCGTGATCCATGTGGAGGGAGATTGCGGATGGGGGGTGGGAGAGGCCATGGCGAGGGGGAAGATCACCATCGACGGGTATGCGGGGATGAGCGTGGGCGCTTCGATGCGGGGTGGCCTGATCCATATAAAGGGCAGTGCAGGACCGCGTTGCGGGGTGGCGCAGAAGGGTGGGGACATCGTGGTGGAGGGCAACATCGGCTATCTGAGCGGGTTCATGGCTCACACCGGCCGGATCATCACCCTGGGCGACGCCGGTGACGCCACCGGCGACTCCCTCTGGGAGGGCGCCGTGTGGGTGGCTGGCGACATCAAGTCACTGGGGGTGGACAGCCATCCGGTGGAGCCGCCGGCCGAGGAGGTGGCAGAAGTGGAAGAACTTCTGGATGGGCTGGGCCTGGCAGACTCCACGCGGGACTGGAAGAAGGTCGTGTCGGGGCAGCGACTGTGGTATTTCGAAAGTAGGGACTCCTCCGCATGGCTGATGATCTGAGCATTAACGACTCTCCCAACGGACTCTCCCACGAGGATCTGGTGGCTCTCCGCGACGGCGCCGTGGACGGTCGACCGGCGGGCATCCCCACCTCTTACGACCACGGGGAGAGCATCCGCTGGACTCCCAAGGACATCGCCGACATCCATGCCATGTCCAGGCTGGGCCGGTACCAGATCCGGGGCTTCACCACTGCCAACCGGAGGATGGCCAACTGGAACGACCTGGTGTTCGTCCCCGCCACCGCCACCCGGCTTCCCCTGGAGGGATACCGGGAGAGTTGTGATACCAAGACGGTGCTGGGCGACCGACCGGGCCTGGTCTCCAACCCCATAGAACTGGACATCCCGATCTACATCGCCTCCATGTCGTTCGGGGCGCTGTCCGCCTCCGCCAAGGCGGCATTGGGCCGGGGAGCGTCCAAGGTGGGCACCATGACCTGCAGCGGCGAGGGAGGCATGCTGCCAGAAGAGCGGGAGGCCTCCAAGACCATGGTCTACCAGATGACTCCGTCCCGCTACGGGTTGGACCTGGAACACCTGCGGCAGGCTGACGGGATCGAGATCGTGATCGGCCAGGGCGCCAAGCCGGGCACCGGAGGGTTGCTGTTGGGCATGAAGATCTCCGACCGGGTGGCCCGGATGCGTTCCCTGCCGGTCGGCGTGGACCAGCGCTCCACCGTGCGGCATCCCGACTTCCTGGGCGCCGACGATCTGCTGATCAAGATCGAGGAACTCCGCGAAGCCACCGACTACCGTATCCCGATCTTCGTGAAACTGGGTGCCACCCGCCCCCGTTTCGACGTGGCCATGGCCGCCAAGGTGGCCGACGTGATCGTGCTGGACGGCGCCGAGGGTGGAACCGGGGCCTCCCCCGAACTGCTCCTGGACCACACCGGCATCCCCACCATGACCGCCATTCCCGCCGCCCGGGAAGCCCTGGAGGAAAGCGGCATGTCCGGAGAGGTGAAACTGGTGGCGGCCGGAGGCATCCGGAACGGCACCGACGCCGCCAAGGCGCTGGCGCTGGGCGCCGATGCGGTGATGATCGGAACCGCCGCCCTCATGGCGCTGGGGTGCAACTCCCCCCGTTACCTCGAGGACTACCAGAAGATCGGCACCTCCCCGGGTAAGTGTCACCACTGCCACACCGGCCGATGCCCGGTGGGGATCACCACCCAGGATCCCTTCTTGGAGACCCGTCTGCATGTCGACCCCGCCGCCGACCGGGTGGCGCGTTACCTGACCGCCATGACCATGGAGATCACCATGCTGGCCAAGGCCTGCGGCAAGTCAAGCGTTCACAACCTGGAGATGGAGGACCTGCGGGCCCTGTCGCTCGACTCCTCGGCCCTGACCGGCGTCAAACTGGCCGGAGTGGACCGCCCCTTCACCTGGTAGCAGCCCCTTCTAACCAAATCGAATGGGGGGCCGAATTGGTTATTCGCCAAATAACATACAGCCAGTGGATTCTATTTGCAGATTAGCAAACATGGGAGGCAATCCGAGTGGTTAGATGGACCCCTGGCCCGAGGGCCTTGTCGCAGGTGCTCCAAGAGCAGAACCCTTGGTATGCCCACGCATCGGTCCCCATCTCCCTTGCCCCCAAGACCCAACGTCCCTTTGCTCAACTGCTCTGGAGAAGGCTTCTCCAAAACCACCCCCGTCGATTCCAGCTGGTGCTAGGGCCTCGCCGGGTGGGGAACACCACCGTTCTGTACCAGACCGTACGTGCTTTGCTGGAACAAGGCATACCCGTCGAGCGGATCTGGTGGCTCAGAATGGATCATCCTCTGCTCATTCAAGCGGATCTCGGCGATTTGGTTCGAGCCGTCCTGTCCTCAAGTGACGCCACCAGTGACCGGCCGGTCTTCCTGATGTTGGACGAACTGGTATACGCCAAGTCCTGGGATCTGTGGTTGAAGACCTTCTATGACGAGCAGTGGCCTGTGCGGATCGCGGCAACCTCAAGCGCCACCGCGGCTCTGAGGGAACGTCGTCACGAAAGCGGAGTAGGACGCTGGGAAGACCAATACCTAATGCCGTTTACGTTCGGCGAACTCCTTGACCTGATCGGCGAACCCCAACCTGTTGACCTCGGCGCCACCCTGGCCGAAACGCTGCAACGCCTGCCGATGGGCCAACCGCCCAGAGTAGAACTCCAGAAAAAACGCCAGATGTTCATGCTGGTGGGTGGCTTTCCCGAACTTCTGACTCCATTGAGCCCTGACCAGGAAACATGGCAGGAGACCGACACTTGGGAGCTCATGCTCAGGTCACAGCAGGTTCTCCGCCGGGATGCCATCGAACGCACCGTCTACAAGGACATACCTCAGTCATTCGGCGTCAACGACCCCATGGACTTGGAACGTTTGCTCTATGTGCTGGCGGGCCAGATGACCGGCGTCTTGTCGCCTTCAAGTATCAGTAGCAATCTGGGCATAGCCCAACCTACCTTTGATCGGTATCTCTCGTATCTCGATCGCGCTTTCCTTGTCTTCACCCTCACCAACTATGCAGGAAGCGAAGCCAAGATCCAGAGGAGGGGTCGCAAGCTTTACTTTGTGGACAGCGCAGTAAGAAACGCAGCCTTACAACGCGGGATCGCTCCGCTCTCTGACCCTGCCGAACTCGGTTTGCTGCTCGAGAATCTGGTAGCCACCTCAATACGCACCCTGGCCGCCCAGACCATGGTTCGCCTCCATTATTGGCGCAGCGGGAGCCTTGAAGTGGATCTGATCTATGAGGACCCTCGACAACCATTGGCCTTTGAGATCGGCTCGTCGGCCCGTCACAGCCAAAAAGGCCTGCGTGCCCTGATCCGACGGTTTCCCCGGTTTCGTGGCAACAGTTACCTCATAACGCCGCAGGCTGCAGTCATTCATGCAGAAGAAACCGAGTCCGGAGTGGGGACCTTGCCACTTGACACTTTTCTTTTGGCGATCAGCGCTCAGGCCAAACAGGCTCTTGCGGCTCGGTTGGGGGTGTTCAACGTGTGATAGCCTCGGATCATTCTCCCGACTGTTGGCGCGGTTCCGAATACCGGGAGAACACCACCCATCACCGGGCCTTCGATCCTCCTGCCTTGTGGAACCTTGGTCTGGGTCCCGGTGACTCCCTCCTGGATGTGGGGTGTGGCGTCGGAGATCTAACCGTGGCGCTGGCCGACCACTATCCCCGAGCGCAGGTCATCGGAGTGGACGCCTCCCGAAGCCAGATCGACCAGGCCCGCCGGCACCGTCACCCGCGGGTCCGCTTCGAAGTGAGACGGGTGCAGGACCTTCAGTGGGACAAGCGGTTCGCAACTGTGAATTCAATCGCCTGCCTGCACTGGATCCCCGTCGAAGAACATCCCCTGGTCCTGGACAGGATCTTCCGTGCCCTGGTCCCCGGCGGGAGACTAATAGCCAGCTTTGCTGCCAGGGAGAACATCGAGGAGATCAGAAGGATCATCTTCTCGGTGGCGGTTCAGTCACCCTTCCACCAGTATGTACAGGGTCGTCTACCTCATCACCCTTGGCCCTCGCTAGCCAGGTACCGAGAGATTGTGTCCCGATCACCCTTTGGGGGATTCGAGGAACTGCGGATGGAGACCCAGCGCCGCCACTTCTCCCACACCCGGCTCGTGGGCTGGCTTCGGACTCAGACCCTCACCGGATACCGAACCCTGCTGCCTTCCGAGGTCTTCGAAGCGCTCGTCGCCACCGTCGGAGAACAAGTGGCAGCCCTGACACAGGAGGGACCGGATCTGTATGTCGTACCCTTTGTTCGACTGCAATTGCAAGCCAGGCGACCCGGGACCGCGGTGTGAACTCTGTGAAGTTGAGTGATTGGGTGGGAAACACTGAGCGCCGAAGCCAGCGTGTCGACCCCTGGCCGGTTGCCGCTTTCTCCGCCCTGTTCGACCTGCCCTCTCCCGCCGCCGAGGAGGGAGAACCCCTGCCTCCCATGTGGCACTGGCTCTACTTTCTTCCTGCCGCCCGGCGATCGGAGACCGGACCGGACGGGCACCCTCTCCGGGGAGGGTTCCTTCCCCCGGTGCCGCAGCACAGAAGGATGTTCGCCGGGGGCACCACCGTGTTCCACCGCCCCCTGCTGGTGGGAGAAAACGCCCGTCAGCATGCAACGGTCATGAGCGTGGTCCGCAAGGACGGGCGAAGCGGCCCCTTGGTGTTGGTCACGGTGGAATACCGAATCTGGGGAGAGGAGGGGCCGGCACTCACCGAGACCCAGAACCTGATCTACACCGACTCCTCGCCGGTGGCTCCCCAAGAACCCCCCGCCGCACCGGGGCCACCCTGCCGACCCTGGCGCCAGGAGGTGACTACCGACCCGGTCCTCATGTTCCGGTTCTCAGCCCTCACCAACAACTCTCACCGCATCCACTATGACCATTCGTATTCCACCAGGGTGGAGGGATATCCCGGACTGGTGGTGCAGGGGCCGCTGACCGCCCTGCTGCTGGCGGATCTGGCCCGGCGAAACGGCGTGATCGAACCTTCGAGCTTCTCGTTCCGGGCACACTCCCCGTTCTTCTGCGGCGACACGCTGCACCTGTCTGGAGGACCCGATTCCCAGGCCGGGGATGGTCCATGGACGGTGGGCGCCTACTCGTCGCAGGGCCGGTTGGGGGTCGAAGCGAAGTTGTCCCCCTGATCCCGTCTTTTGGCCCGCCCAAGCCCCCGATACCCTCTAATGCCTATGGAAGATCAACCCCTGTGGACCCCGTCTGAAGAGGCAATCGAAGCGGCGGCTATCACCTCCTTCCGCCGGGAAGTCAACCGGCGTTGCGGACTCGATCTCTCCGACTCCGTGGAACTGCAGCGGTGGAGCGTGGAGAACGTCGCCCGATTCTGGGACACCGCCTGGGACCAGGTTGGAGTACTCGGCGAGAAGGGTGACCGGGTGTTCGTGCGCGGCGACTCGATGACCACCGCCCGGTTCTTTCCGGACGCCCGCCTCAGCGTGGCCGCCAACCTGCTGGATGGCCGGGGGGCCGACGGTGATTCGGTGGCCGTCCTGTACCGACGGGAGGACGGATATACCCAGGATCTCACCTGGAACCAACTGCGGTCGCAGGTGGCGGCGGCGGCGGGCGCCCTTCGCGCCCACGGCGTGCAGGCCGGAGATCGGGTGGCGGCCTGGATGCCCAACCGACCCGAGACGGTGGTACTGATGATCGCCGCGGCCAGCATCGGCGCCATGTTCAGTTCCACCTCGGCCGACTTCGGAGTGGCGGGGGTAGTGGACCGCTTCGGTCAGATAGACCCGGTGCTGCTGCTTGCCTCCGACGGTTACCCCTACGGCGGCAGACCCTTCGACCGCATGGAGGCCCTCCGGGAGATCCGGGAAGCGCTTCCCTCGGTGCGGCAGGTGGTGATGGTCCCCAATCTGCATCCCGAGCCGGATCCGGGCGCCGTTGCTGACTCCATCGCCTGGGATGAGTTCCTGGCCGCCGGCGACGGCGCGGCGCCTTCCACCGAGACCTTTGCATTCGACCACCCCCTGTTCATTCTCTACTCATCGGGCACAACCGGACCTCCCAAGTGCATGGTGCACCGGGCGGCGGGGGTGATGGTCAAACTGATGCAGGAACACCAGACCCAGTTGGACATCACCGTTGGCGACCGGGTGTTCTACTTCACCACCTGCGGGTGGATGATGTGGAACTGGCTGGTCATGGCACTGGCCTCGGGAGCGAGCATCGTGCTGTATGACGGCAATCCCTTCCACCCCTCTCCCAACCACCTGTTCGACCTGATCGACCGAGACGAGATCACCCTGCTGGGAGTCTCCGCCAAGCTGATCGACGCCGCCCGCCAGACCGGTGTCCGACCGGGGCGGTCACACAGCCTGGCGTCACTGCGAACCATCTGCTCCACCGGATCGCCGCTCTCTCCCGAGGGCTTCGACTGGGTGTACGACGATGTGAAGGAAGACGTGCATCTGGCCTCCATCTCGGGAGGCACCGACCTGTGCGGATGTTTCGTGGGAGGCGACCCCACCCTGCCGGTGTGGAGCGGTGAGATCCAGGGGGCAACCCTGGGAATGGCGGTTGAAGTGTTCGACCCCGACGGCCAACCGCTGAACGGTCCCACCGGTGAACTGGTCTGCCGGGAGCCCTTTCCATCCATTCCCTTGCGTTTTTGGAACGACCCGGACGGATCGAAGTTCCATTCCGCCTACTTCGAGAAGTTCCCCGGCGTGTGGACCCACGGGGACTACGCCAATTGGACCCCACGGGGCGGCATGGTCATCCACGGCCGGTCCGACGCCACCCTCAACGTGGCGGGCGTGCGGATCGGAACGGCGGAGATCTACCGGCAGGCCGAAGCGGTGGACGGGGTGCTGGAGGCCATCTGCGTGGCTCAGAAGTGGCAACGGGACACCCGCATGGTGCTGTTCGTCCGGCTCGAGGAGGGCAGGGAGCTAACCGAGAACATGGTGTCGGAGATCCGCAATCGCCTTCGCCGCAACTGCTCGCCCCGGCATGTACCGGCCCTGGTGCTGGAGACCGCCGACATCCCGCGGACCCGGTCCGGAAAGATCACCGAATTGGCGGTCACCGCCGCCATCAACGGCGAAGAGGTGAAGAACACCGAGGCTCTGGCCAACCCCGAAGCCCTGGACAACTTCCGGAACCGCCCTGAGCTGGGATAGGGCCCGGTCCCCAGATGTCACGAGCGTTCCGGCCGGTTTGGTGACGAGGCTGGGAAAGAAACAGTGCCCTGGGGTTGTCTTTTGTCACAGGGTGGGTGCACAGTGATAGGTAGCCAAGCACCGAGACGGTCCGTTCCGACGTCATTCGGCCCGCGTCAAGGGATCACATCTCTTCATGAACGAGCCCTGGTTCCCGGGCGGGCGAAAGCCTGCCCGCCCCACGGCGGTGGAGGCGGGGGAGGGCCCGGAACGGGGGATTTTCGCGAGTTTGCGGGCCGCTCGGGTGGCGGCGGCTTGGGTTTCGGCTGCGATGTTGCGCCCGGCTGGGTTCTGGGACGCCCTTTGCATGTGAGCGGGCCATCGTGATGAGACTGCCGGTGGGACCATAATGCGACACGTTTCGGTTGGGTTGGTGGGGTTGGGCACCATCGCTCAGACCCAGCACCTGCCCAACCTGGCCCTTCTCAGCGCTCTCTTCCGTGTCGTGGCGGTGGCCGATCTGTCCTCAAAGCTCACCACTGCCATCGCCGACGGCCTTCGCGGGCCGGTGTTCACCTCCACCGACTGGCGAGACGTCTGTGCCCGACCGGAGGTGGAGGCGGTGCTCCTGCTCACTCCCGGGGCACACCAGCAGATGACCGAGGAGGCGCTTGGGGCCGGAAAGCACGTCTTCTCGGAAAAACCACTGTCTCTTACTGTGGCGGGAGCCGAGCACCTGGCCGCGCTGGCGGATCGGACCGATCGGGTGCTGCAGGTCGGCTACATGAAGGTGCACGAAGAGGCTTTTGCTGGCCTGGTAGCCGGCTTGGAGACCATCGGCGAGCATCGCCTGATCCGGCACACCGTCTATCACCCCAGCCACCGATCCCAGCACGCCCACGGCGGGCTACTCCGCTTCGACGACGTCGATCCCGGCGCCCTGGAGGCCGATGTGGCCTATCAATCGGGACAGGTTGCCCAAGCCATCGGAGATCTTCCCCGGCGGTGGGACGATCTCTACCGGAAATTCCTGGTGGGGTCGGTGATCCACACCGCCTCCCTGCTCCGCGCCTCAATGGGAGAATTGCCCAGGATCACCCACGCCGAGATGTGGCCCCCTGCACCGGCGGGGTCCGCATCCCAACCATCCAGCCTCTTCTTCCGGGGAGAACTCTCCAATCAGACCCCGGTGGAGGTCAGTTGGCTGTGGCTGCCCTCGTTCCCGGCCTACCGGGAGACCCTGGAAGTCCATGGGACCGAAGGCTCTGCGGAGATGTCCTTCCCCCAGCCCTATCTGCGACGGCGCACCGCCCAGTTGACCATCCGCCATCCCAAAACGCCCGTCCGCCATCTGGGAGGGTCGGAGACAGCCTTCGTTCGGGAGTTACGCGCCTTCCATGCCGCGGTCGCCACCGGTCAACGTCCCCGGGACGCCCACGGCTCCGCCATCGACCTGGCCTGGCTGCAGGAGGCGCTGGCCGACCTGGCCGGCAGGGCCGCGGGCACCATCGGCGGGCGGGCCGGGCCGGCGGGGCCGGCCGTCCCCAGGGGCGGCGGGGCTGTGGCGCCCCGCCGGTAGCCCACGGTTTGACCGGCCCCTAACCTGGGCGGTGGCCGATTCCCAGGAGGAAGTCCGCCTCCTCGGAGCGATAGCTGAACTCGGATCCGGGGGGAAGATACACGGCGTCCCCGGCAGCGACGGTCAGCGTCTCCCCTCCGCCGCGGACCTGCAGAGTCCCGGCGGTCACCAGTGCCACTCCGGTCCCCCGGTACGACGCCGGCCGAGTCCACGCATCCCCCTCCAGTTCCGCCGCGTACACAGCCAGATGCTCGGTGAAGCAAACCATCCCCAGCAGCAGAATCCCACGGGGATCGTCCACGGACCACAGCCGCTCCTGCGGTGACACCACCGTGAAGCCCGGATGACGATCACTCCTCTCCATGGGCCACCTGCCCTCCCAGTTCCCCTCGGCGTAGCGCCAGTCCTCCTCCGGCAGGTACGGCTGGGTTCGGGCATAGGCCTGGGTAACCCCCTGCGCCGGGGTGGGAGCCATGAACTCGATCACCCGAACCGGACCCCGGTGGGCGAAACCGTGATGCCAGGTGTCCCTTCTGAAGAACACCGAATGCCCGGCCGGCACCCTGCACACTTCCCCGGTCTCCGGGTTGGCCACCACCAGGGTGCCCTCCAAGACGTGGTAAACCTCGTCGGCGGCAAACAGGGTGCGCTTTTCGGGTGCATGCACCCACTTGTCGCCCCGCCCCAACCCGAATTCGATCACATGGAGGTCCTCATCGGAGTGGTAGTAGATGTCGGACACCTTTCCGGTGGCCTCGGTCCCCCACAGCACCCGTTTGGCGGTTGCCCGGGATATCAGACGGGGAACGGTCATCATGGCCGCACACCCCTGGCGCCAAGGACAACGCGCCGACTATCGGTACGGCCCCACCGACCCGGCCCGATCTCTGGTTTACCTTGCGTGAGAGGCCTATCAAGCCCCTGGCCTTCGATACGCACGGGACCCTGGCTGTCGAAGCGGCGGTCTGGAGAACATAGAATCATTTTCCAGGAACAAGCATAAAGTGAGTCGACGCATCTCCTTGGGAGTGATCGGGCTGGGGTCCATCGCTCAGATCCAGCACCTGCCCAACCTGGCCAGGTTGGATGACCTGTTCTCGGTGAAGGCGGTAGCCGACATCTCACCCAGCCTGAATGAGGCCATCGCAGACCGGCTCCCCGGAGAGGTCTTTACCTCCACGGACTGGCGGGACGTGTGCTCTCACCCTGATGTGGAAGCGGTCCTGCTGCTCACCTCAGGCGCCCATGAGCAGTTGACCGACGGAGCCCTTCGGGCAGGCAAACACGTCTTCTCCGAGAAACCGCTGTGCCTGACGGTGGAAGGCGCCGAACGGCTCCACACCCTGGCCTCGAAACGGGGGTTGGCGCTGCAGGTGGGCTACATGAAGCTCCACGAAGAGGTGCTGGCAGAGCTTCGGGACGCCCTGGAGAAGGTGGGAGACCTGCGTCTGTTCCGTCACACCGTCTACCACCCCGAGGACTCGGTGTGCCTGGGGCCGGCCGAGACCATTCGCTTCGATGACATCGATCACGGCATCATCAGCGAAGCCGCGGCCTTCGAGCAGAAGCGCACTGTCGAAGCGCTGGGAGATCTGCCGGCAGAGTGGGGACGCCTCTACCGGGAGGTGGTAGCCGCCTCATTCGTTCACTGCGTCTCCTTCATCCGAGGTGTGGTGGGAAGCCTCCCCCGCCTCACCTCCGCCGACATGTGGCGGCCCTCCCCGTCGGAACCGCCCTGCATCCTGGCTCGCGGTGTCTACCCCGACCACAGCCGAGTGGAGATGACCTGGCTGTGGCTTCCTTCCTATCCCGCCTACCGGGAGTCGTTCGAGGCACACGGAACCCAGGGTTCGGTGCAACTGCGGTTTCCCAACCCGTATATGAGAGATCGAACGGCCTCTCTGACAGTGAACACCAAAGACACTGTCGCCCGTCACCCCGGCGGCAAACAGTCGGCCTTTGTGAGGGAACTGCGGCACTTCCATAGGGCCATCACCACCGGCGAGCACCCCGATGATGCCCTGGGAGCCCGTGAAGACACTGCCTGGATGCAGGACCTGGTGGCTGCCCTGGCTCGGGGACACGGACTGAGGGCGGCCGGAGAGGCGGGGCGGCGGCGGTGAGAGTCGGAGCGGGACCGGTCAGTTTCGGCGTTTACGGTCTTGCGGAGACCGGCGCCGAACCCTCGGCCGAACAACTGGTAGCGGCCATGTCCTCCTGCGGATACGACGGCGCGGAACTCCCGCCGACCGGGTACGCCGGGCCTCCGGGCGCTGCCGGGCGGTTGTTCGAACAATACGGATTGACCCCGGTGGGCATCTACATTCCCATCCACTTCGCCGACCCAACGCTGCGGGCGGCGGATGAGGTCCGCATGGAAGACGCCTTGCAGGAGTTGGAAAGGGCCCCGAACGGACCCCGGATCGCCATCCTCGCCGACGAGGGCAGTGACACCCTCCTCCACAATCCCGGCCGGGGGGACGATCTCACCCATGCCCTCGATCCAGAGCAATTCGACCAACTGTGCCGAGCCGTCAACCGCATGGCGGCCGACATACGGCGGCGGGGCCTGGTCGCTTCCTTCCATCCCCACATCAGCACCTACGTGGAGACCCCCACCGAGATCCGCCGACTACTGGAAGCCACCGACATCGGGCTCACTTTCGACACCGGTCACATCGCCCTGGGAGGAGGAGACGTCCTGGAGTGTTGGGAAGAATGGCGGGGTCGGATCAACCACGTCCACCTCAAAGATGTTCACCGTGAAGTCATGGCGC
The DNA here is from genome assembly GCA_002238785.1 of bacterium OM1 bin76. Lineage (GTDB taxonomy): Bacteria > Actinomycetota > Acidimicrobiia > Spongiisociales > ZC4RG35 > Bin76. The sequence continues at coordinate 7,753 of MPNA01000031.1, read as the reverse complement.
GGGCCAAAGCCGAGGGTCGGCGAGACTTCGATTTGTGGTGGGCGGAGATGTTCCCACCTCTGGGCGCAGGGGATCTGCAGCTGGAGCAATTCCTTGCCCTGCTGTCGGACACCCAATATCAGGGCTGGGCAGTGGTCGAGCAGGACCGGGCTCCCCTGCATTCCCGACAGCAACTCCAAGACGCCGTCGCGGTCCAGGCTGCCAACCTGCGATGGGTCCGACGAAACACCACTCCATCGTCGGCGGCGACCTGAGGCGCCATTGCCTCTCACTCCACGGATCTTTCCCAGCGACACGGCCCTCGGAGCAGCGCTTGCCCAACAGATCCTGGCGGGCATCTCGGCGGCGGCGCAGGAAGGTCGACCCTACCTGCTGGGATGTCCGGGGGGCCGAAGCCTTCTGTCCACCTACCGGATGCTCGCAGAGTCGGCCACCCGGCAGACCCTGGACCTCTCGCCTCTGGTAATCGTGATGATGGACGACTATGTGATTCGCGGTGACGCCGGCTTCGCCCCCGTCCCGATAGGCGCCCACTATTCCTGCCGACGCTTCGCCGTTGAAGACATCGCCGGGCGTCTTGCCCATCTGCGGGGCGCTCCGAAGGGAGACCGCATCTGGATGCCCGACCCCGCCGATCCCTGCGCCTACGATCATCTCATCTCCGAGGCCGGGGGAATCGACCTCTTCCTGCTGGCCAGCGGAGCTTCCGACGGTCACATCGCCTTCAACCCTCCCGGCAGTCCTCGCGACTCCACCACCCGCATAGTGGAACTGTCCCCCCAAACGCGTACCGACAACATGGTTACCTTTCCCGAATTCAAATCGCTGGACGAAGTGCCGACTCACGGGGTCACCGTGGGGATAGCCACCATCGCCGATCAGAGCCGCTCCGCAGTGATGGTGTGCCTTGGCCCGGAGAAACGCCAAACCGTTAAGAGAATCACCGCTGCTCGATCCTACGATCCCTCCTGGCCCGCCACGATCCTGGTGGAGATCCCTCACGCTGCCCTATGGATTGATCCATTCGCTACGTAACGGAAGAACCTCTCGCTCTTTGAAGAGAGAGCAAGAAACAACATGAACTTAACCGTCGTTCTCTTTTGCACTAAGAAAACGTTTAGCACATATAAATAACTTAGATAACCAACAAAGGCAAAGAAAAATACGGCAAGGATTTTTCTAAGTAATGGTTATATTACAAATATTATTTAGAATGAGTTTTACTTATGGCTGAACTGCTTCGAAGAAGATGGAAACCCGATTTTGAAGGTCTAAGCCGCCAAGACCGTGAGGGCGGCTCCTACGAGTCTTATCTGCCCGATCCGCTGGGTGGATGGAACCTGTCCTTGCCCGCAGACTTGGCTGCGGATATCGCCGATGCCGAGGCAGCCGTTCGGGATCTCAATGCCTCTGGAACAATGCATGCCAGCCTCGAGGGACTGGCTCGAGTGTTGCTGCGTACCGAGGCAGTGGCCTCGTCCCGGATCGAGGGGTTGTCCGCTGGTCCCAGACGACTCTTGAGAGCCGATTTCCTCTCGCGCGAGGGCGAGCCCTTCAGCGACAGCCGAGCGGCGGAGATAATAGGCAACATCCGAGCCATGGAAGCCGCCATCGACTTTGGCAGCACCCAGCAGGATTTCACCCTCAAGAACCTGCTGGAAATGCACCGGCTGATCATGGAACACTCTCGCCGGCCGGAACTCGGAGGAACCATGAGAGGGTCCCAGAATTGGATCGGCGGCAGCAACTACAACCCTCTGCGCGCCGTCTTCGTGCCACCGCCGCCGGAGTATCTCCCAGAGTTGGTTGACGATCTGATCGAGTATCTGAACGGCGACCAGCACTCACCCCTGGTGCAGGCCGGGATAGGCCACGCTCAGTTCGAGACGATTCATCCCTTCGCCGACGGAAACGGTCGTACCGGAAGGGCTCTTATCCATGTGGTACTGGGCAGACGTGGCTTGGCCCGCGACTTCGTCCCGCCCGTGAGCCTGCTGCTCGCCAACTGGGTGGACGATTACGTAGGGGGACTGACCGCTTACCGGCATACGTCGCCCCCGGACAGTCCGGCCCGCTCCGAGGGCGCCCACACCTGGCTCAGGACTCTGGCGGTCGCCACCCGCCGAGCCTGTCTTTACGGCCGGCGTTACGCCGCCGAAATCACCGCCTTGTACCGGGATTGGAGTGGGCGGATCGGACGGACACGCAGGGACTCTTCCCTGCTGCTGTTGCTCGCCGACCTTCCGGGTGCTCCGGTCGTCTCGGTCAAGACCGCCGCCTCCCTCATCGGACGTTCAACTGTGAACACCAACACCGCCATCAATAGATTGGTGGAGGTCGGCGTGCTGACCCAACGCAACGTAGGAAAGCAGCGTTATCGGATCTTTGAGGCTCTCGAGGTCATTGATCTCATCACCGAGATGGAGAAAGATCTGAACAATCCTGTTCGACACAGCCTTCACCGCTAAGTTGAGACCAGATGTCTGCAAAACCAGAGTGGGGCACCGAACAGATTCCCGACCTTTCGGGCAAGGTGATGGTGGTCACCGGGGCCAACAGCGGCATCGGACTGGAGGCTGCCAGAGAGTTGGCGCGCCAGGGCGCCCACACCATCCTCGCCTGCCGCTCTGCTGAGCGAGGGCAGTCTGCCGTCGAAGCGATCCGCGCCGGAATCCCGCACGCCCAGGTCGAACTGATGATGCTGGATCTGGCGAGCCTGGCCTCTGTCCAAGGGTTCGCCGAAGCCTTCACCCGAAGCCACTCGCGGCTCGACGTGCTGGCCAACAACGCCGGGATCATGGCGGTGCCCTATTCGCACACCGAGGACGGCTTCGAGAGCCAGATGGGCATCAATCATCTCGGCCACTTCGCCCTAACCGGCAGGCTGCTCGAGGTGCTGTTGGGCACCCCGGGAGCGCGGGTGGTGAACGTGAGCAGCACCGCGCATCGGCCGGGGCGCATGGACTTCGGCAACCTTCTGTTCGAAAACGGCGGATACTCTCCGTTCCGCGCCTATTGCCGGTCGAAACTGGCCAACCTGCTGTTCACCTTCGAATTGCAGCGGCGTTTCGAGGATGCCGGAGCGCCGGCGCTGGCGGTAGCCTGCCATCCGGGGATGGCGACAACCAACATCGGCAGCCACCTCCACGGCCATCGGACCTTCCGGCTCTCAGGATTGCTCACCGCAGGCATAGTCCAGAGCGCCTCGATGGGCGCCCTGCCGACTCTTCGCGCCGCGGTGGATCCGCAGGCCAGAGGAGGTCAATACTTCGGCCCGAAAGGGTTCGCCGGCCAGCGGGGACATCCGGGGGTGGCGTCCTCGACTGCCGCGTCCCGCAATGCCACGGCCGCGGAGAGGCTCTGGAAGGCTTCAGTGCGGCTCACTGGAGTCCGCTACTCGCTTCTTTCTTAGGACATCCCGGCACCGGACCGGGCGAGGTCAAAACCCGAGCAATTGTGAGGACACTGCCCTCGCCTCGTCCATGTCAGCAACGAAGTGGTCCGGGGGAACCCTCCGCAAGACGTCCAAAGACTGAAGACTGTCGGCAACGGGACCTTCAACACCCATCACGACACATTCGGTGTCCTCGGCAATTGCCACATCGATCAACTGTCCCACCACCAGTGCCGCGCTGTCGTCCATGTAATCGGTCTCGGAGAAGTCAAGAATCACCACCTCATGCTCCTGGATGTCCACGCTCAACGTGCCCACCATCTTGTTGGAAGAAGCAACCGTGTAGATACCCCGGAACGCCACCAGACCAACCCGCGCCGAGAACGGGTCCACTTCGTCCGAGCCCGTTGCGTCCGCCAGGAAGGTGTCGTCCAGCAGAGGCACGGAGACAACATTGTCCAATTCCAAGCTCTCCAACTTCAGGGCGCTCACCATCCCGGCCACCACCAGTCCGACCACCACTGCGGTTACCAGGTCCAAGAACACTGTCAGACCCAAGGTGGTGACCATCACCACCAGTTGCTCCCGCTTGATGTGACGGATGCGGACCAGAAACCTCCGGTCGATGATGTCCCATCCGACTTTGGTTAGAATGCCGGCCAGCACCGCAAGAGGAATCCCTTCCACGAATCTCCCCAGGCCCATGACCAGTGCCAATAGGATCGCCGCGCATGTCATCCCGGACAGTCTCGTCAACCCTCCGGCTCTGGCGTTCACCACCGTCCCCAAGGTGTTCCCGGCCCCCGGCAGTCCCCCGAAGAAACCGGATATGGCATTACCGATGCCCTGACCCACCAACTCCTGATTGGGTCTGTGTCGGGTACGGGTGATCGAATCAGCAATCAGCGCGGTCAGCAGGCTGTCGATGGCGCCCAGCAGCGCCAGGGTGAGAGCCGGCTGTATCGCCTCCGTCAAGACCTCCACACTGAGACCCGGCAACCACACCTCGGGCAGGCCTGTGGGCACACTGCCGATGAGCGGTGTGTCGGTGAGCCACAAACCAAGGAGGGTTCCGGCGATGAGGGCAGCCAGAAACGGAGGCAGGACCCTCCGGAATTGCTTCGGCCACAGCACACTCACCGCCAGAGTGACCACCGCAATCGTAAAGGCGTTCACATTGATGTTGCTGAGCGCTTCCGGCAAGGCGCGGAGGGCTCCCATGGGGCCTCCCTCGGCGCCCGGTGCGCCGAGGAACGGCATCATCTGCAGCAAGATGATGATCACCCCGATGCCCGACATAAAGCCGGAGATCACCGAGTAGGGCGTGTAAGCGATGAAGCGTCCGATCCTTAGCAGCCCCAGGAGGATCTGGATGATCCCCGCCATCATCACTATGGTGAACGCCTCGGTGAGATTGTGGACATAGCTGGTTACGATCACCGCCATTACCACCGACATGGGACCGGTGGGACCTGATATCAGGGACCGCGTCCCCCCGAAGAGCGCCGCGAAGAAGCCCACTGCGATCGCTCCGTACAGACCGGCCAGGGGGCCCAAGCCCGAAACCACGCCGAATGCCAGAGCCATCGGCAGTGACACCACGGCGGAGGTGATCCCCCCGAATAGGTCCCCTCGGAGCGTATCCCAGCTGTGACTCATCGCCTGTTCCATGAGTAGCCCAACAACTGAGAAACATTATCACCTACAAGTGCTTTCAAGGTTTATTTGATTTCTTTTATTGGCGAGTCCGCCAGAAAGCCTCCTCGCATCCGTGTTCCGAGCGGCAGACCGGAGGGGATTTCGGCTCAGGTAGGGTGGGGTTGTTCCCACCGGACGCCAAGCGTCACCGTGGCGAGTATCTCCACCGGGAATAGGCCCGAGGCTGCCCTGGACCCTCGATTGTCGCTTCCGAACAGGACCGTCGGCCTTGCGGTCGCTTGAAGCGGATGAGGAGGGGAACTGTTCTCCCCGGTACGACCCTGCTCTCAGATAGGGACTTATAGAGAAATGTTGACAGCGTTGCTGTCAACCTTCGATACTGTTCTGCGATGTCCGTCTGCGCCGTGTTGCCCTGAGACAGCACGGGTCTTACGTCGGAGATGCTCCTATGTTTTGCAAATCGGGTTTGGGGGGGTGGTGAGCCAGGTTTGGTATCGGGTGGCGAGGTGGTGGTTGTGGTATTGGCCTCGTTCGAGTTGTGAGAGGCTTGTTGGGTTGGCGTGGAGAGCGGTGGCGGCCTGAGCGAGGGTGATGTGGGTGTTTTGGCGTAGGCAGCGGAGGTGGGCGCCTGAGGGGGTCGGGTGCGGGTTGGTCAACAGTTGGTACACGTGGCGGGCGATGTAGCGTTTGAGGCAGCGGATGATCTCTTTTCGGGTTTTTCCTTCCGTCTGTCGTCTTTGGGCGTATTCGATGGTGCGGGGGTCGGCGCGTAGTCGTACCATGGCTATTCGCCAGAGAGCGTTGTTGGCTTGGCGGTCTCCGCCGCGGTTGAGCCGGTGGCGGACGGTACGTCCCGAGGATGCTTGGACGGGACTGGCGCCGCATAGGGCGGCGAACGACGCTTCGGAGGTGAGGCGGTGGGGGTTGTCACCGGCTGTGACCAAGAGGGTGGCGGCGGTTTCGGGACCGATCCCGGAAGCGGCCAGCAGCGCCGGGTTGGCCCGGGCGCAGAGCTGGTGGATTTCGGTGTCGAGTTGTTGGATTTCGGCGGTGAGTGTCTGATATCGGCGGGCCAGGGAACGCAGGGCTTGTTTGGCGTATCTGATGGTGGTCTGGGCTGTGCCGGGACGATAGGCGGCGCAGACCTTGACCCGGGTTTTGGGGGACAGTTCCCCTAGTTGGTGTTTCACCTGGTCGGGAGCGGTTACCACCAGGGCATGGAGTTGGTTGATGGCCTGGGTGCGGGCTTTGACCGCCGAACGACGGGCCACTACCAGCATCCTGATCCCCTCGACTGGTCCGTCACCGGTTTTCGGTGTTCCGGTGGCCTGGCCGCTGAGGACAGCCCGCGCCGCGGCCTCGGCATCCACGGTGTCGGTTTTGCCCCATCGGCGGCGCAGTTGACGGTTGGGACGGTTCACTTCCGCCACCTCGACACCGATACTCAAAAGGTGGCGGGACAGGCCGGCGCCGTAGCTGCCGGTGCCCTCTATCCCGACCCGGGCCACTCGACCCCAGGATCCCAGCCAAGTGCCCAGTTGTTCATAACCGGCCGCATCCGCGTCGAACGGGGATGTTCCCAAGACTCGACCAGTGGCGTCCACCGCTGCCGCGACATGGGTATCACGGTGGGTGTCCACCCCACCGAACACAATCCGATCATTCTCTGACATTCGCTTCTCCTTCAAGGGTAGAATCTGTTTCTGTTCTCTCTGACCCGAAAAAGCGGTGGACTGACCACTCATGTGGCAAGAGCAAAGCTCCTATCAGGTCACAGCCGCCCTGTCGGGAGAGCAGCCCCCAGGCCGAAAGCGGGCCGACAGATCTCGGAATAGACACGAAGTCAGGTTTGTAGAGAGTCAGACCCGCCCCGGCCTGGGGGCACCTATAAGTATGAGTGGTTTGTATGGCGCATCGCGTCGGGAAGAGCCCCACCCGACCCCGGGCCGAAAGCCCGGGCGCCTATGTTCCTAGCGGCGTTCACGTCCCTGTCCAGTTCCAGTCCGCACAGATGGCAGGTGAACACCCTGACCGAGAGGGCCATCGCCTGGCGATGGCCGCACACGGAACAGGTAGTGGTTGTGTGCCGAGGGTCCACTCTCACATGTCGGATACCAGCCTTCGCAGCTTTGTATTCCAACACCTGGTTGAAAGAAGACCATCGCTGGTCTGACATTTGCTTAGAGAACATCTTCGATTTCAACATTCCGGCCACGTTCAGATCCTCTACTGCTATTCCGTCGTAAGTGGAAACCAGTCGGTGGGCTAGACGGAAGTCGGCTTGTACGGCTCGTTCTGTCTCCCTGCGGTGCGCTTTCGCCAACGCCCGGGCCTTCTTCCGCCTGCTGGTGGAGCCTTTTTTGGCTCTGCTCAGTTTCCGCTGCGCTTGTTTGATCCGGGCCCGGTCGGGCTTGCAAGCCGGAACGGTCGTACCGTCGGACAGCACCAGACGGTGCCTCAAACCCACATCCACCCCCACCGGGCGGACAGGTGTTACGTCGGGCATGTCCACCGGGACGTGTTTCACCACTACGTGTACCTCGACCCGCAGAGGCGTGCGAACCACTCGCAACTCCACCAGTTCGGCTCCGCATCCCAACGCCGCGGCAAGGCGGCCCCCCTTGTCCCGGAACCTCAAACGGGGAAGCCCCTTCACCGCGAGGCGCCACCACACACCGCTTTGGTTGCTCGGAGTGTTCG
>MPNA01000077.1 GCA_002238785.1 bacterium OM1 bin76 | reverse complement strand
ACCCGCATGGAAAAAGCGCTACACCCGACGCATGCAAATCGAAAACTTCAACAACATGGTCAAAACCGACGGCGGCCTCCGACACGGCTGGTGCCGGGCACTCGGCGCCATCGCCAACAACATGGGCCTTCTCGCCCTAACCGTCGCGCACAACCTGCGCCAAGCCAAAAGCTACCTCTCCCGAAAACGATCAGAAGAAAACAACGGCGACCATCCACCGCCCCCAGACAACGAAACCGCGCCGCCCAACAAACCCGTAGCCACTAACGGAACCACACCCCGAGGGCCACCGGGCAACACACCAACCAACGCCTAACACATCCGGCAGCAACCCGCTGTCAGCTTTAGCGCGCCCCAACACAACAACCAAAACCCCACCACTGACCACCACCCCACAGCCCCCCGGCTAGCCCAAAACACCCCTCCAAACCAGTCGGACACCCCCAAAACAGCGAAAACCAGCCAAAACCCGTCTCTCAGCCGCAATCGCCAACAAAAACAGGGACTTGCAACAATAAATGGCAAGGTGCCCGGGGTGGGCTGTTGGCCACCACCCCTGACCTGCGCCTAAGCAGGGGGTACGGGGAGGACACCACGATCAAAACAGGGGGACACCACGATTGGCTAAACCCGTAATACCGCTGTCTTGAGAGTGGCTGATCGTCATCACAAAATCCATGGGTCGCCGAGCCAGCCGAACCCCTCTTTGACGATGGCCGTTGGTTTAGGGTGCCGTCTATGACAGGAGCGCCGACGGGTAGGCGCGGGCTATAGCCACTCGACCTGGTAATGCCATCCTACGCCCGTTCGCTCCCTATCAAGAACCATTTCGATCAGGGCATGTGCGACGGGGCTTTCTCCCGAGAACTGGCTCACGACGACCAGGCCCGCCATCACCAGCCCATCTGCCGCACGCTCATCCGCATGGTGGGGCATCGTTTCGCGGTCATGCGTTATCACCACGCAGTCGGCATTGGCAGCGAAGTCCAGGATGGCTGGGTCGGAAGATCCCTCGCCCAGGACACCAATGTCCACAACCCGGCGTATCAGGATCGAGGCCCCGTAGTCCCAGGCAACTCTCTCGATAACGGCAAGGACACCGTTGTCGAAATCCTCATCCGCCAACAGAGCGAACATCGATCTACAGTTGGGCTCCAGCCGTTCTGCCTAGGTGTCGGCGTCGATGCTCCACCATGCGGTCTTCCAGTCTGGTCCTGGTCTCTTGGGCTCTCTGCTCAATCCACTCCATATAGGCGTCGACATCCTCCTGTCGGGTGTGGTACCACTCCAGGATGCGTTTCGCTGTCTCCACCCTCAGGGTGTCGAACCTTCGGGACATTTCTTCGGGGTCAGTGATACCCATGTACCACATAGCGATCACCGTCTGCAGCTTCAAGCGCGTCCCGGGTATCCGGATCGTTCCGTATTCGCGATCCACGACAAGGGGCACGTTCTCGCACTGCTCGATTGTCAATAGGCCCATTGGTGCCTCCACATTTCTTGGGCAAATCATAGTGGACGAAGCCGGCAACCCTGGTGTGGAACGCGGAGCGGATCCCGACACCCGAGCCTCTCTCTGTTGGTTTCCCGCGTCCAAAACAGCAAACCCTGACCCCTAACCGCTCCACAATCCCCAGCGGATAGGCCAAAACACCCTCTCGGAGCGGTCAGTCCCGAGTTTGGCGGGTGGTTTGGTGTTTTGCCTGGTCAGGGGGCATACGCGAAGAAGGTGTTTCCACTACATTCGGTGTTAGAACCCCTTCAGGGTTGGGTGATGGTGGCTTTGTCCCAGGTGCGGGTGTCGACTCCGATAGCGGCGAGTGCCCGGGTTTGTAGGGGGGTGCGTCGGGTGGTGAGCGTGATCCGGTGGTTGTTGGTGGTCAGTTCCACG
>MPNA01000030.1 GCA_002238785.1 bacterium OM1 bin76 | reverse complement strand
TCCCCCAAACCAAGCAAACACCCATCAAACCTCACACACCCGGCACAAAACCATCCCTCACGCTCCCGAACAACCGAAAAGCCCGCGTAACCCCACCCCCAGACGGTCAAATCGGTGGATTGAGGCTAAGGTCGCACAGCATGTCGTGGGCTATGTCGGCCGGGCCGTCCTCCCACTGCTCGGCCGCGATGTCGGCGTAGTCGTTCCAGTCCCAGAGGTTTGCTCTCATGAGTCTGCGCTGCTCATCCTCTACAGACTTTGTGGTGTCAATCAATGTGAGGTCCACGCTGTGCAGGGGAAAGGTCCAAAAGTCGACGATGCTGTGACCGGCCATCTGTTTGATATCTCCGGCTACACCGGTCGCAAGGACCTGCTTCAGCGTGCAGACGTTGCGGCTCTCGATGTCGGTCCAGTGTGTGTCTTCAGTGCCGTCTGATCCATTGGTCGGCACTATGTCTCTCCATACCTTGTTGATGACCTCCAGACCGGCGGGGTCGCAGAAGCCAGCAGCGCGCATGTCAGCAACTAGCTGGAACACCTGCGGAACATACAGTAGGGATTGGAACTGGCTGACGGACGGTCGATGCCAAATGAAGCCCTCGTCCGTCTCTTGGTAGTCAACATACATCAGATCCTCGCGGCGGGCAAGTGCCCGATTTCGGAAGACCCAATCTGCATCGTTGGGTCCGTCGAGGTAGTGCGATCGCCGGACCAAAGCAAGGTAACGCTCGACGACGCTGAGCGTCGCTGGACACACGTCCGTCATCTCGACGTACAGGCTCTTGGAAAGATGGTCAGCGGCTCGCTTTAGTTGTGACGTCATCCGTGCCTTGTTGTTATAAGGAATGCGGGCAGCATCGAGGAGAACCAAGAACTTGCCTGCCTCATCCCGAGCGATGGCCAAAAGGACTTCGGCGGCCAGCCTGTCCCCGGCATTGTCGGAACGTTTGGCAGCCGCCACAAGGGTTTCGACATGAGAAGCGATTAGGTTCATCCCCTGCCCCAAGACACCAAAGAAGTCGCCCTTTTGAACGCTCGCTAGTTGGTCGTACCGCCGCGGTCTATGCACCGGTCACCATCCGAATCCGGACTGCGTTGCGCGGTTTGCTCAAGGTGCAGAGGATACAGACCGTGAATCCCCCCGATGCTCCTATATTTGACAAATCGCCAGAACAAATAGAAAGGCTCAACCGCCTGGCTGCTGAGCACGAGGATAGAGAAGTGCATGTTTGCGAAGGCGACTCAAACCTTGTCCTTCACTCAGTTCTTCCCGTAGAATCGATCGGAGAACGCGAAGCGACCTTTTGCTTGCTGGATCAAAGAACATTCGAGTGCGAGTGGCAACTTTGCAGGACATATCTCAAATGCGTCCAGGGCCTAGGAAGGTAGAGCAGTTCTATTTCCTAGCCACCGGATGGCTCTCGTGGGCCTTTGCTGCGATCTCAACCACAGAGGGCGAGCGAAGAGTAACTGCGTGGTTCGGCGGTGAGGATTGGAGAGATCTGATCGGAATGGACTTGATGGAGCGTCTGGAGGTCTTCCAAGACAAATTCAAGAACGAACTTGGCTACCAGTATGTCCAATGGTGGCCTATCTACAGAAGGGAAGACGGGAAGGGAAGAGTGATGTACCACATGATCCACGCCTCGGATCATGATGCTGCACCCAAGCAGATGCACCGCGCTTACCGAAAGATCGTCAACTCGCCAGAACCGATGAATGAACCTCAACTCGATATAGAGTGATCAAGCGATGAAGTCCAGGCTATGAGGTTATGGCGATCACTGATGTTCCCCAGTCTCGATCACTGAATCTAACTCGGGTCAGACCCGCCCCGGTCTAAGGGCCCATGCGTGTTTGAATGGGGGGTGTGGCAGTGCCGGTGGGGATGGCTCCAAAGTGCCCTGCCAACCTCTTTCGGGAGGTTTGGCTTTTTAGGTGAGTGCCTCCCCACCGGTGCCCAGCCCGGTGTTGTCGCTTGATAGGAGCGTGAACGTAGACCGTTTGACCGGTGTCTGTTGCTCAACGCATGGATGCGCTTCACCGAGGCTTCTGCCGTTCCCGAACAAAAGCACCTCGACGATTGGAGAACTGATGTTGGTTATCGGACTCGACTCGCACAAGGATACCCTTTTCTGCCTGTTTGGTGGACCACCTGGGCACGTCCCTGGAGTACCGGACCATCGCTAACACCCCTGCCGGTCACCGTCAACTGGTCAGCTGGGCGCAGAACTGTAATGTGGCCAGGGTGGCGGTTGAGGGGTCCGGCACTTTCGGCCGTCCGATGGCGGTGACTGCTGTCGGCGCCGGTCTGGACGTTCGGGAGGTGCCACCCCAGTTGACCGCCCGTTTTCGCCGCCGGGGCCGTACCCAGACCAAGACTGACTAGGTAGATGCGTTGGTGATCGCCAGGGTCGCTCCTGCGAGACCACACCCTTTCTGTTCCGGTGTTTTGGGAGGACACCGAAGATTCTGCGTGTGCTGGTCTCTTACCGCCGTGAGCTGGTGGAAGACCGCACCGCTGGGGCCAACCGGCTCCACGCCGACCTGGGGAAGCTCCGACCCGGCTACCACCAGATCATTCCGGCTCTTCGGAAATCTCGGGGGAGTCGGGAATCCATCGAGTGTGAGGGAGGGTCCTCCATAATCGGGTGTTGAACCAATTTCACATCCGAAAAGGAGGACCCTTGTGGAGACTGATGGTAGGCGTATGTGCGAGGTGCTGGTTGGCCTGGGTGAGGTGGATCTGGTGGGAGTCGAGGAGTTGTCGGGTGACCGGCTGAGAGTGACGATCAGGTCTCGTGGACCTCGCCCAGTGTGCGGAGAATGTGGTGGGAGAGTGTGGTCCAAGGGCGACCGCCTGGTGCGGTTGGTGGACTTGCCGGCGTTCGGTCGGCCGGTGCGGCTTGGGGTGGCGGAAACGCCGCTGGATGTGCCCCAGACCGACGTGCGCGGTGGGGTCGTTCGCGGAACAGGACCTGTCGGTGGCGCCGGAACGGGCCCTGTTGACCTCTCGCGCCGGTCGTTGGGTCACCGAGCAGGTGGGTCGCCTGGGGCGCACGGTGTCGGAGGTGGCCGAGGAGTTGGGGTGCGACTGGCATACGGTGAACCGCGAGATCGTCCGGTGAGGTGACGCGCTGTTGGACGCTGATGTTTCTCGGTTCGGTGCCGTGGAGGCGGTAGGGGTGGACGAGACCCTGCTTGTGGAGGAAGGGCCGGTGGAAAAAGAAGCAGTGGTGCACCTCTGTGGTGGACGTTGGCGGCCGTCAGCTCTTGGACATAGTGCCTGGTAGAACAGCTGAAAGCGCCGCCAGTTGGTTCCGTTCCCAACCCCCTGGGTGGTGTGAGGCGATTCGGTGGGCGGTGCTGGACATGTCAGGCCCTTACCGGGTCGCCTATGACCGGGTGCTGCCCCACGCCTATCAGATGGCCGACCCGTTCCATGTGGTCCGGTTGGCGAACCGCTGTGTTGATCTGGTGCGCCGGAGGGTCCAGAACGAGACATTGGGACACCGAGGACGAAGGAGTGATCCGCTTTATCGGATCAGGCGCTTGTTGATCATGGCTTGCGAACGTCTCGATGATCGCGGTGAGAAACGCATCCAAGGGCTGTTGCGAGCTGGTGACCCCTATGAAGAGGTACGTGATGCCTGGTACGCCAAAGAGAGCATCCGGGACATCTACCAGATTGGAGACTCGAACCTGGCTGCGGAGTTCACCCACCAGCTGTCGAGGGATCTCCAAGACCGGTCACTGCCGCCGGAGGTGAACAGTCTCGGGCGCACTATTTCTCGTTGGGCTACTCAGATCGCTAACTGGCATCACTCGGCGGTGACGAACGGGCCGACGGAGGGATTGAACAATCTGATCAAGCGGATCAAGCGAACGGCGTTCGGGTTCCGGAACTTCGCCAACTACCGAATACGAGCACTCCTATACGCCGGAAAACCCAACTGGAACCTCCTCGCCGCCATCACTCCCCCGTAATTTCCGATGATCCACCAAGGTCGGGGCGCGGTCCTCGTACACGTCGGTCAGCGAGATCCTCTCAGGGTGGCGGACTTCTCCTCCCACATTGCGTCGGCGGGCCTTCCCCAGGTCGGGCCGCCCCTGGTACCGGTCAAGAGCTTCCTGGGCGCGCCAATCCTTCATCGGGGACGCCACGTCGACAACCTCTACCTGTCCGACAAGGAGGGTAACCTTGGAGTCACCTATGAGGACGAGGACATGCTGGTGATGTTCGGTTCCCGCGCGGCCATGGCCATCGGCAACGCTTGTAGGCACCGGGAGGAGCAGCGGGCCAAGGCCAACCTGGAGACGCTGATCGACGCCGGGACGGGCACCCTGGCGTCCTCCAACCGGAAGGCTAATAGGATCGTCGAGGGCCTGCGCAACCCCGACCAGCCCCTGGAGGAACTGCTAGCGGAGATCAGTTTCCGGCGGGCCGCCCGATGCCGCCCCATTGTGAGGCGAAGTGGGTTTCGAACCGTTTGGGCCCCTCAGAGGAAGCGAATCGGGACATGACGATGTCGGGGATCTGGACGCAGAGCGACGACGGCTGGAGTCTGAGTTCGCCGGAGGGTTTTGCTGACGAGGCGACGCTCCATGACCTGATCGAGAAGACACCGGAGATGCTGCCGCTGTCTGGAACACCGGCGCTGGTGATCCTCGGTCGGGAAGTGCTGCTCGGGTCGGGCTATGCCGACTTGCTGGGTGTCGAGACATCGGGGCGACCGGTCATCGTCGAGGTCAAGCTTGCCTACAACAACGAGGCGCGCCGCGCCGTCGTTGCACAGATCCTGGCCTATGCCGCCAGTCTCCACGGCATGAGTCGACAGCAACTTGAGGACCGCGTCCGCAACCAACTTCGCCAGCGCGACCATGCCACGCTTGTAGACGCGGTCAGGTCAACTCAAGAGGACGCATTCGATGTCGACGAGTTCACAGCAGCCGTGGACGAGCACCTGCGAGAGGGCCGGTTCCGGTTGGTGTTTGTCCTCGACGACGTGCCGGCAGAGTTGATGACACTGGTCGCCTACCTGGAGCACGTGACTGACAAGCTTGTGATCGACTTGGTCGCAGTCAACTCCTTCAATGTAGGCGGCACGTTCGCGGTGCTGCCACAGCGGGTGACGCCGGAGCGGCATGAGGTAACCGTTGAGAAGACACGCAGTAAGGACTCGGGCACTCTCTATCGCGGCAGCGACAGATTCGAGACCTCCATCCAACAGGCACCTCCACAAAGCCATGAGGCGCTTCACCGTCTTCTGGAGTGGGCCCACGACCTAGAGAAGCGAGGCTACGTCACTCTCGAGACATACGAAGGCAAGGGAGCGAAACGGTTCACGCTCCTGCCCCGGCTGATCGTCGAAAGGCGTGGTCTGGTAACCATCTGGAATGACGGGGGCGCATCGATCCAGTTCTGGCGCAGTGTATTCGAGAGGAAGGCGCCCGACACCATAGAACGAATCGGGCAGCTGGCCAAAACCCGGGTCGGTCAGGGCAACACGATCCGCGAATACGGCGAGGAGTTGCTAGAGGCTCTAACCGAGGCATACAAACAGGCCGCCACAGCCCAGTAGCGGATCCATCCACGCCCGCGTTCGCTGGGCCAAGACCGCCCTGCAACCAGTTGACCTAGCCGCTCGCACCCTAGGAAGAGCGCCAAGTAGCCCCTCCCATTCCCTCTCTCCTCAAAGCCACAAGCCAGTTGGCCGCCCCAGGGCCTAACCAACAAGGGCCTATCACCAAAGGACCCTCCATTCGAACCAAGTAACGAGAGTCAGACCGACCGAAAGGAGACCCGCTAACCTAAAACCACCAACCCCAGGGTGGGGAATTTCGATGATCGACCCTGGGGATTTTCGATGATCGTCATCACATGGCCCAAGGGGGCCGGGGGGAGATACCACCAAGGCCGGAACCGTACGTCCCTAACGTTGCCACTGTGAGGACGCGGTGGCTCTGGAACATGGCCTGTCGTGAAGCGTTCTTGATTGTGGGATGTCTCGACCACACGTTTGCACTAAGCAGTGCCCACAGCCGATTTCGCGTGGGCAGCACCCGCAACTCGCGGCGGGCGTAGGCACGTTGAGGGTGAGTTCGAGGTTCCTTTCAAAGCGTTCGATGGCCTACTGATCCGACTCTTCACGGGGGAGGCTATCGGGCGAACGGCTGCGAGCGGTTGCTTTTTCGAGTTGGTGTTTCCCCAGGTCAGACACTAAACGAACGCTGCGAACGTTTAAACGAACGGTTTGCGAACGCTTGGAGCGCGCTCCGGCTGCCTTCATCACGGCATCAACATTGAATAAGTCGATGCCCTTCTGCTCGGCAATTAGAACAAGAAGGTCCCTCCCGACGGAGAAGATTCCCCAAAGTGCCCTGGAAGCGCCCTGTCCACTATTGGTCGAATCGTTGGAGGTTCATTACTTTGTCCCATGCTGCCAGAAAGTCGTGAACGAACTTCTCTTAGCCGTCGTCAGACCCAGGGCTGCTCGGATATCGGTAGCCCCGATCCTCGTTTGAGCGTTTTCAGCTGTTGACCTTTTTGGCGATGTTCTGCAATTCCCCTACTACCGAGTCGAGCACGGCATCGTATTCCACGCCGGTCGGTAGCGTGAATCCGTAGCTCTGACCGCCGAGTGTCCTCTGCGCCGCCTCCGCGGCATCCTCATAGAACCGAAGCCACAGAGGGGTTTCTTTCTGTCGGGCCCATAGTTCGTGGTTGACACCGAACCACGCGTAGTACATGCCGCCGATCCGTATGTACCTGCCGTATCCGTAGGACCGCGGCCTGACCTGGAGTCCTTCCGTGCTCACGACTTTGGGTTCTTCTCTGTTTGCGACTTCAAGTGTGCGGCCACGATCTGTCGCATCATCGATGAGCCTTTTCAAACCGAGCATCCGTCTCGGGACTGCCGGCGCGAACTCTTCTTCACGTATCGGCAGGAAAGCCTCCGAGTCCTCCCGTTCGCACAGTGCGTCCAATTGCAGAATGTCCCCTTGGGCAGACACATCACGGTCGATACTGGCTCGGGACGCCATGGCACCTAGCAAGATCCGCCAGCTAGTAAGCATCAATCGGCGCAGGCTTCCATCGACAGCAACGCTCCGAAGACCCCCCACGGTCGTGTCGGGTCCCAAATCAAAGCAGGTCGCTGCCCTCCGAAGGATCTCCACCCACAGGGCCTCCAAACGCTGCTCCGGAGCGACAAACAACAGAACAGCAGGTTCTCCATCCTTGGGGAGACGGCATAGATACGTATTGGGTTGATTATCGGTAAGACCAGCCCAGAACTTCACCTCTATCAGCACCCGCTCGGTGTTGGACTCGTCAAAGCCCACCAAATCCAAACGTTCTCCTTGCTTGCCTATCACCTCCGTCGCCACCCTCTCAAGGAGCGGCACCCCCGCGCCTCCCGTACGGAGTGTCTCACAGAGAGCCGCCCGGCTAGAAACAGACCGAGCCAGTATGTAACCGAGCGCTTCGGTAGCCAGGGTCTCGGTCTGGCCAGGGAACTTCCAAGCAACATGCGCCAACACAGAATCCCTACCGCCAGCGACCATCAGCCTGCCCCCCTCCCACGAAATCGACTGTCATCGGAACCTCCCCACAGCACGGATTCGACAGCAGAACGTAAGCGACCGAGCGCTGCCACTGCCCACTCCCGGGCCTCCGGCCACCGATCCTCCTCCTCAAACCCGATCGGCTCGGGAAAATAGGAACTAATGCGGGACGCTCTCCGACCCTCAAGCCTCGACCACTCAAGCTCATCGCCAAATGCTTTCTCGATTTCGTGACATCGCGACTCAATCGCCTCGTAGAGTTCTGCCGTGCTCTCTTTGTCCCCCGTGTCGATATACGCCTCACAGCGCAGCCGTCGAACGTTCCCGGGTCTGCAGAATGTGACATTGAACTGAACACCCATGCGCGACTTGAAAGTCATCCACGCCTCCCTAGGCGGCTTTCCCCTTCCGGCCCAGTCTCGACTGTCCGTCCTAAAGCTCGACTGCATCTCCGCCCAGAAGCGCCTTAGCAGCAAAGAACGCTCGCTCTCCTTTCGGTCCTTCCCGGCTCGGACGCTCCTAGACCAGTCGTCCGGCTGCACATCCACTCGCAGCCGTGGAGCCGGTTTCGAATCACCGATCCGCCACGTCTCAAGACCGAGCCCGAAAAAGCCGCAATCCTCCTTGGAGATCGAGTTCAACCAGTTCAGCGCCGAACGGTGCTCTGGACGAAAACTCTCGGCTAACAACACCGCGTAACTGGCGTTTAGGCCAGCAGCGTAGGTAATAAGCTTTCCGATGTGATCATGGTCGGTCTGGCCATACATATTCTCAACCACCACCAAGGCACCTGAAGAAACCTCCTTGAGAACCAGATCAGCCCTGTAGTTTCCCACCGAAACCTCCTGGTCGTCCAGTTCCAGATCCATTCCCATCGCGTCGCTGACAAGTTGTACGTTGGCTGCTAGCCACGGAGTGAAATCCCCAGCTTCCCTAGGCCACACCTTGTGCACAGCCACGCCCTCAAGTGTTCCGATATCAATGCCACTCACTGGTTGTTACCCGTCTTGCGCCAACACCTAGCCACAACAATACCCGGACCTCTTGTAGCTGCTGCCCTGCTGCCCTGCTGCCTTTCTAAGCCATCGGCCCGCGAGCCATCACCGCCCGGGCGGACAGGAGCAGGGAACTCACCGGCCTGACGGAGACGCCACAAAGCCATACAGGACATACCAGCAGCCACCACCGCGGGCATGCGCAACCACCCAGCGGCCCGAACCGGGGATACCTCACCGTCGACAGGGACCGGCCGCCCCGGTAAACAGTGAGAGAAAAACTGACTGTCGTTCAACCCTCCAACATCGCCTAGTCCAAAACGTTCGCAACCGTTCGTTTAGGGTCTGACCTGAGGAAACAACCAACCCGAAACGGCAACCGTTCCCATACCTGTTCGCCGGGAGCCTCTCCCGTGCGGAGCCGGGTAAGCAAACAAACGAACTCTTTGGGGGAAAACACCCGAACCGACCTCAAACCAGAATGCGCCGCCCCCAGATGCCGCTGGTTGCCCACCCGAAAATGCTGTGGGCACTGCTTAGTGCAAACGTGTGGTCGAGATATCCCACAACTAAGAACGCTTCATGAGAGGCCATGTTTATGAGCCGATCCCCCCTTGACGGTGGCGACCCTTGGCACACCTTGGGGTCCATTTCGTTCGGATCTGGTTCCTGGCCTCTTGTGCCCTGTCCCCTCCCCTACCTGGGTCCCAATACCCAACACCAGATTCACACCGGTTGCACGGCCTGCTGCGTTGACATGACCTATGCTTTCCGGCCCTCGGCAACGGACGTCTGCAGGCGCGGCTACTGAAGTCCCGTTCCACCAGGTCAACCGGATAATCGGTCCTGCTGTCCGACTGAGTGGTGCGGATCTTGCGCCGCCCGCGGGAAACACCACGTAAACCTGTGTTTCGCATCAGCCGTTCCACTGTGCACCGCGCCACCCGGGTGCCTTCACGGTTGAGCTGTGCCCATACCTTCACCGCGCCGTACACCCCATAGTTCTCCTCATGCACACGGCGGATCTGTTCGACAAGCCACCCGTCGCGCTGGGCTCTTGCTGACGGCGGGCGGGACCGATAGGCGTAGAAGGTGGAAGGGGCGCATTCCGACATTGCGCTCGCCCAGGCACCCTACAGATCGGCTCGACCCCGAACCTTTCCCGATACTGGTCTATGAAAGCCACTACTTTGGCGGTCGCGGATCAGGGCTCCCGCGCGAAAAAAGCCGAAGCCGCTTTCAAGATCTCGTTCGCTCGCCGCAGCTCCCGGTTCTCCCGTTCCAACTCAACGATCCGACGCCGGTGGTCCACCGCTGTTGCTGACACTTGCGCCTGGGCCTTACGGACCCACAGGCGCACCGTTTCGGGAGTAGGTCCCAGCATCTTCGCCACCGCGCAGATAGCCGCCCATTCAGAGGAATACACCCCCTCACGGACGCCTTCCAGGACCATCCGCACCGCACGCTCACGCAACTCGGTCGCATTACCTAACAGAATTATTACTGGCCATGAGACTCCATCCTCTCAAGATAGAAAGCCTCCAAGAAACCCGGGGGATTCACCCCGACCGGCCAATCGTCCCACCACACCTCGTCGGCGCCACCACCCTCATCCGTCACAACAGCACCATCGAGGAACGACACAGCAAACCACACAGACGCCGCACCCGCGGCCTCCGAAGCATCCCAGAATGCGACCCCATCTTCAAGCCTCTCCACGGGACACGCCAAGACTCAGAATCAACCAACAGCCAATTCAAAGCACCTCTGCCCCACGGACGAGCCCGCACAAAAGGACGACACCGGCTCCAACTGAACCTTCTCGCCTTCCAAATGGCCACCCTCAACACGGCCTTGATAGCCCACCGCAAACGCACCGGCGCAGACATCACAGAATGGTACGACAACCACCAACACAGCCGCACAAGCCGCCTAAACCCTCAACCTCCCGGCCTCCCCTAGACCGGCACGGCCCCGCCAACCGACAGCACCGAGCCGCACCACCCCGAACCCCCCTCCTAGGCGGAACAAACCCTCCTCACCCACCCAACTACCATAGAATCCCAAACAGGAACGATTACGCGCCAGTTTCGCCCTTGTGGCGATGGCGCGAAACCTTAAAGGCCCAGGTCACAGCTTCGCGGGATGAAGCTGGTGAAACCACTTTTGTCCAATTCTGAAACCACTTTCAGTGAATTCCGAAACCGTTCTCGGCCCGGCAACTACACCTAATCCTCGGTTTGTTTACCGAACCGAGCTTCGGGTAATGCTCTTTGGACGGCCCCGGGGACACCGATCTCCGCCATGTGTTCCTGCCACGCTGATCTCCACTCGGCTCGACCTCGATCATCCGCAAACACAGCATCAACAGATCTGTCTGAGGTCCATAGAGGGTCCGGCCCCTGGGATAAGCAGATCCGGGCCAATATCGCTCTAACAATGTCCCTTAGCCGGTCTAGGGCTTGTTCGGTGGCCCTACCCAGTAATGGGCCTGCGGAAATGACAGAGATGCGTTTGATTTTTTTTGAGAGCGCTTTGGTGGTGATATCGCCACCATGGACCAACGTTGACCGCAGGTCGTATAGTTCCCCTACGTCCTTGAATAGGTCGGTTGGTGAGTCTGTTTCGCATGCCAGCAGGGTTGCGGCGCGGTGTCTCAAGCGGAGCCTGAGTCCAGCGTTGTCGTCACCGTCACCGATCAGAGCAGCTTCCAGCGCGGTGGAGAGGTCCACCAGTCGATCGAACCATGGCACGAGTTGGTGGGATCTGTCAAACATGGCTAATGCCATGCTGAGGGAGGAAATGAGCTTGTTCTGTTGGCTGGCAGTCGCTTTGTGCATCAAATCAAAAAACCGGCTGAAGGGTTCGGCATCGCATTGATCGAGGCGGGCCACCCGATGGGTCAGGGTGTTCATTAAGCCGGGAGAGCGCAAATCGAACATGTAAGGAGGGATCCGCCCAATCCGAGAGGTGCTGCCTTGGACCTGGATCTCTGAGGCTAGGGTCGCTCCAGTTAGCAACCGAACCCCGTTCAGGAACTCACGGATTCTTCCAGTCAGTTTGTCGGTGGTTGAGGAGGTGTCGCTCCAGGTCTTTACTTTGGTGCAGACTTGAACGACTGAACCTGGTTCCTGGTAGTGCAAATCGTCAGATGACGCCGCACCGCCGCTTCCAGGGATCACATCAGCGATAATGCGAAGAACCTCCCACTGCCTGGGGGCTGGTTGCACAAGTATGTCGCCAATCTTGACCGGGCCACCCGTGGTAGTTGTGAGGTGAGACACAACCCGACAAGCAGCCCATTCAAATTCCGGAGAAGACAGCGCTGCTAGCAACTCCTCTACACACTCAGACACAACTCCCTCATCCACGCCATTGGGAGAAGTCCCGTACTGGTAGAGGGCCGCGTTGCGACGGACAACCTCTTCCAGAAGGGAATAGGTGTAAAAGTGGGGTAAATGCTGATACTCGGGGGGAGGCGGCTTCGCGAAGTGTGCGGGGAATGCCGCAATCATCGATTCCTCGAACCGCCTCAAGCTGTCAACACCGGCCAGATTTTCGGCGTAGTAGTCTCTACCCACTCGAATGTGGGGGGCAAACCACGGAACAGGAAGCACATGTGTCCCCTTGAGTTCAGAGTATGCCTCATCAATGAACTCCCTAGCAGTATTCTGCACTCGCCGAACGAGTCCATCGTTTCCTCGGCTAGAGGTCATATCCACACCAATGTTGATGGGTGCCGGACATGGCGATAGTCGCTGTGACCTCCCTGCTGGTCACAGCACCCGTGGCTGCCCGCCACTTTCAAGCTGATCACCACCCCTTTTGAACACGAAGGCGCAGAAGTTCAAGAACGACATCGCCTTCAAGCTGTTCTCTTCGGTTCCGTAGGTTGTGCTCTCGCCGTGAAGCACTTGATGCCGGTTTAGCTCTGAGAATCCCAAGGCTCTCTTTGGCTGGCTTAGGACTAGCGGCCACTTCTCCCACATCAGCCCCTCAAACAACTCCCGAAGGATGCCCTCTTGAACATGATCAGCCAGATCGTCAGCTTTGTCGATGGTTCTCCTGCTGAAAACGCTCTTGCCGATCGCATCATGGCAGATCCCGTCTGCCTGCGCGAGAAACAGAAGAACCGACGAGTTGTATCTCTCGCCCAATGCGCATCGAAGGCTTCCTGGAGGATGCTCCCCCGGTGGGGAAACTGGGCGATGAGAGTCTGCCTGATCTTTTGAGCGTCTTCACGAAATACCTTGAAACCGATCTGACGTGCGGACTCTACCCGTTCGTCATCGGATTCTCGGAGTCCATCGGCCCATATGTAGAGTTGCATCAGCGATGTGTTGGCAGGTGGATACCAGCCGTGCTGTATAAGCGTCCGCAGCCGGTCCCGGTCCAGCAGCATGGCTCGTGCCTCTGAATCGTCTATCGCCGCGATGTCATCGATCAATCCCAATTTGAGCGCGTACGCCCATCGATTCATCGTCTCCTGGTTCTCCTCAATCCAATCCTTCAGTCCTTGTAGGACCGCTCCAACGGTGAGCCCGAAACTATGGGATGCTGCTCCTGCCTCACCTCCGCCGGGGATTGAGTGGCTATTGACCATCGCTGCTTTCCTACCTCTCTTGGTCGAGATCTCGCTGATCCGCGAGGGTCCTCCACAGGAGTCCGATGCCATCCCATGGCCAGGTTGAGCGAACTCTGTGAATCCTCACCTCTGTTCTTAAAGGCCGAGGTCGTGTTCTATGTCGTCGAACATGATCGGATTGTCGCTGAGCGGTCTTTTCAGGACTCCTCTCATTACTCCATTGACACTTGTCGAGGTTGCCGTCCAGGCTATACGGACCTGATTTGATACCCGCGACGCATCCACCAGTATGCAAATGTTGGGCGAAGTTCTCGTCTCTTCCGGCCGCAGGTGGCCTACCTCCCAGGTCAGTTCTGCATTGCCGTCGGTGTGGGTCACGCGGATCGTGGTTGGATAATCCGAATGTGGGAACTCCGCAAAACGGAGCGGATCCACTACGATGCCTCGGAAATCGGGAAGTCCGATGTCTTGGCCGAATGGTATTGGTTGTTCCGGCAGGCGAACTGACTCCGAAGGGATTTCATCGACGATGTGCACTTTGTCGGCCTTGATGCGTACCTGAACACTGCTGAAGTTCTCATCAGTCAAGTTGGCCAATTCCAAGACATAGACCCCATGACCAGCTTCCATATATTCTTGGATCCAATGCTGCGGAGCGCTTTCTATCCATTCAGTACACCACTCGTCGACCTGGCGCTCAAAGGTGTCTAAAGAACGCCGCTCCTTTCCCATTCCGAGAGCCTGCGCAGAGGCTAGAGACATCATGATGCCGAAAGGGTCGGATGCTCCAGGTTGCCTGTTGTGATTGCGGGCTCTAGCCAGTTGGGAGCTTCGCTGGTGATCTGAGATGGAGGCAACAGCATCATCAAGCGAAACACGGTCAAACCAGCCAATTTGGTCGGCTCCTGCTAACCGGAACTGGACATCTAGTCGACTCCCCCGTGCGCGCCGCTGAAGATTCTCGATGTCTTCAGGCTCAGCAGGATGGGTCTTGCCGTTCTTCCTAACAAAGATCGTTCCTGCATGAAAGTTGTCATAGCCCCTACGGAGAGTATGGATGCTGTCTCCCCATCGTGGCGGGTCGACTTCTACGACGATTACCACGACACTGTTGCCTTGCAGATATCTAGGGCGCCAACTCGGGCCAGTCGCCCCCACATAGGGGTTGATCCCGTCGTGCAGTTGAGCCGGATCGATTGGAAGCGTTCCGGGCATTGACCCATCCTCTACACCGATAAAGATGTAGCCGTAGCCTTCGCAGTTGCCTTGAGCTACTTCCGGAGAGCGGTTTGCCATTCCGAGAATTTGCTTGGACAGCTGGAAGCGCCCTAGCCGTTTATTGAGATCGAGTTCCCTCTTCCATTCCAGCCAGTCTTCCTCCCCACCAAATCTGCCTTCGCTGATCTCGAGCGCAAGCGCCCGAAGCCGGTCATCACTCAACGGTCCGCGTTCCATTTGGGCCTTCCCAGCAGGTGTCCATTCTCACTCCCACCCACTCAGAATACAGGCCAGCAAAGCACTCCTTGGTCCTGCTTTTGTGGAAGCTGCAACCGCACCCGCATAACATCAGCCCTCATTGAGGCCTCCTGGATAGGTGACAACTTGCACCACCAATTCCACTCAATAATGAAGGGGTCCCCTGGGCCGGTGCGGGTCTGACCCGACCTATTCCTGGCTCAGTGCCTTTTCGCTGATCTGTCGGCCTGCTTCCGGTCTGGGGGCGGGAAACCCCCCTGACCCGGGGGTGGATGTGACCTAATAGGAGCTTTGCTTCTCCGCCTTGAGTGGCCTGTCCATCCGCCCTTCGGGATCCGGGGAGTACCAAGCGATTCTAAAGGAGAAAAGGGGCATCATGGCAGAAAGTGGTCAGATCGATGTTTACAACGGTCGGCCGGCTTGTTCGAAAGATCGGCGGCAAAGGGTGGCCGGTGAAACTTCAATGGCCGACCGCGGCTCCGCCTTATTCCAAGGAGGGTGGATTGTCGTGGTGGTCCTGCTTCTACTCCGGAATACCAACCGGTCTTCCGTCTGGAGGACATCGGTGATGACTTCCTCGAACCTGTCAGTGAACACCCCTGCCTCCATACCCACTCGCTCATGGCGTGCCCGCTATCGTAGCGGCGCGGGAGATATGAGGTAGCTATCGTCTCGGACATGCCCCATGTAATTACGCCGGTTAATCGAGTCCTCTCGTGGGAGACGCGCATGTGTGCGATGAAGCGCGAGTGGGACGAGATCACCGTGCGCCGGACGAGGACGCTCCTTGCCCAGTGGCGCGAGGCCATGACGGAGATGCGCGGCCATCATGATCGTCTGATTTCGGACGGCCTGTGGTTGACCGGACCATCGGACTTCCTTGAGATCGTGGGTCTCGCCCGCCACGAAAACACCCATTCTCGAATGCTCAAGTGGCTGTTGACGCCTACGGCTCGGCACGGCTTGGGTAGTGGGCTCGTGGAGCGTTTGGTAGAACACTGCACCGGGCAAGCAGTGTCCGTCCCACTGGAAGTGGAGAAAGTAGTGTTTTCCGAGTGGCGGAACGACAGAGAGGCCGACCTCGTTGTATGGGGCCGGAACTTCACGATCATCATCGAGAACAAGGTCGACGCGTCAGAGCAGCCCAGCCAGTGCGACGATTTGTACGAGAACTTCAAGAACGAGAACGCTCCTCTTTTCGTGTTCCTGACCCCCGACGGCCGGAAACCGCATACGGCGACCACACGGCGCTCCCGATGTGCTTTCAAGACCCTCTCGTGGCCCGAGGTCCGGGCGATGTTGGAGGAGGCCCTGAACGAATCACGGTCTGCCACCGAGGTTGCCAGTGGCATTGATGTCGTCAAGAATTACCTGCGGACACTGAAGGAGCAGTTCAGGTGAATGGTATCGAAGACGAACGGGTCAAGTTCTTTCTGGAGCATCAAGCGCGGATCCGCGAGTGGGCTGCTCTAGAAGACGAAGTGTCGAAGTTCGTGCATCGATTCTACCGCAGTCTCAAAGGCGATCTCGACGCGGCACTGACAAGCCGAAGGATCGCTGAAGACGACGTAATGTCGTTTCAAGTTGGAGGAAAGTGGCCAGGTCTGGGCCTGCGTCGAGAGGGTTGGCCGACGGGTAACGCCGACCCGGATGTGAGACTGGAATGGTTTCGCAAGTCTGTGCTATTCCCTCCCCATAGGTCGCTAAACTGCGGCGTCAGGACGAAAGTGGAAAAGTACAGATCGCCCTTCACCAAAGAGGCACATCCCGCCTTTCCACAATCCAACCACTGGTGGCCAGCCTATCGGAACCTGGAACCTCCGAAAGGCAGGTACTGGGAGGGCGACAACCTCAAGGAATACCGCAACTACATAGTGGAAACCATTCTCACAGCATGGAAAGATCTAGCCCCACTGGTGGATGAAGCAGTCGGCCATCCACCCAGTTGACGCGCGTCAACCAACCGGTAGCAACCCCGTGGCTCCCCGTCAATCGCAGACCGGAGGCCAGGTCGTCGAGCTTCAACCAATCGGTACAGACTCCACCGCCACCCTGCTGATCACAGCCGGTGACACCCGAACGCATGACCTCGGAAGCCTCCTTCGCTGCACTGTGCGGCACAAACCCCCTCCAAGCGTCCTCGCGACGTATCGTCCGCCACCGCCTCAACCGGGGAGGTGACCGTCAAGCCAACAACCCTGTGAGTATTAGGTTGGGTAACGGTGTGGTCCGTTAGCGACCACCCCTGACCTGCGCCTTAACTGAGGGTTTCGAGGGGGCTCCACATTTCAAAGGGGTAGTGCTCCACATTTGGGAACCCCGCGAACCCTTCTATGGGATGTCCTTCAAGGCCTTTCTATCAGCTATGACTCGGAAATTCGCTACCTAGGATGATCTTCCAGAGCCTGATGGCCTCGGCGTGGTTTCCTTTTGTTTCTGCGTTGACAGCCTTTGTCGCCCTTGTGTGGCTTGAGTTGAACGAGTTTTTGATGTTGGACTGCTGCGTCCCTGTGAGGCTTGCCCCAAGGTCTCCGCCGTGGCCGTCGGGATCTTGGACATTCAGGTGGCCCGGAGCCCATTCGAAAAACCTCATTAGCACTTCCCGATGATTGCTGCTTATCGAGGTGAAGATGCGTCCCACCATGACCTCAAGGTGCCACGATCCGAGCCGAGAACTGTGTACAGAGTTCCATCGCTTCAGAAGCCGAACAGTCCTTTGGAATTGCCTGTTCAGGGTTGATTCCCGTTCCTTGACCCACTTTTCTTGTGCTGGCGGATCCGTGGTGATCCACTTGCCGGTGCCGGATGGCAACGCGTAGCCGCCGCTATTCCAGGCGAAGACGGGGGCTATGTCAACATGGAGGCCGTCTTTGTAGAAGAGACGCACTGCCTGCCCGCGAGTGCCCACCTGCTGAACCGCGGTTTCTGCGTTAATCCGCTCTCGGAGCCTGTATATGAAGGACTGGGAGTCGTTGCGGTACTTCTCGAATACGTCGTTCTTGTTGTAGAAGGTGGCGAGTACGTCAATGTCATCCAGCGGTCGGATGATGGTTCCCCTCGCGGCAGAACCCATCAAGGTGGCCTTCCGCAGGGGGATGTCATATGAGTCTGGGAACGATTTACTCAGAAACTCCCGAACTCCCCTTACCCGTGAAGTGACCTTGTCCCGCTGGGCTGTGGTCAGGCGGATTTTCCCCTCGAACTGATCGAAGGCTTTAGCGGTTGTATTAGCCATGTTTAGTTATCCTTCTCGGCGATCTGCTTCGCTGCATAGCCCATATCGTTCTCGAAGCGCCCGGCCACCAACTTGTAGTACCACTCGGGAACCAGTGCGGCTCCGCGCCTAAGCGAGAATAAATGGTCCTGGATGTCCCGCAGATCGGTCTCGGTAGCCGTTCCTGCGTCCATCAGGTCACTGATCCTTTGCTCGGTTTCACGACGCCGCGTAGCTGCCTTCAGGTGTTCGCGGGCGAGTTCTGAGGCATCGAGTAGTGCCGGCAGAGATGGTAGCGCAAGTGCCGCAAGATATGTTGCCAGGCTGGCGTCGGATGCGATCCCCACCACTACCCCAACCAGAAACCAGGTCCCCGCCATAGCAGCAAGGATCAGTCCGTAACTGCGATGCTGGCGGCGTGCCCAGACGGCATTCGAGCGTTGACAGATGAGAACGCTTTCTGGCCATACGGCATCAGCATCGGTCGGGTACCAGGCGGGGGCATTGGCAAAGTTGGCAGCATCACCGCTGGCTCGACGGATCTCTTCCTCAGAAACAATTTGGCGAAGCGACAGATTCGGTGTGAGTCCGAGCACTTCAACATCGAATCGTTCCTGGGTAAAAGCACCCATCTGTCGGCGGCGGTCGCGAAGTGGGCGAACCACGAGACGGGCGAGGAAGATCCACAGACCAGCAACCGCCCCGAGAACGGGGCCAGCATCAGGGTCCCAATACCGTATCAGTGGAGCTACAAGGGCGAGAATCAACGCAACCGATCCCCCGAATGCTTGGAGTCGCTTGGCATCCCGGTAGAAGGCTCGCGCTGCTAGCTGTCGGCGAAGGTTGGGCTCTGTGCGTTGGGCTTCTCTGATGTCGCCCAATGAGGGCTGGCTCTTCCGAACCCCCAAGATTTAGCCGCCTCGGGGGGCCAACGAGGGGTCAGGTTGGCAACAGATGCTCATCCCCACCATGTGGGTACGCCCAGGAAGGTTGCTTGTCGTTGTCGGGTTTCCACGGTCATGGCCTTTTCACTGGAGTAGGCGCGGCGGATGGGAGCTTTGGTGATCACGCTTCCCAGGTACCGGATCGTTAGTCGCCATCTCTGGCCTGCACCTTAGCAAGGTGTTTCGAAACGGGCCCACATTTGGAAGCCTTGACTTAGCCTTATCAGTCCTCCTGCACAGGGAGCATCATAGGACCTGTTGGCGACACAAGTAGGGGGCCTGATCTGGTGACAAACAGAAGCGAAGCGAGAAACCATATCGCAACATCGCCATTCCCGCCGTACAGTGAGTGTTCGCCCATGAGTACCGAGATACCAGTGTCGCTTGGCACGAACGGTGTGTGGTCACTTCTCGAGGCTCATGGGTCGCGAGCCGAAGGCTCTATCACCGATGAAATGCGGGAGCGTACCGATTGCAACCAATTTCGCTTGGAGTCCATCTTCTTTGAAGCGAAGCCCCGCCCTTATCTGGTACTTGTCCGCAGGATCGGGCTCGATCCCAGGCGGGCTTGGGAGGCAACCGGCTCGGTTGTCAAGTTCTCCAAACGGGCATATGGGCTTGTCCGATCGGATGTGTTGAAAGTTGCAACCGCAGAGCACTACCGCACCTACGAAGGTGGTGGAGTCGGAATAGGCGATGCCGACGAGGGTGTCTACAGGGAGTCGCTTGGCAGCTACTTCAAGAAGTGGAATCCCGAAGCCTTTGGTAGCTTCTGGTGGGACGCTGTGACTTCAGGTTCGGTGACATACCAACCGGACAGCGTATGGCTCTACTGCACATCGCTTCCTCCGAGGTCGCGGCGTGAACGTTTTGCACTTGAGCAAGAGTTCGAGGCTGATTGCACGACAGGGCTCGGCAAACCCGCGATGGTTGCTCGGGAACTAGGGAGCGCACTCGCTCGGATGTCACCAAGTCCGAGCGCGTCATTTGATGAATGGTTCGATCAAAAGCAGCACGATGTGATGCTGGCGAAGACACCGCTCAAGGGGTTGGTGCGGGTGACGCATGGTCCGGTGGTGTACACCGATAATGCTGGACCCCTGGTTGACGCGGTGCCCTTGCTCCATCGAGCGGCGGCGATCCCGTTCGTCAAGAGCCTTGACTACACGCATCAGCGGGAGTACCGGTTCACTGTCAGCACCCTGGGCAAACCGGCGCAAGAAACCCTCCTTGTGCCGACCACGCCAGAACTGAAAGGACTGGCAGCCGAGGTGAACTAACCTGTTGCCAGTCTCGGTGACATGACCGGGGAAGTGTCACTCCATGGAGCCTCTAATTCATGCCCTTTGCTCTTTCCCGCCCAACGCAGACAGCATTAGAGATAACGCCTACCCAGGCGGACGAGCCTCCAAATTCCAATGTAAAGGGCGCTGGCGATCAAAGGTGGCCTCCACCAATCTGCGAATAAAAACGGAATTGTCGCATTGAAAACAGCGCCGACCATCTCTTGTGCGCATGTCGCAGCATGCGAGGCACTATCAAGCCCCGCGTCAGCAGTCGGGATACCATCGCCGTCGCAGTCCATCCCCGCCAAGGCCAAGACCCATGAATACACCGCAGTTGCTCCCTTCTGTCGTCCAAGGCTCCGCAGTCAACCTCGATCAGGTGGCAACAACCCTAAAAGCGACATGTGACATACGTGGGGTGTTGTCCACTGCCCGTGACCCGCGACTCCGTATTTCACGGAGGGGTCTCCACATTTGACCGGGCCCATCGGAAGTTCTGCGACAGCATTCCGTTAGGGGGGTCACGCGCCGGGGTGTAATGTATCCGGTTGTGGACGATCGGCCTCTGGAGAAACGCATGATGGTCTGCGGATGCTTTCTCAGGCACCTCCGGACCACAGGAGCCAATGGCTGTTAATGGGAACTCCGAACGCCTCGGAGCAGTGATCCCATTACTCCCGTTGGAGCGTTTCTGATGGATGTGTTTGGCCTCCGTGATGACCTGGTGGGGGCTTACGAGGAGTACGCCACGAGTTTCATGCGGTTCCGAGATGACCGGGTCCGGGACAAGGTACACGACGCCCTTGGTGCTGGAAAACTGTGGCCTCATCCCAGTGTGGGGTTGAACCCGTCGTTCGAGCCGGGCAACACCGTTGGCGAACTGGCCAAAGAGGGCGTGTTGCATCCCCGCACCGAACCCATTTTCCGTCTGGACAAAGACGAAACCGACGCAGTTGGCCGCAAGTTGCCGCTCTATCTCCATCAGGAGCATGCGATTCGGGTCGCCACCGCTGACCGGAACTATGTGCTGACTACTGGCACGGGATCCGGGAAGAGCCTGGCGTACATCATCCCGATTGTTGATCATGTGCTGAAGGTGGGGTCGGGAAGCGGGGTGCAGGCGATCATCGTTTATCCGATGAACGCTTTGGTGAACAGCCAGCGGGAGGAATTGGAGAAGTTCCTCCGATACGGTCCTTGGAAGCAGCCTCCGGTGACATTTGCCCGCTACACCGGCCAGGATGATCCAGAGGCCAGGAAGGAAATCCAGAAGAACCCCCCGGACATTCTTCTCACCAACTATGCGATGCTGGAGTTGATTTTGACCCGGTACATAGACCGTCGTCTGGTGCGGGGTTTCGGGAACCTGCGGTTCTTGGTGCTGGACGAGTTGCATAGCTATCGGGGTCGGGAAGGCGCCGATGTTGCTCTACTGGTGCGCCGCCTGCGGGAAGCGTCCGGCTCGTCGAAGATTCGGTGTGTGGGGACCTCGGCGACGCTGTCCACCGAGGGTGATTACGAGTCTCGCAAGGAGCGTCTGGCCGAGGTGAGTTCCAGCCTGTTCGGCGCTGCGGTACAGGCTTCCGACATTATTGGGGAGACTCTGCGGAGGGTCACTCCCGAGCGTGACATGACTGGTCCGAGTTTCGTGGCGGAGTTGACTGAGGCTGCGAGACAAGCCCGGCCACCGGCGACTCTGGCGGGGTTTGTGGCCGATCCGTTGTCATGTTGGATCGAGTCGAAGTTCGGGATACGGCACGAGGATGATCGTCTGGTCAGGGCCGTGCCGATGCCGGTCAGGGGAAGAGACGGCGCAGCCGAGCTGCTTTCCACGACGACCGGGCTTGGTGAAGGGGCGTGTGAGAGGGCTATACGCGAATATCTCCTGGCTGGCAACAGTGTCATGGGAGAGGATGGTCGCAATCCGCTCTTTCCGTTCCGCTTGCATCAGTTCATCAGCCGGGGCGACACCGTGTACGCCTCGCCTGAGCCTCCGGCGGAGCGTTACCTGTCTCTGTCCGGTGAGCGGTTCGTTCCAGGTAGCGAGCAGAACCGGGTGTTGTTGCCGTTGGTTTTCTGTCGGGAGTGCGGGCAGGACTATTACATGGCTCACCAGGATTCCACCGGTGACGGTACTCGGCTGATACGGAGGGACATCGGCGACACCGATAAACGCGGGCAACTGACTCCTGGGTTCCTGTTTGTGAGTGAGGATGATCCTTGGCCGGAGGATCCTGACCGGGAGGCGGAGCGTCTGCCGCCTGAGTGGTTCGATCCCCGGAACGGCCGGTTGCGCAACTATCGCAAGGATCAGAAGCCCCGAAGGGTGCGGGTCGCGCCGGGCGGTTACTTGGGCGATTTGGAGGGGATGGTCGGTTGGTGGACACCGGCGCCGTTCCGGTTCTGTCTGGCCTGCGGCATTTCCCACTCGACCACCCGCGGCAACGACTTCGCTCGTTTGTCCACCTTGGGCGCCGGAGGGCGGGCCAGCGCCACCACGATCATGTCTTTGACCACGGTGCAGTACCTGCGGGAGACCACCGGGTTGCACTCCGATGCCCGCAAGATGCTGTCTTTTACCGACAACCGCCAGGACGCTTCGCTCCAGGCGGGCCATTTCAACGACTTCGTGGAAGTCACGATGTTGCGGTCTGCTCTGTGGCGAGCCGTGAGCGCCAGCCCCGATGGTCTGAGTCATGATGAACTTCCTCAGAGAGTGTTCGAGGCGCTGGGTTTGCCTCGCGAGTCTTATGCGCTGGATCCCGACCTGCGCGGTTTCGCCCGACACAACACCGACGAGACCATGCGGGAGGTGCTGGCCTACCGGTTGTACAGCGACCTGAAACGGGGTTGGCGTATCACCCAGCCGAATCTGGAGCAGGTCGGGTTGCTGGAGATCGAATACAAGTCGCTTTCGGAGTTGGCGAGCGACCAGGAAATGTGGGCCGACTGCCATCCGGCGATCGCCGACTGCGCCCCCGAACTCCGAGAACATGTGCTCAAAGCGTTGCTGGATTCGATTCGCCGCGAACTCGCCTTGCGGGTGAAGGTTCTCAACCGCTATGAGCAGGAATCGCTGAAACTGCGAGCTGGGCAGCGGCTGGTCGGCAGTTGGTCTCTGGGGGATGACGATGATCTGGAATCCTCTGCTGAGGTGGTCACCTTTGCTAAGACCGGCAAGGAGAAGCAGGGATGGCACCGGGTGGGTTCCCGGGGTCTGTTTGGAAGGTTCCTCCGTCGCTCTGATGTGCTGGGCCAGCACTCCCTTTCCGAAACCGACGACATCATCAAGGAGATATTCGAGCGACTGCGGCGGTACGGGCTCTTGGCGGAGGTGACCGGCAAGCAGGACGGGCGAGAGAGGTGGCAGATCCCCGCAGGTGCGTTGATATGGAAAGCAGGAGATGGCACCCGTCCGTATCGGGATCATCTTCGGGTCACCAGGGTGCCGGCGGAGACTTCGACCAACACCTATTTCTTGAAGTTGTACCGGACCGCTGGCGCCTCGCTGGTGGGGATCGAGGCCCGGGAACACACCGCGCAGGTTTCCAACGAGAAACGCATGGATCGTGAGGATCGGTTCCGCCGAGCTGACCTTCCCGTTTTGTATTGCTCGCCGACGATGGAACTGGGAGTGGACATCTCCAAGCTGAATGTGGTGAACATGCGGAACGTTCCTCCCACGCCCGCTAACTACGCCCAGCGGTCGGGTCGGGCGGGGCGGGGCGGCCAACCGGCGCTGGTGTTCACTTATTGCTCGTCGGGCAACAGCCACGACCAGCATTTCTTTCGGGAGCCGGAGAAGATGATCTCCGGTCAGGTGGAGGCGCCCCGCATAGATCTGCTCAACGAGGATCTCCTCCGCGCCCATGTTCACGCTCTGTGGCTGGCCGAAAACGGTCTGGATCTGGGTCAGTCGATGAGCGACATTCTCCACATGGGAGACGACAACGGAAGCAAACCGCAGTTCAAACCTCATGTTGAGGATGCCTTGGCTGACACCCGCTCCCGAGCCAAGGCCCGCGTCCGGGCATTGGCGGTGCTGGCGGACTTGGAGCCCGACCTCCGGGGACAGACCTGGTGGTCAGAGGAATGGGTTGACCATGTTCTCTCGGCGATCCCGGCTCGTTTCAAGAAGGCTTTGACGCGATGGGTGACCCTTTACATGGCTGCCCTCGCACAGTTCGAGGAACAGAGCAGGATAGCGGTTGCTCCCAACCGGTCGGCACAGGACCAAAAAACGGCCAGACGGCTCCGCAACGAAGCGGAGCGGCAACTGGACGTGTTGCGGGCCAAGGCGGATCATCGGGGCCAGTCGGACTTCTACACCTACCGGTATTTCGCTTCGGAGGGGTTCCTTCCAGGGTATTCTTTCCCGCGCCTTCCGCTGTCGGCGTTCATTCCCGGACGGCCCGGTAAGGACGATCGGGCGGACTATGTGCAACGCCCGAGGTTCCTGGCGATCAGCGAGTTCGGTCCGCAGACCTACATTTATCACGAGGGTGCCCGCTACCAGATCACCCGGGTGATCCTGTCAAGGGAAACAGATACCGCCCAGCAGGGGAGTGCCGGTTTGACCGAGCAGATCAAGCGGTGCGGAGATTGCGGGTACATGCACTCGCCGGACAAAGATGTGTGCGAACAGTGCTCTGCGGAACTGCCTCCGGTATGGACGGGGCTGTTGCGAATGCGAAATGTTTCCACCCGCCGGCGGGAGCGGATCACCTCCGACGAGGAGCGGCGCCGACGGGTGGGATATGAAGTTGTATCGGGGGTGCAGTTTGCTGAAAGGGTGGGGCGACGATCGGTCACGAATGCCACCGTTGCCTCATTAGACACCGGCGATTCGCTGCTGGAATTGTCCTATGGGGACACTGCCACTATCTGGAGGGTCAACCTGGGATGGCGGAACCGAAAGGACCCGAGAGACCGGGGGTTCAACTTGGATGTCGAGCGGGGAGAGTGGAAAGGACGCGATGCCGACGCCTCCCAATCTGCTATTGATTCGGCCACGGTCAAGAAAGTGGTGCCCTATGTGTGGGATGCCCGCAATGCGCTGCCGATCAGGCCTGCTAAACCCTTGGGAGTCGAGCAGATGGCCTCGCTGGAAGCCGCCTTGAAAACCGCCATACAGGTGGTGTTCCAACTTGAACCCAGCGAACTGGCCACCGAACCGCTTCCAACTGTGGACGACCGGCAGTTGTTGCTTTTCTACGAATCGGCCGAGGGCGGCGCCGGGGCTCTCCGCAGGCTGGTCGAAGAGCCACATCTGTGGCGAGAGGTAGCGCGAGCCGGTTTGCGTCTCTGCCACCAAGACCCCGACAGCCAAGATGAAGCGACGAGTGATGAAGGATGTGGAGGGGCATGCTACGAGTGCCTTCTCACCTACCAGAACCAACTCGACCACGAACTGCTCGACCGGGAAACCATCTTGCCGTTCCTCCGAGACCTCCTTGCCGCTGACCTGTCCCAACCCGACCACGCAAAGAACCTGGATGCCGAATCGACGCTGGAGACGGCGTTCCTTAACCACCTGGAAGAAGGTGGCTACCGGATGCCTGACCGCCACCACAAGTACTTTCCGAATGCCCGCACCGAACCGGACTATCTGTACGACGATGCCTGCGCGGCCATTTATGTGGACGGGCCGCACCATGACTACCCCGACCGGGCCGCCCGTGACCGGAACCAGGAAGAAGCCATGCTGAACGAGGGCTATCGCACCATCCGCTTCGGACACAACGATGCCTGGAGCCGGATCATCGCAGAGAACCATGATGTGTTCGGAGCAGGCCACCAGGGTGGGCTGTTGTGAGCTTCACGCCGGGAAGCCTGGTGACCGCCCGAGGCCGCGAGTGGGTGGTGCTGACCAGTGCCGATCCCGAGTTGCTGATGGTCCGCCCCCTGGGAGGCGGAGACGATGAAACCACCGGGATACTCACCCAAATGGAACGGGTGGAGCCGGCCGGGTTCGCTATGCCCAACCCCGACATCGACCTGGGCGACGCCCAGTCCGCACGGTTGCTCCGCGATGCCCTGCGGCTGGGGTTCCGGTCCGGCGCCGGGCCGTTCCGCTCGGCTGGGCGTATAGCTGTCCAGCCCCGGCCCTACCAGTTGGTGCCCCTCCTGATGGCGTTGCGTCTCGACCCGGTGCGGATGCTGATCGCCGACGACGTGGGCGTGGGAAAGACAATCGAGGCCGGTCTGGTCGCCCGGGAATTGCTGGAAAGCGGAGATGCCCGCCAACTGGCGGTCCTGTGCCCACCTCACCTGGCGGAACAGTGGCAGGACGAACTCCGGTCAAAATTTCACATCGAGGCCGAGTTGGTACTGGCTTCCACCACCGCCCGGCTGGAACGGAACCTTCCCGCGGGAAGGTCGCTGTTCGAGATGGGCGACTACTTCGTGGTCTCGCTCGATTTCATCAAGTCCAAGCGCCACCGAGACGAATTCATCCGGGCCTGTCCCGAACTGGTGATAGTCGACGAGGCACACACCTGCGCGGCGGCCGACGGCAAGAGATCAGCACACCAGCGCCACTCGCTGATAAGGGCACTGGCCGACGACCCATCCCGGCACCTCATCCTGGTCACCGCCACTCCCCACTCCGGCAAAGACGACCCCTTCCGCTCTCTGCTGGGATTACTGGACCGAGAGTTCCTTGACCTCCCCGACAGCCTCGCCGGCGAACAGAACAGACCCCACCGGGAACGCCTGGCCCGCCACCTGGTACAACGCCGCAGATCAGACATCGCCCGCTACCTGGAAACCGACACCAGTTTCCCCGAACGGCAAGACACCGAACTCACCTACAGCCTGTCCGCCGAGTACCGCCAACTGTTCAGCGATGTGCTCACCTACGCCCGTCAGTCGGTCCGAAGCCCCAGCACAGGACAACACCAGCAACGGATGCGCTGGTGGTCAGCCCTCGGGCTGCTGCGGACCCTCGCATCGAGTCCCCCCGCCGCGGCGGCCACCATGCGCAACCGGGCTATAACCAGCGAAGCCGAGAGTCCCGAAGCGGTGGACGAGATAGGCCGCCGCACCCTGTTGGACATGGACGAAACCGAAGAAACAATAGATGTGGTCCCAGGCAGCGGCACCACCGATTCGGTTTCTGAGCGCCTCAGAGCCTTCGCTAAACGAGCCGACCACCTGGCAGTAGAAGGGGACTACAAACTGGAGCGCTTCGTGCCGGTGGTAAGGGACCTCATCAAGGAAGGATTCCGCCCGGTGGTTTTCTGCCGGTTCATCGAAACCGCCGAGTACTTGGGCGCGGAGTTGCGGAGGCGACTCCGACGGCCCAAGACCGCGGTTCTGGTCACCACCGGACTACTGCCTCCCGCCGAACGACAAGCCCGGGTCGCCGAACTCCTGGACCACGACCGGGCGGTGCTCGTCACAACCGACTGCCTGAGCGAGGGAATCAACCTGCAGGACCACTGCGACGCCGTTATCCACTACGACCTGCCATGGAACCCCACCCGCCTCGAACAAAGAGAAGGACGGGTAGACCGCTTCGGCCAGAACTCCAAGGAGGTGCGAGTAGTCACCTACTGGGGAGAGGACAACCTGATCGACGAAAGCGTCCTCAAAGTGCTGTTGCGGAAACACCGAGCCATCCGAGGCGCCCTCGGCATTTCAATACCCGTCCCCGGAGCCACCAACGCGGTGATCGAAGCGTTGACCGAGAATGTGCTTCTACGCGCCGACATGCCCGAACAGCGACGGTTCGACTGGATGAACGAAGTGTTGCGCCCCGAGACGGAAGCCCTCGATTTGCAGTGGGAACGCGCCCGGCAGGCAGAGACCAGACGACGCTCACTGTTCGCCCAGAACACCATCAATCCCGACGAGGTGGCCGCCGAACTGGAATCCATGCGCCAAGCGGTCGGCTCCGGCGCGGATGTGGAGCGGTTCACCGCAACGGTGCTCCCCGCTCATGGTGCTATCCACCACCCCTCCGATAACGGCGCGGATGCCGTATTCGACCTGTCCCGATTGGACCCGGCGACGCGTGACGCCCTCTTCACAGACGAAGACATGGTGTCGGTGAGGTTCTCCCCGCCGGGTTCGAAGAACACGGTGGTATGGTCCCGCACCCACCCCTCGATAGCAGGCCTGGCCGGGCATGTCCTCGACTGTGCCCTCGATCCCATCCTGGCCGGCGATCAGCAGACCACGGCACGGTGTGGAGCAATGCGCACCAACCAGGTAGCCGAACGCACCACCCTATTGCTGTGCCGCACCCGAATGACCATCACCACCAGCGGGCGACACAGTTCCCACACTGTGGCGGAAGAAACCCTGCTAGCCGCCTTCACCGGATCACCGGAAGCGCCGCAATGGCTGCCCGATGGGGAGGCTGAGAAACTCCTGGCAGTCGTGCCGTCCGGCAACATAAATCCGGCACCGGCCAGGCTATTTGTCAACAAGGTGCTGGAGGCCGAGCAAAACTGGCGACCCCACATTCACAAACGGGCCGCACAGCAAGCCACAGAACTCGCCGACGCTCATACCCGCGTTCGAGTCGCCGACCGCCGAGGAACCGGCGCGGTGCGGCGAGGCATGGCGCACGGCAGGGGACGAGTGCAGGTGAAAGCGCAAGAACCCACCGACATCCTCGGCATCTACGTGTTCCTCCCCGGCAACCAATGAAAGAAAGACTCCATGTCCTCGCAGCGGGAGGCTTGCTGTCACGAGACATGCTCAACCAGATCAGCGCCAGCGACCAGGCGCTTACGGGCACTGGCCCCACCGACTACGGACTGGTACAGGGAGAACGGATAGGCGATGCCGCAGCCAGGTCCTGGAACCGTCTGGTCGGAATATGGGCGAACTTCCGCCAAGCCGAATCCCGACTACCCGACACCGACCGCACCGCCACCACCCTCACCCGAGACCGATGGCTGAAACCACTGCTGGAAGAACTCGGATTCGTTGGGCTCCCGCGAGTCCAAGCCTTCACTATTGACGAGAAGGACTATCCCATCAGTCACGAATGGGACAGCAGCGTTCCCGTTCATCAACTCGGATGGCGACTGCCGGTGGACAAACGCACCCCCGGCATCACCGGAGCGGCCAAAACCTCACCTCACAGCCTCCTGCAGGAGTTCCTCAACCGTTCCGACCAACACCTATGGGGCATCGTCACCAACGGTCAGGTGCTCCGACTCCTACGAGACAACGCCACCCTCACTCGCCAGGCCTACTGCGAATTCGACCTGCGAGCCATCTTCGACGGCAACGCCTACAGCGACTTCCAAACACTCTGGAGGATCTGCCACCGCACCCGCTTCGAAGGCAATCCACCCGCCAACTGCTACCTGGAGAAGTGGAACCTTGAAGCGATCACCGCTGGAACCCGAGCACTGGACCAACTAAGGGAAGGAGTCGAGAACGCTCTTCTGGAGTTGGGGAACGGGTTCCTCTCTCACCGCGCCAATACCCAACTACGGGAAAGCATCCGCAACGGTGAACTAACCGCCGACGACTACCTCCGACAGTTGCTCCGACTGGTATACCGGATGCTGTTCCTTCTCGTGGCCGAAAGCCGGGAAGTTCTCCTCGACCCCGAAGCGGGCCAAGCCGCCAAAGACCGCTACTACCGGTATTACTCCATGACAAGACTGCGGAAACTGGCGGAACGGCGCCGGGGAACCGCACACAGCGACCTATGGCAATCACTACAAGTCACCATGAACTCACTTGACAGCCAGAGCGCGGGCATCTCCGCCTTAGGGCTAGTACCGCTCGGCAGTTTCCTGTGGTCGCCCAACACAGTCACCGACATTCACAGGGCACAGATAGACAACCGACACCTACTCGCCGCCGTACACCACCTGTCCTTCACCCGCGACACCCAAGCCAAAGTACCGCGGCCTGTCGACTATCGCAACCTCGGAAGCGAAGAACTCGGCTCCGTATACGAATCTCTTCTAGAACTGCACGCCGACATCAACGGCGACGCACGCACTTTCAAGTTGGACACCGCCGCAGGTAGCGAGCGGAAAGTCACTGGCAGTTACTACACACCCACGGTGCTCATCGATCGACTGCTGGACGAAGCGCTCGATCCGTTACTTGACAAGGCCGAACAATCACCCCACGCAGAAGAAGCACTGCTTGACCTGCGGGTTCTCGACCCCGCCTGCGGATCGGGCCATTTTCTCATCGCCGCCGCTCACCGCATCGCCGGGCGACTCGCAGGTGTCCGAGCCGTCGGCGAGGAACCTACCCCCGACCAGTTACGCACCGCCCTACGAGACGTGGTCGGACAGTGCGTCTACGGAATCGACATCAACCCCATGGCCGTGGAACTGTGCAAGGTCAGCCTCTGGTTGGAAGTAAACCACCACGGACAGCCCCTCAACTTCCTCGACCATCACATCGTCTGCGGCAACAGCCTCCTCGGCACTACCCCCGAACTCCTCGCCGATGGCATACCCCAAACCGCGTTCAAGAAACCACTCATCGGAGACGACCCCAACCGAGTGGCGCAACTCAGGAAAATAAACCTCGCGGAACGCAAACAACGAAAGCAAGGCCTCCTCGCCTTCGAGTGGGAACCCCAAGACGACATTGCCGCCCTCGCCGACGACTTCGCCGTCATCAACACCGGGGCCGACACCACCACCGCAGATGTTGAAGCCAAAGCGGAACTCTACGAAGACCTGCAACAGTCAGACACATACCGGCGCGCGAAACTGGCTGCCGATGCATGGTGTGCCGCCTTTGTTACGCACAAGCTCCCTCGCCAACCGGGGATCACGGACAGCACCATCCGAGGCATCAGCCAGGGCAACCCAGTCAATCCTGACATTCTTGCCTCTGTACAGGTGCTAGCTGACCAATACCAATTTCTGCACCTACGCCTTGCTTTTCCAGACGTGTTTGATGAAGCAGGTGGGTTTCATTTGGTGATAGGTAATCCACCTTGGGACAAAGTCGAATTTAACGAAAGAGAGTTTTTCGCGACACGCCAGGCCGACATAGCCGCTCTGACCCGAGTTTGGCGGGTCGGGGGGTTTGGTGGGAGGCGATTGGTGTGTTGACCTGGGGTTTTGTGTTGTGAGGTGCTGTTCCGGTACGATTTTGTAGGGGCGACAGGTTGTTGGTGGTTTGGGGATCGGGGTGCTATTGTTGTGGGGTATGTTCGTTAAGACGACCCGCCGTCGAAGGGGCGACAAGGTTTACGAGTATTTGTCGTTGGTGGAAACGGTTCGCAAGGGGTCGAAGATCGGCCATCGGACCCTGTTGCGCTTGGGAGAAGTCACTGCTTTACGCCAATCGGGGCAGTTGGGACGGATCATCGCCGCGTTGGAACGCCACCTGCACAAACAACGCGTCGACGTGGACAGCTTGGCCGCCGAGGGAGCACCCGCGGTAGGAGCGGTAGCCGCCGCAGCCGCGGTATGGAAACAGCTGGGTCTCGGGGGGTTCTTCTCACAGGTGGGCGCGGAACGCGGCGCCGAGGTTTTGGAACATGCGGTGTTCGCGATGGTGGCGAACCGGCTGGTAGCCCCGTGTTCGAAACGTCGTTTGCCCGAATGGACAGATCATGACGTGATCATGCCTTCTGGGTGGTCAGCGCCGTCGTTGGACCAGTACTACCGGGCCCTGGACGCCGTCGCCGACGTCAAAGAAGAAACCGAGGAGCACCTTTACCGGGCGGTTATGTGATTTGACCAACCTGAATCTTCGGCTGGTGTGCTACGACTTGACGTCCACCTATTTCGAGGGTTCCACCCAAAAGTCCGACGCGTT
This sequence comes from bacterium OM1 bin76, assembly GCA_002238785.1. Lineage (GTDB taxonomy): Bacteria > Actinomycetota > Acidimicrobiia > Spongiisociales > ZC4RG35 > Bin76. The sequence continues at coordinate 3,974 of MPNA01000030.1, read as the reverse complement.
CCCGTCCAGGGTGTTCGGGTATTCGCGGGATCATCGCTCGGACAGGCCCCAGATAGTGATCGGTCTGTTGTGCACCACCGACGGGATCCCCATAGCCCATCACGTGTTTTCGGGGAACACCAACGACGCTTCCACCCTACCGGGGGTGTTGGACGATTTGGCCAAGCGGTTCGCGGTGGGTCGGATCTGTGTGGTTTCCGACCGGGGTCTCATATCAGCATCTAACCTGGAAACGGTCACCCGGGCGGGTTTTGATCACCTGATTGCCACCAGACTCCGCCGCGATCGGATCACCGGTCAGGCATTGGCGGCTGTCGACCAGGACACTGTTTGGGTGCAGATCCCCGAACACGGTTGCAGGGCCGGGGATGTCACCCTCGAAGACGGGACCCGCACGGTGGTGGTCGAGTCCGACGCTCGTGCCCGTCGGGACACCCAACGCACCACCGAACTGATCGCCGCTGCCGAAACCAAGCTGTTGGCGTTGGAACACCGCGTCCGCTCGGGCAGGCTGAAAGACCCGGCCAAGATCGGGAGAGCCGCCCAACGAATCCTCGGCACCGGGCGGGTCGGGCGACTGTTCGACCTCGAGATCGGACCAGGCCGGTTTCTCTACCACTACAACGAAGACAACCAGGCATATGAGAAGCTGTTGGCGGGTCGCTATGTGCTGACCACCAGTCTCACATCCTCACAAGCCGACACCGCCGAAGTGGTGGCCGCCTATCGGCAGTTGCAAACCGTTGAAAACAAGTTCCGGGTGCCCAAGAGACTTCCTACGACTACGACCGGTGAGACACTGGACCGAGAAACGAGTCCGCGGTCACGTAGCAGTCTGTGTGTACGCCGCCCTGGCCGAGACGCTCATCACCCAGGCTCTCACCACAGCAGACATTCGAGATCCCGACCTCGAACACCAACACCTCACCGCCGCACGGGCCCTGCAACAACTCCACCGCGTCCGCCGCGTGGAGTTGACCACCAACAACCACCAGATCACGCTCACCACCCGACGCACCCCCCTCCAAACCCGGGCACTCGCCGCTATCGGAGTCGACACCCGCACCTGGGACAAAGCCACCATCACCTAACCCCACCATCGGCCTCAAACACCGAATGTAGTGGAAACACCCTCTTCGCGTATGCCCCCTGACCAGGTAAAACACCAAACCACCCGCCAAACTCGGGCCTGAAGGGTGCAGCTCGCAAAGAGGCTATAGCAGATCTGTCCCAGAGTGACTTAGAACTGCACACGCAATACCTGGCCTCCAGACGTTTCAACGAAGGAACTCGGAATCTCTTGACAGCCACGGGCGCTTACCCCTTGTGCGGCCGGGGCAGAATCAACACCTACGCCGTTTTTGCAGAATTGATGCGTAACGCCACCTCGCCAACCGGCCGCACGGGAATGATCGTGCAAACGGGGATCGCCACAGATGACACCACCAAACACTTCTTTTCAGACTTGGTTCGAAACCGATCAGTCGTATCGCTCTATGACTTTCAGAACCGTAAGGGGATTTTTCCTAGCGTAGGCAGCAATGTGCGATTCTGTCTTCTAACACTTGGCGGGAGGCAAAGCCTCCTCGATGAGATGCGGTTTGCCTTCCTCGCCAATGAGATAGCAGACATTGACAACCCAGATAGAAATTACGCCCTTTCCCGGACGGATCTCCTACTTGTCAACCCCAACACTCAAACGACCCCTACCTTCCGCAACCGCCGGGATGCCGACATCACTACCGCCATCTACCGCCGCGTGCCAATCTTGCTTCGCGAAGAGGACCCTGATGGGAATCCGTGGCATGTTTCCTTCAAGCAAGGGTATTTCAACATGACTGCCGCCTCTCACCTGTTCCGCACACGCGATGACCTTGAACAAGCGGGTTGGGCAAAGCGCGGTAACCAGTTCGTGCGCGAACGAGAGTGCTATGTGCCCCTCTATGTGCTACCAATGGTTCACCAGTTCGACCACCGTTGGGCCACCTACGAAAGTGGAAAATACCGTGATGTCACGGAATCGGAAAAGCGAGACCCCACCTTTGTGTCCTTACCGGAGTTCTGGGTACCGGCACCCGAAACTAATAGACGCATCGGAGACGACCGACGCTGGCTACTCGGATGGCGAGATATCGCTCGCAGCGGAGACCGTCGCACCGTCATAGTAATGGGTCATCCTCGGACAGGTGTTGGCAATAACCTCCCGCAGTTTGTGTCCCAGAAGAGTCATTTAGCTAGATTGACCCTTCTCTCGGCGGCCTTAAACTCCTTCGCCTGCGACTTTGTGGCCCGCCAGAAAATCAGCAGTGCTCATGTCAACTTCTTTGCCATGAGACAACTGGCGGTTCCAAAGCCAAACGACCTGAAAGCCCACCAGGCCTTCATAGAGCCACGTGTGGTGGAACTTTGTTACACGGCCTGGGACATGATCGACTTCGTTGCTGAGTTGGGTCGTCAAAGTCCCCCATACCAATGGAACTCTGAACGTCGCGCCTTGATCAGGGCGGAACTCGACGCTCTGATGTTCCACCTTTACGGCATCAACCGCGATGATGCCGATTACATTCTTGATACCTTTGACATTCTTCAAAGGGGGGAAATCAAGCACTGGGGCGAATACCGGACCAAAAGGCTGATCCTCGAAAGGTACGATGCCATGGGCGAAGCCGGTTCCGCTGGTCGGGCCTATGAGACCGTGCTGGATCCGCCTCCCGCTCACCCGTCAATGGCCCATGAGGAGGCTACGCGGCCTGGCTGGGTTTCGCAATCTGAGACCGGGCCGTAACTAAGAAGCGCTATCGCAGGCACCTCTGTTAGGTGCGGTTCCTCATTTATCTGGCTCTTCGGAAATTAGCGGGGAGTGATGGTGGTGAGGAGGTTCCAGTTGGGTTTTCCGGCGTATAGGAGTGCTCGGATTCGGTAGTTGGCGAAGTTTCGGAACCCGAACGCTGCCCGTTTGATTCGCTTGATCAGATTGTTTAAGCCCTCGGTCGGCCCGTTGGTCACCGCGGAGTGGTGCCAGTTGGTGATCTGGGTGGCCCAACTGATGGCGATCAGCGAAAGTACCCAGAGTCGATCATCGAAAGTGCCCACCCTGGGGTTGGTGGTTTTAGGTTAGCGGGTCTCCTTTCGGTCGTTGTTTTCTGGCTTGTGCTTGGTAGCTTCTGAGGCGGTAGCTGTCGCCGGTGATGTTGAACACCACGCTTTTGTGCAGCAGTCGGTCGAGCATGGCCGCGGCGATGGTGTGGTCGGAGAAGATCTCTCCCCATGACGCCACTCCTAGGTTGGTGGTGAGGATGATCGATCCTTTCCCGTATCGTCTGGAGATCACTTGGAACAGTGTGGCGGCGTCTTCGGATGGCATGGGCAGATACCCCAGTTCGTCGATGATCAAGACCTTTGGGGTGTTGAAGAACCGGATGGTCCTGGCCCATCGTCCTTGTAGGGCTGCTTTGCGGCAGCGTGCCGCCAGGTCGGCGGCGGTGGTGTAGTACACCTGGTGACCAGTGTCCACCGCGGCCCGGCCGAGGATGACGGCGAGCATGGTTTTGCCTACTCCTGGTGGTCCGATGAACAGCACGTTGGTGGCATCAGCCAGATAGGCGCCCGAAGCTAGTTCCCGTACCAGTTTCTCGTCGATACTGGGTTGTGCGCTGAAATCGAAGTCTCCCAGCTGCCAGCGGGTGGGAAAGTTCGCCAGTCACAGCGCGGGTTCACCGATCGGCGCTGCTTGGGTGGTCTCCACCTCCACTCGTAACAGTCCTTCGAGGAACTGGGTGTGACCGATGTCGTGTTGGCGGGCCTGGTCTAGGTGGGTGGGGAGCGCCTCGGCCGCGGCTGCCAAGTTGAGATAGGCCAAATGGCTGCGGAGTTGTTGATAGGTCGACTGTTTCATGACCGCCGCCTCCGGGTCTGTGCCTCAACATGACGTTGATACACCCCCAGATCGATCACCGGTTCAGTGGCCAGGGTCT
>MPNA01000029.1 GCA_002238785.1 bacterium OM1 bin76 | reverse complement strand
ACAAACCCCAGATTCAGGGCGAGTTGACGGGTCTGGTTGCCCTCATACGCCCGATCCATCACCAAAAAACGCCACTCCGGTTGTTTCCCCAAGCCACTGAGCAGCCCACGCCCGTGGGGAGCATCATGACCCTGCCCTGGTGACAGCGAGAAAGTCACCGCCGTTCGAGCATCCGCGGCAACCATATGAATCTTGGTTGTCCACCCGCCCCGGGACCGCCCGATCGACTGCGGACCCCCTTCTTTAGGTGACCTTGTCCACTCCCACCCCACCTAGGGGGCCGGCGTACCGTTGGAGACTGGACCGCCACATTGCGGCGCTTCGGCTTCCCTTCTTCCACTTGGCAGAATAAAGTTCTATCACCCGTTCTGTGGCCTGGGAGAAAGTCGGGACACTAGGGTCCCGGGGGCTGTGGCCTTGTTCGATGGATCGGCGGTTCTTCAATGCCTTCTGTCGAGCCTCCGAAAGAGTAACCACTGGATAAACACCCAGACCGAGGTTGGTTTCCCGACCATCGACACGGACCCGCTGGTTCCAACGCTTGCTCAGTCGCCCGTTGGTGCGCCGGGTGACCAACAGAGCCGCGACACCATCGCAACCTTCCGGCTTAAAAAGGCGACCCTTTGGCACACTCAGCTTCGTTCCAGCACCTGCGCGTAGCATTCCCGGTAGGCGGGGCCCACCCGACGCCAGGAAAACCTCCCGGCTCGCTCTTGCCCCGCAGCCGACATGCGCTCCGCGAGAGAAGGATCCCCCAGCACCTCCGAAACCCGTTCTGCCAGCGCCGCAACGTCACCCGTGGCAAACAGACTTGCCGCAGAACCCGCAACGTCCTGAAAGGAGAGGAGGTCGGAGGCGACCACCGCGCAGCCTGCCGTCATTGCCTCCACCAACACGATGCCGAAGCTCTCGCCACCCAGGTTTGGAGCTACATACACCTCCGCCGACTTCAGGGTCCGTTCTTTCACCTCCTCGGTGACCCGGCCCAGGAAGACAACCCCCTGGGGAGGGTCCGGCCGGATGGCGCCCATCACTACCAACTCGGCGTGGGAATGGCGCCGTCTGATCTCCGGCCAAGCCTCCAGTAACAAGCTCAGACCCTTGCGAGGTTCATCTCGTCCCAGAAACGCCACCCTGCCTCTGCGACGCTCCACCGGCTTCGCTCCGAATGAGACCTCGATCCCGTTGGGGACAATCCTCTCGGGGCCCCACCCCGACGCAAGGGCCCCGGCCGCCTGCCGGCTCACCGCGGTCACCATGACATCCGGCGCCTTCAAAGACCGCATCCAGGGGCCCAAGCCACGATATAGCCCTCTGACCCAACCCGGTGGGTCAGCATGAAAGGTCACGACCTTGGGACCCCGGGACCGCAGGGCCGAAGGTCCCACCCTGGGCATCAAGGGTTCATGAATGTGAGTCACCTCTCCCCAGGCCAAGGCCTCCGCCACCCGGCCGGCCACCCGGCCCGAAAGGGAGATCGGCGCCACCGAACGGTTCGCCCTGATCAGGGTGACTCGCCCCACGGAGGCACCCGACTCTCCCTCGGGAAGCAGAGGAGCAATCAGCCTCACCTCATCCCCCTGGCTACGCAGCCATCCGGCCAGTCCCAGCACCTGTGCCTGCACCCCCCCGTCCTGGGTCAGGTCATAGGGTGAAACCAGGCAGACCCTCATAAGCCCAGGTCACGCCCGGTCAGACGGCCAGTTGGGTTGAAGGAGGTGCCACTGTTCGGGAGCAACTCTGATCAGTTCCTCGAAGGCATGGGCCATGAGTTGGGCGCCTCTGCGTAGCCTTTCCGACAGGCTTCCCTCCCCGGGAATGGCCAGAGGTGGCTTCAAGACGGCCCGGTAGCGACTGTTCTTCTCGCAGTAGACGGCCACCGGGATCACCGGACGCCCCGAACGGATCCCCAGCAGCAGTGGCCCGGCAGGCAGGGTGGTCTCTTCGCCGAAGAACTGCACGGGTATGCCCTTGCCGCTCAGATCCCGATCAGAAGGCAGGCACACGGCGGTTCGGGTGTCCAGTTTTCTCTGCAACTGGCCGAGAAGACCCCTCTGGGCGAACACTACCTTTATCCCGGTCAAGGCCCTCACCCGCGCAAACCAGTCCCTTATGTGAGAGTTGGCCAGATTCTCAGCCACGGCCACCACCTCCAAGTCCATACCCCACACCGCCACCCCGGCCATCTCCCAATTGCCAAGGTGTGGCAGCACCACCACCACTCCCTTACCGTCCTCGATGCTGCGTTCCAGAAACTCGATGCCCTCCAAGTCAAAACGGTTGGCAACCCGCTTTACATTGTTGGGCCCGGCCCAAAGAGACTCACCCCAATAACGCCCGTAGCTGGCGAACATCTTCCTAACAGCCCTCGACCGGCTTCCCGCCTCGGCATCCAACCCCGTCCGATGCGCATGCCTCCCTGCCATGCGCCGGCGACGGGGAAGAAGAAGAGCGGCCATCATCCCGGCGGCGCCCCCCAATCGCTGCACAACCCATAACGGCCAAATGTGCATGAACCCGGAAGCGACTCTGACGCCCCAGTAGGCGAGGCGGGCCTTCATTTCAGTTCTCTATAAGCAACCGAGAACCGGTGTAAGGCTGACACCCAGCAAAGGACGGTCATTGCCCACAACATGGGCTCCACCCATCCGGTAAGCAATCCCAAGGCAAAGAGGATCACCCTCTCGGCACGACCGATGAAACCCCCGGTTCCCTTCAATCCCTCCGCTTCCGCCCGCGCTCTCAGGTAGGGAATCATCAAGGCGCCGCTCACCGACAACACGATCAGCATGAGCACCCGTGGCTCTCCGGCTCGAGCCACCGCCAAACCCGAGAAACATGCCACTTCCCCCAGCCGGTCAACCGAAGCGTCCAGGAATGCTCCCCGTTTGGTAACCCTGTCAGCCGCCCGGGCGAGTGTTCCGTCCAGACCGTCTATCGCCGAACCGGCCAGGGCAATCAGCGAGCCCACCACCAGGTACTCCAGTGAAATGATGACCGCCCCGCCAATGGTGACCCCCAAACCGAACAGGGTGAGGCCGGCAGGACTGATCCCACAGCGGTTCAAGAAACGGCCAATAGGATCCAGCACCCTTCTCAGGTGAGGGCGTACCCAAATGTCTATCACGGTTTTATCACGGTAGCGATTCCTCTTGGCATCGGGGAATCATCGGTTCATGAGACCAACATTCCCCACCCTCTTGAATTTAGGGCTGACAGGCGGGAAAAGCCATCACGCACCGCCCCGGGAGCGAGACCCCGACCCAGCCACCTCTTGGGAAGAAACGTCCGAGCACCGGACCGCCGCCCGGTCGGAGGGATGGGCGGGCAAGGAGCAGGCACCCCGTTGCGCTATCCTGAATTCACCTGCTAAATATCGGAGGAAATGCGTTTGTCACCCGATTCGATTCGCACCATTGCCCTGATCGGCCACGGAGGCAGTGGTAAGACTTCCCTGGCCGAAGCACTTCTCTACACCGCGGGGGTGACCACCCGGCTGGGTTCGGTAGACCAAGGGACCACCATACTGGACCATGAGCCGGAGGAAGAGGAACGCAGGCAGTCCCTGAACCTCTCAGTGGCATCCTTCCAGTGGGACGGGTGCAAGATCAACCTGATCGACACACCCGGATACGCCGACTTCTCGGGCGATGCCCGCTCCGCCATCCGGGTGGCGGACCTGGCGCTGTTCGTGGTCTCCGGGGTGGACGGCGTGGAGGTTCAAACCGAGCTGATGTGGAAGATAGCCGCCGACGAAGGGACTCCGCGAGCTGTGTTCGTTACCAAGCTCGACCGGGACCGTTCCTCTCTCAACCGGACCCTCGGCGAGTTGCGAGACGCCTTCGGCACCGGAATAGCCCCGTTGGTGATCAACGTGGGACAGGAAGCAAGCCTCAGGGGCGTAGCGAAGGTCAGTTCCGGAAAGGTGGCACTCTACGAGGATGGCAACCCCCGTGGCGTCACTGCCGCAGAGGCGCCCGATGAAGTGGCCTCGGTTTTGGAAGAGGCCCACATGGAATTGGTGGAGTCCGTGGTGGAGACGGATGACGATCTGATGGATGCCTATTTCGAAGGTGAGGAGCCCAGCCAGGAGGTGATCGTCTCCGTCATCCGGGAAGCCATGTTGACCGCAGAGCTCTTCCCGGTGTTGGCCGGGTCATCCAACCTGTTGATCGGGATAGACATCTTGGCTGACTTCCTCAAAGTCTTTGCGCCCACCCCCCTGGAGCGCTCCACTCCTCCTCTTGCAGAGGGCACCCTGGAGATATCGGATGGTGGCGGCGCTACCGCATATGTCTTCAAGACCATCGGTGACCCTTACGTAGGACGAATCTCCATTCTTAGAGTGTTCAGCGGGTCTTTCAATGCCGACGACCAGATGGAGTTGGCCGGCGGTCCGACCATCAAGGTGAGCAATCTGTTCTTCCTGCAGGGCCGCAACACGAGTCCCACCGATCACGTGTCGTGTGGAGACCTGGCTGCCGTGGCCAAGATCGACAAGGCCACCACCGGGTCTACCCTGCGGTCACCGGGGGGGAACGCGGTGGTCCTACCGGCGGTATACCCGAAACCGGTCATGGAACTGGCCATTTTCCCACGATCCACCCAGGATGAGGAGAAACTCTCCACGGCCCTGCAGCGAGCTGTCGAGGAAGATCCGACCCTGGCGGTCGACCGCCGGCCGGAAACTGGTGAGACCATTCTGGCCGGACTGGGAGACGTGCATCTGGACGTCACCTTGGCGCGCATCAAGCGGAAGTTCGGAGTGGAAGTGGATACCGCCCTTCCCAAGATCCCCTACCGGGAGACAGTCAAGGGCCGGGCCCAGGCAGAGGGAAAGCACAAGAAGCAGACCGGGGGACGCGGGCAATTCGGTGTGGCCTTCGTGCGTTTTGCTCCCAAGCCCGAGGGCGAGGGCTACGAATTCATCGATTCCATCAAGGGAGGGTCGATCCCCCGCCAGTACATTCCAGCTGTTGACAAGGGCATCCAGGAGGCATTCGCCCGTGGGGTGCTGGCCGGTTTTCCGGTGATCGACGTGTCAGCCGAGGTCTACGACGGCAAGTACCATTCCGTGGACTCCGACGAACTGTCCTTTCGCATGGCGGGAATCGCCGCGGTTCGGGCCGCCGGACCAGATCTCAAACCCATCCTGCTGGAACCTGTCACCCGTCTTTCGGTGAAGGTCCCCGAGGAGTACACCGGAGACATAATCGGTGACATAAACGCAAAACGGGGCCGGGTGTATGGCATGGAGACGGACGGATCGCTTCGGGTCATCTCCGCCGAGGTCCCCATGGCGGAGATCCAACGGTACGCGGTGGACCTTCGCTCAATGACCAGCGGACGCGGCACTTTCGAAGTGAATTTCGACCACTATTCGGAAGTGCCCCATCAGGAAGCCCAAAAGGTCATAGCCGCCTCACGGGAAGAGGATTGACAGCTATGGATGGCGCCGCCCGACTGCATTACCAGGGGCAGGAATTGAAGCTTCCAATGGTGGAGCCCACCGTGGGGGACTGGGGAATTGACATCTCCCGATTGCGGGCCGACCTGGGGCTGATCACGGTGGACCGGGGATTCGGAAACACCTCGCAGAACCCCAGTTCCGTCAGCTTCGTCAACGGGGAACAGGGAACTCTGAGCTACCGCGGTTACCCGATCGAAGAGTTGGCCGGCAGGGTCGGTTTTCTGGAAGTGGCCTGGCTCCTTCTCTATGGAGATCTGCCGTCCTCCTCCCAACTCGACCGTTTCGAAGAGGAGATCCGGGACTTCTGCGATGTCGCAGCGTACATGGAGACATTCCTCGACGCCTTCCCCGAAGCGAGCAACCCCATGACGACCCTGGCCGCAGGGGTGCTCAGCATGGTGGGCCGACATCCAGGGGCGTCTCAGACCAGCAAACCCGAGATGTGGGAGAGAGCCACTCTTATTCTCTTGGCGGAGTTGCCCATGCTGGCCGCCCTGATCAACCGCCGCTGCCTGGGACTGGCTCCCATCAAGATAAGGACTGACCTTCCCTACACAGCACGGTTCTATCACACTGCCCTGGCCGAGTCCGAGTCGTCTCCTGCGCCCGATCCGCAACGACTTGCCGTGCTGGACATGCTGGAACTCCTCCACAGCGATCACGGACAGAACTGCTCATCCTCCGCGGTGCAATTGGTCGGATCCGGCAGGGCCAGCATCTTCGCATCGATAGCAGCGGGCATAAACGCTCTGTCGGGACCCCTGCACGGCGGCGCCAACCAGCGGGTGCTGGGGATGCTCCAAGAGATCCAGGAAGAAGGGGGAGACGTGGCGCAGGCCTTGGACCGGGCCAAAGACCGTTCCGACCCGTTCAGGTTGATGGGTTTTGGTCACCGGGTCTATCGAAACTATGACCCCAGGGCAAGAATCATCAAAGAAGCAGCCGCCGAGGTGCTGGCCGGTCTGGGCACCGAGGACCCCCTCCTGCAATTGGCGCAGGAGTTGGAGAGCGCCGCTTTGGCAGATGAGTACTTTGAAAAGCGGATGCTGTACCCCAACGTTGATTTCTACTCCGGCTTCCTTTACCGGGCGTTGGGATTCCCCACCGAAATGTTCACCGTGCTCTTTGCGATAGGCCGGTTGCCAGGGTGGCTGTCCCACTGGCGAGAGATGGCCTCCGACCCCAAGAGCCGCATATTTCGCCCTCGCCAGGTCTATGTGGGCCAGACGGAACGGAGGCTGGAGGACCGTCCCTGAGAGGAAACCCTCTCAGATCACCGGCGCCGTCAACTCCTCTACATACACCTCTGAGCACAACTCGCCGGTGACCCCGTCGATCTCCACCAGCGCACGGCGCAGGGGCGGACTCTCGGGAGAGTAAAGGATCACCTGCCACCTGGGCCGAGACCTGATCCCTGTGAAGCTCACCGCCACCGAGGCGTGACCCACTCCAAAGGGCACCTGGCCCGCCGCCGCTCTCAAGGCCGCGGCTTGATCAAGAGAGAGTGGCCATGACGCCCACCAGTGATAGGCGGCCAAAACCGCCAGCAGAACCACAGTGATCCACAGGCCGGGGGTCGAGAAGGCCAATCCGCCCAGAACCGCGGCTGCCCCCAGGTAAACCCACCCGGCCCAACTGCGCCGGCGGGGATCCGGAAAACGGTACGGACCCACCGCCGTGGCGTCCAGATCATCGGGCACCGCCTCCGCACGAGCCAGATCTTCAGGGATGACTATCCCGTCTTGTCCCTTGGCGCCCATCGAGACCTCAGCCAGGCAGGCTGTTGGGAGGGAGGGCTTCCTCGGCCAGTGCCGCGGCGATCTCCGGTAGGGGCACAGCCCTTTTCTCCTGCGTCTCCCCAAAGCGGCGCAGACCCACAGTGGCATTCTTCACGTCCTGGTCGCCCACCACCATCACCACCGGGTGCTTGGCAGTCATCGCCCGCCGTATCTTCTCCCCCAGGCGATCCGACGAGGCATCCACCCTGACCCGTAGGCCAACTGACTCAAGCTTCTCCGCCACCTGCCGGGCATAGTCGCTGTGCCGGTCAGCCACCGGGCTGACCGTGACCTGGATCGGCGCCAACCATAGAGGAAATGCGCCCGCGTAGTGCTCCACCAGTACCCCGAAGAACCTCTCTATGGATCCAGCCTTGGCGCTATGGATCATCACCGGTCTTCGGAAGACATTGTCGGTGTCGGCGTATTCAAGGCCGAAGTTGTCAGGGAGGGCGAAGTCAACCTGGATGGTGGACATTTGCCAACGCCTGCCGATGGTGTCCCGAACATGGACATCGATTTTGGGCCCATAGAAGGCGCCCTCACCCTCTGCCACCCGGTGGGAGACTCCGCCCTTCTGAAGGGACCGCAGCAGGGCCTCCTCTGCTACCTCCCACAACTGGGGATCTCCCACGAATTTGTCGGGTCGGGTGGAGAGGTCAGCCTCGAATTCCGAGAAGCCGAAATCCCGTAGCCAACTCAGGACGAACAGCAGGTGCATGTCCAATTCGGCTGGCAACTGTTGACGGGTACAGAAGGTGTGAGAGTCATCTTGGGTGAAGCCCCGAGCACGGAGGGCACCGTGAATCACTCCCGAACGCTCGTAGCGATAGACGCCGCCCAATTCCGACAGTCGGATGGGCAGGTCCCGGTAGGAACGACCCCGGCTGCGGTAGATGAGCACATGAAACGGGCAGTTCATCGGCTTCACCAGATACTGATCACCGCCATCCAGGACCATCGGTGGATACATGTTCTCTGAATAAAAGTCAAGGTGACCCGAAGTTTCCCACAGTTGACTGCGAGCCAGGTGTGGAGAGAAAACGAATTCAAACCCGAAATGCTCATGGAGTTTGCGGCTGTGATCTTCCATGAGCTTCCTCACCATGCCGCCCTTGGGATGCCACACCATTAGCCCGGCTCCTAGCTGCCTGGGGAAGGAAAACAGGTCCAATGCAGGCCCCAGTTTGCGGTGATCCCGCCGCTCGGCTTCTTCAAGTCGGTGCAGATAGTCCTTCAAGGAGCGGCGGGATTCCCAGGCCGTTCCATAGATTCTCTGCAACTGCGGTCTGTTTTCATCACCTCTCCAATAGGCGCCTGAAGAGCGAAGCAGTTTGACAGCTTTGAGTCTCCCGGTTGAAGGTACATGCGGCCCGCGACATAAATCAACGAAACCGTTATTGGAATAGACGGTGACTTCCTCTCCTTCTGCCACTTCAGACGGATCCACCGATTCGATGATCTCCAATTTGAAGGGATGCGACTGAAACACTTCCAGTGCCTCAGCCCTGCTCATCGAGCGGCGTATGAAAGGCTGGTCTGCGGCAATCAACTCCTCCATTCTCTCTTCCAGCCGAGACAAGTCTTCGGGCAAGAACGGATGGTCGATTCCGAAGTCATAGTAGAAGCCGTCTTCAATGGGAGGTCCGATCGCAAATGTGGATCCGGGAAAGAGATCGAGTACGGCCTGGGCGAGAACGTGAGCAGCAGAGTGCCGCAGAATATCCCGGCCCTCCTCGGTTCGGTCGGTGATTATCCGCAGTTTCCCAGAGGTGTGAAGCGGTCGGCCAAGATCCAACAACTCGCCATCCAGTTCCACAGCCACCGCCGCTCGCGCCAGCCCCGGTCCGATCGCTCCGGCCAGATCCTGGCCTGTGATACCGGATTCGCCTGTTCTGAAACTTCCATCGGGCAATTCCCACCGAAGGGTCACGATTCTTTCCTCAACTCGACGCAAAAGGGTACCGGCTCCGGTTGATCCTAACTCGCATCCAGGGTCAGCAGATAGGAATGGTCGCTGTGATGATGCCGAAAACCCAAGGACCGGTACATATTCACGGCAGGCGCATTCCCCGCGTCCACATAGAGGACACAAGCCTTGGCGTGGTGATAGGCATACATGTGACTGATCCCTTCCAGCAACAACGCCTTACCCAAACCCATACTCTGGTACCCGGGAACCACTCCGATCACATAGATCTCCCCGGCCCGGGGGGAAGGCGCCTTGGTCCAGCAGAATCCGGCCAGCGCTTCCCCGTCCCAGGCCATTCTCAATCCCTGGGGTGACCACCAGGGACGCCGGCGACGTCGATCCAGATCCTCCATTCCCCAATTCCCGTTCTCGGGGTGGCCGCAGAAGACCCTGTTGTTGCCTTCCAACCAGGCATCCTCGTCAATACCTTCCCGAAAACCTCGAACTACTATCCCGGAGGGAAACCGGGCCGACTCGGCAACGGGAAGCGTCGCCCGCAAGTGATGCAACTCCCGTTCCAGTGCGAAGCCCGCCCGTTCCACGGCCTTCACCACATCCGGGTTGTATGCCCAAAGCCGGATGGCGACGCCGCCTCGCCTCTTCACTTCACTATGCACCCCTTGAATGAGAGCTTCCAGGACCGACGCTGTCCGGTAATCAGGATGCACTGCCGTTTCCACGGTCCACAATCCTCCGTCTTCTTCCATAAAGGCCAGATAGGACACCAGGCCGTGGTCACCCTCCGCCAGCAGTCCAGACGAAGCGGCGCCAGAGTCGAACGGAGGCTCCACCAGTTGGAAGTGCTTTCGCTCGCTCAATGCCGGATGGAGATCGTATTCTTCGATCTCAGCGATCAACCGATGCAGGGAATCGAGATCCGTCCGCAAATCCACACTACGTAGGTTCAAGAGTCACTACCCCCTTCAACGGCCAGAGGATGGATCGAACAGGACCCCGAACAGCAACCTGAACCACCCCGATCGAATGGTGAAGTGGGCGCTACTGGGATCGAACCAGTGACCTCTGCCGTGTGAAGGCAGCGCTCTCCCGCTGAGCTAAGCGCCCCATTCAATAGAGAATGGTACCCCGATTACCTCCCCTCAAGAGCGGGTTCGGGGGATACCACCTTTGCTGAGCACCGCAGCCGCCACACCCATCTCCCGCCATGCTTTGTAGGAGATACCCTTGCGGGCGGAGTAAGACTTGGCCACATTGACGAATTCTGCCTCCAGCGCATCAATGTCAACCGGATCTTTGTATTCCGCAAGACGCCGCTTGGCATCAATCCGTTTTTGAATTAAACTGAGTCTTCGCAGCTGATCAGACTCTGTCTCAAGTTGCGCTTGTACTTCTGCCAGTTCCTGTTGAGGAGGCTTACGACGCCCCCGACGGCCGACCGAGGCTTGCAGTCCCTCCAAATATACCCGCACAGCCTTCGTCTCGGCACGGGCGGCGGCTCTCGCTGCCCGCACATCTGGAGAAAGGTTTCTCCGTTTATCCATACCGCTCTCCTCTTTCATTGAGCATTTGACACATGATTTTAGGAAGGTTCATAATCCTCGGCCAAACTATTGGATTCCTTTTACAATAGGAAATAGTAAACCTGTCATACACTATCTAGAAGTCTTCGATGGCGGTTTTCTCCAAGTGGAATAGTTATCACATCATCCAATAGTCCCCACCCCTCCTCTTTGAACCGGGGACAACAATGACGTGGTGACTAACCAATAATCCGGTCTGTGATACCAGACCGACTCCAAGAATACGGTTGCTCTGTCTTCCGCCCTTGAACAAACGGTGTGGCTAGCGTGAAGCCCTCTGGGGTTGACCGCCTATGAAGAAGGGTGGGCCCTAGTGGAATTGAACCACTGACCTCTTCCGTGTCAAGGAAGCGCTCTTCCTCTGAGCTAAGGGCCCCATGGAAAGTCCCCCTTCCGGAGGCGACGTCCGGAATCGAACCGGAGTAACGGGTTTTGCAGACCCGTGCCTAATCCACTCGGCCACGTCGCCGCGCTGTTCCGCATCAGCAGAAAAAGCGGGAGAGCGGAAGACGGGGCTCGAACCCGCGACCTCAACCTTGGCAAGGTTGCGCTCTACCAGCTGAGCTACTTCCGCGGCATGCGGCCAGTATAACTTGCCTTCACCATCCGGTAGACCCGAATCCGGCTTCGCCCCGTTCAGAATCACCCAGGCGGTCAACAGCAACCAGGCAGATCGAGGGCACGGCCACCACCATCAGTTGGGCGATACGGTCACCACGGGTAAACCGCACGGTCTCTCGGGAGTGATTGACCAGAATGACGGACACTTCTCCTCGATATCCCGAGTCAATCAAGCCCGGACTGTTCACCACCCCGATGCCCAGTCGGTCAGCCAACCCGCTCCGGGGCAGCACCAGGCCTGCATACCCGGCGGGAATTGCCAGGGCTAAACCGGTCGGCAGTTTTTCGCGCTGCCCAGGCAACAATTCCACATCGACGGCGGTCGGGAGGTCGAAAGCGGCATCACCTTCATAGGAAAGAGTGGGCAATTTGGCTTGACTATTCAGTTTGCGGACGCTAATCTGAAGGTTCTGCATAGTGGATGTCGGGCGGACACCACCAAAGAAGGTGCTCTTGCCCAAACCAGATCTTACACCGCGGCGGAGCAAGCCGCGGGGCAGGCATCTCATGCCCAGCAACCAGCGGCGGCCCTTCCCCCGCGTCCGAGAGCACAGCCGGAATTCGAACTCAGGTCGTCACGTCCCCGGTCCGACCCCCACCCGTTCACCTCAAACTAACGGCGAGTCGGTTGATGACACCCTTCATCCTGACAGCGTGATCCTCGATGGCGCCAACGGCGCCGGCAACTCTGAGCACGAACATCCCCCCGGTGTCAGCGGGAACGGGACCAGCGCCAACGGAACGGCCGTGGGGTCTCCGACTGTCACTACGGAGGTGGTCGTTCCCACCCCCAACGGCCAGTACAAGGTAACCGAAGAGACCGTCCGTAACATGTGGCAAGCTTCCGAACCGGCGGTGGCTCAGTCCCGCCTCCAGCCGAGTTCGTCCCACTCGCTTCGGCAGATAACGGCCCACCGGTCACGTTCCGGTATGTGGACAACGCTAGGAGTGGTGGCTCTGGCCGCGGCATCTACCGTGGCGCTTCTGATGTTCTTCGGCGGCTCAGCCCAAGGTGATGCCGAGGCGCGCGCCGCGGTGGAGAATGCGGCAGTCGTAGCTGCCAGTACCGTGGAAGACAGCCTCGCCACCCTCGAATCCCTTCAGGCCGGCAGTTCTTTCACTCCCGAACTGGTTTCCGCCATCTCCACACTGGGAGAGACTTCTCGTAGCCTCGTCGAGACCGCGGCGGTTCTCCCCACCGACGAGCCTTCAATGGCCGAGATTCGCATGTCAGCAACGGCCCTTGCCGGGCGTGTTTCACGCTTGGGGGAAACCTTCGGTGCGGCATTCTCGTATCAAGGGCAACTCGGACCGAATCTGGCTTTCCCCGAGTTGAACGCTCCACTGGACATTTCCAGGCTTGCAGAGAATGCCTCCTTGTTGACGGACTGGCAATTCCGCCTTGAACAAGCCGTCTCATCCCAACCGGCGCAGCCGAGGCTGCTGCAAAACCAGCAGGCACTGGAAGCGACTTTGCCATACATTGCCGTGCACCGTCACGCCTATTCGGATGCCATGGGAAACGGCCAGTCGCAACAGGCCGAAACGGCATTGTCACAAATGGCCTCTTTGATCTCGGCCATCAGGCAGGACTTTGACCGGGCCTATCGTGAAATCGCCGAGATCGCCGAAGCAGAGATCGCCTCGCTGACCGCCGATTTTCAAAGTCTGCTGGCAGGGATCTGAAGTACCTGACCGGGTTTCAACACCTTTGATGGCAGCCCGTTCAAGGTCACCAGTTCCGTGACAACGACTCGAAGATCAGCGCTCTCCGGTGTGAACCGGTCGGCGATTTCCCAAAGCGTCTCCCCAGGTTGTACCACCACCGAGGTCACTGGTGGTTGGATCGGAGCGCTGGCGGCCTCCCCTTGGAACAAAAGCAGCAAGGCGCCAACGACCAACACCAACAGCAATCCCAGAAAGAGTGCCCTCAGACCTGTCCGAGAATCAGATTGTATCGAACGCATGTTCGAGATCATACAGAACATATGTTCGGTTGCCAAATCGAACAAATGTTTGGTTTATCTGTCGTGAAAGAGTAGGGTCTTGTGTCATGACCCGCTTAACTGCCCGACAGCGTCAGATACTGGATCTCATCAAGGAAAGGATCGCCGACCGCGGCTATCCGCCCACCGTGCGGGAAATCGGCGAGGCGGTGGGCCTGGCTTCGCCGTCCTCCGTCCACGCCCAGATTTCAGCACTGGTCAAAGCTGGGAGACTTCGCAGAGACCCCTCCAAACCGCGAGCCTTGGTAGTTGTCGAAGAGGGGCCGCCCCCATCTGCTCCACTCGCTCACGACGCCGGGCCGGGCCGTTGGATACCCCTGGTGGGGACTATCGCCGCCGGCGACCCGACATTGGCGGAAGAGAACATCGAAGAGTCCATGCAACTTCCCACCCGTCTGGTGGGAGGCGGGGACTTGTTCATGCTGGAGGTCAAAGGAGAGTCAATGACCGGAGTGGGGATTCTGCCCGGAGATCTGGTGGTAGTTAGAAGGCAACCGACTGTGGAAAACGGGGAGATTGCCGCGGTTCTGGTAGACGAGGCCGAAGCCACGGTGAAGCGGGTGCGTCTTCGGTCTGAGGGAGGGATGGAACTCCACTCCGAGAACCCCGATTTCCCGCCATTCGTTCCCGAACAACCCCGCATTCTGGGCAGAGTGGTCACGGTGGTCCGCTCTCTCAGATGATCGGGCGTCGGCGTCTACGCCTTTCGACCCGGGACGACAGGCAGGCTAGCCCATCCATTCTCCGCGATAGACCAGCCGGGCAGGTCCGGTGATCCAGGACGTACCGTCTTCCAACCTCACCCGAGCCATGCCGCCCGTCAGCCGGATCTCCACCTCATTCTGAGTCAGACCCTGGGCCAGGCCCGCCGAAGCGGTAGCTACCGCTCCCGTTCCGCATGCTGCTGTCTCTCCGACCCCCCTCTCCCACACCCGCATCGATATCAGCTGGGGGGAGTCCACCACGGCCATTTCAACGTTGATACCGCCTAGGAACTCCTCCTGCAGGGTTTCTGCAGTGCTTTCCAAGGGAACGTGCTCCAAATCGCTCACCCAGGTAACGGCATGCGGGTTCCCCACCGACACCAGTTGAAAGAGACGATCACCGATCCTGCGATGCTCACCCACAACCGCGGGACCCAGTTCAGCGGTCACCTCGGCCTCTGACACCTGAACTCTTCTGGGACCAACCGGCGTTTCCACTATGAACTGCGGACCGGCCACCATGCCAAGCTCTGTGGCAAGCCGGGCGACACACCGCAAACCGTTCCCGCACATTTCGGCCGGCGACCCGTCAGCATTGAAATAGGTCATCCTGATCCGCTCACCAGATTCGGAGATCACCAAGAGCCCATCGGCGCCAATCCCCCGGCGCCGGTCGCACAGGGCTGCAATCTGAGAAGTGGAGAAGGACCTTGATCCGGTGACCACCACAAAGTCGTTGCCCAGTCCTTCCATTTTCCAGAATCTCATGCCGAGGCTCCCAGTAGCACCTCTTGCGCCGCGGAGACCATTTCGTCGAGATCGGACCGCCATGGCAGCCATTGGATCCGGGGATCACGGCGAAAGAAGGTCCGCTGCCTCTTCACCAAGGCGACTGTGGCCCGTTCCACTTGGCGAAAGCCTTCCTCTTCGTCCATCTCGCCTCTCACGACCGGCAGCAACTGACGATAACCGACCGCCTGCGACGCGGTGGGACCCATTCGGTCTGCCAGAGCGGCCACCTCGTCCAAGAGTCCCTGCTTGCGCATCACCCCAAGGCGGGCAGAGACTCGTTCCCCGATGTCACCTCCGGGATCAAGCCCCACCGCTCGGAAGGGGACCAGTGGACGATACGCCCTCACCTGCCTTCGAGCGGGTTCCGCGGCCCGCCGGGAAGGAGTAGCACCGGTTAGGGCCAGCACTTCAAGGGCGCGGGCCACCCTCCGTGGATTCGCCAGATCGACATGTCGTCCGGCCTGTCGATCAGCGTCCAGCAGCCGGTCTCGGGCAGCCTCGGGAGACAGTTGGCCCACCTCGGCGCGTACCACCGGATCGTGCGGAGCAAATGTCAAGGGATCAACTACAGAACGAAAGTGAAGACCAGACCCCCCACACAGGATGAGAGGAACGCTCGCGGCCTCGATAATCCTCCGCGCTCGCCTCTGGCAATGCGCCGCCGTAAAGGAGTCTTCGGGATCCACAACGTCGATGAGGTGATGGCGCACCCGAGCCAGCATCCGGGGCGACGGCTTGGCGGAGCCGATGTCCATCTCCCGGTAAACCTGCACGGAGTCGACCGAGATGATCTCAGCCCCGATTCTCTCGGCCAGTCCCATCGCCACGTCGCTCTTGGCAGAGGCGGTGGGGCCCACCACCGCCATCAGCAGGGTCAGTTACAGCCTCCCCATCATGTGGTGTCTTCGGGCGGTGGTGATCTCTGCCTCCAGGAACGTACCGGGCGGGAATTCACCCGGCACATGCACGATCTTTCCCCCCCGGGTCCGAGACTTGACCACTTTGGGGTCCTTGCGGGAAGGCCCTTCCACCAGCACTTCTACCCGCTTCCCCACCATTTCGGCGTTCTTCTCCTCCGATATCCGATTCTGTAGGTCCACAAGTCTTCGGAAACGCTGCTTGACGACATCAGGGTCTATGAAGAGGTCTGTCATCCCGGCAGCGGCCGTCCCCGGACGGGGAGAGAAGATGAACATGAAGGCCTGGTCGAAGCGAGCTTCGGCGACCACATCCAGGGTCCTTTGGAAGTCAGCATCCGTCTCTCCGGGAAATCCAACGATGATGTCCGTTGAGACCGTGAGGTCGGCGATGACGAGGCGCGCCATGGCCAGCCGGTCCAGAAACCTCTTCGAGTTATAGCCTCGATGCATCCTGGCCAGAATGCGGTCGCTCCCGCTTTGCAGAGGAAGATGCAACTGCTCGCATACCGCCTCCGTCTCCGCCATGGCTCTCGCCACATTCTCTCTGAAGTCAGCCGGATGGGGACTGGTGAACCGGATTCGGCGAATACCCTCCACCTGCCCGACACGCCTCAACAACTCGGCGAATATCGGTCGACGTCGTCCTCCCAGGGCGAGATCACGCCCATAGGTGTCGATGTTCTGGCCCAGCAGGGTCACTTCCACGACTCCCTCGGAGACCAGCAACTCCACCTCTCTGACGATCTCCCCGGGTCTGCGACTCACCTCCCGACCCCGCACCGCGGGCACGATGCAGAAGGTGCAGGTGTTGTTGCATCCCAGTTGCACGGTGACCCAGGCCGAGTGCTCCACTTCCCGCCGGGTGGGGAGTTGCGAGGGCATGTCATGGAGTGATTCGTAAATCTCGGTTACCCCACCCCACTCCTGGGCGTGATCCAGTAGGTCCAGAACTCGACCCAGGTTGTGGGTACCCATCACCACATCCACCCACGGCGCTCTTTCCCGGACTATCTGGCGGTCCTTTTGTGCGGCACAGCCTCCTACCACCAACATCAGTTCGGGTCGCCGGTCCTTGAGGGTCTTGAGCTGTCCCAGGTTTCCATACAGACGGTTGTCGGCGTTCTCCCTGATGGTGCAGGTGTTTATGAAGACGACATCGGCTTGATCGAGGGAGGCGGCGGGGGCCATGCCGTCCGACTCCAACAGGCCGGCGATGCGTTCGGAGTCATGCTCGTTCATCTGACACCCGAAGGTGCGAATGTAATAGGCTTGCCCTTCTCGCTTGGGCGTCCGGTCAGGGTGGTGGACTCTCCGGACCGGGCGGGGAAGCAGCACCGTGCTCATCGGGCGTAGTCGGTGTAGCGACTCTCCCTGATGACCGTCACTTCGATCTTCCCTGGATACTGCATCTCCTTTTCGACTCGGCGGGCAATCTGCCGAGCGAGAGCGCCGGCGGTCAGGTCGTCGACCCGCCGCGGGTTGACCAGGACCCTCACCTCCCTGCCGGCCTGGAAGGCATAGGCCTTTTCAACACCTTCATAGGAAGCCGCAATATTCTCCAGGTTCTCCAGTTTCTGGGTGTACTGCTCGAAAGACTCCCGCCGCGCTCCGGGACGGGCCGCCGACAACGCATCAGCAGCTTGCACCAGCACCGCCAGGACCGTGCGAGGCGCCACCTCATTGTGGTGAGCCTCTATGCCATGCACCACCTCGGGATCCTCTCCCAGGCGACGGGCTATCTCGGCACCGACATGGGCATGGGAACCTTCCAGTTTATGGCTGACCGCCTTGCCGATGTCATGCAAGAGGGCGGCCCGTTTGACCGGTCCGGGATCGACGCCTAACTCGCTGGCCAGCAGACTGGCGGCATGGGCGGATTCTATGAGGTGATCAAGGACATTCTGGCCATAGGAGGTCCGGTAGCGAAGTTGTCCCAACAGTTCGATCAACTCCGGTCGCATCTTGCTGAGGTTGACCTCCAGTAGGGCTGCCTCTCCAGCATCCCGGATGGAATTGGACACCTCCGACTCCGCCTTGGCTACCGCCTCCTCTATGGCAGTCGGGTTGAGGCGCCCGTCCACGATCAGCTTCTCCAAGGCCAGCCGGGCCACCTCCCGGCGGATGGGATCGTAGCTGTTCAGAACGACCGCCTCGGGCAGTTTGTCGTCAATGATCAAGCTGACACCCGTAACTGCCTCAAAGGCGCGGATGTTGCGGCCCTCCCGGCCGATTATCCGGCCTTTCATGTGTTCGCTGGGCAGATTGATTACCGTGGAGGTGGCATCTTTCACCACTTGGTGGGACATGCGTTGCACCACTCCCGCCAGAATTCTCCGTGACCGCCACTCTGCTTCCTCCCGCGACCGGATCTCGATGTCCCGGATCAACATCATGGCGTCGCGGCGGGCCTCATGCTCGACCTTTTCCATGATGTGCTTACGGGCTTCCGCTCGATCCAGCCCGGCCAGACGGGTGAGATCAGCCCAAGCCTGGTCCTCCACTTCCTGGGCCTCGACTCTGAGTCGCTTGGCTTCAACCTCTCGCTCTATGAGCAGGCGCTCGCGCTCTTCCTGGTTGGTGGCCTGCTGGTCGAGTCTTTCCTCCCGTTGCATGACACGCCTGGTGCGGGCCTCCACAGATTCCCTCTGTCGGACCATCGCCTCTTCTTCAACGGCCCTCTTCTCCTCGGCGCGTACCCGGGCTTCCTCCTCTGCTCGGGCCAGGATCCGCTGCGCCTCCAAGCGGGCTTCGGCAACCTTGTCCTCCACATTGGCAGAGCCGCCCACCCGCACCCTGATCAAGGCGATAATCAAACCAACGATCACCACCACGACTGTGACCGCCAAGGCCACGATCAGAGCAACTTGACTTACAGGCATTTGTCAGGTGAGTTTTTCCGAACCCGAGCTTTTGGACAGAGTATCCCCGTAGGCATTCCTCTGTATCTCGGCATGCATTGCGAACAGATCCGACACCCATTGTAGAGGGCAAACGCGCCAGTTCTATAAAAGCAGCGGGCATCGCGCCTGTCGGTGTTAGGAAGAGGTAGGACTCCCCATAGCATCCAGCACGGCCCGCACCTCCCGATCCGACTCCAAGCCGGGAACACTGAATCCGACTTTCTCGTAGACCTTGGCCTGCAACTGCATAGCTATCTCGGGATTCTCACAAAGGAACTGCTTGACGTTTTCCCTGCCCTGTCCGAGCTGGTCGTCACCCAGGGAGAACCACGACCCACTCTTTCGCACCATACCCATATCCAAGGCAACATCCAAGAGACTTCCCTCCCGGGAAATCCCCTTGCCGAACATGATGTCGAACTCAGCCTTGCGGAACGGAGGAGCCATCTTGTTCTTGACCACCTTCGCTCTGATCCGGTTACCCACTTCCTGGCCACGGTGTTTGATCGAGCCGATGCGACGGACATCAACCCGTACAGAGGCGAAGAACTTGAGCGCCCGACCCCCGGGCGTCGTCTCGGGAGATCCGAACATGACGCCGATCTTCTCTCGTAATTGGTTGATGAAGATGGCGGTGGTACGGGAGCGATTCAGCGATCCGGCCAGCTTTCGCAATGCCTGTGACATCAGACGAGCCTGAAGACCAACATGCGTATCTCCCATCTCACCCTCGATCTCCGCCCTGGGAACCAAAGCCGCCACCGAGTCAATCACAAGCACATCCAGAGCACCGGACCGGATCAACATGTCAGCGATCTCCAAAGCCTGCTCGCCGGTGTCAGGCTGGGAAATCAGCAATTCGTCCACATCCACTCCCAAGACACTGGCATAGGAGGGGTCCAGGCAATGCTCGGCGTCGATGAAGGCCGCTATTCCCCCGTTTCGCTGCGCCTCGGCTACCACATGAAGGGCCAAGGTGGTCTTACCCGAACTCTCCGGGCCGTATATCTCGACCACCCTTCCCCTGGGCATGCCCCCTATCCCTAGCGCCACGTCCAAGGACAAGGCGCCGGTGGAGATCACCTCAGGCCTCTGCTGGGCGGACTCGCCCATCCGCATGACGGCCCCTTTCCCGTACTGCTTGGTGATCTGGCCTACCGCCATTTCCAAGGCTTTTTCCCTGTCCATAAGTTTTTCCTTTCTGATGTGCAGCCATAGACAAAGCTATAGGACCGCTGTGACAAAACTACATAAGCGTGCTTGGCGTGCAGAGCATTTTCAAGTGAATCTGGCGGGTTAATTTCTCAACCAATGATAAACGAACATGTGTTCGATTACCAAGTATCTTTTGCGAAGGGCAGCCCGCACTGCGCCCTGCCGGCCCTTCAACCCAAAGAGACCCGTTCCATCACCTCATACCGAGGGGGACCCCCACCCAAGTGGCTGCGAAACACTGTCACTTCCCTGACCATCATCTCCACCCCGGCCGGGGGAGCCGACTCCACCAGGGCCCTGAGGTCTTGCGGGGGACGGAGCCGGGACACCGTGAGGTGCGGCGAGAAGGGTCTCTCGGGCAACCGCAATCCGGCGCCTTCCACCGCTTCCCCCGCCCCTGCGGCCAATGCTCGAAGCGACTCGGCCCCTTTCGATACCCCCACCCACAGAACCGACGCCCGCTTGGCGCGGGGAAAGGTCCCCAACTCTGCGAACCGACACCGAAAAGCATCCCCCAGCGGCGCTTCGGCGAGAAGGTGCAACATGATTTCAAACCTGTCCCGGGGAGTGTCGCCAAGAAACCACAGAGTCATGTGCCAATTCCGGGGAAGGGTCACCCGACCGGGCAACCTCCGCCCTCCCGCCATCTTCAGCACCCGTCGGCTCAGAAGCTGCCGCGCCTCGGAAGAGAGATCAACCGCCAGAAAGATCCGGCCTATCGATTCCACCATTTCCCACTTATGCCGAGCCGCGCCAGATGGAGGGCGGCGGTGGTGGCGTAGGTACGCACCCTTTCCCGGTCGCCAGGCAACCGCAACCGGCGGGTGGCGGTCCTCTCGGGAGTGGACACCCCCACATAGACTGCTCCCACCGGCCGGTCGGCCGGATCCGGCCCTGCCGAGCCGGTTATCCCTATTCCCACATCCACTCCCAGGGTTCGTCGAGCGCCCTCGGCCATCTCACCAGCGGTGCGGGCGGACACCACTCCACCATCCAGGACATCGGAGTCCACTCCCAGCAATTGCTCCTTCAGATCAGTGGCGTAGCTCACCACGGACCCTCGGAATACCCGAGAAGCTCCTGGCAAAGATGTGAGCCGGGCCGCCACCATCCCGGCGGTCATGGACTCGGCGGTCCCGATGGTCCAAGCGCGCTCCTCACACATTTGGAGCAGGCGATGCTCGACGGTCTGGTCGTCGAATCCGAACACCGCCCACCCCAGGCGCCGGCAAACCTCGTCGGAAATGGGGGCGATCATCTCCTCCGCCGTCGCCGCGTCTGCAGCCTTGGCCGTGATCCGCACCTTGATCTCCCCCGAAGACGCCAGATACGCCAGACTCGGGTTCTCCGAGGACTGATAGAGGTCCTCCAAGATTTCCGCGGTTCGCGACTCCGACCTTCCCCAAGTCCTCACAACCCTGCTGACCAGCGTCTCCGAGACGCCCGCCGCCTGCCGCAACCGGGGTATCACCTCCCCGGTGACCATCTCCACCATTTCCATCGGCACGCCGGGTACCGCAAAAATCCACTTTCCCCGGTGCGAAAGGGCCAGACCCGGCGCGGTCCCCTTGGGATTGTGAAGGAGGTCGGCGCCGTCAGGGTACTCCGCCTGGCGTAGATTGCTGGCCGGCATCATCCACCCCCTTTCGGCAAACCGCCGGCGCAGGGTCTCAGCCCACTCATCACTGAACTTCATGGCGCGTCCGGCCACGGCACAGATCGCCTCCCTGGTGAGATCGTCAGGCGTGGGCCCGATCCCCCCGGTGACTATCACCGCGTCTGCCCTTTCCAAGGCCAAGGCGATAGCGGATTCCATCCGTTCGGGGTTGTCTCCCACGGTGACTTGATAATGGGCGTCGTATCCTTGCGCGGCCAGAATCTCCCCGATGGTGGCCGCATTGCTGTTGACGATCTGACCCAGCAGCAATTCGGTGCCAACCGTGAGGACTTCAACAATCATCAGATGCTCCCCTCCCCACAGACGTCGGGAAGCGGCACCTGGTGGGGGTCCCCTGCGAAGCTCAGGTAGGTCCGGTATCCGGCTGCCCGCGCCGCGGCCACCACCTCTGCCCTCCCCCACGCCACTTCCTCCGCTCGGTGACCGTCGCTGGCCAGTGTGATCGATATGCCCCTCTGCCGGAACATCTGCAGGAAGATCCCGGAAGGATAGACCTCCCGGGCCGGATTGCGCAGACCCTGGCTGGAGACCTCCACCGCCATCCCCCGGGCTGCCGCCTCGTCCACAACCGCCTGATAGAGGTCCAGGGGCTCTCGATCCGGCCGGTACCCATACTTCTTGCACAGGTCCACATGGGCTACCACGTCGGCAATCCCCGCTCGGATCATCTCCACCACCAATGAGAAATACTGCTGCCAGGACTCGTCAACCCCTCTGCGTTCGAACTCTTCTGCGCACTCCGAGGTGTCGATGGCCCAACCTCCCACCCAGTGCACCGCCCCCAGCAGAAAGTCCCACGGGTAGGGTGACAGCAACTCTGCCACCGCATCCTCGGTCCCGGGGATGAAATCCACCTCCAACCCCAGTAGCACCGGAAGGCCCTGCTGCTTGGCAGCCAGCACGGACTCAACATATTCCTCGATCCAAAACACCCTGTCCAGTTCAACCATTCTGGCCGTGAAATCCGCCAGGTCCCGGAACGGGGCGCCTGCGAGGCGGTCGGTTTCCCAAAAGCGGCCGAGGACCTCCTCTGACTCTCTGAACCGGTAGAGGTGCTCGGTAAACCCCAATTCGGCCACCCCCCGGGCCGCCGCCTTCTCCCAGTACTGTTCGATCCGCCGTAGCGGAAAGCCCTCCGGGATAGGGTCGGAGGGGCGTTGGCGGTGCGGATGGAGGTGCAGGTGGTAGTCAGACATCACTCACCGGGCTCGCGAAAGCGCCGCCCTAATGTCGAACTGCCTCCACCAACGCCTGTAGAGGACCCGGTCCCACCGCGTCGGCCAGATGGCCCCACACCCCCTCGGTGATCGGCTCGTCCCGCTCCAACATGCCTGCCGCCACGTCTACCGCATCGGCCACCCCGACATAGATCCCCGTCTGGTCCTTGTCCAGGGCAGTCGAGATCGCCATTCGCGCAGAGACCGGATCACCCCTGCCCAATGCCTGGATGGACCGTTCCGCCGCACTGAGCGCCTGGCGTTGCAACCGCCCGGGGTTTCGCATCAGACTTCCCGGAACAGAAACGGGCGCAGTACATCCAGGCGCTGCTCGATCTCATCCGGGTGCAGATACCAGAGCATGGCCGCCACAGTCGAGAGCAGCGGGTTTCCGTCCTGGGGGGTGAAGGCAAAGCCCACCACCTGCACTCCGTCGCGGACCGTCAACGACGGCACCGCCACCACCGCGTGGGACAGGATCCTGCCGTAATAACCGTGGTCCCTCCCGAAGGAGAACACCTGGTTGGCCGAACTTCGGTAGGTCACCGCCACCCGGGTGTTGGAGTGGAACCGATCCAACACTTCTTCCAGGGTTATCTCGTGGTCCAGGGTGATAGAGAAATGCAGAGTGTGCATGTACTGGGTGTTGAGTTTGATCGCAGATGAATGCAACCGCAGACTGTGGCCCAGGGTGGCGAACAAGTCATGGGCGTCGCGGGCGTGGTGGGTCCCGAATCTTCCGTCCTTGTGTGAATCGACCGTGGGGCTCGCCACGAACTTGCGGTCCTGGCTGATGTCGTTGGCCCTGCGGATGCACAGGAATTCGCCGTTATCGAGGCGGGAGGATCCGTCGGTGTCGATGGCCAGGCTTTGGATCATGGCCGAGATGTTGTGGGTGTTGCAGGAGACGATGTGGAGATATCGATCCTCGGAGCGGTCCAAGGATGCGTCGTTGATTCCGCGGGCATACATCTTTCCGAACCCGAATGCCGATCCCTGCGCCAGAAATCCGCGAGGTCCCGAGAGCGATTCATAGTAATCTGCCTTGTTCTGATTCCCTGCCGGCGTGCAGTCGATCACCACCGATGCCCGCTCCAGGGCCTCCCACTTCTCGTATTTGGGGCTGTGACCCAGAGCCTGGAACTCGAGACGCCGGTCATCATCAACCGCCAGCATGGCGCCTCGGCGAACCAGGTCCTCTACCTTGCCTCGTTCGGCCAGCATCGGCGTCCGCTTGTGGAAGGTGACTTCATCAAGACCAAAGGCCTCCCGATTGTCCGCCAGCATACCGATGAGGGGCTCACCGATGGTGCCGGTGCCAACTACGTGGGCGATCATGCTCTTTGCCAAGAATCTCTCCTCGAAATCGCGTCATGTCAAGGGTAACCCATCGGGGCATTGTGGTCCCGCCAAAACCAATGCCCCGAAGTTGACTCCTTGCCCGAACGATCCCCTCCCAGGCTCCCCGTCATACTATCCTTTGGTATCGCGTCTGCACCGGAGTACATGACCGCCCCCCAGACTCTTTTCGAAAAGGTATGGAATCGCCATTTGGTGAAGGAGACCGAAGGCGAACCGGCCCTGCTCTACATCGATCTGCACCTGGTGCACGAGGTCACCTCGCCCCAGGCCTTCGATGGCCTGCGACTGGCAGGACGCTCGGTGCGAAGACCCGATCTGACGCTTGCCACCATCGACCACGGGGTTCCCACCACCGGTAGAGCCCTGGGCATCCGCGACCCGCTGTCCAAGCGGCAGATCGATGCTCTGATCACCAACTGCGCGGAGTTCGACATCACCCTCTACGGGTTGGACGACCCCCGGCAGGGTATCGTCCATGTGATCGGCCCCGAGCAGGGCGTCACCCAGCCCGGAATGACCATCGTCTGCGGAGACTCGCACACTTCCACGCACGGAGCGTTCGGCGCCTTGGCATTTGGGATCGGGACTTCCGAAGTGGAGCATGTCCTGGCAACCCAGACCCTTCCCCAACCGCAGCCGCGCTCCATGGCCATCACCATCGAAGGCGACCTCCCCATCGGGGTAACCGCCAAGGACATCATTTTGGGGATCATCGCCAGGATCGGGACAGCCGGTGGCCAGGGTCATGTGATCGAATACCGGGGATCAGCCATCGAGGGACTGTCCATGGAGGGCCGGATGACGGTGTGCAACATGTCCATCGAAGCCGGGGCCCGGGCGGGGATGATCGCCCCTGACGACGTCACGTTCTCGTATCTGGAAGGGCGTCCCCACGCACCCCGGGGAGTCCTTTGGGAGAAGGCTTTGGACGAGTGGCGTTCGTTGCCGACCGATCCGGGAGCAGCTTTTGACACCGAGATCAGCATCCTGGCGGCGGACCTGCAACCCTATGTCTCGTGGGGAACCAACCCGGGGCAGACCGCCGCGGTGAGCGATCACATTCCCGATCCGGAGGACTTCGATGATCCCTTGGAGCGCGACTCCACCATGCGGGCGCTGGCATACATGGACCTGGCGCCCGGCACTCCCATCACGAAGATCAGCGTTGATCGCGTCTTCCTGGGATCCTGCACCAATGCCCGCATTGAGGACCTGCGCACTGCCGCCGCCGTAGTTGCGGGCCGAGAGGTCCATCCCAGCGTCTCTGCCATGGTCGTTCCCGGCTCGGGTCTGGTGAAGAAGCAGGCGGAGACCGAGGGCCTCGACCTGGTATTCCGAGATGCCGGCTTCGAGTGGCGAGACGCAGGGTGCTCGATGTGCCTGGGCATGAACCCCGACATCTTGAAGCCGGGTGAACGTTGTGCCTCAACCTCCAATCGAAATTTCGAGGGCCGCCAGGGGCAGGGTGGTCGGACTCATTTGGTTTCCCCCGCCATGGCCGCCGCCGCGGCCGTTTCCGGGAGATTTGTGGACATTCGGGACTGGGAGGCCCATTGATGCAGTCCATTTCCGTGATCACCGGGACGATGATGCCCCTTCCCCGAGCCAATGTCGACACCGATCAGATCATGCCCAAGCAGTTCCTGAAGCGAGTGGAGCGGACCGGCTACGGACAATACCTGTTCTGGGACTGGAAGCGCACCCCAAAAGGAGAACCGGACCCGGACTTTCCCCTCAACCAGCCTCAATACGGCAACGCCAAGGTGCTGGTGGCCGGCCCGAACTTCGGGAGTGGGTCCTCAAGGGAGCACGCTCCCTGGGGCTTGCAGGATTGGGGGTTTGAAGCGGTGATAGCACCCTCTCTGGCGGACATCTTCCGCACCAATTGCACCAAGATCGGACTCCTCCCCGTCCAACTCCATCCCACCGAGGTCGACACCCTGACGACCCTCGCCCAGAACCGCCCCGACAGTCGGATAACCATCGATCTGGAGGCACAAACCGTTCGGGCGCCGGGACTCTCCACCCGGTTCCGCATCGATGCCTTCACCAAGTGGCGGATGCTCAACGGCTTTGACGACATCGGCCTCACTCTGCGTCACACCGACGACATAGACGCCTTCGAGTTGACCCGAGCCCCCCACCTCCCCTCGCTTCGATAGGGCAGCAACTTGGAGGAACTGCGCAAGAGAATCCTGGAATCCGGGAGGGTGGAGTCCCAATTGGTGATAGTGGACAGCTTCCTGAATCACCGCACCGACCCCAGGCTGATGACCAAGGTGGGGATCTGGCTGGCCGAAAAACTCGGAGACTTCGATGTGGCGGTCACCGCCGAAGCATCCGGCATTCCCGCCGCTTTCGCGACCGCCCGGGCGGCAGGGAAGGACTTCATCTACGCCAAGAAGCAAAACCGGCAATTGGACCCCGAACTTCACCTGCTCCGACAGATCAGTTCTCCCACCAAGGGAGGGAAGACCTGGATAACCATTAGGAAGGAACTGTTGGGTCAGGGACGAAATGTGGTGATCGTGGATGACTTCCTATCCCGGGGACGCACCGCCGAGGCACTGGGCTCCATGATCGAGGAGGCCGGTAACCGCCTGTCGGCGTTTGGCTTCGTCATCGAAAAGACCTTCACCGGCGGGAGGTCCCTCTTGGAGAGCCACGGATGGAGAGTCGAGTCTGCGGCCATCATCGAGTCGATAGAGAACCAGCGAATCAACCTGAAGTGATTGCCGGCAAGAGACTGAACAGCACTAGCCTCATGTCCACCTACTTATTGCAAGGGAGCCCTATATGGCAGTGAAATTCCTGAGCCCCGAATGGCTGTCAGAAGTAACCACCGCGCTGGAGAACCACCAGGGTTTCCAAGACGCGGTACAAGGCATAGAGATGGGCATCCAGTTCAACGTGATGGACGCGCCTTTCGGAGACACGGGTTATCACCTGGTCATCGCCCCGCAGGCTGTCACCATCGCCCTCGGTGTCCGTGAAGACCTGGACATAACCATCAACCAGGACTACGAGACAGCCACCGCCATCATGAGGGGAGACCTCAATGTTCAGGCGGCTTTCATCACCGGAAAGATCAAGGTGTCAGGCAACCTGGCCAAACTCATGGTCCACCGCGCCGGGGTGGAACAATGGCTCGAAGCGGTCAGTCACATAGAGGTCGACTACTAGAGATCCTGTGACCGAGGGTAAGGCTCAGACCATCCCCATGTCTACCACAGTGTCGCGCTCCGTCACCAGTTCGGCGATGGACCGGTCGATCCTCTCCTGGGAGAACTCCCCATGCTCCAGTCCTTGCACGATCTCCCAATTGCCGTCCCGGGTCCTGCAGGGAAACGAAGCGCACAATCCCTCGGGCACCCCATAGGATCCGTCAGAAATCACCGCCATGCTCACCCAGTCGTCGGCAGGTGTTCCCAACACCCAATCGTGAATGTGGCTGACCGCCGCATGGGCAGCCGAGGCAGCCGATGACTTGCCGCGGGCCTTGATAATGGCGGTGCCCCGTCCGGCCACCGTGGGGATGAAGTTGTTTTCCACCCACTCATGGTTTCCAACCACTTCGTAGGCGTTGCGCCCACCGACTTCGGCATGGAAGAGATCGGGGTATTGGGTGGCCGAGTGGTTGCCCCACACACTCATCTTCTTCACCATGTTGAAGGGTTGGCCCACCCGGTTGGCCACTTTGGCAATGGCACGGTTGTGATCGAGGCGAGTCATCGCAGTGATCTGGGAGGGATCGATGTCCTTGGCGTTGGCGGCGGTAATGAAGGCGTTGGTGTTGGCGGGGTTACCTACCACCAGCACCTTCACATCGGGGTGGGCGCCTTCCGATATGGCATGCCCCTGCGCTGAGAAGATGCGGCCGTTGGCCTCCAGGAGATCGGCTCGCTGCATGTGCGCCATGCGAGGCATGGACCCCACCAGCAGCGCCACATCGCTGTCGGCGAAGGCCTGCTCGGCGTCGGTGGTCAGCACCATGCCTTTCAATAGGGGAAACGCGCAGTCCTCCAACTCCATCGCCACGCCTTCGAGGGCGGGGAAGGCCGGCACGATCTCCAAAAGCTGCAGGATCACCGGTTGATCGGGGCCCAGCATCTCGCCGGCGGCAATCCGGAACAACAAGCTGTATCCGATCTGTCCGGCGGCGCCCGTCACTGTGACGCGTTGCGGTCGGCTCATGAGTCAATTCCCTTCTCGATAACCGGCTGAATGCCACCACCAATGGTAAATCGAATCGAGTCCGGGACTCAACCCGCCAAAAGGCCTTCGGCGGGCCCGGCTAAGTCAGCTTGGACCGAGCGTCCCGCAGCCTCTTCAGTGTCGCTTCCCTCCCCATCGCTGCCAGGGACTCGAACAGAGGCGGGCTGATGGAGGAACCGGTGACCGCCACCCGCACCGGTTGAAAACCCTTGCGAGCGCTGATCCCCATCTCTGCTATCAAACCGCGAAGGGCCTGCTCGATGGGTTCGGTCCGCCAGTCAGCCACCTTGCTCAGGTCGCTGATCGCCTGGGAGAGCACTCCATCGACCCCCTGGGCCCTCATCACCTTCCGCCACGACTTCGGGTGGTATTCGATCTCCTCCAACAGCAAAAAGGCCAGTTGGGGACCCACTTCCGACAGCAGTTTCACCCTCTCCTGGACCAAGGGAAGCACCGCCGCCGCTTGCTGCCAGACCTCATCCGCAAGCGGCGCACCCACGAATTCCTCGGCATACGGCCGGGCGCGCTCCGCGAACTCGGATATTGAGAGGTGGTTACGGATGTACTCGCCATTCATCCATTCCAGCTTCACCGGGTCGAACACGGCCGGACTCGAGGACACATCCGCCAGATCGAAGGCCTCCACTGCCTGATGCGGGCTGAATATGGTGGCCTCCGGTCCGATCGACCATCCGAGCAGTGACAGGTAGTTGAACAGGGCCTCGGGCAGAAACCCCACCTGCCGGTATTCACCCACATCAGTGGCCCCGTGACGCTTGGAGAGCTTGCGGCCGTCCTGGCCGTGCAGCAGCGGTAGGTGGGCGTACACCGGTTCGGGAGCCGACATCGCCCTGGTCAACTGGATGTGTCGCGGGGTCGAGGGCAGGATGTCCTCCCCACGGGCCACATGGGTTATCCCATAATCCACGTCGTCCACGGTGGATGCCAAGTGGTAGGTGGGAGATCCGTCGCTTCGGAGGATGACAAAGTCATCGATCACCTGGTGGTCGAATCGAACCTCGCCGCGCACCATGTCGGTGAAGACCGTCACACCCGGGCGAGGCATCGCGAATCTCACTACGTAACTGCCCTCCACAGACTCGGCCTCTGGAACATCCAGGGATCTGCATCTGCCGTCATAGCCCGGCGGCCGACCCGCCCGTTGGGCCTCCTTGCGGCGTTGCGCCAGTTCCTCGGGGCTGCAATAACACCGGTAGGCAGCACCTTTTGCCACCAACTGGGCCCCTACCTCCCGGTAGCGTTCGAAACGGCCGCTCTGCCGGTACTCGCCGTGCGGGCCTCCCACCTCCACTCCTTCATCCCAGTCGAGCCCCAACCATCGAAGCCCTTCCAGGATCTTCTCTTCGAATTCGGAGGTAGAGCGGCGCCGGTCGGTGTCGTCCACCCGGACGATGAAGACGCCTCCGTGACGGCGGGCGTAGAGCCAGTTGAAGAGTGCGGCGCGCGCCGTGCCGACGTGCAGCAGTCCGGTCGGGGACGGCGCCACCCGCAGCCGGGGAGTCATCCTCTCACCACCGGGTTCACCAATGCTCCGATCCCTTCAATCCGCACCTCCATGATCTCCCCCGGATAGGCGGGTCCCCCACCGTTGGTGGTGCCGGTCAGAATCACGTCTCCGGGTAGAAGAGTCATCACCGATGAAACATAGGAGACCAGTTCACCCGGGCCGTAGACCATTTCGGACGTGAAAGCCGTTTGTCGCAGGTCATCATCGATCAGACACTCCACCGGATGCTGTTCCAAGGGATCGAATTCGGTTTCGATCATCGGTCCCAGAGGGCAGAAGCTGTCGAATCCCTTGGCACGCGTCAGGTGTTCGGGACCGCCCATCAGATCAAGGGCAGTGACGTCATTGGCTGCTGTGTACCCCAGTATGTAAGAACCCGCGTCCTCCACCCTCACGTACCGGGCGATCCTGCCGATGATCACCGCCAATTCGGCTTCGTAGCTCACGGCCGAGGTCATGGGGGGGACAGCCACACCGGCGCCGGGACCGACCACTGAGGTGGTGGGCTTCAAGAAGAGGTAAGGATCGACTGGCTGGTGGTCTTCGGGATCCACGTGGTTGCCGCCGACGCCGACCACCTTGGTGGGCAGCACCGGTGACAACACCCTTATCTCGTCCCAGCCCAGAGTCACTTCGGTGGGCTCCCAGACCACGAAGGGTGATCCCTCGTACAGGGTCACTCCTTCCATCTCGGCCACGCCGTAGGCAATGTCGTCGCCATGGCGAAACCGGATGACTTTGGCCAACGAAACTCAGTCCAGGTCGGCTACTGCTGCCCGCAGAGGCCCGGGGGCAAGGGCAAGCAGTTCGTTTCCGATCTCTTCGGCCGCTCCGGCGCCGGGCACCGCCTCGTGCCGGGCGTGCTTCAACCAGCGGTGGCGCCGCTTCACAATCCCAGCCGATGCTTCCCGGTCAAACCCCAGCAAGATCCGGGCCACTTCCAGATCCTCGGGAACCGGGGCCCGTCCGAACAAGGACGCCCGGGCTGACATCAACGTCACCAACACCGGCTCGGCCCGCCGTTCTTCTTCAGAGAGGTCCACCTGCCGGATGATCCGAAACGCCCATCCGGTGTCCGGTCCGGGACGTCCGAACAACCCCCCTGGTGATACCTGCCGGGGAGCGGTGATCATGCCCGGCCGCTCGGGACTCCAACGGGCCGGGGCAGCCGGGGTCAGAACGGCGCGGGGAAGGTCCTGGTCAGGCGGATCAATGTTGGGTTGGCGGGTCATCTATGCGAGTGCAGCCGGCTGTCTCTTATACATATTCGAGCCAGTGTCCCAACTCCGGATCACCGCCGGAGATGAGGCGCTGGAACAACTCCTGGGTGCGTCGGGTGATCGGACCCGGACGCCCGTTTCCTACGGGCCGGCTGTCGATCTCTCGGACCGGGGTCACTTCTGCCGCGGTTCCCGTGAAGAACACCTCGTCAGCGTTGAAGAGGTCACCTCTGGTGAGAGTCGCCTCCCGCAGTTCAATCCCATCCCGAGCCAGCAAGGTCATTACGGTGTGACGGGTGATTCCATCCAGAATCCCAGACGAGACGGGAGGGGTGAACACGGCGTTGTCACGCACCACGAACACGTTCTCGCCGCTGCCTTCGGAGACATTCCCATCGGAGTTCAACAGCAGGGCTTCGTCGTACCCGTTGCTGATCGCCTCCATCTTGGCTTGGACGCTGTTCAGGTACTGCCCACACCCCTTGGCGACCGGAACAAACGCCGCCGAACTGATCCGCCGCCAGGAGGAAACCCCTACCCGGATCCCGTTCAATACTCCTTCCTCTCCCAAGTAGGCGCCCCATCTCCAAGCCGCAATAGCGGTATGCGAGGTGGCGCCCGTGGGGTTGAGTCCGATGGCACCCAGGCCGTAGTAGACGATGGGACGGATATATCCCGATTCCAGCCCGTTCTCTCTCATTACCGTCCGGCAGGCTTCCACCAGTTCCTCCACCGACCATTCGAGGGGAACGCGGTAGGCCCGAGCGGAACGGTGGAGCCGTTCGATGTGCTCCGTGAGCCGAAAGACGGCCGTCCCTTTGTCGGTCTCATACGCCCGGATTCCCTCGAACACCCCGGTTCCGTAATGAAGGGCGTTGCTTAGCACATGGACGTTGGCGTCGTCCCACGGAACGAGCTTCCCGTCCATCCATATATAAAGTGAGGGTTCCATGCGCCTCTAGTTTGGCACGCTCGACGCAGCGTTTAACCGCACATTTGCCAAGGTCTGGCCCGCGATGGGTGAGGCAAGGGCTCGGTACGCTTCACATAGATGCGAAAACGGATTGCCTCCCTGTTCGGAGTGGGTCTCTTCCTGAACAAGGTGCGGGGATCCGACTCGGGATCGGGCACCTTGGGAGCGGCGGTGGGCCTGGCTGCAGCCCTGGCGATCGCCGGAATGGGTTG
This sequence comes from bacterium OM1 bin76, assembly GCA_002238785.1. Lineage (GTDB taxonomy): Bacteria > Actinomycetota > Acidimicrobiia > Spongiisociales > ZC4RG35 > Bin76. The sequence goes on along the minus strand of MPNA01000029.1, from coordinate 3,811 downwards.
GGAGGCCCAGGTTCTTCTGGCGATTGCGGCGGCAGGGCTCTCCATCTGGAGTTCGCATCCCTTCGCTGACGATCCCGGCTGGGTGGTCATCGACGAAGCGGCCGGGGCAGCCCTGGCGGTAATCGGGCTTGGTCCCCCCGGCGCCGTGGCCGGATGGGTGACGTTCCGAATTGTGGACATCTACAAGATCCTTCCCGGGATGAGATGGGCCGAACGCCTCCCCGGAGGATGGGGCGTCACCGGCGACGACCTGGTAGCAGGAGGGTACGGCCTGGCGGTTGGCTGGATCGTGCAACTCTGGCTGAACTGACCGCAGCCCCCCATCACCCACCGGTACCCGGTTGCCGGCGATGTCGCGAAACTTTCCTCGAAGAATTGCAGTCAATTGCTGGTCTTTTGTCTCAGGTCCGATGCATATTGAATTCAACAAACATGAATGCGCGGTCCGGATCGCGTTCATCAAATGGCTCCTGTCTTCGGGAAGTCAGAAGAGGTTCACAACTCCCCTCAGTAACCGGAGCCAAACTAGCCGAAAACTGAACTGCTCTCGGTTTCGGACTGGCCTGCGCCTATCCGAAATTTCTGCCGGTCAGGAGGAGGCGGGTCGGGAGGGAATCCCACTAGGGGACACAGCTGGATCAGGGGCGGCGAACCCACCGGGCCGGGCCGCGCAGGGGCAGGAGGGGATAGAGAAGCTAGTGACGGCGGCCTGTTTCATTTTCGTTGTTTGACCACCCGTCGGCGTCTCTGTCGGCGTGGGCGGTTGTTGATCTTGTGGCGCCGCGGACGGCCGGAGCCGTTGGGTGGGCGGCGGAGAGTGTATCTTCCGGTGGGGGTTCGCTCGACCGTCCAGTCTTGGTCGTGCACTTTGCGGTGGCATCTGCTGCACAACAAACACATGTTGTCCAAGTTGGTGGGGCCTCCGTCCTGCCAGTGGACAATATGGTGGGCCTGACACCAGGATGCCTTGGCGCCGCACCCTACGCATGCCCGGTCGCGGGCGACCAGGGCAGCGCGTTGGGATCCGCTGGCCACCCGTCGGGCATGTCCCAGGTCCAGCGGCACCGAAGGGCCTTTGAAGATGGCGGGAAGGATCTGAGCGTCACACGCCAACTGTCGAAGCGTCCGGGCGGGAAGGGGCGTCCCGTCACCCAGGCGGGCGTCTTTGAGTTGTTGGCTGGTGGTGTCGTAGTCGGCGATCAGCAGCAGTCTGACCTCCTGTGACCGACCCTCTTGGTCTTTGCCTGGGGGACGGGTGACCAGAAGTTCCAACGCATCGGCCATTCTCTGTCCGGCGGTGGCCCGGTTCAGGGGGTCTTCTTTGTGCCATAGTTGGTTCATCATATGAGAAACAGCGGTTTCGATCCGCGCCCCGGTCACCGGATCGAAACGCCCATATAGCACGGTCATCCCATCGTCGGGGTCGGTCTTGATCTTGGCGAACCGGCGGGACCGTTGATGTTCCAACTTCGACACACCATCATCCTCGGACCGTTTCTGTTCGTGTTTGCGGACGGTCCCGGCGAACTTGTCTGGCGACTGGGTCTTGGCAAGGTCGGCCAATTCGTCTTCGTCGATCTCTCCCCGTTGGTTGGCGCCTACAATGATCCGCGCGTTGTCAGGGGAGATCTCTCCATTCCGGAAACCTTCTCGGGTTTTAGGTAGTTCTTCCAATTCTTTGGCCGTCTCCACCTCCGACCGGGCCCGGCGGCGGCCCAACAGACCGTCTTCTCGCAACACCGTTTCCACCAGGTCGGTTCCGTGGCGTCGCTCCAGTTCGGCCACTGCCTCGGATCGGATCGCGGCGGCTTGGTTCTGGACGCGGACGGAGGCCTTTATCCGCTGCAGTAGTTGTTCCACGCTGGCCTGCTGCGCCGACATTACGGGACCCACCAGCAGCATTTGGTTGGCCGCGGTTCCGTTTCCGGTCTCTCCGTTCATAGGTACCAGTATGCCAAGAGGGTGTGACAAAACAATCCTATAGAATGCTAAGTTATGAAAACAATCGCTATAGGAACAGTAGGCTTGGCAGTCGGGTAGATTATCCAGCGTCGGGTAGGCTGGCTGCAGTTACCCAAGTTGTCGCAAACCTCATTCAGCAAAAGGAAGCATGAACGACTACATCTTCGACTGCGACACCAATGGCGCCCTCGAAGGCCAAGACGATGGACGTTGGACAGTCCGGGTCAGCGACCTGTGGAACATAGAAGGAGTGCCCAATGGGGGATTCCTCATGGCGTTATGTCTGGCAGCAGCAGGGCAGCAGGTCTCCCATCCCGACCCTCTTTCCATGAACAGTCACTTTCTGGGAAGGACCATGCCGGGCGAGGCAACCATTCGCAGCCGAGCCATCAAAAGGGGACGGAGCCTGTCGGTCACCGCCGTAGATCTCATACAAAACGGCAGGGTGTCGGTGACCTCTCTGATCACCTGGGGTGAACTGTCTGGATTTGCGGGACCCACCGGTCCTCTCCTCTCCCCTCCCGAACTTCCGGAGGAGTCGGAGATGCAAAGTTCTCTTCAAATGGGTCTGGAGTCGACCTTCACTAGCCGTTTCGACTATCTGATGCCTCGTGACATCGCCCGCGGAGCCTTCGGGCAACCCACCGGCAATGCTTTAGCCAGGGGCCGGATGCGATTCACCGACGGACGCCCAGCCGACCTTCTGTCCATGCCGTTGATCGCCGACGGGTTTCCCCCCGCCATTTTCCAACTCGGCTACTACGGATGGGCCCCAACGCTGGAACTCACCATCCACTTCCGCTCCCGGCCCGCCCGAGGTTGGCTCACCCTAGACCTCACAGCCCGCCACCTCCTGAACGGCACCTTCGAGGAAGACTGCTACATCTGGGACTCCAAGGGAGACCTAGTAGCCATGTCCCGCCAACTCGGCCGTACCTTGGCCGGATAGGGGCCGCTCCCAGCCCACAGTTTTCACACTCTTTCCCGCCATTTGCTTACAATGGCCTCATGTTCAGGGAAAAGATCACAGAGCATGGACTCCGGGTTGAGACACTGCTCAATGACTTTCCGGAGATTAAGACCATCGAGGCCAGCACCAAGAGCAGTCTGATCGAACCTCTTCTCCGGTGCCTTGGTTATGACACCAGCCATCCTCAGCAAGTCGCACTGGAGGTGCTCACGGAACTTGGTGGGAGGATTGATTATGTGCTGACCGGAGGGACAAATGTCAAGATTGCGGTCGAGGCTAAGAAGGCCGGCACTACGTTGTCCGTCAAAGAGACAAACCAACTGCGGTCGTACTTCACCTTTTCAGAAGCGGTGGCAGGTGTTCTGACCAACGGCATCGACGTCTGGCTCTTCACCGACCTTGACAAGGCCAACGTGATGGACGCCGAGCCTTATCTCACGGTAGACATCCGGAATGTCACCGATAACGACATTCATCACCTTCAAACACTGACGAGAATGCAAGTCAACCCGACTGCCATTCACGAGCAGGCTCAGAGGGAGCGGTACAGAACGCAGGTCAACACGATCGTTGCCGAGGAATTGGCCGCTCCTTCCCAAGAGTTCTTGAGGCTCGTAGGCAAGAAAGTGGGAATCAAACCTCTGACGAAGGCCCATCTCAAGTTACTTCGACCTCTGATAACCGAAGCCCTAAAACGCGCCCGAGGGCCTCTACGTCATGACCCACCACCCCCCCCCCCAAAACCACCCCCCCCCCCCCAAAAACCCCCCCCGCCTCCAAAACCAATGACACCCGCCCCCCGCCCCTGGCAAGTCTCTTTGGAAAACCCCTTCCTGCTAAAAACTATCGGCAGATACTTATTTCGGTAGTCCAAGAGAT
>MPNA01000076.1 GCA_002238785.1 bacterium OM1 bin76 | reverse complement strand
TGTCGTAGGCCCGGTCGAGGTGGAGTGTTTCGATGTCGGGGAGCAGACCGCGGTTTTGGGCGGCTTGGAGGGTGGGTTCGAACAGTATGGTGTCGTGTCGGTTGGCGCCGTTGGTGGCCCATCCCACTGGTATGCCCGCGCGGTCAACTGCTAGGGACCATTTCCAACCGGATTTGGCCCGGTCGCAGGGGTTTTTCCCGGTTCGGTCACCGCCGAGGGGTGCTTTGTGCTGGCTTGCTGTCTACCGAGACTTCGGTGAGGTCGAGGCCCACGATACGGTCGTAGGCGGCGAGGGCTTCGGCCTCGATGAGGTCGAAGACGCCGGCTTTGATCCATTCGTCGCGGCGGGCTCGCAGGGTGGTGTCGGACACTGCCCGGTCCAAGAGTTGTTCGGTGTCTTGCCATGAGCAGCCAGTGACCAGCCTGATGAGTATTCCCCTAAAGCAGATCCGGTCTGGGATGCGGGGCCGGTGACAGCCCAGGGGATGGTTGTCCTCACGTTTTGGGATCAGAGCCTCGATCGCAGCCCAGACCGCGTTTGTGACTTCGGGTTCGAGCGCGCGCATAATGCTGCCTCCACCGGTTGGGGAAATGGTTTGCACTCGGTATCAAACCCGAGATCACATCCCAACCGGTGGATTTCCCCACCTATCCGCTAACGCTCTAAGTTCTGTCTTGTACAAGCCGATGACAGACTCGGCGAGGGCGTTATCGTGCGAGTCGCCCACTGATCCGACTGATGGTTCGATGCCGACCTCCGTCAAGCGGTTGGTGTAACGGATGGATAGATATTGACCAGGTTCAAGGGGTCGTCGCAACGCTGCCTTGTTTGAGGGAGTCTAGGTGCTCGGTTAGGGCCTCGGCTGGGGTTCTGTAGCCGAGCGTTTTGCGGGGTCGACCGTTGAGGGCTGCAGCGACGGCGTCCAGGTCGCTTCTTGAGTGTCGGCTGAGGTCGGTGCCTTTGGGGAAGTATTGACGGAGGAGACCGTTGGTGTTCTCATTGGTTCCACGCTGCCACGGTGAATGTGGGTCGCAGAAGTAGACATCGAGATCAGTATCTGCGCGGAGTTGAGCATGTTGGGCCATCTCAGCGCCCTGATCCCAGGTCAGCGACCGGCGGAGCTGTTCGGGCAGTGTCGTGATCGAGGTAGCGATAGCGTCGCGTACGGCCTGGGCACCGTGGCCGGCTAGAGCGGGCCCGTTGTGGACCCGTTTCCCTTCGCGGTGGCCAGCCATGGGTGGGAGGTGCAGCAGCATCGTGAACCGGGTGGTTCGTTCCACGAGTGTCCCGATCGCGGAGCTGCGCAGCCCGAGGATGTAGGTCACCTTCCCAGTGTCCCGGCACTGCCCGGTCGTCGGCCTCGGGTGGGCGTTCGCTGATGAGGATCTCGGGGCTGACGAAGCTGCGGCCCCGCTGCCGGGTTCGTGCCCGCGGGACCCGCAACGCTCGCCCGGTTCGCAGACACGCCACCAACTCCCGTTTGAGCGCACCTCGGCCTTGCACATAAAGCGCCTGGTAGATGGCCTCGTGAGAGATCCGCATGGACTCATTGTGGGGGAAATCGATCTGGAGCCGGTTCGATATTTGCTCGGGGCTCCAACCCTTCGCCCACCGGCGATCAGCCCGCCGTCCGTGACGGCGACCGGTCCACTTGACCTGGGGTCCTGGTACCACCCCACCGTCGGGGTGGGCGATCTGCCCGCCGAGGCGCTCCTGCACATACCGGCGAAGCTCGTCGTTGGCGGCCAGCTTGGAAACCTTCGGGCGGCTGGCACGCCGCTCCGCGTGCCACTGCGCCGTCGTCGCCCGATAAACCACCCCACGGCTGCGCGTCGATGCGTTACGACGCAACTCCCGAGAAATAGTCGACGCTGAACGGCCGAGGCGGCGGCCGATCTCGCGCACCCCTACACCCTGCGCACTCAGAATGGCGATCTCTTCCCGTTCCCCGAACGACAGATAACGGCCCGACACCGGACGCAGAGAGATCGGCGGCATCCCACCAGCCTGGCGGAACCATCTCGACCC
>MPNA01000028.1 GCA_002238785.1 bacterium OM1 bin76 | reverse complement strand
TCCCCAAACCGAGCGGACACCCAGCAAACCCTCACACACCCGGCACAAAACCATCCCTCACGCTCCCGAAGAACCAAAAAGCCCACATCACCCCACCCCCGGACGGTCAAATCGGTGGATTGAGGCTGAGACCCATCCCTGAAACAGACCTATTCTTCGACCCCATATACGGAGGCCGCCAAGACATCGAATCGTATTTCAGCACCTACAAGAGACAACTGGACTACGACCGACTCCGCACCCAAGACAAACCCAGCCTCCAAATCAACTGGATCGCCTACTGCCTGTACCAGACCAACACTGCGTTAGTCGCCCACCACGTACGCACCGGCAAAGACATGACACGCTGGTACGGCAACCACTTTCCCAACACTCGAGCGGGACCCATCGAAGAAGCCGCCTGATCACCCAAAAGACACGCCTTCTCCTGATCACCGCGTCCCGATAAACCCCAGAGCCCTCCGCAGGCGACGGAAACCTTCCCTCGCCCCTAAACCAACCCCACCTCCACCACCCAACTACCATAAACCCCAGAAACCGGCGAGTTTCGCGCCGAGTTTCGCGCCATCGCCCGCCCTTGTAGCTCAGGGGATAGAGCAACTGCCTCCTAAGCAGTAGGTCGCAGGTTCGAATCCTGCCGAGGGCGCTAGATGAGTCTGGACATGTCGCGGATCAGTACCAGTCTCAAGCGGCATCCATGGATCATTGGGCTTTCTGCCCTATTTGTGGCGGGTTGGACGCTCTACGGGTTGGTCACCGGCTCCAAGCTGGCCTTTCCGTACCTGCTTTGGATGGTTAGTGCTGGGCTCATTCTGATGTATGTCGATGGTCGGGTGCGTTTTTCCACCCATGTGCTGGTGTTACTGTGCATTTCCGGTTTCTGTCACATGGCGGGCGGCAACCTGGTGTTCGACGACTTCTTCTTGTATGAGCAAAGCTGGGGTGGCATCGGCTACGACCATCTGGTCCACGTCATAGGTTTGGGAACGGCTGGGTTGGCAGTCTGGGAGGCCACTACCTGGATCCTTCACGCGCGGAGTGGCAAGGAAGCGGCGTTAGTGGCTTTCTTGGGGGCCAACGCTGTGGGAGCCGTCATCGAGATCGGAGAATACCTGGCGACGTTGGTCCTCTCGGTCGCCAGGGTGGGTGATTATGCCAACAACATGCAGGATCTGATCGCCAACATGGTGGGAGGTTTGCTGGCTGCATGGTGGGCCAGCCGGGGACCGCGGGGAATACCCCGCCGCTAGAGCGGACGCCGGGCCGTCACTACCACTGCCGGCCAGGATCGGATCACCTTGTCCCTATGGCCCGGGTCGGGGTCGGCGTTGACTGATCTGGCGCGGACGACCTCCATGTCTGCCATGGCAGCGGTTAGTTCCTGCAGCGTCACATAAGGTGTGGGACAATCGTGGATGGTCTCCCACTCCCCCACTATCAGGAGGCCTCCGGGCGTCAAGGCCTGTTTGCCCATTGCCAGAACCGATTCCCGGTCGGGACCCCGAGGGGGGAGGGCGAACAGGCTGATTACCAAGTCGTAGAGACCGTCGGGTCTCCAAGTTGTGATGTCTTCCTGCAGGAATTGGACTCCGACTCGGGCAGCCGCGGCGCTGATGCGCGCCGAACCCAGGGCCCTAGACGAGGAGTCAACTCCGGTAATGGTCCAGCCTCGCCTGGCCAGCCCTATGGCGTTGCCTCCGGTGCCGCAACCTAGGTCCAAAGCAGCCCCTGGAGGAAATTCCAGAATGTCGGAGAGCATCTGAGTGTCCAAGGACTCGGTGTCCGTACCGTCTCCCGCATAGATGTCGTCCCAATCGGCCCCGCCGGGCCCCACCGTGGACATTCCTCTACCTCAGATCGAGATGCTTGGCCGCTTCCCGAAAGGAGAGCCCCGACAGACGCGGACGGTGCTCCATCAGGAAATGGGTGACGTCATCGGGAGCAACCCGGGCGTGCTGGCGAAGCGCCCAGCCGATCGCCTTGCGAATGAAGAAGTCCTTCTCCTCCATGGTGAGTACGCAAAACCGGAACAAGCGGTCTTGATCGCAGGACTCCTTCCACTTGAGCTGGTGGAGCAGTGCGGCGCGTCGCAGCCAGAGGATGGGATCGCAAATCCACCCCTCCATCACCGAGGCTGACTCGGGAAAGCGCCTCACGATCCCTCCAACAACTGTTCCCGAGAGGGGATCACAGGAGTCCCACCACGGCTTGGTGACGATCATCCACCGCAGTTCCTCCAGAAAACTCACCGGAAGGCGTTTGGTCGCCTTGCGCAGTTGGTCGATTGCGGCGTATTGATACTCCCGTTCCGGTCGCTCCCAGCACAATCTGGCGAAGGCCGCCAGATCCCGGTGGTCGGGACGGGGCAGTCCTGATAGGACGGTCTGGGCAAGTTGGCGTCGCATCGGCGAGTTGATCCCCAAAAAGGGGAAGCGGTTCTTCATGTAGGCGCTCATTCCTTCCGCCCGGGAGGGGTCCCGATGGGACTCGAATGCGGCCACGATCGCCTCTTCCATGGTGTGCGCCAGTTCTGTCATAGCCGCAAGCCAATCACTGGCCGGAGGGGGTCTGTTCTCGTAACAGATCTCGCAGGAGATCATCGACCGATCCGGACAGTTGCTCCACCTTGAACAGCATCTCGGCCCAACTATTCCTGGTGAGGGCATCGAGAATCCGGCGCGGCGGACTGTCGGGTCCGGCGATTTGCTCCACGGCGCTTGACTCCGACAGCATGGTGATCACCGGCTCGGGAAGGGAAAGGAAGGATGCAAACCAGACCAGGGCCATGATCGCCATGATCAGCCACACCACCCCGAAGACGGCGCCCGCCACTCGGTCGGCGGTGTTGAGGCCGGGGAATCTCGCCACCCTGGCCAAGGCGTGGAGGGCCGCCCATCCGCCGATGCCCACTGCGGCGTACAGCGCCAATCCCACCAGGAACAGGGAGGCTCCATAGGGAATGCCCAACCAGTCTTCCATCACCGACGCCCATTCCGGTGTCAGCCGCACCACGATCAAGAGGCCCAGGGCGAAGGGCAACAGGACGGCCAATTGACGAAGCAATCCTCTCCTCCAACCCCGAATTGCCAGCAGTGTTCCAGCCGTCAACACGATCAGATCGAACACTTGACTAACTGCCCTCCGACCTAGACAAGGCAGATGCGCATTCGCTTGTTCGCCCGACCTTTGCTTTCGGTCTTCACCACCCGCACCTCTCCCACTTCCAGGGTGGACCGGACATGGGTTCCCCCATCAGCCTGCCGGTCCAGCCCCACAATGTCGATCACCCGGATGTCCTGCACCCACTCGGGAATCAGGTTGACTTTGGTTCGAATCAGATCGGGATCCTGCAAGGCCTCGGCGCGGGCCATCCACAAGACTTCGGCAGGGTATCCCTTTGTCAACTCCTGGTTGAGACGTCTCTCCACCTCACGCCCGAATTCGCGGGAGATTCCGTCTAGTTCGAAGTCCATCCGGGCGGTTCCTGCCTTCATGTCCCCTCCGGTCACCTTGGCGCCGTAATCCTTCCACACCACCCCAGAGAGAGCGTGCAGGGCGGTGTGGGTGCGCATGATGGTGTAGCGGCGGTCCCAGTCGATGGTGGACTCGACCGGCATTCCAGGCTCGAGCAGGGCGGGTTCGGAGGCCACATGGATTACCTTTCCTCCCCTGCGGATGGTGTTGGTGATCCCGATCTGCCCTTCATGCCACCGGATGACCCCCGTGTCGCCCGGTTGGCCGCCGCCTCTCACGTAGAAGGGAGTCCGGTCTAACACCACCCCGCCATCGAGGACCTCCTGAACGGTCCCTTCCGCAGAGGCCAGATAGGAGTCACGCGCGGCCAGTTCATCAGTCGGCTCTGGTCGGTTGGGGGTCACTTTCCCAAGGCTACTTGAAGGAGATTCTCTTTGTGTCTTTGCCGTATTCCCAGGTAGTTTTGTGCCAGATGGTGTCCAAGGTCTCCAACGTGCTTCCCGCCGGCGCCGAATTGGTGATAATCGGAGCGGGAGTGGTGGGGGCTTCCACTGCCTTCTGGGCTGCCCGGGCCGGGTTGTCCCCGGTGGTGCTGGAGGCTCGTCCGGCCCCGGCTTCTTTGACCACACCCGCCTCCACGGGCGCCTTTCGTCTGCAATTCGACAATCAGGAGGAGACGGAGTTGGTGCGGGAGTCATTGGACCTGATCTTCAACTTCTCCGAGATCACCGGCCAGGACTCCGGTCCGCTGGCGGTCCGTCAGCCGGGATACCTGTGGGCAACCACCTCGGAGGAGCGTGCTTCGGAACAGCGTCGGCTGGTGGCTCTGCAGCATTCCTGGGGACAGACCGACATCGAGGTTCTCAGCGGCGACGAGGCCCGCCGCAGGTTCTCCTATCTGAGTCCCGACGTGCTCCAGGTCCGCTACCGGGCCGGTGACGGTTTCATCGATCCTCGTGCCCTGACGTTGGGCTTGCTACGGGCGTCCGAAGCGCCGCTGCACACCTCATGCCGGGTGTTGACGCTACATGAACTTCCTTCCGGAGGCTTTGAGCTGGACACCAATCTGGGTTCCATCCAGGCTGACCAGGTGGTGATAGCCGCGGGGCCGTTCTCCGGGAAACTGGCGGGTCTGATGGGCGTGAACCTGCCCATAGAGGTGATGAGTCGCCACAAGGTGGTGGTGCCGGACCTGTGGCGAGTACCGGCCGATGCGCCGATGACCATCGACGATGACACCGGCGTGCATTGGCGACCCGCACTGTCGGGTGCCTACGTGCTGGACGCCGCCCCCCGGGGTCCGGGCGGCGAGCCGGAGGAAGATGTGCCTCCCGACTCCCGCATGGTCTTCGCCATTCTGGATCCCCGCAGTCCGGAAGCGGCAGCCCGGATAACTCCCTTCTGGGGCGAGGCGTGGCGGCGCGGGGAGATCTTTTGGATGGTTCACTCCGGGCAGTACATGATGACGCCCGACCACCGTCCCCTGATCGGGCAGACGCCGATCGAAGGACTATGGATCAACACCGGTTATTCGGGGCACGGGATCATGTGCTCTCCGGCTGCGGGGCGCATCCTGGCCGATCTGATCACCTCCCGGTTGGATGACTCCCCGTTCGCCCTCCACCGGACATTCGTGAAGAGGAACTTCGACCAGATTTAGGTCGGACTATCCTCTTCCTGTTGCTCCCCTCCATCGCCGGATTGATCGGCGGCCCCCTTCCTCCAGTACCTCCCAAAGCGACCCAGCCGCGGTGGCCCGACCTTGGTGACGATCGAATCCCGGGCCTGATGCCAGTCCTCGCCCAGCACCCGGGTGCGCCAGAAGTGGCCGGCCAGCAGCCGGAACAGGCCGACCACCGGCACCGCCACCAACACTCCCAAGAAGCCCGCCAGGGATCCTCCCGCTACCAGCGCCACAACGATGGTGAAGGCCGAGAGTTTCACCCGGCTCTTCTGCACCACAGGGGTTATCACATGATTGTCGAACTGTTGGATAGCGGTAAACAGCAGCACCGCGATCAGGCCGGTGAAGGGCTTGCCCACCAGCAGGGAGACCAGAAAGGCCAAGACTGCTCCGGCCACCGGACCGACGAAGGGTATCAGGTTCAACACCCCGGACAGAACTCCCACGATCAGCCAGAAGGGGAGACCGAGAATCCACATGACGAGACTTCCCAGCACCGCCACGATCGAGGCCACCAGTAACTGGCCACGAGCGAACCGGCTGACCGTGGAGGTGATTGCGCCGAGCAGATGGATCGTTTCCCCCCGGTGCCGAACCGGTGTGAGGCTCAGTACAAGGATGCGCAATCGGGGCAGATCGACCAGCAGGTAAAAGGCCAGCACCGGCGCCAGCAGGATGTCCACCAAGATCTCCGCCACCATACCCAGAAGATGCCAAAAGAATCCGCCCACGCCGTTGCTCCCCTCGTCCCCGAAGAGGCCGGCCAACCCGCCCAGGTTGTCACGCAGCCACTCCGAAATGTGCGCGGTGTCCTCCGGCAGGCTGACCGTCAGGCCCAGACGATCGGCCACCCCTTCGATCTGGACATAGAACCCCTGGTAGATGTCGGGAAGCCGATCGGACAATTCGCCGACCTGCTGCACCACGGGGACACTGAGCGCCAAACCGAGCCCCACCAGGGTAATCAGCGACAGCAGGTAGGCGACCGTGGCGCCGACCACCCGCGGCACCCCCCGGCGGTGCAAGCGGCTCACCAGCGGATTGAGTATCACCACGATCCCGGCGGCGAATACCAGAGGCAACCATATGATTCGCACCTGCCGACCCATCCAAACCAGGAAGCCGGTCAGCACCAGAGCGCCGATGGTTCCCCAGATCGTCACCACTATCCGGGTAAGACGGCTCCCGTAGGGCATGGTTGACATCAGCAACCCCGAGGGTAGTTGCGCCGGCCTTCTATTGGCGCGACTTTAGGCTCTTGACGGCTTCGACGAAGCGGTCCATTTCGGCCACGAACGCCTTGGAGTCGTCTTTGAAGTCCTCTCCGAGATGACGATGGCGCAATCCCAGCGCCAGCGCCGCAAAGCGTCCTCCCCGGAAATAGGGGATCATTGCTCGAAGCGGCATGGCTCCAGGACCGGGACTGGCGTGACCCGGAGTTGGAGGGGGTTGGGTGGTGGGTGGAAGTCCCCGGGTCTCCAGGACCTCCAGAAGATCATCCTCAGGCAACCGGTCGGCATAGTCCCTGGCCACGAAGCGATAGAACTCGGCGCCCCCGGGTTCTGCAGCCACCAGCGCCGGGATGGCCAATCGGCGGGGATCGTGGCTGTCCTCCAACCCGTAGGGGGCTATGGCGCCGGTGCGATCGGGGTCGGACAGCATCGGAAACGCAAGCTGCAGCTTGGCGACCATGGCGGCGTGCCGGTCAGGATCATCGATGTCGATGGCCGCCACCCGGAAACCGGCAGCCAGGATCTCGGGGTGGCGCTGCGACAGGCTGGCCAACTGGCCGTTGCAATACGGTCACCAGTCGCCGCGCAAAAAGACCAGGAGCACCCCGGCGTCCAGGTGGTCGGCCAGCCGCCAGGGATCACGGGCCTGGTCGTCGAGAGTGAAGTCGGGGATGGCCATGGCCTTGGGACTATAGCCGGATAACCTCTGGTACATGCGACTGGCGGGAAAGGCGGCGCTCATCACCGGAGCGGGATCCGGTATCGGCCGCCGAACCGCATCCTTGTTCGCAGCAGAGGGCGCCGCGGTGGTGGCGGTGGACATCGACCCCAAAGGGTTGCTGGACACGGTGAGGGGGATCGAGGCAAAGGGAGGACGGATCATTGGTGTGCAAGCCGACGTCTCCCGAGACGAGGACTGCGCTGCCATGATCGAAGCCGCCGAAGGGGAGTTCGGCGGGCTCCATGTCCTGTTCAACAACGCCGGTGTCAGCCATCCCGATGACTCCGACGCGGTGGAAACCACCGAGGAAGTCTGGGACCTGACCTTCGCGGTGAACGTAAAGGGGGTGTTCCTGGGTTGCAAGCACGGCATCCCGGCGATGCGGCGTTCGGGGGGAGGGTCGGTGATCAACACGGCCTCGTTCGTCGCCAGGGTGGGGGCGGCCACTCCCCAACTGGCGTACACCGCCTCCAAGGGAGCGGTGCTTTCTCTCACCAGGGAGTTGGCTGTGGTTCACGCTAAGGAGGGCATCCGGGTCAACGCCCTGTGCCCGGGGCCGCTGCGCACCGAATTGCTGATGCAGTATCTGGACACCGAGGAGAAGAGACAACGCCGGTTGATCCACATTCCCATGGGAAGGTTCGGCGAGGCCACGGAAGTGGCCCATGCGGCTCTGTGGCTGGCGTCCGATGAGTCCTCGTTCGTCACCGGTACCGAGTTCATGGTGGATGGAGGGATCACGGCTGCCTACGTCACTCCCCTGGCCCCGTAGTCGTTGACCGTCCCGCCAGAGCGGGACTATGCAGGGAGGTGGAAAACGCGGATGCCGCCACGAGTCGACTCTCTTGGTTCACCAGGCCATTGATGTAACCCAAGCAACCCGCATGCCGGGGCAAGGGCACTCCACGTAAGTGGCAGCATGGATCACGAACTGCCGACCTTATGCCAGACACCCTGCATTGTGGCGATTTGCAGCCCGCTGATAGCGGCGGGGCTTACTCGGTGAAGGTGAGGATCTGGACCGATCCGCCCTCGGCCACCATTATGTGCCATCCAGCCCCTGGCTCGCCGAACCAGGCCATGTCCTCGTCCACCGTCCACTCCTCCGGGACGATGGCGGCGCCAAGGACCTCCACTGCCGCCTGCTCCGGAACTTCCAGGGTGAACGACCCGGCAACCGAAATCTCCACCGGGCCCGCGGCCTCGCCCATCCTGATGGTCCCACCGCCGGTTGCCTGGAGGGCGGCAATCTTCAGGGTCTGCAGATCGGCTGTGATTGCAGGGGCGGACAGTGTCAAGTCCCAGGTTGGTTCGGTGTGCAGACCCACCTCCCATCCCTGGAACCGCAGCCACCCATTGTCTTGCACGGAGAGGTTGAGATCTGAAGGCAGGGGTTCCCTTGCGTCGATCACTCTGATCTCTCCCCCCTCCTCTTCGAAACTCTCCAACGCCACCGGTATGCCTGCCCCGCCGCCCCGTCGGGGCATGTCAACCTGGTATGCCGAGGCGCTGGTCCCCTGACCGAGGGTCAAACTCCCTTCGGTCATCTCGACTGTGAAGGTGTTGAGATGACCCGAAACGGCCGGCGGGCCCCGGAGGTCGGCGCTGCTGGACGGAAGGCCCGGCAAGTCTGCAAAGTAGAACGAGGTCGAAATGACCAACCAGGAGAAAACCAGAAGCGCAAAGATGGGAGCGTCGCTGATCGGTTGATACGACCAGATTGCCTTCACAACCCATCCCGCCGCCAACAGCACCGCTCCGATTGGCCACAAAGAGGCAATGTCCAAGAAGATGGCCGGTGAGATAAAACGGACTGCCACTCCCAATAACAGGACAGCCAACGCCGCTCCGATGACTTGCCACGCGCCTGCTCTATGTTGCGGGCGTTGATCTGTGGGAATCACTCCTCGAAGGAACGGCCCAGAATCACCATGATGTCGATACCCTCCTGCTCCTGTGGAACCGGTTCAACCAAGGCGTCAGGAACCAAAGCCTCCTGAAGCTGTTGTGCTTCCCGCTGCAGGCCCTCCCGATACCACACCCGGGAGATGTCCAGGAACTGGGGGTGATTGTCAGGGTTCGCCACTGCGTATCCGGCTTCCTCGGCACGGGCGGTAGTCCTACCCGCAATCCCGGCCACGCCGTTGGCGTTGAAGACTTTGACCACCAGGTCGGCGGGTGGCCGCGGCGGAGGCGCCGTGCTGGAAGTGGTAGTGGTTGAGGCAGTGGTGGGAGTGGTGGTTTCGGGTACCGGATCCGTGACGGCAGGGGTGTCGGCCGCCGTGGTGGTCGAAGTCACCGGGTCTGCCGCGGTGGTGGCAGGAACCTCCGAGGCGGTGGTGACGGTCTCGGAGGTGGTGGTCACCGCGCTGGTGAACAGTTCGTCTTCGGAAAACAGCCACCATATGAAGATGGCCATGGCGATGAGCAGCAAGGCCAAGACGCATCGCAGCAGGATGTCACGCCAGAACGGAGACCAACCTGAAGCGGCGTGGCGACCCTTCACCCTGCTACTCCAAGTGTGGACCCGAAGAGACCGGCGGGTCGGAATTGGGACCGAGGGTCACGGTACATTCGTTTGGGCATCCTCTGGATAGGATATCGCGGCCCGGCGCGTTTTTGGTCTCTTTACCTGGCCTGGGAAGCGAGCTGGCGGTGGGACTCGAACCCACGACCTGCTGATTACAAATCAGCTGCTCTGGCCGTCTGAGCTACGCCAGCGGGTCTGCGACCGGAATCGTACCACTTCTGAGGTTATTCCCTGGTGGGTTTGTCGAAGGACCCGCGCATCCGTGCCAATTCGAACAGGGCCAGTCCTGCCGCCACCGAAGCATTGAGGCTCTCGGCTTCCGGCGCCATGGGGATGGCGGCAAGTTGGTCGACCCGGTCCATGACCAGCCGCGACAAGCCGCGGTGCTCGGCGCCCACCACCAGGGCCACCGGGGCACTCAGCAACGGCAGTCCGAACAGCGAGTCGGGCGCTTCCGCGGTGAGCCCCACTGACCAGACATCCATCTGGGAGAGTCGCCGGATCGCCTCCGGTATCGATGAGACCAGGCACACCCGGGCCCGTTCCAGCGCCCCAGCCGCAGCCTTGAAGGCCGTGGGGGTGAGAGGAGATCCCCTGCGGCGGGGAATCACCAAACGGGGAGTGCCGGCAGCAACCGCACTGCGAGCGATCGCTCCCAGATTGCGGGGGTCGGTCACATGGTCCACCACCACCAGCGAGGCCGGCGTGGACTCTGAAACCAATCGGGACAGGGTTACCGGACGAAGGAGCCGGCAATCAGCTATCACCCCCTGGTGCGAGGAAGTGACGGCGATCCCTTCCAGAGTGGCCCGCCGGTCGATCGCCACCCCCATGTCACGGGCGAGATCCAAGAGGTCGGCCAGACGGGAAGAGGAAGCCGAGCGCTTGATCACCTGGAGGCGGTCCACCCGGCCGGCCTCCAGCGCCGCTTCTACGGCCGAAAGCCCCTCGACCCTACCACCGTACCCAGTTGGTGCCATCCCGGGTGTCCTCCAGCACGATCCCCACGCCGGCCAGGCTGTGGCGGATACGGTCGGCGGTTGCGTAGTCGCCCTCCGAGCGGGCGTTGGAACGTTTGGCGAGAAGAGACTCCACCATGACGGACAGCCCTCCGGCGGATTCGGTTCCCTCCGAGGCGGCCAGGTCCGCCACCGCAGACCACATTCGGTCTTGGGAGTCGGTGGGCTCGGCGCCGACCAGGGAGGTTTCATCCAAGCCCAGCACCGCGGCCATCTCCTGGACTGCAGCCGCGATCGGGCCAGCGGTCCCCGAGTTCTCCAATTCCCGATTGGCCTTCCGGACCGCGGTGAACAACACGCTCAGTGCCCGTGGTGTGGAGAGGTCGTCATCCATAGCCTCCTCGAAGGCGGAGATCACCTCAGGATCGGATGCCGCCTGCACATCCGACGTCCTCTCCAGGACCCGGTGCAGGCGGACCAGGGCAACCCGGGCGTCCTCCAGCAGTTCGGCCGAGAACTCCTGGGGAGATCGGTAGTGGGCCTGCAAATAGAAGATCCGCACCGCCAACCCTCCGAACCGGCGGATGGCTTCGTTGAGGTCAACCAGGTGGCCGGTGGACTTGGACATCTTCTCACCGCCCAGGTTGAGCATTCCGTTGTGCATCCAGATTCGCGCGAAGGGCCGGCGGGTGGCGCCTTCCGACTGGGCGATCTCGTTCTCGTGGTGGGGGAAGATCAGGTCGCTTCCTCCGCCGTGTATGTCGAAGGTCTCGCCCAGGTACCGCGCTGCCATGGCCGAGCACTCGATGTGCCACCCCGGTCGCCCCTCGCCCCACGGTGAACTCCAATGCGGTTCCCCGGGCTTGGCCCGCTTCCAAAGGGCAAAGTCCAGCGGATCATTCTTATGCTCCGACACCTCCACCCGGGCGCCGGCCAGCAGATCGTCCAGGTCTTGACCTGATAGCTTCCCATAGCCGGGCAGCGCCCGTACCACGAAATACACATCTCCGCTGCGCGAGTAGGCCAAACCCTGTCGGATCAACTTCTGTATGAGGACGATCATGTCCGGGATGTGCTCGGTGGCCTTAGGCTCCACATCGGGATCTGCGACTCCCAGGTCCCGGTAGCACCGAGAGAACTGGTCGGTGATCCGCACGGCATGTTCCTCGGGCGGGACCCCCTCCTGGTGGGCGATGGCGATGATCTTGTCGTCCACGTCGGTGATGTTGCGCACAAAACGGACCCTGAAGCCCTTCCAGGCCAGGTAGCGGCGGACCAGGTCGAAGACCACCGCCGAGCGGCCATGGCCCACATGGGGAGGAGATTGCACGGTGGGACCGCACACATACATTCCCACCTCGGGAGGGTTGACCGGCTGCAGGTCGGCCGGTTCCCGGGTCAGGGTGTTGAATATCCGCAAAGCACCGCGGATGTTAGGACAGGTGATGATTACCCAAAGAAGATATTCACCTGGTCACGCTGATCGAAGCCGTAGCCGCGATGCCCTCGTCGCGACCCAGCCATCCCAACCCGTCGGTGGTGGTGGCCTTGACCGACACCTGATCGGGCTGCAACCTCAGCACCCCGGCCAGGGCTTGACGGATGGCCCCACGGCAAGGCGAGACCTGCACCGACTGGGCGATCACCGTTATGTCGCAGAATGAAGGCTGCCAACCGGATGCCTCCACCATCTTTACCACCCGGGCCACCAGACTCATGCTGTCGGCGTTTTCCCACCGGGGATCCGATGACGGAAAGTACTCTCCGATGTCTCCCAGCGCCGCAGCCCCCAGCAAGGCGTCGATCACGGCGTGGGCCACCACGTCCCCGTCGGAGGTGGCCATCACCCCCCGGTGCGGGTCTGCTTCTACCCCTGCCAGCAACACCGGAGGTTCTGCTCCCAGACGATGGGCATCGATTCCCCATCCCACCCGCCACTCCGGGTGAGAGGGACTCACTTCTTCTTGCGGGAGATGGGCTCGAATGTGGGCAGAGCCCGGTTGATCTTGGTCTCCGCCGCCTCGGCCTTCAAGCCCAGGGAGAACCGTATTTCGGTGATCAGGGCGCTGCGGGCGCGATTCAACATCTTCTTCAACGCCGGGGAGATGCCCTTGGTCTGGTTGGAGTAATTCAGATCCCTCACCACTTCGGCCACCTGGAATATGTCGCCCGAGTACATCTTTTCCTGCAGAACCTTGTACCACCGGCTCCAATTGGCGCCGGACTCCTGGGGATCCTCTTTGAGCTTTTGCACCACCCGGCCCGCCTCGGTTTTGTTTATCAGCGGGCGGATGGTGTAAAGGGTCTTGTTGGTGGGGACGCTGATAACCATCTCTTCGGTGGGAAAGTTGAGGACGAAGTACTCCTGCTCCTCTCCGAAGTCACTCTTGACCTGGATGTCAGAGATGTGAGCCACTCCGTGTTGGATGTGCACCACGTAATCGCCCTTCTTGTACTTGGGTTCCCTGGGCGCCACGGCGGCGGACCCGGCGGCGCCCCGGGCATAGCGCGGTGGAGACTTGGATTTGCGCTTGCGGCCGGACGCCTTTCGAGGCTTGACTCTGGCCCTGGCGGGTTTTCTGCTGCTCGGGGTCCTCTTTGCCATATCGGTCGAGTATACGGTTAGCGCACTCAGTTGAGTTCGCTAATTGTCCGCTGCCCGATGGGGTGGAGCGAGGCCAACAGGCGGTCGAAGCCGAATCTCAGGCGGGTGGCGCTCTTGATGCCGATCCCCTTGACTTCCAAGAAGTCCTCCACGGAACTGTGCAGCATGCGCTGCGCGTCGGGATAGGCGCCGTACAGGAGCGCCTTCATATGCTCGGAATGGACGCCCGTCTGGTAGAGCAGACGGTTCCCCCGAGGTACCAGGCCATCCTCCAACTTGTCCAGGCCCAGCTCCGACGCCACCAGCCAAGTGTGGGCCAACTGGTGGTTTGGCAGCTCTGCCAGTTTCTTTCTAGCGGACTCGGCCTGGTCGTCGAGATAGTCCTGAAGTGTCAGCCCCACCAACCGTTCCACCTCGAACACCCGGTCAGCCAGGAGCGTCTCGGTGGTGGAGGGGTCCTGGACCGAGTCGGCCAGCATGGTCTCGATGGCGGTGGCCGCCCTGCCCACCATCTCCCCCATCCGCACCATGTGGGCCACCTCCCGGGCGGTGACCAGGCCCAGCAACTCCATCCTCAAAAGGCGTTCATCTGCTTCATCGAACCGCTTGCGAAGTTCGACCAGAATCTGGAGGTGCTGCAAGATGCGCTTTCGGATCGTCCAACGTGGGGTGAGGTCGACCTGTTCGGTGTTGATGTAGAGGGTGACCACCGCTCGGTCCTTGCTGACGGTCACCACCGGAAGCCGGGTGATCTGTGCCACCCGTTGAGCGGTCCGATGACGGGCGCCCGATTCGGTGGTGGGAATGTTGGGGGGAGGCGCCAGGTGGGCGTTGGCGGTGAGGATCACGCGCCACTCGTTGTCCAAGATGATGGCGCCGTCCATCTTGGCCACCTCCGCCAGACGGGCTGCGTCCAGCGATACGGCGGTGAGGTCCAACCCGTCAACGCTGATTTCCCCCAAGGCCAGATTGGTTCCCAGCACGATCAACGCTCCCTCGCGGCCTTGCAGGATTCTCTCCAGCCCGTCCCTGATGGGACGATGCGCGAATAGCCTCTCCACTACCTCCTGGAAAAAATGGTCTCCCGACACGGGTTTGAGGCTAGCAAGAGCGGTGAGCGTAGGTGAAAAGTGCCAGTTCCCGGAAAGGTTCCTCTAACTTGGCGTTGCGGTACGGTACTATCACCACAGGCCAAGAAATAAACTGACACAGCTACGGATTCTGCCAGAATAGACCAGATATGAGACAAATATGCGGTCGATGCGGCGCCGATGTCGGCGACGCTGACTTTTGCTCGTCGTGCGGGGCTCTCCTGGAGAGGGTGTCTTCGCCCAGATCTGAGCCGGAGTCCTCGGATGCGGACTCCTCTACCTCCTACGAACCCACCCAGAACCTGGTGGCCTGCTCGCTGTGCGGCCACCTTAATCCACCCTCTCGGCAAAGCTGCGAGCAGTGTCATATCAGGCTGAGCCACTCCGACATGCCCTTGGCGCCCCGGCCGGCTATCCGGACGAATGCCCGGGTCAGGGCGGTGATCGCCACCGGAACCACCATTCTGGCGGTGGCAGTCTTCGCGCTGCTCTTCAATCTGTTCACCGGAGGCTCTGAAGACGGGGAGGATACCAGCGACACCACCGAAGCCGCCCAGGAGACCACTTCCACCACCGCACCCCCGCCGATCCCCACCAGCCAGGGCGTGTTGAGCGTTCAGTGCTCGCCCGAAGGCCTAGGCGCCAACTATTCCTGCGACAATCTGATCAACGGCAAGACCGGAGAGTGGCAGATACGCTGGACCGACATCACGCCCGGTACGCAGGTCACCATCAAGATGGTCTTCGAGCAGCCCATCACCGTGCGAAGGCTGGAGTGGGTGAACCTCACCGACGACACCCGCTTCTACCAGAATTTCCGGGTGCGGACCATGGAGGCGGGAAGCGACAGCGGAGTGGCGGTGCCTCTCAACCTGGTGGACCGACCTGGTTCCCAGATCGTGGACTTGGCCATCATGCGAACCAACCAACTGACCCTGACCATCACGACCGTGTATGACGCCGAGGTCCGAAACGGCACGGTCTACAAGGAAATGGCGGTACAGGGCGTCAACATAATCGGCTATCCCGCCGCTCCCCTCTCCGGGGAGACCACCACGACCACTGCGGCGGCCTCCTAAGCGAACTCCAAGTTCATCGGCAATTGCTGCACGCCCCGAAATATCAGGCTGGGGATGCGTTGTCGCGGGGTGTCGTGAAGCTCGAACCAGCGCAACCGGTCCAACAGCACTTCGAAGGCCACCTTCAACTCTTCGCGAGCCAGGGCGGCTCCGACGCAGAAGTGCACACCGCCCCCGAAGGACACATGGGGGTTGGGGACTCGTCCCAGGTCCAGGCTGTCGGGGCAGTCGAACGATTGCGGGTCGCGGTTGGCCGACCCGAACAGCAGACCTATCTTCGAACCTGCCCGCAGCCTGGTCCCCTTCCAGTCGATGTCTTCGGTCACCCACCTCTCGAACATCTGCAGGGGCGTGTCGTAGCGGAGCAACTCTTCAACGGCGGTGGCGGTGATGCTGCGGTCGCTTTGCCAGCGGCGCCACTGATCCGGATGCGCGGACAGGGCCATGAGTCCGTTGCCGATAGCCTGCACGGTAGCCTCGTGCCCGGCGTTCAGAACCAGGATGGCGGTGGAGATCAACTCCTCTTCGGAGAGAACGTCTCCTTGGTGGCTTGCTCCGATCAGGTGCGAGAGCAGGTCGTCCGAGGCTCGGCGCCGATGGGAAGCGATCAACTCCCGCATGTAGTCGCTAAAGTCGACGATGCCCTGCTCGGCCGCCTCGCCCTCCTCCGGCGTGCAACCTTCGTCGAACACTCGAACGATGCGATGCGACCACTCCACCAGTTGTGGTTGGTCTGCCGCCGGGACCCCCATCAACTCGGCGATCATCACCAACGGGATGGGCGTGGCATATTCGGAGATGGCTTCCATCTGCCCGGTTTCCCGGGCTACGTCCAGGCGGCGATGGGCTTCGGTCTCCATTCTCCTGCGGTAACTCTGCGAGGCTCGGCGACTGAAAGCCCACTGCACCAGGCGGCGGATCCGGGTGTGGCGGGGAGGCTCCAGGTCGATGAAGGAGTCGCGGATCATCCGGGTCCACATCGGGTACTGCGGCGGGTAGATGCGATCGTACACCTGCGGGTCAACCTGGCGGGCGGCGTCGGGAACATGGCGTATGTCTCTACCGAAGCGACGATCCCGCAGGATGGGCTCCACATCCTGGTGGAGAGCGAAGAAGGTGAGATTCCAGTGCTCGTCGTAAAAGATGGGCCGGTGGGTGCGCAGGGAGGCGTAGACGGGATAGGGATCGGAGATGAATTCGGGGTGGTAGGGATCGAACCCGACGCTCACAACTGCTGTCCCCGGCGGTACGGCCGTCCGTCGGCCGCCGGCATCCGCAGGTGCTGGGAGGCGAGGGACATCACCACCAGGGTGGTCACATAGGGTGCGATGAACACGAATTCGCGAGGTATCGAATCGGTGGACAGAAAGACCAGCAGCGCGGCCGCCGCGGTCCCCACCAACCAAACGGCAGGTATCCATCTCCTCCGGTATCCCCACCAGATGCCCATCCCGACGCCGACTATCGCTATGAGCAGCAACAGGGCGTGCACCGCGGGCTCATCCCGCAACTCCAGGGCGAAGGTGAACCCGAAAAGACCGCCGGCGGCTGCCGCTCCGCCAGGCCGCCAGTTTCCCATGATCATGGAGGCCAGACCGATGAATCCTCTTCCCCCGGTTTGTCCCTCCCGATAGATCCGGGCGAACTCGGTCACCAGCATGGCGCCCCCCAGTCCGGCCATGGCGCCGGAGAGCATAACCCCCAGATACTTCATCCGGTACACGTTCACTCCCAAAGACTCTGCCGCCACCGGGTGCTCTCCCACTGAACGCATCCGCAGTCCCAGCGGCGTTCTCCACAGGAACCACCAGGAAGCGGGGACCAACGCCACGGCCAACACCACCGCCCACGAGACCTCGACGGTCAGGCCACGGACCAGGCCCGCCAGATCAGACAGAATGAACCAGCGTTGTTCCTCCAGGTTGCCCAGCCAGTCGGGGCTCGTCCAACCGAGAATCTCACCACCGGACAGCACGGGCGCCGAAACCTTGCCGATCACATCGGAGATGGGAGGGGATTGGGTGGCGCCCCCACCGGTGTCGGCGCCGTAGCTGACCACCGACAGGAACCTCATCCCGCCAAAAGCGAGGATATTGATCGCCACTCCCGACACGATGTGATCGACATTGAAGGTGACGGTGGCAAGGGCATGAAGCAACCCACCGGCCGCCCCGGCGATCACTCCCACCATAAGACCCGTCCACGGTCCCCACAGCCATCCCGCCCAGGCGCCGAACCAGGTACCCAGAATCATCATGCCTTCCAGACCGATGTTGACGACTCCCACCCGTTCCGCGTAGACGCCGCCCAACCCGGCCAGGAAAATGGGGGTCCCCAACCGAAGCGCGGCGCCAAAGGTGCCGCTGGAGGTCAGGTCGGGAGTGTCGGCCAGGGTTCTGGTGATGGCGAGGGTGGCCACCACCGCCAGGCCCATCCACAGCCACCGGTTGGTCCGCATCATCCGCTCTCGCGGAGACAAGAGGCTGGTCATGACTCCTCCCCTCCACCAGTTTGGAGCACGCTGGTGACGGCCCGGCTCTCGGCCGCCCGGGTCCGCACCTCGACCACTGCGTAGGCCACCACCACCGACAGGAGGATCACTCCTTGAAGTATGAACACGATCTCTTTGGGGATGCCCCTCAGGTCGAGTATCTGGGTGGCCCGGTCGAACCAGCCGAACAACAGGGCCCCCGCAGCCATTCCCACCGGATGGTTACGGCCCAACAGGGCCACTGCGATACCGGTGAATCCCAACATGGTTGGAAAATCGATCGTGTAGCGATGGAAGAACCCCAGCAGGTGGGCCATCCCCACCAGACCGGCGATCGCTCCGCTGATCACCATGGTCATTACCACCATCCGGTTGGGATCGATGCCGGCGGTCCGCGCCGCCCCTGCGCTGGCGCCTGAGGCTCGCAGTTCGAACCCGAAGCGGGTGTGATTGATTAGCACATGAAAGCCGACGCCCGCCAACGCCGCCAGTGCCGCCATCCCATACAGGTCCACCCGGCCAGGATCCAACCCCACCAACTCCAGCACCGGATTCAGAGAGGGGAGCCGGCCAGATTCGGGGATTTCGGGGGTCTTGATCACCAGATCCCCCTCGGGGTTCTCCTGCCGCAGCCATTTGGCCAGCAAAAACGCTCCCACGCCGGTTGCCACATAGTTCAACATGATGGTGGAGATCACCTCGTGAACTCCTCGCTTCACCTTCAGATAGCCGGCGAAACCCGACCACAAGGCGCCCACCGCCATGGCCGTGAGCATGATGACCAGCACATGGAGCGGGCCGGGAAGGGTGATCGCTGCTCCCACCGCGGCCGCGATCAGAACCGCGATCCGGTACTGGCCCTCCACACCGATGTTGAAGAGTCCCATCTTGAATCCCAACGCCACCGCCATCGCCGAGAAATAGAGGGGTACCGCCCGATTGACCGACGAGGCGAGCGAATCGATCCGTGACCCGTACTCGAACATCTGCCCGTAGGCCTCAAAGGGATTGTTCCCCGACACAGCCAGGATCACCGCCGACACCGCCAGAGCGAAGAGGATCGCCAAACCGGACGAAACAATCGCGTAAAGGAGGCGGCGCCTGGCGTTCATTAGGCGGCGCCCGTCATATAGGAGCCCAACTCGGCCGGAGAGACCTCCCGGGGATCAAGGGTGGCCACCAGCCTTCCCCGGAGGATCACCATCAGGGTGTCGGAGAGGCCGATCAACTCGTCGAGGTCGGCGGAAATCAAGAGCACCCCCAGACCCTCGGCGCGGGCCGCTCTGATACTCTCCCAGACCGCAGCCTGGGCGCCCACGTCAATCCCCCTGGTGAGATGCGAGGCTAACAGCACCTGGGGTTGGGCCAGCATCTCCTTTCCCACCAGCAGCTTCTGCTGGTTCCCGCCTGACAGCGCGTGGATTTTGACCTCGACTCCCGGGGTGCGGACATCGAAGCTCTCCACCACATCTTCGGTTCGCTGCCTGGCTCCTCTCCGATCCACCAGCAGCCCTCGGGTAAACGGCGCCCGGCTTTGATGGCCCAGCATGGCGTTCTCCCACAGGGGCGACTCCAACAGCAGACCCTGACCGTGCCGATCTGCGGGGATCAGCCCGATGCCGGCCTCGCGGCGCCGGAGGGTGGAAAGGAGCCTGACGTCCTCCCCATTGAGCGTCACCTGCCCCGAGTCGGCGCGCCGGATCCCAACCAACAGTTCCACAAGCTCTCCCTGGCCGTTTCCCTCCACTCCGGCGATGCCCAGCACTTCCCCGCGCCGGATTCTGAAGCTTACGTCCTCGATCAGCCACCGGTCTCCTTCCTCCGACAGCGTGCCCAGGCCCTCGGCCTCCAGCAGAACGTCAGAAGTGACAGTGGATTCCCTGGTGTCGGGAACAGGAAGTTCGGCGCCCACCATGAGTTCCGCCAACTCCCGGGTGGAGATACGCTTCGGATCGGCGCTGGCCACGGTGCGGCCCGCCCGGATCACGGTTATGGCATCCGCTATGTCCAACACCTCGTCGAGCTTGTGCGAGATGAAGATGATGGTCACCCCTCTCTTACGCAACTCCCGCAGAGATCCAAACAGTTCTTCCACCTCCTGGGGCACCAGCACCGCGGTGGGCTCGTCCAGAATGAGGATCTGTGCACCTCGGAACAGCACCTTGGCGATTTCCACCCGCTGTTTCTCTCCCACCGACAGTTCCTCCACCATCTGGTCGGGGTTGAGGGCCCCTTCACCGCTTATCTCCGCGATCCTTCGCCTGGCCTCCCCAAAATCGATCTTGAGTCCGTCGCGGGGTTCGGCGCCCAGTATCACGTTTTCCAGCACTGTCATCTGCTCAGCGAGCATGAAATGCTGATGAACCATCCCGATCCCGGCGGCAATGGCGTCCCGTGCCGACGACATGGCAGTCTCCTGGCCTCGAATCCAGATTTCACCTTCGTCGGGAATAACCATTCCATACAGAATCTTCATGAGAGTGGACTTGCCCGCGCCGTTCTCGCCGACCACCGCATGAATGTCGCCCTCTTGCACGGACAGGTTGATGCGGTCGTTGGCTATCACTCCCGGATAGCGTTTGGTGATATTCACCAGGCTTATTGCGGTGCTCACCGGGCCGACAATACCACCGGTCCCCTTGAGACGCGTTCTGTGGGGGAGATTAAATAAAAGATGTGGCGAGCCTGTATGGATTCTCCCCATACCCACCAATAGTTGGCGGGGACACCGTTACCGGCGCCCCCGCCAACAGGGTTCTGGGGTAGATGGCTAGGTCACGGAGTCTCGGGAACGGGGATGGCTCCCGAGACGATCTGGGCTTTCAAATCGTCAAGTTGACCGGCGATATCGTCCACATGGCCGCCCGATGCGGCATATCCGACCCCGTCATCGGCGAGGCTGAATGTGCGGTAGCCGCCTGCGAAGGCGTCGTCGACAAATGCGGAGATAGTTTGGAAGACCGCCACATCCACCCGCTTCAACATAGAGGTCAAGATGTAGGGCTGGAATTCCTCTCCGGCGGTCAGGTATTGATCGGAGTCCACTCCGATGGCCCACACATG
Source organism: bacterium OM1 bin76 (assembly GCA_002238785.1). Lineage (GTDB taxonomy): Bacteria > Actinomycetota > Acidimicrobiia > Spongiisociales > ZC4RG35 > Bin76. The sequence continues at coordinate 16,303 of MPNA01000028.1, read as the reverse complement.
GCTGCCAGTGCTCTCACTGTGCTCCTTGGCGGCCTGGAAAAGCCCGCCTCCAGAGCTGCCCGCGGCGTGGTAAACCACGTCCGCGCCCGCTTGATACATTGCGGCCCCGATCTCCTTGCCTTTGGCCGGATCAGTGAAACCGGCGAAGTCGGGAGGTTGGGAAATGTACTTGATGTCGATCTCGATAGCTGGGTTGATGTGGCGCGCCCCGGTGATGAATCCGGCCTCGAACTTCTTGATGAGATCGATTTCCACACCGCCGATGAAACCGACCCTGCCGCTGGTGGACTTCAGCGCTGCGGCGGCGCCCACCAAGAACGAACCTTCGTGTTCCGCGAACCCCAAAGCAACCAGGTTGCTGTCAGCGGTCAGATCAGGCACGAAACCATCGATGAGTCCGAAGTTGGTTTCCGGGTAGGCCGCGGCCGCCCCTGCTATGGAGTCGGCGAATAAGAAACCCACTCCGAACACCAGTTGCGCACCATCCTCGGCGGCCAGGTTCAGAAGATCGTCGCGGTTTTCTCCGCCGGCGGTGGGCTCCAGTTCGCTGGAGGTAACCCCCAGGTCCTCGGTGGCCCGATCCAATCCGGCCGCGGCGGCGTCGTTGAAGGACTGGTCGCCCCGGCCTCCAATATCAAAGACAACGTACACCGACGTATCGTCTCCACCCCCACAGCCGGCTACCACAAGTGCCAACGCGGTGAGGATCGACAAACCAATTATTCTCTTCTTCATGAAAGGCTCCTTTTACAGTCGCTGTAGCACCCTCCTTGAGCTATAAAGCATACCGAAGTCGACAGCCCACTCCATCGGCAGCCATCACCGATCCCCGATTCAACCCTCCCCCGGTGCATTGGGGGGTGGAGGTTGTTGCAGGATCGGTTGCAGCCGTGGCTCGCACCTGGCGGGATCAGTCTTTTCCTCCCCCCAGGTTCGACTATCCCGGCCCCCCTGGCAACCTCCGGGACGAGCCTTGGTTCGATTACTGCGTGCTCGCCGTGTCGGTGCTGGCCTGCCTCTGGCCTCCCCCGGGCGCCACCATGTGGTCGGTTACCCGGCGAGAGCGGACTCTCACCGACGCTCCGGCTTTGTTCGCTGCCATTACCGACTGGATGGGGCCGGACGGTCTACCCGACCTGGGGCGCTTCGCATCGATCACCGCCACCGAGTCCCGGCGCCTGTTCGCTGGGGAGGGTGTGCTGCAGATGGTCCCGCAACGGGGCGTCCGGATGGCGGCGGTGGCATATGCCTTGTCGGACCGCTGGGACGGCGCCGCCGTCAACCTGGTGGAGGAGGCGGGGTGGGACGGGCCCACAGTGGTTGACCTGCTGGCCTCCACGGTCCCCGGATATGAGGACGAGGCGACCGTGGGCGGTCACCACATTCGCTTCCGGAAACTCGCCCATCTGGCGGCGGCCGTAATGGCTTCCCGCTCCAAGCGTCGCTGGTCGGGGATGGACTCCTTCGGGGTCTATCCCGATTACATGCTTCCCCGTTTACTGCGCCACCTGGGGGTGCTCTCCTACTCGGAAGCATTGTCCGGATCGGTGGACAACCGCATCGAGATCCCCCGGCACAGCCGACAGGAAGTCGCTATCCGCTGGGCTACGGTGCACGCCGGCCACCGGCTGGTGGAGAGCATCCGATCGGTGGGAACACCGATCTGTGGACCGCGCCTTGACTACTTCCTGTGGTCCCAGGCGGTACTGGGGCCGGACGCCCACCGCATGGGCGAGCATCACCGAACCCGCACCTTGGCTTACTAAGCCGAGCCAGCAGGCTCAGCCGGAAGAAGCAGCCTCCACCGGTGGGGAGACGTCGAAGCCCTCCAGCACCAGTTCGTCGTTCTCCTCGTCGAGACTGACCAGAATGGTGGTGCCGGCGTTGAAATCGCCCACCAGCACCTTCTCCGAAAGGGGATCCTCCACGTACCGTTGGATAGCCCGCCGCAGGGGCCGGGCGCCCAGGTCGGGGTCGTAACCCACCTTGGCCAGGTAGCCCTTGGCGGAGTCGGCCAGCACCACGTCCAGCCGCTGGGCCCGTAACTGCTCTTGGATGCGAACCATCAACAGGTCGATGATCTGCTTGATCTCCTCGAAGGTGAGTTCCCGGAAAACGATGATCTCATCGATGCGGTTGAGGAACTCGGGCCGGAAGTGGCGCTTGAGTTCGTCGAACAGCTTGTTGCGCATGTGCTCGTAGCTGACCTCGCTCGATTCGTTGTGGAAACCAACCGACTTCTTGCGAAGCTCCTTGGTGCCCAGGTTGGATGTCATGATGATCACCACGTTCTTGAAGTCAACCGATTTACCGTGCGAGTCGGTGAGGCGGCCATCCTCCAGGATCTGCAGCAGAATGTTGAACACGTCGGCGTGGGCCTTCTCGATCTCGTCGAACAACACCACTGAGAACGGGCGCCGACGGACTGCTTCTGTGAGCTGTCCGCCCTCGTCGTAGCCGACGTAACCCGGAGGTGAACCTATCAGCCTGCTAACCGCGTGCTTCTCCATGTATTCGGACATGTCGATCTGGACCAGTGAGTCCTCGTTTCCGAACAGGAATTCGGTGAGGGCTTTGGCGGTTTCGGTCTTCCCCACTCCCGAGGGTCCCAGGAAGATGAACGAGCCCGCCGGCCGCTTGGGGTCCTTCAAACCCGCCCGAGTGCGCCGGATGGCCCGGCTTACCGCCGCGATGGCGTCGTCCTGGGCGACTATGCGGCGATGCAATTCTTCCTCCATGTTCACCAACCGGGAGGTCTCCTCCTCGGTCAGTCTATGGACCGGAATACCCGTCCACTGGGCCAGCACTTCAGCGATTTCCTCCTCGTCGATCACCGAGGCGCCACTCTCCACCGCTCCCCCCTTTGCGATCACCTTCTCCATCTCCTTGCGGACTGTCTTTTCCTGGTCTCGCAACTCGGCCGCCTTCTCGAACTCATCGGACTCAATGGCGTCCTTCTTCTTCAAGCGCAGATCCGACAGCTTGATGTTCAACTGCTCCACCTCGGGGATGGGAGACATGCTGTAAAGCTTCTTGCGGCTTCCTGCCTCGTCCATCAGATCGATCGCCTTGTCGGGCAGGAAACGATCGGAGACATAGCGGTCGGCCAGGTGCACGGCGGTGACGATGGCCTCATCGGTGAACACCACCTGGTGAAAGCTCTCGTAGCGGTCCTTCAGGCCCATCAAGATTTCCACCGCATCTGCGATGGATGGTTCATCCACCTGCACGGGCTGGAAGCGGCGGGCCAGGGCCGAGTCACGCTCGAAATGCTTGCGGTACTCATCGAGGGTGGTGGCGCCGATGGTCTGCAACTCTCCCCGGGCCAGCATGGGCTTGAGGATGGAAGCGGCGTCGATAGCTCCCTCGGCGGCGCCGGCGCCCACCACGGTGTGGATCTCGTCCAAGAAGATGATGACATTGCCGCGTTTTCTGATCTCTTTGAGGACCTTCTTCATCCGTTCCTCGAAGTCGCCCCGGTACCGGGTTCCAGCCACCATCGCTCCCAGGTCAATGGTGTACAAGGTCTGGTTGCTCAACGACCGGGGAACCTCTCCCGCCACGATCCGCTGGGCGAGTCCTTCCACAATGGCGCTCTTGCCAACCCCCGGCTCGCCGATCAGAACCGGATTGTTCTTGGTCCGGCGGGCAAGGATCTGCATCATGCGGTCGATCTCCCTGGACCGTCCGATCACCGGGTCGAGTATCCGTTCGCGGGCGGCATGGGTGAGATTGCGACCGAATTGATCAAGGATGCTGGAGCCTGAACGGTGACCCTCCCGGCTGGCGCCGGTACGGGCCGCCTGCGGCGGACTCTGACTCTTTCCGCGGCTGCCCTCGCCTCCCGAACCCGACAACTCCGAAAGAACCGTCTGGCGTATCTTCTGCAGGCCCGCCTCGGCCTGACCTAGGACCTGTGCGGCAACTCCCTCCCCTTCACGGATGAGACCCAACAAGATGTGCTCGGTTCCTATGTAATTGTGACCCAACTGCAGTGCCTCGCGCAGTGCCAGTTCCAACACCTTCTTGGCCCGGGGCGTGAAGGGGATATGACCGGTGGGCGCCTGTTGTCCCACCCCGACGGTCTGAATCACGGTCTCCCTGGTGCTGTTCAGATCGATACCCAGGCTACCCAGCGACTTGGCTGCCACGCCCTCCCCTTCGGCCAAGAGCCCGAGCAGCAGGTGCTCGGTGCCGATGTACTTGTGGTTCATCTTGCGCGCTTCCTCTTGCGCCATAACCACAACCCGGCGGGCCCGGTCAGTGAATCGCTCGAACAATGCCTCTCCTAACTGCGCTACGTCCCGGCGCCTCCGGGGTTCCTAGTCTATTACAACCACGAGAAACGCTTTTGTGTTCCTGATCGAAGTATAAGCCAGTCCCTCCTCTATATTCCACGTTTCCTTGACCATGGACAACTTTCGCCATCTGATCGACATCCCTCGGATTTGGGATCGCCTGGAAGAGGTTGAATCGCGGCTGATGGAGGTCAGCACCTCCCACGATTCCTTCATGACGGAGATCTCCCAGCACCTTCTCAAGGCCGGAGGAAAGCGCCTCCGCCCCCTGCTCGCCTTGCTGGCGGCCGGCCTGGGACCCGCCGAGGACCGCAGGGCTGTGGAGGCGGCCGCCGCCGTGGAATTGATCCATGTGGGGAGCCTCTATCACGATGATGTGATCGACGAGTCCGACACGCGACGGGGCGGTCCGTCGGTGAACGCCAACTGGAGCAACACCCTGGCGGTCCTGGCTGGGGACTTCCTAATCTCGCGGGCTTCGGAATTGGCTTCCACATACCTGGACATGGAGTCGGTTCGGATGCTGGCCAAGACCTACACCGAACTCACCGAGGGCCAGACCCTTGAATTCCGATTGACAGGCAGACTCGACCACCAAATCGCCACCTACCAGCGTGTTATCGATCTCAAGACCGCCAGCCTGATCCGCACCTCCGTCTACATCGGCGCCCGGGCCGGTGACGCCCCGACGCCGGTGGTGGACACGCTCACCCTGTGGGCATTCGAATTGGGGAGGGTCTTCCAGATTGCCGACGACGCCCTGGATCTGGTGGCCACCACCGATTTGTTGGGCAAACCCGCCGGGGCCGACATCCGCGAGGGGACTTTCACCTTGCCGGTGCTGCTGGCCGTTCGGGGCGCGAACGGGCCCAGGGTGGTGGAATTGTTGGGACATCCGCCCCCCTACCGGGAAGATGCGGTGGAGGAAGTGATCTCCACGGTGGTGAAGGGCGGCTACGTCGATCAGGCCCTGTCCATAGCCTTGAGCCATGCACAGGTCGCTTCCCGGGCGCTGGCAGAACTGCCCAGCAGTCACACCACCGCCGTTCTGGAGACGCTGGGCGGGTTCCTCATCGAGAGGGTGAAAGCCGCCCGTCACGCCTTGTAGAAAGATGCAGGCCGGGTTTCAGGTCCAAACTTCGGTGAACAGCCGTATCCAATTGTCTCCCATGATCCCCGCAATGGCTTCGGGTGAGTATCCGCGGTCCGCCAGTCCTTGGCGCAGGCGGGGGATGTGTCCGGGTCCGCTGATACCTCGGGGCCAACCAACATGTGCGGACAGGTCATCGGCGGTCCACAAACCCGCTTCGGTCCATTCCCCAAAATCGGGTTCACCGTCGATCCAGAAGTCGAGGCCCAGGCACACTTGATTGGAGCCGATCATCTCCACCAGATAATCGATGTGGTCCAGCAGGTCCGACAGGTTGGCGCCCACCCCGTCGGAGCGAAGGAACGAGGAGACCGTGTTGACTCCCACCAGTCCGCCCCCTTCGGCGACCGCCCGTATCTGAGTGTCGGTTATGTTGCGGGGATGATCGAATAGCCGTTGGGCATTGGAGTGGGAGAAGACAGTGGGATGCTCTGAGGCGTCGATGGCTTCCAAAGTGGTGCGATGCCCGGTGTGGGAAAGGTCCACCACTATCCCCAACCGGTTCATCTCCGCCACAACATCCCTGCCGAAAGCGGTGAGTCCCCGATCGTTGGGATCCATGCAGCCGTCCCCCACCGCATTGCGGTGGTTGTAGGTGAGTTGGATCATCCGCAGTCCCAGTCTCGCGTAGGTCTCCAGCAGATCCAGGCTCTCTCCCAATGGTGTGGTGTTCTGGAAGTGGAAGGCTATCCCCAGCCTCCCCTCTGCGAAGGTTCCCAGATCGCTAGGCGAAGCGGCGTGGAAGAGGGAGTCATTGTCGGCTATCCACTTCCTCCAATCCCTCACCCGCGGCATGGCTTCTAGGGGAGTCTCATGGGTGGCAACCGTGGGTATCGCCAGGTCCACTCCCCCAGCCAAGTATCCCTGCCATGCCCCCCGTTTTGCCAGGAGCGGAGCGCATCCGTCCACCACAACTGATCTGTCGCTCACTTGCTCAACCACATCCGCAGAACACTACCTGACCGTAGGACGGTGCCCTCTCACCGGCCCACGTCACCAACGCCGGCTGGCCAACGGTCCTGCAGGCCAGTTTCATGTTCAACCTTAACGTCAAACAAGGGATCTGCAGATGTTGTTTCAATCGGCAACGGTCAGGGTCACCCGTACTCATCAAGGTGTCGCTGCTGGGCAGTTAGTGGTGCTCGATGCCCGCCACTTCCCTGATGGGGTTGTCATCAAGGGGGATCTCCACGATCATGGTGGTTGCCTCCCCCGGCATGGTTTCAACGCGGATCAAGCCTCCGTGCTGGCGGGCGATGTCACTGGAGAGGGCCAAGCCCAGGCCGGTGCCTTTGTCGGTGGGCTTGGTTGTGAAGAAGGGGTTGAAGATCTTCTCCACCACGTCATCGGGTATGCCCCCTCCGTTGTCCCACACCTTTACCACGATTCGGTCTTCTTCCCGATGGGTGGTGACTCGCAATTCCGGCATGAATCCCTTTTCCCCGGTGGCTTCGATTTTCTTGCGACGCTCGTCGGTGGCGTAGCAGGCGTTGCTCACCAGGTTCAGGAACACCCGGCCGATATCCTGTGGCACCACCTCCAACTCGCCGACGTTGGGGTCGTACTCCTCGTTGATGGTGAGGTTGAAGTCGGGATCCAAGGCGCGAGCGCTGTGATATGCCAGCTTCATGTGCTCGTGCACAACGTTGTTCAGGTTCGCCATTCGCTTCTCACCCGAGTCCCGGCCCATCATCAACATATCCTCGACGATGCTGTTGGCGCGGTTGCCGTGCGAACGGATTCTTCCCAGGTTGGCGACCAGATCACCCTTGATCTCCTGGATGTAGTCCATGTCGTCGTCTTCGATGTCGTCTTCGATGTCATCGAAGATCTCCTGCATCTCTTCCAACAACTCCTCCGATGACTCGGCGAAGTTCTTGACGAAGTTCAGCGGATTGCGGATCTCATGGGCCACCCCTGCGGTCAATTCTCCGAGAGCGGCCAGTTTCTCCTGGATGACGATCTGCTCTTGGGCCTTCTGCAGATCGTCCAGCACCCTCTCCAGGTCGGCGTTCTTTTCCTCCAGTTCGTTGGCTAGTTTCTCCACCAGGTTGAGGCGCTGGACCTCCAGAGCGTTGATCCGGAATACCTCCAATGCGGCGGCCATGTCGGCCACCTCATCCCGACCCTTGATCTCTATGCGGGTCTCCAGATCTCCATCAGCCATTCCCAGCATCCAGTCGGAAAGCTGGTTGAGCCGGCGCAACAGCACCCGGCCCACAAACAGCCAAGCCATCAAAACAGCGCCGGTGACGCTCAAGATACTGATGGCCAGAAGCAGGGTACGACCGGTGAGAATCGCCTGATCGGAAGCCTGGGTGGCCTCGTCGGCGCGCCCCCGGGCAGCGCTTACCAGCAGGTTGACCTCCCCCAGCAGGTCCACCGCGATCAGGCGGTTGTCGGAGAGCAGGTCGACCTGGTTGTCCAGGAACCTCAACTGCTGGGTGGCAAGATTGAAGGCGCCTTCGGTTCCCAGGCTTCTCTCGAATAGCTGAGCGAAGAGTTGGGAGAGTTCCTCGTGGAAATCGGCCCCTTCCAGAACAATCAGGCTGCTCTCAATCTGTCCCTGCGCAGCCTCGAAACTCTCCCGCAAGGGTTCCACCTGCGAGGCGTCGGACACACTGAACGCGGTGGCCACCAGTTGGGTGGCGATGTTGGTGTTGGCCTGTATCTCGCTTAAGTGACGGTAGATGACCAACTGCTCCTCCGTCAGGTACTCATCCCTGGGAATTGGCAACTCCCACAGGCGGCGGTAACCGGTCATGCCAAAGAAGAACTGATCGTCGAGGGCCGGGATCACCACCAAGTCGAGTTGACTGCCCAGGTCGTCCAATTCTGCCCGCAGTTGCTCGCTGACCACCGCCAGCCTTTGAAGTTCCTGCTCGGCGCGGGAGATGGCCGCGATATTGGCAATCAGTGAATCCACGTAGTAGCGGAGTTGCTCGAACTGTTGCGCGTCGGCCTGACTGCCTTCCATCAAGTCCAGTTGGTCCAGGAAGGCGCCGCTGGTCTCCTCGATCCCTGCGGCGATCTCGTCCAGTTCTTCCGGGGTGGCCGCAGTGGTGAGGTTGGGGGCGGCGTCCACCAAGGTGCTGCTGTACTGGGCGATTTCGAAGGCGGTGGCCAATTCGGGCACCGTGTTCTCGTTGACCACGCTCTGGGCCTCTCCCACTTGGTTGAAGGAGAACCATCCCACCAAACCTGCCGCCACGGTCAGGGCCACGGCTCCCCAGATCCCCGAGTAGAGTTGGGTGGAGATTCGATATCGGCTTTCCAGGAGTCGCCTGAAGAAAGTCCTCATCGTCTTACTGTCCCAATCTGTCGATGGGGTGGTACTGACCGTCGGCCCTCAGCACCGTCCAGAAGACCGAATCGGAGCCCTGGTTATCGTTCTCCCCGTATCGGAGTCGGAACCCTCCAAGGTCGAAGTCTCCATCTTCACGCAAACCCTCTGTGAAGCACTCCCGGTTGACGTCGGGCCCGCAGCGTTCCAGGATGGCCACTGCCAGGCGTCCGGCCAGGTATCCCTCCAGGGAGACAAAACCGGGGACCGCCTCCGGGACATGGGCATCCAGAGCGGCCAGGTAATCGGCCACCACCGGGATGCTGTCGTCGGTGGGGAAGGGAACCACCTGCGTCACGTAAACCCCGATTCCGTAAGCTCTGAGTTCCTCCTTGAGGGCGTTGCTTCCCACGAAGGAGATGTTGATGAAGACCGGGTTGAAGTTGGTAAACCGCGACCAACTGATCATGGCGGCTGCCGGCTTGTAGGCGCCGATTATGATCACCGCTTCCGGTTCGTTCACCTGGATGTCGAGCATGGCGGTTTTTACCGCGGTGGTGTTGCGGGTGTAGGAACCGACCGCGGCGGGCTCCATGCCGCGCCTTTCCAGAGCCGCCAGAACCCCGCTGTACCCGGCTCTTCCGAAGGAGTCGTCCTGGAAGAGGACGGCAATCTCGGTGATGTCAAGGTCCTCTATGAGACGCTTCACCATTTCCTCGGTTTCCTGGTTATAGGAGGCCCGCAGATTCACAACGTTTTCCAACTGTTGCGCATCGCGGAGGAATCCGGCGCCGGTGAATGGGGCTATGTAGGGCACACCCGCCTCCTTGGCCACCGGCGTAGCCGACCGGGAGGTGGGAGTGCCGACCGCTCCTATCAGAGCGAACACCCCTTCTTCATCGATCAGTTGCTGGGAGTTGGTGATGGCCGCCTCGGGCTCGTAGGAATCATCCAGAGACACCAACCGCAGTTGTCTGCCGAAAACGCCCCCGCCCTGGTTGGCTTCGGCAAAAGCGGCCTGGATCCCATAGCGCATGTTGATGCCCAACTCCTCGGCAGGTCCGCTGAACGCGGCGGACTGGCCGAATAGGACGTACTCATCGGTGACACCGGGGACAGTTGGCTCCCCCGGGTCAGCCTCGGTTACGACTTCTTCGGGCTCGGCAATTGTCGTTGAGGTGGTGTCCGTACCGAACAGCACGTCGATCTGCTCAGCCACGTCTTCCGGCAGAAGCGACTCGGAGACGGGCGCCGGTCCGGGGTCGTCGGAGCCAGATTCCACAGAACAGGCGCTCAGTCCCAGCAACGTTGCCAGTAGTGCTATAAAAACGAGCCTGAATGCCTCGTGGTGTATGTTCCGCAGGCAGAACCTCTGCCTCATGCAAGAACGCGGGTTATCAGCGTCAGGTGATTACGACCGTCCTCCCACCGGTAATGCATCTCGTCGACCATGGTCTTCACCAGGTACAAGCCCAAGCCGCCGATCGGCCGCTCTTCAAGCGACAACTCCAGGTCCGGGGCCGGGGCATCCTTCAAAGGATCGAAGGGCTGGCCAACATCGGAGATTTCAACCACGATGGTCTCTCCCTGGGCCGCCAGCCTTATCTCGATGGGTTCTGTTCCCCCCTTGTTCCCGTAGTTGATCACGTTGAGCGCCAACTCCTCCAGAATTAGCTTCAGTTGGAAGACCAACCCTTCGGGCAGGTCGGCCTTATTGGCGAATTCGTGAACCTCCTCGAAGACCGTGTCCAACTCCTTCGCATCGGGTTGCATTCGTATCGACGTTGAGACGGTCGCCATGATCCTCGCTCTCTATTTGTCTCTGTGCAGGGTCAGACAAGTGATGTCATCGAACTGTGCTGCTTCTCCCATGAAGTCTCTTACCGTCTGGAATACCGAGTCGGTTCCTTCGCGAGCAGTGATGGAGGCGAGGGTACCGGCGAAAATTCTGTGCAGTCCCTCCACTTCGAATGCGTCTCCCAACATGTTTTGGGCCTCCGTAACCCCATCCGTGTAAAGGACAATGGTGTCTCCTGGTTGCAATATGACGGAGTGTTGCCGGTAATCGAGGTCGGGGACGACTCCCAGGGCTATCCCGTCTGTGAGAGGTAGCAGTTCGGCGCTTCCGTCGGCGCGTACCAGTAGTGGCGCGTCATGTCCACCGCTGGCGTAAGTGAACTCTCCGGATCCGGGGTCGTACACCGCGTACAGGACGGTTACGAACAAGAACGTCTCGTTGTCTTCGTGCAGCAGTTGGTTGACCTCCGCCAGCACCGGTCCGGGCTCGGAAAGCCCGATCGCCACCCCCTTCAGCAGAGTCCGGCAGGACATCATGAACAGCGCCGCTGGTACTCCCTTGTCGGAGACGTCTGCGATGGCTAAGCCCATTCTCCCTTTGTCAAGGTCCAATATGTCAAAGAAGTCGCCTCCCACGTCCCGAGCTGGTTCCATGTTGCCATACACCTGGTAGCGCATGTCCTCGGGAAACTCCGAGGGGAGGATGGATTGCTGGATCCGGCTGGCCACCTCCAACTCGTTTTGTATGGAGACCAGTTTGTCGCGATAGGAGAGCGCCTCCCGCCACTCTTGCATGTGAGCCAAGGTGCGTTCGATGGTTATCTGCAGATCTTTGAAGTCCACCGGTTTGGTGACAAAGTCAAACGCTCCGCGATTCATGGCAGTGCGGATGTTCTTCATGTCTCCATAGGCAGAGATGATCACCGACCGGATGTTGGGATCCACCTTCGGGATCTGCTCCAGCAGAGTGAGTCCGTCCATCTGGGGCATGTTGATGTCCGAAAGCACCATGTCGATGCCCCCGTCTCGATTCAGGACCTCTAGGGCCTCCACGCCGTTGTGGGCAAAAACAAAGGTGTAACGGCCCTTGCGGATGTGGCGCCGCATGCGCTGAAGCATGAGCGGTTCAAGGTCCGGCTCATCATCTACCACTAGGATTTTGTACGGGCGTAACATGGCGTTCACGCCGCGGGTGGGCTAACCCCCGAGCGCTTTGACTGCATCTCCCTGTGAGTCGTAAATCGAAACGATTTTGTCAAACCCCACGATCCGAAAAACCTCACGGATGGGACCCTGCAAAGAGCACACCGCAAACTTGGAATTCCGCTTTTGAAGGCCTTTGGCGATCAAAAGGATGGATCGGAGTCCGGCGCTGCTGATGTAGCTCAGGCTTTCCATGTCCAGGACCACAGCGCTGTCGCCGTCGCCGATGACATTCTCCACCGCTTTCTGGAATTTCCGAGCATTGGCGCCGTCGACCCGACCCTCAGCCGAAACTATCAACGCTCCATCTGTGCGCTGGCTGGTGATGTCCATGAATTCTTGTTCCTTTCTAGGTTGCTAGACGGCCCTGCCCTGAGGCAGGGCGCATCCGTCGTGATGATAACAGAGCCTTGAAAATGAAGAGGGTTTCTTGATGTGATTGTAGACCAACCGGCTGGCAGATCTTTGGACATCGCTAACACCATTAAATACGTTGGAGACCGGTGCTGCGTTGGACTCTGGTCAGTGGCTAGATCTTTGATGGCTTCCGCATGCATGACTGGAAGACTCCCTGGTCACCAACGTTCCTTACTGTCCAGTCGAAGATCAACCGCAGTGTGGCATCTGTGTGGGCAACTGGGTCGGCCTCGGACCCGAATCCTGCGGCGCCGGTGCCGTGGACCCTTAGGAAGCCATTGCTGCCGCACCCGTGGGGAGGTGGGACGACAACCCTTGCCGCACCTCAGAGTTGATATTATGCTTCGACATAGAATAAGAGTTCTATCTTCTATCACATTTCCTAGAAAGATCAAGGTTTGATGTGACACCGGAAACCCCACGCGCCGCACGGATCAACGCGGCGACCTCGCTGGATCTGCCCCTTGATCTCCTGCCATCCTGCCCGGCCTCCACTTGGCGGGATGTCTCGTGACTTGGGCAGACCGGCCGTTCCATTCTCATCGCTCCGGTTGCAGTTGCCGGTGTGGAGCGGTGCCGGGAGACAGCCGGTCTGTTGCAGGTATCCGGCTAAAATGGCTATTTGAAGCTAGGTAGATACGGGACAGTAATCATGGGTGGCGCGCATTCCGACAAAGGACACCAGCATCACGCCCACGACCCCCATGAATGCGACACCCACGAGCATCACGGGGATGAACCCGGGCACGTGCACGATCCGCACGAGTGCGACGACCATGAGCACCACGACCATGACGACCACCACGGGCATGATCACCACGACCATGACGATCACGACGATCATGACGACCACTACGGGCATGACCATGACGATCATGATGACCACGCTGGGCATGACGATCACGGTCACGGCCATCATGGCCATGACCACGCCCATGACCTGCGGGGGGCCAGTAAACGCAGCCTTGCGATAGCACTGATCCTGATCGCCGGTTTCATGGTGGCCGAGGTGATCGGTGGGATTGTTTCCGGAAGCCTGGCCCTTTTGTCGGATGCCGGGCACATGGTCACCGACGCCATGTCGATTGCGCTGGCCCTGTTCGCCATGAAGGTGGCAGACCGACCCCCGTCGGCCGAGCGCACCTTCGGATACCGGCGCGCCGAAGTCTTGGCGGCCATGCTGAACGCCCTCAGCCTGTGGCTAATTGCGGCTTGGGTGCTTTTCGAGGCTTATCACCGGATTCAGGATGTGCCCGAGATCGAGGGTGGCTTGATGCTGGTGGTGGGCATCCTCGGATTGTTCGTCAACATAGCCGCCGCCTGGGTGCTCCACCGCTCGTCGAAACACAGCATGAATGTCGAAGGTGCTCTGCGCCATGTGATGGCAGACCTGCTGGGTTCGGTGGCAGTGGTGATCTCCGGCATCGTCATAGTCACTTTGGGGTGGACCATCATCGATCCAATCCTCAGCGTGGTGATTGCTCTGCTGGTCGGTCACAGTTCCTGGAGTCTCACCGTCAAGGTGTTCAAGGTGCTCTTGGAAGGGGTGCCCGACCACATAGATGTATACCGGCTGTGCAGTGACATGGAAGACCCGAGGGGGGTCACCTTGATCCATGATGTCCATGTGTGGACGATTTCCTCGGGCCTTGAAGCGCTCACGGCTCACATTCTGATTGATCCCTCCTATGAGGGAGACAAGGAGGCTCTGCTGCGGCGGCTCAAAAGGATTGCCCATGACAGATATGGCATTGATCACGTCACCATTCAGATGGAGGAGACCTTGGAGGGGTGCGTCGAGGACCATCACGTCGAACACTTGATTGCCCGCTCCAAGCCCTTGGGGTAAGCCACCGGATCTGACAGAGATACGGATTGCCGACGCTTTGAAGCGCCACATTCAGGGACGCTTCTCAAATACGGCTAGTTACAACCAGTCTTTCTTCTCTCTTAAAAGCGCAGGACCCCGCTGCTGAAATCCAACTGCGGGGCCCTTAGCTGTTATTGATCAAAAGGGCTAGTGCCCGTGGTGCTCGTGTCCGTCGCACTCGTGCGAATCGTGGACGTGCCCAGGCTCATCCCCATGATGCTCGTGAGTATCACACTCATGTTCATCGTGCTCATGATCATCAGCGTGGTGCTCGTGTCCGTCGCACTCGTGCGAATCGTGGACGTGCCCAGGTTCATCCCCGTGATGCTCGTGGGTATCGCACTCGTGCGGATCGTGCGAATTCACTGATAAGCTCCTTTCGGTCGGTTATGCGGTACCGGCCGTATCCAGCCGATTTTTTGCAATACTACTGACCCTGCCCTAGTTTGTTAGCTTTTTGTTAAGCGTTTCACTGGGTGAAACATATGCCCGGCCGTGACTGATCCAAAGGGCAGTCACCACACCCCTCCTGACCCTGGACGGCACCTTCAACACAATGGCCTGTGCCGGGAACGTAGGTAGGCTGAGGCCGCAAGACCTTCTAGTGTCATGCAGTCCTGCTGGACACTCTTCTGATCCGCCGACCGCCGCCAACTTGGGGGAACACTCGCAGTGACACACATCATGGAACAGATTGGAGGCTGGATCCAGGAGGTGATTGTCGCCATTGGCTATCCCGGAATCGTCCTGGTGATGGCAATCGAAAACATCTTCCCACCGATCCCTTCCGAGATTGTGCTGCCCTTCGCCGGGGCTTTGACTATCGAAGGTGACTTGAGTTTCTGGGGAGTTGCTGCGGCGGGCATAGTGGGCTCGCTGATCGGGGCGATAGTGCTCTATGCCATCGGGTACGGCGCCCGGCAGGCCGGGGTGCGACGACTGGTGGCATCCTACGGCAAATACCTGTTCATCTCCGAAAAGGATCTCGACCGCGGGGCAGGTTGGTTCGAGCGTTACGGAGAGGCCGTCATCTTCTTCGGCAGGCTCATACCGATCGTGCGCAGCATAATCTCGGTGCCGGCGGGCTACACCCGGATGCCAGTAGGCCGATTCCTTCTGTACACCACTGCAGGGACCGCCCTGTGGAGCCTGTTGCTCACCTACGCGGGCCGGGTCCTGGGAGAGAACTGGGCGAACATCACGGTGGTAATGGAGCCCTACGAAAACGCCACATTGCTTCTGATGCTGTCGGCTGTGGTGGGGTTGATCGGCTGGCGGGCCTTCCGATGGAAGCGGGAACCGCGGCCTCCGGAGTGAATCCCTCCAGGGTTCGGTGTGCGGTCGCAGTATCTGCCCCAACACCCCACGCCCCCTTCCTCAACACTCGCTGAATCTGCTAGAAGCCTGTTTGAGCACCCCCTTTAGTAGCTGAGCAGGGCTGTGGTCTCGTAGCCGCCGATCTTCGCCCGTCCTCCCAGTTGCTCCAATTCGATCAAGAACCCCAGCCCGGCAACCTCTCCTCCCGCAAGTTCCACCAGCCTGACAGCCGCGGCAGCCGTGCCACCCGTCGCCAGGAGGTCATCAACGATGTACACCACCTCCCCCGCCGACAGCGCGTCCGTGTGGATGTCGAGTTGGCTCTCTCCATATTCCAGGGCGTACTTAACCGAGAAGCGCTCCGCCGGAAGTTTCCCGGGCTTGCGTAGCGGGACGAACGGCAAGTTCAAGCGGTCAGCCATCGCCGCCCCGAACAGGAAACCTCGTGACTCGATGCCCACGATCGTGGAGACGTCCAGTTGGTCGGCATGGGCGCACAACTCCCCGATGCTGTAGGTGAATGCGACCGGGTTTGCAAGCAATGGCGTGATATCCCGAAAGAGAATGCCTTGTTGGGGGAAGTCGGGAACAGCGCGGATGTATCTTTTGGGACTTATAACGAATAGTTGACAGGGCTGTTTCAACACCCGTAGCCCCGCGTAGTGTCACACCGTCTCGGCATTCTGTATGGATCATGACCCCGTGGATGCAGACGATGCGGATACCTGTCAAGGTGTCAGCTTCTGGTCACCGTCGTCTCGATCAGGTATTCGGGATGTGCGCCGAGCTTTACAACGCCAACCTGGAGTCTTGGAAGGGAACGTACCAATGGTGGAAGGAGCGCCACAACCCCGAAGTGGAGGAGTTCCCGTCGGAGTGGAACCTGTCGCTTTTTGACCGGATAAAGATGTTCACCAAGGTCAGGTCAGACCTCCCCGAATGGGAACGCCTATCCGTGCAGGTAGGAC
>MPNA01000027.1 GCA_002238785.1 bacterium OM1 bin76 | reverse complement strand
GTTCACAAGAAGTGCCTCCTCTGTCTGGGTGACAGCCGTCTTAGCTAACAGCTATTCTCCCAGGTCAGAGAGGCACTTCACAGCATTTCACCCCCACACACCCCCCAACCACCGGTGGATCCAGGCTTAGACCGTAAATACCACTCCAAACCGGTTTCCGCGGCTAATGGTGGAGAACCGTGTGCCGGTGAGTGCCTTGAGTTGTTTTCTACTCGGGCGAGTGATCGTGATGTCCTTTCCTGACTTCACCGCCTCTATCCCGATGGACACTTCTGCTCTGTCCCACTCTGCTTCCATCACTTTGCGGACAATGGCTATGAGGGGGTCAGAGTGGCCGTTCTCATGAAGTAGGGTCGCCATCAGGTTCAGTTGCTTCTCGGTGGGCGGTTTTTCTTTCATTGCCCGGAGGCGGGCTTCTTCACGACGGCGACTGGTCCCTTTCTTGGACCTCTTCAAAAGTTCCGAGAGATCACACTTTTCGATCTTGAGCATCACCTTCACGAGTTCGGCCACAGCACGAGCATCGGACAAAGCGTTGTGGTGGTTTAGGTCAATTCCCCAATCGGAGCACAGCGCAGGCAACTTGTAGTCGCTGCGATCCGGCCAGACCAGAATAGCCATGTCCATGGAGCATCCTTTGCGTAGCCGCGGCACCGGTTTGTCGTAATAGGCAAGTGCCGCCTCGAGCGCTTTCGCGTCCCAACGCATGTTGTGACCGATAACGGTTCTGTTCCCGATGAACCTCTTCGCCTCGGGCCATACGTCGGCGAACGGTTTGGCTGTTCTTGTATCTATTGCCGTGAGACCGTGCAGGGCAGTGTTCTCATGGACGTAGCGGTTACCCGGTGGTCGTACCAGCCACATGCGCTCTCTGACTGCGCCGTGGTCGACTGTCACAACTCCAATGGCGCAAATGCTGTGAATCCTCCCGTTGGCGGTCTCGAAATCTATGGCAGCAAAACTGTGACGCATATGAACTCCGAATATTATGGGTTAATAAGTCAGGAACTCCGAATGCCGGTAAATCTTCCCCGAGGATTCTCTTCGGCAGATGACCAGTCACTCCTGGAGGGTGGGCCAACTGCCAGTGGTCCACCACCCTGCATACCGTGGTGAACGGTGGTCTCAGGGGAGTGGGATCCGACACAGGGGAGGGGGAGTGAGGCTGTCGACGAAGGTTGCGTGCTCTGCGACTTGAGGGGTGACAACGCCCTGTGAGTCGAGTTGAAGGCTTCCGGCGCAGCACCGTCCCGCGTCTCTTCCCCGGGCTGGTAAAGATGCAAGGTGTGGCGGATCGAAAGTCGAGGCGGAACACCTCTTGGAGAGTTGGGTACACATGATCTTGGCGCCAGGCTTGGCTGAGAATATGGCGTGGATGATTTCCGGTCTGGGATTGCTGTATTTCTCGCGGCCGAAAGAGAAGACCACCGTCTCTGGATCCACCGCGTTCATGATGGTGGAGACGAAGGAGTGATCGTCCCCTCCGGTGCGCCCACCGTGATGGGGGAACACCAACACCCGCCCATGGAGTTGTTCCTCCTCGACGAGAAGCCTTTGCAGTCCTATTTCGTCCAGGTCTCCGGCCAAGATTGCCAGTGGCTGTTCCTCGAACCAGACGCGCAGAACCCCGCTGAGCGAGTTGGAGGTCAGCGTTTCTCCCTCCAACCTTCCTCCGACGCCGAGAAGCACCATGTCCACCGTGGGCGCAAGGACCTCCAAGCGGATACGTTGGTCAACCACCGTTATCTCGTCACCGCGCTGTATGCCGCATCTGGTGATCTCACCCCTTCGGATCGGGTGCCCGCTCGAAGTCCGTGAAGAACAAGTCATGGGCCTCCTCCGCATCGATGTTGACCTTGGCGACCAGCCAGTCGACTTGCCTCTTGCGGACGTCTTCTCTCAAGCCGCCGTCTCCGATCATGTTCAACGGCAATTCCACTGGCTTGCATTCATCCCACCCCGGCACGATCACGTTCACTCTGCCAAGCCTCTGAGCATCGACCGATTCGATGTGGATCCCCGTTCTTCTGGGGATCCTCGCGATGGGGATGTCACCCGCCAGTTCCGCCTGGCCGAGGGCGAAGCCCTCATTCAACAGGTCCGGGTCAAGCTGGTCTTTCCCGATCAAGACCGGCACACCGGCCCTCCAGCGCCTGATCGATGCGATTTCGTCGTGGATGTATGAACTGACAAGGAGCGAAGGCAATTTATGAGAGCGGAAAGCCCGGCACACCGCCTCAGCCCCGGGAAACGGTGCATAGTTGGAGACCGAGAGCCGTTGATCGCAGACGAACGCCTCGGCCTCAGCTTCCACCAGCCACTCCGACAGGTCGTCCAGAGAGGAAAGCGCCGCCTCGCGAGGGATCACTCTATGGCCGGCCTCCTTAAGTTCTCCCTCCAGCGTCTTCCGTTCATCGATTATGTCGTCGACGATTGCCACCAGCATTACTTCACTCCGAACAGCGGAAGCCTCACCACGAATTCCGCTCCCCTTCGTCCGTTGTTGGGAGCCAAAATGGGCGCTTCCCCCCAAACCTACCGCCTCGTCGCGGACGATGGTGAGGCCGATCCCGGTTCCTCCCGGCGTAGTTGTTTGACCGGGACTCCAGATATCGGCTCTTCCGATGCCGCGGATTCCCGGCCCGTTGTCCGTGACAGAAATCAGCAGTTCGTTGCCCGACTCCACCGTGCGTATCTTCAACTCACGGCCCTCAACCAGTGTCTCGGAATGCTGGAATGCTCGAATAGCGTTGGTGATCAGGTTCGCCATAATGGACTCCACGATGCCCGGCGTCCCCAGATGCGAGGAGAAGTGTCCACGTATTCGGTCTTCACCGTTACCTCGAAATCGTCCAGGAACGGATCGAAGAGTTCGATGACGCCGGCGATAACCTGGTGTACTTCGACGACGCCGACCCTGCGTTTTTCACGCTGCAGAAAAGCGAGCGGGACCCGGACGAAGCTTCGTAGCCCTTGGGCGGCTCGTTGGAGCAAACCGACCTGTTCTTCCAGGTTGTCGGCGTAGGCGTCACCAAGCATTTTTGGGCCCGGCGTTCGATAGCCCTCGCCAGTCTCCCGATGCGAGTGAGCGGTCCGTCCGCTTCGAGGGCAAAAACGGACGCGGTCGTGCCGACGGTGCTGAGAGTGCGATACAACTGGAGGTCGCTCAGAATAGCTTCACGCTCGCTGTCGCTCTCTCTGTTGAGCCGCTCCACAGCCTCCGTCACGCCTTTTCGCTGGTTCTCCGGTATGCCAGCCACCGCTTTCTCTACGTCTTTGACGGCGCCCTGGCGCCTTCCCTTCCCACTCTTTCGCTGTTTCTTTCGTTTACGGTCTCGTTCCGCAACGCGGCGCTTGGCCATCCAATCGAGAGCGTCGCCACAGAACTCTCGCAATTCTGAGAAAGCATCGTTCTCGATAAAACCGGACCTGTCGGTCTTGGCGATGAGCATCTCTCCGGGATCGTCCACAGTGACCAACCCGATGGAGTTGTTGGTCGATGGGCGCCCCTCGGGGCTCCGAGCCCGTCGCAGATTCATTTCCAGCCAGTCGTAGCCCGGTCCCCATACGGATGGACGGTTAAACCCCGGTGATATAGATGCACCCCTCCAACCTCCTGAAGCCAGTTCCGTACTTCTCCCACGGTTGCCGGCCCGCCCGAGAATGCCGAAACGTTGAGGGTGAACTCCCAGAGTTCGAACACCGCCTGGGCGATCGGTATGTCCCGGAGCGCCCCAGATCTCTGTGATCCGCCTTCCACTTGATGTTCCCTCGATGATCCATCGCCACGGCCGACCCTCGTGCGTCAGGGTCCAACTCGGCGCGGAGCCGGTGGTGAGCTTCATCGAAGTACCCACTTGTTACGAGTTGTTCCAAGTCTCGGAAGTCATCGCTTATCAATTCTGCGCTAAAACTTCGATCCGACTCGAACGGGTCAGCGAGAGGAATCAACGAGCGGGCCAAGCGTTTGGTGTCCATTCGTCGCAGGGGGCTTACCAGATTGCTGATAGTGATTGATGTCCCGTACCCCTCCGACGTGGGCCTCTTTTCGATCTCCAGAGGGACATCTTCCACCACAGGGACGTTGTCAAATAGCGCCCAGTCGATCTCCATGCAATACTCGGCTCCCGGTTCATCCCGGGGCCTTGTCACCAGGACGACCCTCTGCCCCAGCCGGAGTGCCGCGAGCCGGCCCAGTCCCTTCTCGCCCACCGGAAGCCTTCCCAGCCTGGTTCTCTCCATCGGATCCTTCCCGGAGCGCCCCAGCACAAGCCACCCGTCGCGGATCTGCTGAATGGTCATGCCGTCTCCGTCGTCGCGGACGATTACCCTGCCGCCGTGCTGTGTTGTCTCGGACAGAGTGACCTGACATAGGCGGGCGTCAGCGTCGTAGGCGTTCTTAACCAGTTCGACGATGCCCTGGTCAGGATGTGATACGAGTTCCTCGCCCAGCCTGGCGAGAATCGACGGAGCGAACCTGAGAATCTCAGACATGAGCGTCGTCGTCCGGCCACGGCAGGCCGCTGACTGAAGATACGGTCAGATGCCTGGTGCGTATCTGCTGATCCAACCACTCCCGGCTCCCAGGTGCGGCCAACACCTCCATAAGCTCGAGGCATTCCGATTCGGCACCGTTCTTGGGCACTGCCACCAGCAGGTGGTTCTCAACTGCCACCGGGCTATCACCGACTATCAGAACACCGCCCGCCCGCCTCTTCTGGCCTGGTCGGGATGTGCGGCGAATCGCCACGAATGGTGGATCGAAGGTCCGACCACTGAACCTTCTCCACTTCCCACCGGGATCGAACGATCCGGAGAGTGGAAGTCGTCTCGGCCAGATGAACGGCCGCCGAGGTCCTGTCTTAGGATCTCGATGTGGCACGACCGCGCCCACATGTACGTCGAAAAAGTCACCAACCGTCTTATGGTCATGCCGGGGCGCCCACGGGCCAGGTATCGCGCTCCCGTCGGATCTTGTGCCGCGAAGGATGAACACGTCGACATCGGTTTCTTCGTCGAATAAGCCACAGTTTTCAAGATCCGAGATCTCCATCATCGATTCGACCATGGAACGCCATTTCCTGTAGCGTGTGCCCGACCGGAGGACATCCGGGAGTATGGCGGTGATCGTCACTCCCGCTGGCGCGTATTGCAGGACCTTTGCCAGGAAGACGGCCGCTCCGGAGACGCGACCCTTGGCCCACTGCGTTTCCGCAGGGGCTTCCACATATCCGAACGGCGGATTGAGGACGATGTGGTGGCACCGGCTTGCAAAACGCTCCTGAGAGTGGCCGTCCCCGACCACCACTGAAGGGAACGCGTCTCTCGGCATCTCCCCAGGCGCGGTCTGTCCCGTCCGGTACGCCGCTGTCAGAAGTAAGCGGAGCTTGGTAGTCTCCACGAAAAGCGGCTCGACATCACATCCCAGAAGGTGTTCACCCCAGTGTTGGACAGTGGCTCCCAAGCTGTCTGACACCGGCAGCCTCTTAGCGGATTCAACCAACAGGTCGCCGGCGCCGCAGGCGGGATCAAAGTACACAACTTCGTCGTCGTGCGGCGGTGTTGGGACGGCTTTGGCCCGTAATGCGCCGGTAGTGAAGAAGGCTCCCTGCTCTCGCCGCGCCGACAGTCCCACCAGGTTTCTCAGTTCAGCGGCGGCCTGGCCGTCAACCGCGCTCGCCAGGGCTTCCAAGTGTTGGTCTACACCGTCGTTTGCGATGGTAAGAAGCAGGTCTTGAAGGTCAGCGGTGTACTTCTGGTAATTAGAGAGCATGGCCTGCTTCGTGACCCGCGGGTGTACTGTCGTGAAGTGTAAGTGCCAACCAGGTCCGATCCAACCATGCTTTGGGCAGCCAAGTCAATCCAGAGGGGGCCTTAGGTCGGAAAACACGCATCTGCTCCCCCCGACGAGATAGTTCCGGTGGGTGACAATTTCCATGCGGTGACGAACGGATAGCGACATATCCCATCGTCTCATCTTAAAGCATTCCATGTGACAAAATGCGCCTCCATTCCGAAGCGCACCCGCCCAAATCCATCCGACCGCCCAAAACCGACGAGGAGAACCGATCCGCGCATAGCGGAGCATGGTTGTATGTGGCGGGGGTTGCCGGCCCGGTTCGGGAGGTGGCACACTGTTTACACGCGGATGAACCGTTGGTCGAAGAGTGGAGTGTTGGACCGGGTGTTCGAACAGCTCCAGTGGGAACAGATCATTCGTGTCAAGTTGGAGAGGGTGATGATGGACAGCACCATCGTCAAGGTTCATCCTGACGGCACGGGCGCCCTAAGAAAAGGGGGGGTCCGCAGTCGATCGGGCGGTCCCGGGGCGGGTGGACAACCAAGATTCATATGGTTGCCGCGGATGCTCGAACGGCGGTGACTTTCTCGGTGTCACCAGGGCAGGCTGATGATGCTCCCCACGGGCGTGGGCTGCTCAGTGGCTTGGGGAAACAACCGGAGTGGCGTTTTTTGGTGATGGATCGGGCGTATGAGGGCAACCAGACCCGTCAACTCGCCCTGAATCTGGGGTTTGTACCGGTAGTTCCTCCTTTGAGCACCTGCCGGGACCCTTTGGGAGTACGACCGGCAGATGTACAAAGAAACGCAACGAAGTAGAACGGCTGTTCCGCAGATTGAAAGGCTACCGGCGCATGTTCTCCCGTTTCGACAAACTCGATGTGGTCTTCCTCGGGTTCATCACCTTCGCTCTCATCCACGACGCCCTACATAATGTCAACACGCCCTAATCAGCCGCAGTCGGAAAGTCATCAGAAGCAACCACGTGCTCCAACTGCGCCTCCAGATCGGCCTCACTCAGCGACCCGCGGATACAGGACCGCTCCAAGGCGCTCAAACCAGCAACCACCTCCCGCCACAGAGACTCGCCGTCAAGACGACCGTCGGGCTCAAGAGCCGCAACGTCCTCGATCAACGCGTCCTCGGACGCAGCGGTGGCCGCAGTACCCGGATCGTCGCCTCTGCAGGCAGCTACGAGAACCGCAAGAGCCAGCAGCCCAGCCGTAACGAGGCGCAAAAAGGGCCACCGCCGAGCCCGTGAATACCCCCAAACTGAATGCACTAACAGTTGTCAGACGGCGTAGTGCCGTAATGCTTGCCGCTGTTGTGGCGGGGAACCGTGTCCGCGTGGAAGTGGCATGAATGGTATGTGGGTCTGAATCTCCTATCGCACCCACCATCATTTCTTATCCGGGCGCAGTGTGCATGCGAGTAGCCGTCCTCAGCGGGGGCCACCGTGGTGCTGGTCGTAGTCGTCGTCGGCGGCACGGTCGTTGTGGTAACAGTGGGTGCCTCGCCTAGAAGGTTGCTTCCCACATACAGCAGCGCCGCGAACTCAGCACGGCTGACCCCATCGGGATAGACCCGATCAAACACAATGGTGGCATGTTCCGCCGTAATCTTCTGGTCCGGACGAAACGTTCCATCGGGATAGCCTTGAAAGGCCCCGATGTCACGAGACCAATCAATAGCCGCACGATGCGGGTGATCATCCGGGACGTCCGGAAACCCACTCTGAGCGACCACAACGGTAGCTACCGTCATAACCGCGGCTACCGCAAGGGCAGCCCATTTCGTCTTTCTCATTCTCTCTCCGCCCCTTCCGAGCCGACAACATCAGCCCTCATACCACCGTCCTCTTTATCATCTCTCCTTCTTTACCTAAGGGTTGCTGGGGGAAACCGTGATGCTGGAAGTGAAACCGTCTGTGGCGTTCCACTTGATGCAAATGCCAAACCAGGGTTCTGCGAAATATGAAGCTGAGCCACCCACCCGAACAGTACCGCCAGGTGGGGTTGGGGCTGGATTTCTGCGACACCAGTCCCCAGACCCACGCCGAGATGATCGCCTCGGGGGAGTGGAGCATCGAGGACTATCCGGATGATTCCGGGACTTATCCGATCGGCTTGGAGACCCCCGCCCAGATTCCCAATGTGGAGAAGGAGTTGGTCAAGCGGGGTTATCCACCCGAGGCAATGGCGGGTATTCTCGGCCACAACTGGATAGACCTGTTCAAAAGGGTTTGGGCCTCCTAGCCAGTCGGGAGACCGGGGCTAGGTACGATTAGGCACCCTGAGCTACCGCTGTGGGGTGTTTATGGCAACCGGCTTCTCCATACGTTTCAATCGTGAAGTTGGTTTGCTGGCCGTATTGTCGCTCCTGACCGCGGCGTTGGTGATTGTCCCGGCCCCCGGCAGGGCCGCCGACCCGGAGCCTGATTATCTTGCTTACTTTGAGGCGTGTCCGGAGCACATCATCCCAGGTGCCGACTTTGTCGACGTTCCCTCCGGTCACACCAATGCCGGCGATATCGACTGCATCGCCTACTACGGAGTCACCAACGGCACCGCTGCTGAGGAGTACTCGCCGGAGAAGCCGGTGATCCGTGAACACATGGCGCTCCTCCTGGTCCGTTTGGCCAGGCTGGTGGGCATTGATGTTCCTTCGGCCGCTGAGAGCCCATTCGAAGACATCGGGGATTTGGAGGAGGATTCCCGGGAAGCCATCAGCCAGATCTACCAGTTGGGGATCACCATCGGTGCTACTGCCACCACTTATGCACCAGCACGAAATGTCACCCGCGGCGAGATGGCTCTGTTCCTGCAGCGGCTGATGGACCTGATGGTTCCCGTGGCAGACGGGCGAATAGCATTTGGATTCACGCCGGATGACGTCAATGACAATGACCAGGACTTCGATGTCGGGTCTCCATTCCTGGACTTGAGAGAAGTGCCGCACGCCGTCCACGAGGCGGTGACCCATTTGTACGAACTGGGGGTGGCAAGCGGAGTGTCCGGGTTCGCCTATGCACCGGACGCCGACATGACAAGGGCCACCATGGCCGAGTTCATGGCGGCGATTCTGGACCATTCCAATCTGCGTCCGAATGGGGTGCTGGTGCAGGTAGCCCCCACCGAGGGCACCGATGATTTCGAGATCCTGGTGATGGTCTCCGTTCGGGATGACAACTTCGCTCCAATCGAGGACACGGCGGTGGACTGGTTCTACACCGACGACCCCGACGGTGGCCTGGAAGCCGACGGAACTTGCGACGAGGCCAAGATCCTGGGCAGCGGTGACTGTGTCTGGGATGAGGACGAAGATGACGCCACCGATTTGGATGGAAACGTTTTCCAGGACTTTGATGCAACACCCGGCGCCAGCATGAGCATCTATGCCTGGGTTGGTCGGCGGGACGGTCAGAGATTTGATCAGGACACTGCAGACTCCTCCACGGCGCGAGCCAAGTCGGAGAGAGAAGCTGACAGCCTCGGTGTCCAGCATGATGTTCCGGCCAATGCCGCACGGATAGACGGCAATGGCGCATGGATAGTCGACCTTTCTCGTCGCGCATCCGTGGAGTTCGTCATCCAACTTCTGAATGACGACGGCACCCGTTTGCAGAGGGAAGGAGTGCCTGTCTTTGTCGAAGTTGACAGCCGTCAGATCAGGGTTGAAGCTGAAGATGTGACCCGTGGTCGACCGGATCCTGACCTAGTGACTGTTGGCCGAGGCGCCCGGGCCGACTATGCGGTGGTTACCGACCAGGAGGGCAGCGCCACCTTCGATTTGAGGGCTCCGAAAACTGACGAGCGATTGGACACGGTAACCATCGAGGCCGATTGCTGCATGAAGCGAGTCCATCAGATCGCCTGGAGTGATGGCGAGTCGGTCCTGGTGGCTGCCCGGCCCGCCTTCGAGCCTTACCAGGAACGGGACGGCAACAGGATCGAATTGAAGGTTGAATACGATTTGGTCGACCAGTACGGAGGGACCCTTCGCGGCACGGCCTCTCGATACACGGGAAGACCCGACACCGATCTGTATGCCACCGTTAGTTACCGGCTCTATCATGCCCCGGTTCTCACTGGCGGCGGTACCTACACCGTCACGGCAACCCCCGACGCCGCAGGGACGTCCAGCATCATCATCACCCGAAGGAGCGTAACCGCCGACGTCGAGATTGAGATCCCGCCCGCGTACCGGGAGGGTTATGAGTTTCTCGTCGCGATCGATGCCCAGGTTTTCAGCGACCGAGACGGTGATGACACCCTGGACTCAAACGAGGTCAGGTATGTGGATTCTGGATCGATCGTGTGGGTAGTGAACAACGCCCGCAACGAGGAGGAATTCGACCGAATCCAGGGTCACGGTTTCACGACGTCACCAAGTCTGAACCTCCAGGAAGTCGAACTGTACACCTCCTCTCGGAGGTTCCGCACCTTCTTCACCCTGTGGAGTTATCACGCAAGTCACAGGTTCCAAGTGAACGGGGAGTTCGTCGACGTAGAGACGTTCGAGAAACTGTGGGAAGAGCAGGTTGACGGAATCGATGACTTGGAGATTCCGCTATACAGCAGCGGGTTCAGCCTGATCATGATCAGATAAATGTCCCACCAAGTAAAACCCAAAACCCGCGAAACCCAGCACTAACCCGCGAAAACCGGTTTTTCTCTCCTCCCCCGTTTAGGGCCCACCCCCGCCACCACCTCCGTTGGTTGAAACGCGAGTTCCTAGGCCCTCCAGGGGTTCGGTTTCAACAGTTATGACCCCGTCTTGGGTATGCGGTCCGGTGACGTCTGGACGGACCGAGGGGTGTTTGTGACTCTTATGAGTATGTGGCGGGCCTGTGACAGAGTCAACCTCTCACCGCTCGGTTTCTTCGCGAAGTCGTCCCCGGCGGGAAGATTCCTGTCCTCGGGATCACAACAAAGGCCTCCTCACACGGGAGGGAACCCTTGGAGCGGTTACGATACATCCCTAACAGCGAAGGAGGAAAGAATTGCGTAGAGTCCCCACCACATCAGCCGCCGGCGCCGAATTGGTGCCGATGTTCAGGGATCACATGAAGTTATGTGGGGTGGGCCCCGGACAGACTGTCATGGCCTTTACCAATACCCAGAGCAACCCCGCCTACATCTCAGCGCTGATGGGGGCGGTCCGAGTGCTGGGTGGCGATTTCTTCCAGATCATGGTGGCCGCCGACGACTCGTGGATGAAATCGCGGACCATAGTCGACGCGTGGAAGGGATCTGACCTGGTAGTTGGCTTCCTGGCCAGCATGGGGTCGCACTGGATCTACTCCGACGCCCACAACGAGGCTTTGGCATCGGGTACCCGCAGCCTGATGATCGAAGAGCCCGAAGACCACCTTCGCCGCATGTTCCCACTTCCCGAAATCCGCAAGCGGGGCGAGCGGAGCGTGGAAATTCTGGGGACTGCCGACACCATGCATGTCTGGTCCGATGCCGGAAGCGACTTTACGGTCAGATACACGGGCCGCCCGCTGGCTTGCCAGTACGGCTACACCGACCAGCCGGGACGGTGGGATCACTGGCCCTCGGGACAGTGCGGCCTGGCCCCGCTCGAGGATTCGGCCGAGGGAACCCTGGTGATTGACGCGGGTGATGCGTTGCTTCCCCTGGGCAAGTATGTAGAACAGCCGATCCGTATGGAACTACGGGAGGGGAACATCGTCTCCATGGACGGAGGGGCTGACATGCGACTGCTCAAGGACTACTTCGAAGATGCCAGGGACCAGCGCGCCTATGGTGTTTCCCACATCGGTTGGGGCTACGAGCACCGGGCCATCTGGAACGCTTTGGGACTTCGCTTCTGGGAAGGCGGGGGAGTGATGGACACCGAAAGCTACTACGGCAACATGCTGATCGCCTTCGGAGCCAACTTCACCCACAAACTGGGCGGCAAGAACCGAGCGAATTTCCACTTCGACATCCCCACCCGCAATCACTCCATATCGGTCGGGGATACCCAAATCATCGATCGAGGTGATTTCGTGGTTCCAGGGTTCGAATTGGAATAAGTCGAGCACATCAACCATGCGCCTCAAAGACAAAGTAGCGATAGTCACCGGGTCCTCCCGTTCCATCGGGAGGGCTATCGCCTTGGGGTACGGGCGAGAAGGCGCTAAGGTCGTGGTCAACTATCACAGCGATTCCGAAGCCGCCCAATCGGCGGTTGCCGAGATCGAACGGATGGGTTCGGAGGCCATCGCGGTGAGAGCCGACACCTCCTCATCCTCGGACGTGTCTGCTTTAGTGGCAACTGCTGTTGACCGCTTCGGGCGGATAGACATCTTGGTCAACAACGCAGGAATCCTGATCCGGACCCCGTTCCTGGAGATAGAGGAGTCCGAATGGGACCGGATCCTCGAGGTAAACCTCAAGGGGTTCTTCTTGTGTTCCCAGGCCGCCGCCAAGGCAATGGTTCGACAAGGCGGCGGAGGTGTGATCATCAACATGTCATCGGCGGGGGACACCCTGGCCGGGCAGAATCTCACCCACTACTGCGTGGCGAAAGGAGGCGTGCGAATGCTGACGCGCCAACTGGCGTTCGAACTCGCCCCGCACAAGATTCGCGCCAACGCCATCGCTCCGGGACTGATCGAGACCGATTTGAACCGAGCCGACCTAGCCGAACCCGAGTTCCGCAAGTACCGGCTCTCCATGATCCCCCTCGGAATTATCGGCGTCCCCGAAGACATAGTTGGCGCAGCCGTCTTCCTGGCCTCCGAGGACTCCAGAATGGCCACCGGCGCCACCATCTACCTAGATGCGGGCCAAACGATTGCCTAAATGTTGGAGAGGGACCCGGCCTGTCGCTGATTTGTCTGAAGCCAGTAGATCCCTCAGTGGTTGCTCCCTCTGACAGCTGAGGCCTGTTTCGCTATGCCATCTAGTACTTTGATGACGTCTTGATGGATTTCTGAAGCATCAAGGTATTTGATTAGGTGGTGATAATTCCTCTTTCTCATGACAGGGGGTGTTGCCAATTCTCTGAAGAAAGTGGCTAGGACCGGGTCCATTAACTCCCCACTTATCTTGGTGTTGGCCCAATATTGGTGTTCTGGATCCCGGAGTGCTATAGGAGGAACAAAGTCTCGAATGGCTTGGTCCATGACGCTTAGCCATCGCAGGCCTTCGGTCTCTTCGAACATGCTCGTCATGTGTGCTGTCGGGTGGGGACCTGAGACCGAAGCTCTGCCCTTTTCCTTCGCATATCGACGAAGCGTTACGGCGGGCAACAAATAGTTCTCGATCTCTCGACGAGGCCACATGTGCTCTATCAGTGGTCCCTTGGGATTCAGATCATCTCGATCCAAGCGATCAAACAAAGCGTAGCCAAGCAGATCCGGTTTAGCTTCTCGTAACCCATAGAAATGGGAACGGGCAGTGTTGACGTGATTGCCGACATTGCGCAAAAAGGGTCGCTCCAAAGCGCCTGCCGCCGGATGGCCAAGTGCATGGGCAAAGGAACGAAGCAAGGCCAAGTCAGTGCGTCCCTCGAGATATAGGACGAAACCGGTGATCTCCGCTTGGTAATAGTCCTCAAAGCCGATGTCCCGGAGTGCCTTTAGCACTTGACTCTTGGCCTGAATGCGGTGAGGGGAGCCAACAAACGCAACTACGGTGTCCTGCTGGACCGCTTCGTTGAGTATGACTTCAGAGTGGGACGCGCAGATTACCTGGGTGCGATTGTCATCTGCTGCTTCCCCCAGCAACTCGTAGATTTGGCGTTGTCTCAGAATCTCCAAGTGGGCATCCGGCTCGTCAAGCAGCAACACGCTGTCAGGATGCAGGTTTATAAACGACAGTAGGAGCAAAGTCTGCTGCATACCCCGACCTGCAGAGGAGAGATCTAGACGAGATCCGACTTTGGTGCGGTATGTAACTTGTACTTCACCCCGTGCCGGAATAAGGTGGGGCGTATCAAGGGTGACGCCAAAGAGGCTAGCGATGCGGTCGGAAAGAGCCTTCCACCTAGCCTTGCCATCTGGCAGTTCGACCACCCTCATACAAAGGTTGCGGAGCACTTCGGCAGTCCGGCCTTCGCCTAGTCGGACATCAATGGCACCTGGCTCCAGCCGGGTCTCATTGGAGACCAAGCCTGACATGGGATTCAACAGGGCCATTCTCGGCCACAGTTTCTGCGGTGGCACCGGCATACGTTCAGTTCCATCGGGTACTGTTCGCAGGGGCCGGCAATAGATGCTCTCCTCGTTGGTGTAGTCGAACTCCAGACCACAGGACCATGGTTGTTGGCCAGTTACGCCTTCGACGATGACCTCCATACGGATGTTTTCGGTGCGCTGGCCTCCACTATCGCGAAACGTTTGGCGGACACGCAACTCTCGCCACAAGTGGCGGGCGGACAACACCGGCACTCCTACCAGATCTCGGCGATTGACTGCCACCCCTGGACGTTGAGGCGGCGCCAATTCACCTCGCTTCTCTGTCCATCGCCTCAAACCAAGGTCCCACAGGGTGAGTGCTTGAAGAGCTGAGGTTTTCCCGGAGTCGTTTGGGCCAATAAAGACGACGGGATTCCCTAACTCGATCTCTGCGTATTCGAGGCCCTTGAAATTGCGGACGATTAGCTTCGTCAGCATGGGAGGGAGTCTAGGCGAGGCCAAGGCTGTCCTATGGTGGCATGGTCGGCCCATTCGGAGACGATCCTGACGATCGTCCGGGTGGCCCGATGCATGTCCCTGCCATCCACCCACTCGTTGGGTCCGTAGAAGTTGCCGGCCAGCGCACCGAAGCCGACCGTGGCTGCATTCAGGCATCGGATGGGAAAGCGGATGTCGGAGGCAACATGAGCCGGGTAGACGGCGGGCGCCCTCCCCGTTTCCAGGGCGATGGCCCGCCGGGTGGCGGCCACCAGGGGATGGTCGCGAGGAATCTCGGCAGGGTTGGACCGCAGTCCGAACAGGTGAGTGGACACAGCCCCGGCCTCCGAAGCAACCCGATCCAACTGCCCATAGACCCCGGCGACCGTCCCGTGCCGGAACCACACGGCGCCCTCGGCAACTGCTCGCTCTGGCAGCACCATGGGGTTGATGCCAGCCGACACCCGGTTCACTGAAATCAGGATGCCGTCTCGTGCCGCCCACTTCTCCACAGCATCCATCACCGCCCGCAGACGGGTGAACGCATTGATCCCCTGGCGCGGGTCCTCGGAGTTGGGGGTGCGGATCTCCACGGGTTCGGGACGCCGCCCCACGGTCTCGATGCGAAAGTTGAAGAAACCCCGGGTGGCAATCTTGAAGTGAGCCAGGCCTTTACCGGTCTCGGCCGGATGGCAGTAGATCGAGGTGTCCACCTGTCCCACCCGCTCCATGGTGGGCAGAGTCCCCAGGCCGCCTCCCAACTTGCCATGCACCAGGCCGACCACCACCCGAACGCCTTCCAAGTGGGGGAGCAACGCCCGGGTGGCGGTGAGCACCGAGGCCACCCCTGCCTTGTCATCGGCGGCGCCCACCCCATAGATCCGGTCTCCCTTGACCGTGGCTCGATATGGATCGGTCTCCCAGTCTCCCCGGGGACCGGGCGGCTCCGTATCGGTGTGCGCAAACAGGAAGATGCCCGGTCCCTCGCCCCGAGTTCCAACCACGCTCACCATCTTCTCCGGTTCGGCGCAGGTCGGAGAAGGAGGACACCACTCCGAATGGCGTTCCAGTTCCGCCACCCGGGGTGTGACCAACTCCACTTCCATTCCCAACTTCTCCATCTCTTGAAGGCACATTTCGTGCACATCGGAGGTATCGGCGCGGACACTGCGTTGGGACACCAGCGAAGAGAGCAACTCCATCTCGGAGCCCCGTAGTTGGTCGGCAGCCTCGAGCGCAGCGTTTTGGTCAACCGGCATGGAAGCAACCTCCTACTCTTGGTGATAACCTTTCAATTCGTGGCAACAGCCGGCTCCGCATCTGCAAATAGGAAGATGGAGGGTGCCACCGTTCTCGATGCGCTGATTATCGGGCACTACGGATTCCAGAACCTGGGGGATGAGGCCATCCTAGCCGGGATGCTGAGCCTGCTACGCGAGATCAAGCCCGACGGCCGGTGGATGGTGGTCTCCGGCGATCCCCCTGACACTCGCAAAAGACACGATGTTCCGGCCGTGGATCGCACCGATATCCCGGCTGTGCTGTCGGCGGCTTACGAGGCGAAAGTGGTGATCGTGGGAGGCGGGGGCCTCCTGTCGGACCAGTGGGGATTTCGACCCCAGCATGCCCTGAGTCGGGAAGCCGGCGACATCCCCGGTTATCTGGGGCCGGCCCTGGCTGCGGCCGCAGCAGGAAGGCCGGTTCTGGTGTGGGGAGTGGGGGTGGGTCCCTTCTTTGACTCCCGATCCAAACACTGGGTGCAGGCCCTTGCCGAGGTTGCAACGGCCTTCACGGTTCGCACCGAGCAGGATCAGGCCGAACTGGCATCGCTGGGAATAGAAGATTCCCTGGTCGTCGGCGACCCGGCCTGGCTGGTTCCTTATGCCGAGTTGGAACCCGGCCTGAATCAGACCCTGTCAGATCTTCCCCGACCTCTAGTAGCGGTTGCACCACGGTCCTGGGGATCAACTGCATCCCAAGAACAGCGTGAACGACACCTGGCAGAGGCCCTGGACGCCTTCTGCCAGGAGCACGGAGGGTCGGTGCTCTTCGTTCCCATGCAGGAGTTGGAGGCGGACGACTTCGATGATCGTCGTTGCTGTGAGCGGATCAGAGACCAGATGAGTAGCGCCAATGTTCACATCACACCCCCAGGTCTCAGTCCCGGTCAACTGGTAACGGCCATCGGCAGATGCGAGCTAGCGCTCAATATGCGCCTGCACGGAACCATTCTGGGCGCGATGGGGAAGACCCCGTCGGTGTCGATCTCTTACGACCCCAAAGTCACCCGCATGGCCGCGGAACTCGGCCTGGAAGCCTGGTGCCACCCGGATGCGGACACCTGTTCGGATCGGTTGCTTGCGTCGCTCAACGCAGTCTGGAGCAATCACCCGGATCTTTCCTATTTCATGTACGTGCATTGGGAGTCGATGATGGCAAGGGCCCGTCGCATAGCTCCGCAGATCCGCCAATCCTGGTCCGAGAAGGCGGGAGCGGCGCCGGCAACCGATTACCAGTCCATCCACAAAGAGATCACCCTTGCCTTGACCCAGAACCTGGCGGAGACTCAGGCCGACAATCTGGACCTTCGCAATCGAATCATCCGGTCTAAAGAGAACACCCTTGCCCTGACCCAGAACCTGGCGGAGACTCGGGCCGACAATCTGGACCTTCGCAATCGAATCATCCGGTATGAGGAAGAACTCCGATCTGTCCGGGCTGAGGCCAGACAGAAGCTCGAGGAAGCACACGATCAGCACCGGTACGCCGAGAGAAGGGGGGACCTGCTTCAGTTGGAGCTGGACAACCTCAGGCAGACCCGCGCAATGCAGTTGGTGACCAGATACTGGAGAGTCCGCCAGAAACTGAGGCGCAAAGTGATGGATGTCGCGGCCAAGCAGGAGGTGGGAGCGCCTGGCGACCCCGCAGCGCCACGGGCGGCCATCCCCGACGAAGTCATAAAGAGAATCGCCGAGAGCAAGGGAGTGGTGATCTTCCTGCTCAACATCGAGTGGTACATCCACTTGTTCCAACGTCCCCAGCAACTCGCCCAGGCCTTCGCCCGGCTGGGATACACGGTGGTCTACGACAATTCCAACCAGGGCAAACCGGGTTGGGAAGAGATAGAGCCCCGCCTGTTCCTGTACAACGGTCCACCAGAGGTGCTCCATGAACTACCGGATCCGCTGGTGTGGTCCCTCACCTACAACTGGGACCGGGCCGCCGCCTACCCAGAGGGCACCAGGACTCTGTACGACTGGATAGACGAACTGGACGTCTTCGACGGCTATGACCAGGGCAAGCTTGAGCGGCTTCACGACCTTGCCCTGTCCGATGCCGCCCTCACCTCGGCCAGCGCCCGAAGCCTCCTGGAAAGGGCGACCGAACGACGTGCCGACACCCTGTATCTCCCCAACGCCGTGGAGTTCGAGCACTTCGCCAACTGGGAGGTCTCCTCACCGGCCCATCCTGCGCTGCAGGGGTTCCTGGCGGAAGGGCGTCCGATTGCCGGCTACTACGGGGCGATCGCCCGCTGGATGGACTACGACCTGCTGACCGAAGTGGCTGCAGACCGCGAGGACTGGAGTTTTCTCCTTATCGGACCCTCCTACGACCAGAGCACCAAGAATCGTCCCCTGTTCTCGCTGCCCAACGTGGAGTGGGTGATGGCCCAGCCCTACCAGGATCTTCCCAGGTGGTTGCAGTCCTTCGATGTGGCCATGATCCCGTTCGTGGTCAACGAGATCACCGTGTCGACCTCACCCCTCAAACTATTCGAGTACTTCGCGGGGGGAAAGCCGGTGGTGTGCAGCCGGATGCCCGAGGTCGTGGCTTTTTCGGAGGTCCATTCCTATTGTGATACCGAGGGGATGTCCGAAGCGCTGGACCGTGCGCTGGCAGACTCCAAAGATCCAGAGGTCAGAAACTCATTGCGACGGCGCGGAGAAGAGAACTCCTGGCTTGCCAGGGCCCACACCGTCACCGAAAGACTTGAACAAGGAGGTTGAAGATGTGGTTGACCGATGCCAGAGTAGTTGATGTCGTCCGAGGACAGATCCGCGACGGAGTCAGTGTGGAGATATCGGGGGGCAGGATAGGCGCCATCCAAAAACAGCCGGGCGCCGGGGAGAGGAGGAGTCTTGGCGGGCGGTATCTGGTGCCCGGTCTGATCTCGGTGCACACTCACCTCTCGGTGGTGTACCCGTTCTCGGCGCATGATGAGAACGAGAACCCTGGACTCACCGTGTTGCGTGCCTATCAACGGGCCCAGGACGCCCTGCATGCCGGAGTCACCACCATACGCTGCGTTCACGAACTGAACCGTGCCGACCTGCTGTTGGCGGAAGCCGCCAGGGCGGGATGGGCCGACGTCCCCCGCATAGTGGGCGCCGGCCGCGCCCTCTCCACCACCGACGGGCATGGCGACGGCGGAATCGGATGCGCCATCGTGGACGGGCCCGAGGCGTTCCGCGAGGCGGCGTTGGCCGAGTTGGACGCCGGGTGTTCTCACATCAAAGTGTTCATCACCGGTGGCATCGCCAAGCTCGGAGAGACCTTCGACCACCCGGAGATGAGCCTGGAGGAGATGCGGGCCACGGTTGACGCCGCTTCCGAGCGCGACACATATGTGGTTGCCCATGCCGCTTCGTCACTGGCCATCAACCGGGCATTGGACGCCGGCATCCGATCCTTCGAGCACGCTTACGACCTGGATGAGGACACCGCCCGCAGGATGGCTGCCGAGGGCGTGTTCCTGACGCCCACCCTGTGCGTGACCCGCTCTCAGGAGTGGATGAAATGGAAGGGGTTCGAGGACTTCCAGATCGAGACCTCTCTGCAGGTGGGGCCCATGCACCTGGCAAGCATCCGCCGGGCGGTGGCGGCGGGGGTCACCATGGTCAACGGAACCGACTATCCCCCCGGGGATCCCATCGGGGGAACCTCGGTGGCGGTCCATGAGATGAACCTCATGGAAGGGGCCGGGCTTCACCCCAAATTGGCCCTGGCCGGGGCCACTTCCAACGCCGCCCGCCTCTTGGGATTGGAGTCGGAGATCGGTACTGTTGAGCAGGGCAAAATGGCCGATCTGGTTGCGGTGGATGAGAACCCCCTGGCGGATGTGTCCGCTATGAGAGACATCTCCTTCGTGATGCAGTCCGGCCGGGTGGTGCGGGACGACCGGCCGGCGCCCTGACGAATACCTCTCCGCTGAGAAAGAAGATGACTGAACGCAAATACCGCTTGGCCGTGGACATAGGTGGAACCTTCGTCGACGCCATCGCCTATGACGAGCAGAGCGGCAAGATCACGGTACGAAAGGCGCCCACCACTCCCGCGGCGCCCGCAGACGGTGTGATTACCGCAACTCGGGCCACCAAAGCCTCCCTGGAAGGGGCTTCCGTCTACACCCACGGCACCACTCTGGGGCTCAACGCCATCCTGGAACGCAAGGGTGCGGTGACCGGCATAATCACCAATGCCGGCTTCCGGGACATCTTCGAGATCGCCCGTGGAGATCTACCGAGCGGTTCGAAGTACGACTTCCAATACAAGCGCCCCGAGCTTTTGGTCAAGAGGCGGCACACGGTGGGAGTCCCGGGCCGTATCGACCATCGCGGCAAGGTTGTGGATGAACTTGACCATCAGGCGGTGATAGAGGCGGGTCGCCTCCTCCATGAGCGGGGAGTCGAGTCGGTGGCGATCTGTTTCCTCCATTCCTACGC
The DNA here is from genome assembly GCA_002238785.1 of bacterium OM1 bin76. Taxonomy (GTDB): domain Bacteria; phylum Actinomycetota; class Acidimicrobiia; order Spongiisociales; family ZC4RG35; genus Bin76. The sequence goes on along the minus strand of MPNA01000027.1, from coordinate 17,401 downwards.
CAACACCGAGCATGAAGAAGCCGCCAAGAGCATTCTGACCAAGGCCTTCCCCGACCTCACGGTCTCCGTCTCCATTGATCTGGTGAGGGAATACCACGAGTACGAACGGACTTCCACCGCGGTTGCCGATGCCTACATAAGGCCCATCCTGGGGAGGTATCTCACCGACTTGGAAGACCGGTTGCGAGAAGGCGGATTCGAAGGGTCCTTCCTGATAATGCGTTCGGCGGGAGGGGCGATGACCTCCGATATTGCCCGGCTGTCACCCCTGCTCACCGTCTTTTCGGGTCCGGCCGGAGGCATCGCCGGAACGATCAGCCTGGGAGAGGCCACCGGGCGCTCTTCGCTGCTCTCCTTCGACGTGGGGGGCACCAGCCTGGATGCCTGCGTGATCGTGGACGGAGTCCCCACGGAGGTCTATGAAGCGGAGATCGAAGCGCTTCCGATCCGCATCCCGGTGTTCGATATCCGCACCATCGGGGCGGGGGGCGGTTCGATCGCCTGGATGGACAAGGGCCTACTGCGAGTGGGGCCCCATAGCGCCGGCGCCGTTCCCGGACCCATCTGCTACGGACGAGGAAACACCGAACCGACCGTCACCGACGCCGCATTGTGCCTGGGGTACCTCGCCCCCGACGAGTTCCTGGGTGGTGAGATGAGCCTGGACCGGGAAGCGGCGGTGCGGGGCGTGACCGAGAAACTGGCCGAACCATTGGGCATGTCAACCCAACGGGCCGCCGCTTCGGTCTTCGATGTGCTGCTGGCCCGCACGGTGGGCGCCATCCGGGAGATCACTGTGGAAAGAGGCCTCGATCCCCGGGAGTTTTCGTTGGTGGCGTTCGGAGGCGCCGGACCGATGCTGGCGCCGCTTCTGGCCAGGGAGATGGAGATGCCCGAGGTGGTGGTCCCGGCGGCACCGGCGGTGTTCTCCGCCTGGGGGATGCTGATGTCCGACCTGGAGTACGACGTGGGGCAGACGGTGCTGACCATGCTGGACGATGCCGCTCTGGCCCAGATGGATGGCGTCCTTGCCCAATTGGAGACCGAGGCCGACCGAGTGCTGGCCACCCAGTCGGTGCCACCGGAGAACCGGGTGTTTGTCAGAAGACTGGACCTGCGCTACAACGGCCAGGAACACACCCTGTCGGTCGACCTGGAAGCGGCCGATGATCAGCATTCGGTGGCCGCCAAATTCCACGCCCAGCACCGGGAGCGCTACGGCCACGAATTGAACGAGGAGGTTCAGATCCTGACTGCCAGGGTGAGGGCGATCGGACTCCTGGACAAGCCGTCCGGCCCTCCCGATGCCGATCATGCTCCGGGGCTTGACGGGTCGGAGAGTCGGGTTGGGGAGCGTTATGCCTTCGACTTCGCCACCCGGGAGCGCCGCCTGTTTCCGATTTACGAACGCAACCTCCTTCAACCAGAGGTAGAGATTGAGGGTCCGGCCATCATTCGGGAGCCCACCTGCGTCACGATCGTCCACAGCGACCAGACCGCGGTTCCCGACCATCTGGGAAACCTGGTGGTGAAGTGAGCACAGGTCCAAGACTGGACGGGGCCACCGTGGAGGTGATCCGCCACTACCTCAACTCCACGGCCGAGCAGATGCGTCGCACCCTGATACGGACCGCCTTCAACCCGGTGATCTACGAGGTGCTGGACTTCGGCATCTCCGTCTACGACCGGCATCGCCGGTTGATCTCGGAGTCATCGGGGATACTCTCCTTCTTGGGCGCCAACGACTTTGCCATTCACAAGGGTGTCGAGAAGGTGGGCATCGAGAATCTTCACCCTGGGGATGTGGTGATCATCAACGTTCCCTACTGGAGCGGGGCGCACGCCGCCGACGCCATGCTGTTCACGCCGATCTTCTGTGAGGGAAGCGACCTGCCCGACGCCTACCTGGCGGTGCGAGCGCATTGGATGGACCTGGGGGCCAAGGATCCCGGCTACGTTTTGGACTCCACCTCCATCCATCAGGAGGGGCTGATCCTCCCGGGCGTCAAGTTGATCCGCCGTGGGGAGGTGGATCCCCAGATCATGGCCATCCTGCGATACAACTCCCGGATGCCCGAGACGATTATCGGTGACTTCAACGCCCAAATCTCCGCTATGAGGGTGGGAGAGCGACGCCTTCGCCAGATCTGGGAGAAGTTCGGCCTGGCGAATGTGGATGCTGCGATCGATCGCATTATCGAACACGGCGCGGAGACTGCGGCCGAAGCGGTGCGGGCAATGCCTGACGGGCAGTGGTCGACCTATGACTGGTTGGACGACGACGGGGTTTCCCATGACCTGATCAAGATGGCGGTGACGGTAACCATCGAGGGGGACAAGTTCACAGTGGACTACGGGGATTCCGACCCGGGTGTGCCCGGACCGGTGAACATGCCGTACGGCAGCACCTTGAGCCAGGCAAAGAACGTCTTCAAATCCCTCACAACTCCGGAGACTCCGGCCAACCACGGCCACTACCAGCCTCTCACGGTAATCTGTCCACCCGGGAACCTGTTCCATGCCGTGTATCCATCTGCCACCTACACCTTGTGGACCTCCATGGTGTCATTCGAGTTGATCAACAAGGCACTGGCGCAGGGGATGGAGCACATCGCCGCATCCTCAGGTTCCGACGAGCCGGGGTTCATGGCGGTGGGAAGGCATCCCGAAACGGGGGAGATGTACTCGGTCAGCAACAACGAGGGGATCGGTTGGGGGGCAACCCCCGATCACGACGGCTCCACCGCTCTTCAGCATCTCTCCACCACCGCGGTCCGAAACACCTCGATGGAAGTGCTGGAGCACAAGTCACCCATCTTTCACGAGCGGTTGGAGTTGCACCAGGACTCCGGCGGCGCCGGTCGGTGGCGAGGAGGACTGGGAGTCTGCCGGGAGGTCAAGTGGCTTGCCGTGGGGGAATTGCTGTCGATGAAGAAGAAGACCAAGACCAAGCCGTGGGCGCTTCGGGGAGGACACGAGCCGCAGACCACCAACACCATGATCGTCTGGCCGGATTCTGATCGTGCCCACCGGGCGCGGATGGAGAGATTCACCATGCAGCCAGGAGAGGGTTTCCGCAACTTCTCGGCCGGCGGGGGAGGATGGGGTGACCCTCTGGACCGTCCCATCGAGATGGTGCTGGAAGATGTCCGAGATGAGTATGTCTCGGTGGAGCAGGCGGAGGAAGTCTACGGGGTGAAGGTGGAGGGGGACGGAACCGCCACTGCCACCGAGGCGCGGTTGAGTCGTCGATCCTGATGCGCCATGGCGGTGGATGAGATGACCGCCCATCCCACCCTGGACGGCGCCACCGTGGAGGTGATCCGTCACCATCTCAACTCCACGGCCGAGCAGATGCGCCGCACCCTGGTCAGAACCGCCTTCAATCCGGTGATCTATGAGGTGCTGGACTTCGGAATCTCCATGTACGACCGGGACCGTCGGCTGATTTCCGAGTCGTCCGGATTGCTCTCCTTTCTGGGCGCCAACGACTACGCCATTCAAAAGGGCATTGAAAAGGTGGGGATCCACAACCTTCACAGCGGTGACGTGGTGATGATCAACTACCCCTATTGGAGCGGCGCCCATGTCTCAGACGCCATGCTGTTCACTCCGGTGTTCGCCGAAGGAAGCGAAGTGCCCGACGTCTATCTGGCGGTACGGGCTCATTGGATGGATCTGGGCGCCAAGGATCCCGGCTACGTGTTGGACTCCACCTCGATGCATCAGGAGGGGCTGATCATGCCGGGCGTCAAAGTGATCAACCGGGGGAAGGTGGATCAACAGATGATCGACATCCTCCGGTATAACTCCCGGATGCCGGACACCATCATCGGGGACTTCAACGCCCAGGTCGCCTGCCTGCGGGTGGGGGAGCGGCGGCTTCGTCAGATCTGGGAGAAGTTCGGCCTGGCAACGGTGGACGCCGCTGTCGATCGCATCATCGAGCACGGTGCGCGCACCGCCACCGATGCAGTGCGCGCCATGCCCGACGGGACATGGGATGCCTATGACTGGCTGGACGATGACGGGATCTCCCATGACCTCATCAAGATGGCGGTGACCGTCACCATCGAAGGCGAGGACTTCATGGTGGACTATGGAGACTCCGACCAAGCAGTTCCCGGGCCGGTCAACATGCCGTATGGGAGGACGCTGAGCACGGCAAAGGCGGTGTTCAAGTCCCTCACCACCCCTGGCACTCCCGCCAACCACGGCCACTACCAACCCTTGACCGTGTCCTGCCCGCCGGGAAACCTGTTCCACGCCGTCTACCCGGCCGCCACCTTCACGCTGTGGACCGGCATGGCGTCCTTTGAGTTGATCCATAAAGCTCTAGCTCAGGGTATGGCTCAGATCGCGGCCTGTTCAGCGTCCGACGAGCCGGGGTTCATGGCGGTGGGGACTCATCCCGACACCGGGGAGTTGTACGCGGTCAGCAACAACGAGGGGATCGGCTGGGGGGGCGCCCCCCCCCCCAGCCACGACGGCGCCAACGCGTTGCAACATCTCGCCATGACGGCGGTCAGAAACACCTCGATGGAAGTGCTGGAGCACCGATCGCCGATCTTCCACGAACGGTTGGAACTGCGACAGGACTCCGGGGGCGCCGGTCGGTGGAGGGGCGGTTTGGGGATCTGCCGGGAGGTCAAGTTCCTGGCCGCCGGGGAGATGCTTTCGATGAAGAAGAAGACCAAGACCAAGCCGTGGGGGTTGCGGGGCGGGCTACAGCCGGAGACCAACGCCATGATCGTGTGGCCCGACACCGACCGTGCCCATCGGGCGCGCATGGAGAGATTCACCATGGAACCGGGTGATCGGTTCCGTAACCTCTCAGGGGGTGGGGGAGGCTGGGGCAATCCGTTGGACCGTCCTATCGAGTTGGTGAGGGAGGACATGTTGGACGGATACGTGTCGGTGGAGCAGGCGGAGACGGTGTATGGCGTGATCGTTGACGCGGACGGAACCGCCTCCGCGACCGGGGCGCGGCTGGACCACCCCCCGTCCTGAAGGCGCCGGGATGAACTCGGCGTTGGATGGAGCAACTGTGGAGGTGATCCGTCATTATCTGAATTCCACCGCGGAGCAGATGCGCCGGACCCTGGTTAGGACCGCGTTCAATCCGGTGATCTATGAGGTGCTGGACTTCGGCATCTCCATGTACGACCGCGACCGGCGGTTGATCGCCGAGTCGTCAGGACTGCTCTCCTTTCTGGGCGCCAACGACTACGCCATCGTCAAGGGTGTCGACAGAGTGGGCGTGGAAAACCTCGACCCCGGTGATGTGGTGATACTCAATTTTCCCTACTGGAGCGGCGCCCACGCCGCTGACGCCATGATGTTCGCTCCGGTGTTCGCCGAAGGAAGCGAAGTGCCCGATGCCTATCTGGCGGTTCGGGCTCATTGGATGGACTTGGGCGCCAAGGATCCCGGCTATGTGCTGGATTCCACGTCCGTTCACCAGGAAGGCCTGATCCTGCCGGCCGTGAAGTTGGTCCGTCGGGGTGAGATCGATCAGCAGATGATGGCCATCCTCCAATACAACTCCCGGCTGCCGGTGAACATCATCGGTGATTTCAACGCCCAGGTCGCCTGTCTGCGGGTGGGGGAGCGGCGCCTTCATCAGATCTGGGAGAAGTTTGGCCTGGGCGCTGTCGACGAGGCGGTAGATGTGATCATCGAACATGGAGCGGAGACAGCTCGAGAAGCTGTGCTGGCCATGCCCGACGGGCAGTGGTCGGCTCATGACTGGTTGGACGATGACGGGGTCAGCGATGACCTGATCAGGATGGCGGTGACGGTCACCATCGAAGGGGAGAGCTTCACGGTGGACTATGGCGATTCCGACGGGGCGGTCCCCGGCCCGGTGAACATGCCTCTGGGGAGCACGGTGAGCCTGGCCAAGAATGTCTTCAAATCCCTCACGACCCCTCACGCTCCCGCCAACCATGGCCATTACCAACCGCTGCGGGTGATCTGCCCGCCGGGGAATCTCTTCCATGCTGTCTATCCGTCGGCAACGTACACCCTTTGGACGGGCATGGCGGGGTTCGAGATGGTCAACAAGGCTTTGGCTCAGGGCATGGGCCAGATTGCCGCGTCGTCGGGCTCCGACCTGCCGGGGTTCATGGCGGTGGGGACTCATCCCGACACCGGTGAGATGTTCCTGGTGAGTAACAACGAGGGGATCGGCTGGGGCGCCACCCCTAATTACGACGGGGCCAATGCGCTGCAGCACCTTTCCACCACGGCGGTGAGGAACACCTCTATTGAGGTCTTGGAACATCGCTCGCCCGTCTTCCACGAGCGGCTGGAGCTACGACAGGACTCCGGGGGCGCCGGTCGGTGGAGGGGTGGCCTGGGAGTCTGCAGGCAGGTCAAGTTCCTGGCCACCGGGGAAGTGCTTTCGATGAAGAAGAAGACCAAGACCAAGCCGTGGGGATTGCGGGGCGGCCACGAGCCGGAGACCAACGCCATGATCGTGTGGCCGGACACCGACCGGGCCCACCGGGCGCGGATGGAGAGATTTACCATGTACCCGGGGGATCGGTTCCGTAACCTCTCTGGGGGTGGGGGAGGATGGGGTGATCCCTTGGACCGCCCCGTTGAGTTGGTACTGCAAGACGTCCTGGATGAATATGTCTCCCTGGAGCAAGCGGAAAAAGCATACGGAGTCAAATTGCGGGCGGACGGAACCGCCACCCCAACCGGGGCGCGTTCGGACCGCTCGCCATCCTGAGGGACCAAGCCGATGACTGCCGAATCCATCCTCATCAGCGGCGCCAGGGAGCACAACCTCAAGGACGTCACGATCGAACTGCCCCGAAACTCTTTCGTCGTGCTGACGGGGTTGTCGGGATCGGGAAAGTCCAGCCTGGCTTTTGACACCGTATACGCCGAGGGACAGCGTCGCTACGTGGAGTCGCTGTCGGCCTATGCCCGGCAGTTCCTGGGACAGATGGACAAACCCGACGTTGACTTCATTGAAGGGCTGTCCCCGGCCATCTCCATCGACCAGAAGACCTCCAGCCGAAATCCTCGCTCGACGGTGGGGACCGTCACGGAGATCCATGACTACCTGCGACTCCTGTATGCGCGGATCGGGGTTGCCCACTGCCCCAACGACGGGGAGGTTGTGAAGCGGCAGACCCCCCAGCAAATCGTGGACCGCATTCTGGAACTGGAAGATGGGGTGCGGTTCATGGTGCTGGCGCCGGTGGTGGAGGGCCGCAAGGGTGAGTATCAATCGCTGTTCAAGGACCTGATCCGTCAGGGCTACAGCCGGGCGCGGGTCGATGGAGAGGTGCAGTACCTCGACGAGGAGATCAGGTTGGATCGTTACTACCAGCACACCATCGAGGTGGTGGTCGACCGGTTGGAACGAAAGCCAGGGATGGAGGACCGCCTCACCCAGTCCATCGAGACCGCCCTGGGCTTGGCAGAGGGCCAGGCGATGGTGGACATAGTCGACGGCCCCACTCTGTCGTTCAGCCAGCACCTGGCGTGCGATCGATGCGGGTTCTCGTTCTCCGAACTTGCTCCTCGCAACTTCTCCTTCAACAGTCCCTACGGCGCCTGTTCCACCTGTGCGGGCATCGGCGCCCGGTACCAGGTGGCCGAGGACCTGGTGGTGCCCAATGATCGCCTGAGCGTGGCGGACGGGGCGATAGCCCCCTGGGCCTACCAGTTCAGCGGCTACTACTCGAGGCTGCTGGATGCCTTGTCTCAAGACATGGATTTCAGTCTTCACTCACCTTGGCGGGAACTGTCCCCTTCGGTGCGGGAAGAGATCCTGCACGGGGGGCCGCGGCGGAGGCTGCGGGTGAGCTATCGCAACCGCCGGGGCCGACGCCGGGTCTGGACAACCCGGTACGAGGGGGTGATCCCGCAACTGGACCGCAGGCACCGGGAAACCGGATCAGACTCCGCCCGGGACTCCTACCGCCAGTACATGCGACAAGTCCCTTGCGACGACTGCGACGGCGCCCGGCTCAGCAAGGTATCCCGGGCGGTGACGGTGGGAGGGGCGACCATCCAGTGGGTGTCCGAGCTTTCGCTGGGCGAGTCACTGGACTTCATCGACAATCTCCAACTCACCGACCGGGAGATGGCCATCGCCGAGCGGGTGCTGAAGGAGATCCGGGCTCGCATCTCCTTTTTGCTGGATGTGGGACTGGGGTATCTCACCCTGGGAAGATCCGCCGCCACCCTGGCCGGTGGCGAGGCACAGCGTATCAGGCTGGCCACCCAGATCGGTTCCGGGTTGGTGGGGGTGCTCTACATCCTCGACGAGCCTTCCATCGGCCTCCACCAGCGTGACAACCTCAGGCTGATCGAGACCCTCAACAGGCTGCGGAACCTGGGTAACACTCTGCTGGTGGTGGAGCATGACGAGGAGACCATCCGCTCCGCCGACCATGTGGTGGACATCGGACCGGGGGCAGGAGAGCACGGCGGTCGGATCGTTGCTCAGGGTGTCGTGGAGGACATTTGCAGGGAGCGTTCTTCGATTACCGGCGATTACCTCGCGGGCCGCAGAAGTATTGCGGTTCCCGCGGTGAGAAGGCCTGGCAACGGAAAGAACATCCGGGTGGTCGGTGCGGCGGAACACAATCTCCAGAGCTTGGACGTGGACTTCCCTTTGGGGAAGCTGATATGTGTCACGGGGGTTTCGGGGAGCGGCAAGTCGACTCTGGTGGAAGAGATCCTTTACAAGGCGTTGCTTCGCAACATCTACCGCTCCCGGGTACTGCCCGGCCGGCATCGGGAGGTTCAGGGGATAGAGCACGTCGACAAGGTCATCAACATCGACCAGTCACCCATCGGTCGCACGCCTCGTTCCAACCCGGCCACCTACACCAAGGTCTTCGATCACATCCGCACCCTCTACTCCCGGGTGCCCGAGTCCCAGGCCCGGGGATACAAACCGGGGAGGTTCTCCTTCAACGTGAGGGGGGGACGCTGTGAGGAGTGCCGGGGGGACGGCACCATCAAGATCGAGATGCACTTTCTGCCCGATGTGTACGTTCCCTGCGAGCAGTGCCGGGGACGCAGGTACAACCGGGACACGCTGCAGATACTGTGGAAGGGACAGAGCATCGCCGACATCCTGGAGATGTCGGTTTCACAGGCATTGAAGCTCTTTGAGCATCATCCCGCCATTGCCCGCACCTTCCAGACGCTCAACGATGTGGGACTGGGGTACATCCGCCTGGGACAGGCTGCCACCACTCTCTCCGGCGGGGAGGCGCAGCGGGTCAAGCTGGCATCAGAGTTGCGCAAGCGGTCCACCGGGCGCACCGTTTACATATTGGATGAGCCCACCACCGGCCTGCACTTCGAGGACGTCCGCTGTCTGTTGGGGGTCCTGCACCGGTTGGTGGATGGGGGTAACACGGTAGTGGTGATCGAGCACAACCTCGATGTCATCAAAGCCGCAGACCACATCATCGACCTGGGACCGGAGGGCGGAAACGGGGGAGGTCGGGTGGTGGCCACCGGCACTCCGGAGGAGGTGGCGCTCACAGCCGGGAGCCATACAGGTCGGTATTTGGAGAGGATGCTGATCTCCCGCCTGGATCGCGCCGGTTAATCCGGGTAACGGGATGGAACGTCCCCCTGCCCGGGAAATACCCGACGCGCCCGGCGCCTACCTGTTCCGGGACGGTCACGGTCGGGTGATCTATGTCGGCAAGGCCAAGTCGCTTCGCAAGCGGGTGCTCTCCTACTTCGGACGGGAACTGCACCTGCGCACCTCGGTGATGGTTGACTCGGCCCGTGACGTGGAGTGGATAGTGGCCGGTTCCGAGGTGGAGGCCATCATGCTGGAGTACTCTCTCATCAAGGCTCACCGACCCCGGTTCAACATCCGACTGCGGGACGACAAGAGCTACCCCTATCTGGCCATCACCCGCTCTGACAAGTGGCCCCGAGCCCACGTGATGAGAGGAAAACGGCGCAAGGGAACCGCTTACTACGGTCCCTACGCTCATACCTACGCGATACGCAAGACACTGGACCTGGTACTGCGCACCTTCCCGGTGCGAACCTGCTCGGATTCGCTGTTTCGCCGCCAGCACCTCCAAGGTCGTCCCTGCCTGCTGTTTCACATAGAGAAATGCTCCGGCCCGTGCGTCGGAGAGGTGTCCGAAGAGGAGTACGGCCAAGCCGTTGACGGTCTGTCATCCTTCCTGCAGGGCGATATCGACCATATTGTGGACGGGTTGACGAACAGCATGCAGCAGGCGTCCGACGACTTGGAATACGAAGCGGCCGCCCGTTACCGCGATCGGCTGACGGATCTTGAGAAAGCCCTGGCCCGACAGGAGATGGTGACCGATCGGCGGGAGAACTTCGATCTGATAGCCCGGCACGGGGATGAGTTGGAGACGGCCATTTGGGTCCTGTTCGTGCGCAGGGGGAGAGTGGTCGGTCAACTCGGGTCGGTGGTGGACAGGGTGGAGGAATTGAGCGACCAGGAGTTGATCGGCTCGATGCTGCGGGAGTTGTACGGAGACCGTGCGCCGCCGTCGTTGGTGTTGATCCCCGAGCAACCCCCTGACCCCGAGGTCTTTGGGGAATGGCTGGCCCAGCAGCGGGGAGGCCGAGTTGAATTGCGGGTGCCCCAGCGGGGCGGGAAACGCCGGTTGATGGAGACCGCGGCCGCCAATGCCCGGGAGAAGTTCGGACGTCATCGACTACGGCGCCAGTCCGACCACAACGCCCGGGCCCGCTCGCTTCGCAGTCTTCAGGAGGTGCTGGGTCTGCCCCAGCCGCCGTTGCGAATCGAGGCCTTCGATGTCTCCACCTTGATGGGCACCCACACGGTGGCGTCCATGGTGGTGATGGAAGACGGCTTGCCTCGCAAAGCCGAGTATCGGCGTTTCAAGATTCGCAGGGTCCGGGGCCAGGATGACTTTGCCGCCATGGAGGAAGCCATCCGCAGAAGGTTCACCGCTTATCTGGCCAGCCGCGACCAACCGGATCACCAGCAGAGTCGCTTTCGCTATCCACCTTCGCTGGTGGTGATCGACGGAGGAGTCGGACAGTTGGGCAGGGCGGTCCGGGTGCTGGACGAACTGGATCTTGACATACCGGTGATCGGTCTGGCCAAGCGGATGGAGGAGGTCTATTTCCCGGACCTTGCCGAGCCCCTTCGCATCTCCCGTAGGGCCGAGGCTTTGTACCTCTTGCAGCGAGTCCGGGACGAGGCTCACCGGTTTGCGGTGGAGTATCACCGTAAACTCCGCTCCAAGGGGATGATTGATTCTTTGCTTGATGAAGCACCCGGGATAGGCCCGGTCCGTAAACGCGCCCTGCTGCGCAAGTTCGGGTCGCTCCGTCGGCTCAGGGAAGCCGATGCAGCAGAGTTGGCCGAAGTGGTGCCCGCCGCGGTGGCTGACGACCTCTACCTGCTGCTGCACGGAAAGTAGGACCCGGTGGGCGGACCCCTTTCGTCCCCGCCGGATCAGCGGCCGCAGCTTCTTCTGATCACCGGCATGTCGGGGGCTGGCCGGGGATCGATGGCCAGGGTGCTGGAGGATCTTTCTTATCAGGTGATTGACAACCTCCCCCCGGGGATGATCGTTCAGGTTGCCTCACCGCACACCCGGTCGGGGGAGACCGCTCCTCTCGCCCTGGTGATCCGGTCTTGGGACTCGCCGCTGGGTCCCCGGGAAGTCATCCAGAGTGCGGTCGGCCAGTTACGGGACCTGGGTATCAGTCCCGCAGTGGTCTTCTTGGATGCCGAAGATCCCGTGCTGATCCGCCGTTACGAGGAGACCCGGCGTCCTCATCCACAGGGAGGAGAGTCGCTCCCGGCGGCGATTTCTGCCGAACGCAGTCTCCTTTCCGGTTTGCGGGCTGCGGCTGATGTGCTGATCGACACCTCCGATTTGAACATCCACCAGCTTCGAGAGCGGGTGGTGGCTCGGTTCGGAGCGGAGGGGAAAGCCTGGGCTATGCATATTCTGGTGGTTTCCTTCGGGTTCAAGAACGGGCTTCCCCGTGACGCTGATGTGGTTTTCGATGTTCGCTTCCTGCCAAACCCACATTGGATGCCGCAATTGCGGCCCAAGACGGGAACCGATCCCGAGGTGTCGGCATTCGTGCTGGACAATCCCGACACTTCGGAGTTCCTGGAGCGTGTGGTGGAGTTGCTGAGGTTCCTGGCGCCCCGATACCGAGCCGAGGGTAAGTCCTATCTCACCATCGCAGTGGGCTGCACGGGCGGGCGTCACCGATCGGTGGCAGTCTCTGAAGAGTTGTCCCGCCGGCTTTCCGATCACCGAGTGGAGGTGTCGGTGTTTCACCGCGATGTCGGAGCGGGCTGATCGGCAGGCGGACGTGGCAACTCTTACCCGCTTGGAACGGCGTGGACCGGCGACGAGAATTGGCGGGACAACATGCAGGCTTTTATGGTTGGGGTTGATTGGTGCCCGACTATCTGACACTCGATGACGTGGAGGTCGCCAGTCGCAGGGTTCTGGTCCGGGCTGACCTGAACACGCCGTTGGCCGGCGGAGAGGTGGCGGACGACTTCCGGATTCGCTCGTCGTTGGGCGCCATCCACAAGCTGCGATCCCGACGGGCAGTGGTGGTGGTGTGCAGTCACTTGGGCCGTCCGGAGGGCAGTGACCCACGTCTCAGCCTGGCTCCGGTGGCGAGGCGCATGCAGGAGTTGGGGGGCTTCGCCGTGCGTCATCTACCAGTGATGGCGGGACTCGAGGCCAAGGAGGCTGTCAGCCGGGGCCTGCCCGGGGAGGTGTTTCTCCTGGAGAACACCCGGTTCCATCCCGGTGAGACCTCCAACGACCCGCGATTGGCGGATCAACTGGCGGAGTTGGCCGACCTGTTCTGCCAGGATGCCTTCGGGTCTGTACACCGTGCGCATGCCTCCACGGTGGGTGTGGCGGCCCGGATCCGATCAGTGGCCGGCCCGCTGTTGACTTCGGAACTGGTGTCCATGGGCACGCTGCTCGAGAACCCACCCAGGCCATTCGTGGTCATCCTGGGCGGAGCAAAGGTCTCGGACAAGCTGGGGGTGCTGTCCGCCTTGGTCGAGAAGTGCGACGTGCTGGCGATCGGAGGCGGGATGTCATTCACGGCTTTGCTGGCGGAGGGATACTCGGTGGGACGGAGCCTGGTGGAGGAGAACATGATGCCTGCAATCGGAGAGTTGCTCCGGGGCCCTCATGGTGGCAAGGTGCTGCTGCCCGAAGATGTGGTGGCGGCCCGGGCATTCCGGGCCGATGCGGAGCATCGGATCACCGCCGCCGAGAGCATCGGGGACGATGAGTTGGGGCTGGACATCGGTCCCGCCGCCGCCGCCCGATTCGCTGACGCCTGCTGGGCCGCGGGAAGCGTCTTCTGGAACGGTCCCATGGGCGTCTTCGAATGGGAGGCCTTCCGCTCGGGGACGGAGACCATCGCCCGGGCGGTGACCTCATCGGGAGCCTTCTCGGTGGTTGGCGGAGGAGACTCTGCGGCGGCCGTGCGGTTGCTGGGTTTGGAAGACGAGGTGTCGCATCTCTCCACGGGCGGGGGAGCAGGGCTACGCCTGCTGGAGGGAAAGGCGTTACCGGGGGTGGAAATCCTGAAGAAGTGGGTACCTTAGGAGAGAACATGGATGCCAAGAGTCTGATAATCGGCAACTGGAAGATGAACCTCTCCCATCTGGAGGCGATCGTTGTCATCCAAAAGCTGTGGTACCGCCTGGACACTTCCGACTTCGACCGAGCCGAAGTGGTGTTGGCTCCTCCTTTCACTGCGCTGCGCACCCTGCAGACTCTGATCATGGCCGACCGCATGCCCTTCGGGTTGGGCGCTCAGCATGTGCACTGGGAGAGAGAAGGCGCCTTCACCGGGGAAGTCTCGGCCAGGATGCTGGCCAAGTTGGATGTCGGCTACGTGATAGTGGGCCACTCCGAGCGGAGGGCGATGTTCGGGGAGACGGACGAATTGGTGAACAAACGGGTGCGCGCCGTGCTTGCGGAGGGGATGACCCCGGTGGTATGTGTAGGTGAGACTCTCTCCGAGCGGGAGGCCGGAGGGACCGAACGGGTGGTGACCACCCAACTTCGAGGTGCTCTGCGCCGGTTGACTGCTGAACAGCGGGGACAGGTGACGGTGGCTTACGAACCGGTCTGGGCAATCGGGACCGGTCGACACGCCGATGCCGGAACCGCAAATGAAGTGTGCAGTCTGCTCCGGGACACCGTCTCGGCGATGGCAGGCCCCCGGGCCGGCGAACAGGTGCGGATCCTGTACGGTGGATCGGTGAACCCGGGCAACGTGGCTTCCCTCATGGTCAAGCGCCACATCGACGGAGCCCTGGTGGGTGGCGCCAGCCTGGACCCCGACACATTCGCGGCCGTGGTCCGGTACTGGCTTTGATGGAGGGGATTAGGGAATAGGTAAAGCGAGACGATCCGTTAGAGTGTCTCGTTTCGGACCGGACGGCTTCCGAGAGGTGCAGTCCCTGTTTGAACTGACGGGTGTCCTTCGATCTGTTCACATGAAAAGGGCAACCAGACACCTGAGAGGACTGCCCTCCGTAACAGACAATCTTTCGCTTCTACGAAACCTGACCGGTCCATCTTTGTGGGAACCGTGAGAATGACACCGTCAAGAAGCCAGGTCACCAAGGCAGGAAGGCTGTTGCGCAAAATGCACCAGGGTGAAGGATTGGTCTCCTCGGGGCAGGTCAAGTCAGCCTTGGACATTCTGGTAGCGTTCCGCGCCTCTCATTCCACTCCTTTGACGAAAGCCAACAACGGTCTACGTTCCATGATGGCGACGGAGGGCATCCAAGGGCGGCCGACCCAGCGACTTAAGCGGATTCCGACTATTGTCGACAAACTGCTTCGCCAGCCGACGATGGCCCTTCCGAAAATGCAGGACATCGCCGGATGCCGGGTGGTTTGTTCTGATATCGCCGAACTGCGCCGGTTGGACGCTCGGGTTAGGCGGAATCGTCCGCCCTCCAAGGTCTATGACTACATTGACGAACCGAAACAGAGCGGCTACAGGGCTGTGCATCTAGTAGTCTCCTACGATGCTCGGCTGATCGAGATCCAACTGCGCACCCAGCTAATGCATGCATGGGCTGTTTTGCAGGAATCCGTGGGCACCTTGCTGGACATTGACTTGAAGTCGGGCCATGGGCCGCCTGAAGTACTCGAATACATGAAGTTGCTTTCTCGGGAATTGGAATTAATAGAGGATTCGGAAGCTCTTCACCCGGAAATGCCGGAGCGGGTCAAGGCTGCCAGCCAATCGTTCGTATCATATTTGAGAAGCCGACTACTCGAGACCTGTCAACTTCCTGGAGTGTGATCTATGAAGGATCCGATTCTGCACTATCTGATTGTGTTCGACCGTAAGGCCATGGTCGCAGAGGTCACTCCGTTTGGTCAGGACATGAGCGCTGCCCTTGCTTCCTATGCGGAGAAGGAAAGACAGTTGATGGATGACCTTTCGGTGGAAGTCGTGTTGGTCGGTTCAGACTCCATGGAATCCGTCCGAACGACACACCCCAACTACTTTCCCGACAGGAGGCCTGCGGAGGGTTGGCTCGAGAGGCTTGGTTTGAGTCACGACGCCATCCTTGGGAGGTCATACCTCTCAAACACCCCGATGGCGGCAGATCAAGCCTAGGAGGCTGCTGATTTATTCGGGTGGGTGGGGTTGGTGAATGCTGGTGTTGGGGGGTGGTTTGTGGGATAATTTGTGGGTATGTTGGGTAGTGAACGTTTGGATCGGCAGTTGTTGGACACGATGGCGGTGTGTGGTGATCTGGTTCCCGAGGGGTCGGTTTACCGGTTTTTGGCCGAGCATCGTGGTCGGGTGTTCCCTGATGGGATGTTCGAGGATTTGTATGGTGGTCGGGGTCGCCCGTCTGTTCCGGGGTCGGTGGTGGCCACGGTGATGGTGTTGCAGGCGTTGGGTGGGTTTGTCCGATCGTGAGGCGATCGGACGGTTACGGTGTGACATTCGGTGGAAGGCCGCGGCGGGTCTGGGATTGTGTGATGCGGGGTTTCATCCTACGGTGTTGACGTTGTGGAGGGCGAGGCTACGCCGCAGTAAGGCGCCGGAGCGGATCTTCGACGCGGTACGGGCGGTGGTGGACCAGTCGGGGGTGTTGTCGGGTCGGGTCAGGCGGGTGTTGGACTCTACGGTGTTGGATGATGCGGTGGTCACCGCGGACACGGTGACCATGATCTGTGCTCAGATTCGCAAGTGTCGCCGTTTGATTCCCCGGGCGCGGGGGGTGGCGGTGTCCCATGATTACGACCAGGGGGGCAAGCCTTGGTGTGATTGGGCGGATCCAAACAGTCGTTCGGGGTTGATCCACAGTCTGGTCACTGATGGTCTGGCAGTGTTGGATGCAGTCGCCGGCTCCGACTTGGACAAGCGGCAGTCAGAGGCGGTGGGTTTGTTGGGGGTGGTGGTCGGCCAGATGTGGAACCCGACCCTCAGCGGGAGGGAAAGTGGCGGATCGCCCGCCGGGTGGCCCGTGATCGGACGATCTCGGTGGTCGATCCGGGGGCCCGTCACGGACGCAAAACATCTTCGCAACGTCGGGACGGCTACAAAGCGCACATCGCGGCAGAACCCCAAACGGGTATCGTCACTGCCTGTGAGATAACTTCGGCCACCACCGCGGACGGTCCCACCGGTGTGAAACTGCTGGGCGGCGAACCGTCGGATACCCAGGTCATCGCCGATTCGGCCTACGGGTCGGGCGAGGTCCGAGCCAAACTGAAGGCTGCCGGTCACACCACCACTATCAAACCCATACCCCAGCGTCGCAACCATCGGCTGGGACCCGACCAGTTCACCCGCGACGACTTCACCATCGACCACGACCAAAACAGGGTCACCTGCCCGGCCGGTAACACCGCCACCATCGGCAGCAAGGGACAGGTCAGATTCGGTGTCGTCTGTACCGAATGTCCCCTCCGGAGTCGGTGCACCACCAGCAAAACAGGACGCTACCTGCTGATCCACCCCCACGATCGGCTGCTGACCGAAGCACGCCAACGGTGGAAACAATCCGAAACCGTGGCCCGTTACAACCGTCACCGGCCATCAGTGGAACGGATCATCTCCTGGGTGGTAGCCAACGGAAACCGAAAACTTCGCTACCGGGGCATAAAACCGAACCGACAACAACTCCACACCCGGATCGCCGCTATCAACCTACGCCGCCTCATCAACCTCGGCCTCTGTCACACCCCCACCGGCTGGGCCACCAATCCCACCTGACCAACCGAAACCCACCCTGAAGGTCCCCCACAGGCTCTCTTCGCCAGAAACAGAACCCATACAAAAAGCCAAACGCCTCACATCAGCACACCAACACCCCACCCACCACCACCAATACTCAGCAGCCTCCTAG
>MPNA01000075.1 GCA_002238785.1 bacterium OM1 bin76 | reverse complement strand
CATGAGCACATGGAGAGCCGGATGCAGTGGAAGTTGCACGTCCGGTTCGGAGGGCGGGCCGGGGAAACCCACCAGCCGCAAGGCAGGAAGGGCGCCCCGGTCCGACCCTACACCTACGTTCCGACCTGGTCGGGTTTCGCCTACGCAGCATTCGTTGTCGACGCTTACTCACGGTTCATCGTCGGCTGGCGAGTCTCGAACAACCTACGAACCGACCTGGCCCTCGACGCCCTCGAACAAGCACTCTGGGCACGCCGCCCAGACACGACAGAACCCGACCGGCGGCTGGTGCATCACTCCGATGCCGGCAGTCAATACCTATCCATCCGCTACACCAACCGCTTGACGGAGGTCGGTATCGAACCGTCGGTCGGATCAGTGGGCGACTCGTACGACAACGCCCTCGCCGAGTCTGTCATCGGCCTGTACAAGACAGAACTTATCCACAAGCGGGCCCCGTGGCGTGACCTCGACCAGGTCGAGTACGCCACCCTCGAATACGTCGACTGGTTCAACCACCGCCGGCTCCTCGAACCCATCGGACACATCCCACCAGCAGAAAGGGAGGCCAACTACCATCTAGAACACACCCCAGCACCACTAGCAGGAGTCAAGTAAAACGCTCTCCGGCAAACCCGGGGCGGTTCACGGCGGGTTTGGGGCGGGTTTTTGGGGGTGGTTGGGTCGGTTGTTTGCTGGTTTGGGTTGCCTATGTGGGGTTGAGCGCCCAGCCGCTGGTTGTGTGGGTGAGTCCGAGGTTGATGAGTCGTTGCAGGTTGATGGCTGCGGTTCTGGTGGTGAGCCATTGCCGGTTGCGTTTGATTCCTCGGTATGGGACGCGTCTGGCTTTTCCTCTGGTGAGCCAGGCGATGGTTCGTTCTACGGGGGGTCGCAGGTTGCGGTAGGTGTCCTGGTTCTGGTTCCAGCGCAGTTTGTTTTGGACGCGTCGGTTGTGGTGTTCGTCGACTCGGACGGTGCGTCCCTTCTGCGCGGTGGTGCACCGGGCACGCAGCGGGCAGCCCCCGCATCGTTTCGCGAAGCGGGCGGTGCCGCCGGGGCGGATGGGGGTGGTGTGACCGGCGGGGCATGTCACGGTGCGGGCTTCGGTGTCGATACAGAAGTCGTCACGGCTGTAACCGTCTTTGATGCGGGGTTTGTCCGGAAGTGGTTTGATAACCGTGGTGTGGTCTTTGTCCTCGAACGTTTCGAGCAGCGGCCCGGACGCGTACGCGGAGTCGGCGACGATCTCAGCTCCGGCGGCTTCGCCGGCGACGAGGGCGGGGGCGGTGTCCCCGTCGGGTGTGTTAGCGGCGGTGAGTTCAGCTTCGGTGACCAGCCCGGTTACGGGTTCCACAGCCACATGGGCTTTGTAGCCGTCCCGTTTGCGGCTGCGGGTCTTGTGACCGTGCCGGGCTTGGGGATCCACTACCGATATCGTCGGGGTCCTTCGCGACCCGCCGAGCGATCCGCCATCGTCCCTCCCGGTCCGGGTCCGCTTTCCACGTCCTGGCCCGTCACCACTGCCGGCAAAGCCACCGCGTCGGCCTAGTCGGGACGCAACTCGAGTCCTTCGACCGTTTCGATCACAGCCAAGCCGTCCTCGACCAGCCCGTTTGATCAACTCCGAACGGCTATCGGGATCCGACCACACACAAGACGGTTTAGCCCCCGACTCGTAATCATGGGCTGCCAACACCAGACCGGCTGCCTGTGGAATCAAGCGACGGCAACGCCGGATCTGAGACGAGATCATCATCCACCGTGTCCTGCGTTGCCACCGCGTCGTCCAGAATCGTGGAGTCCAACGCCCGGCGATGCCTGCCCTTCAACACACCGCAGCCGTCCATGACTTCCCGCACCGCGTCGAAAACACGATCCGGACGGTCCCACAGCCGCAGCTTCGCCCGCCACAACGACAACACCGACGGATGGAACCCCCCATCGGTCAGCGACAAACCCGCCGCGGCTTTCCACCTGATATCACAACGAAGCCGCTGGATCGCTTCCCGATCCGACACACACTCCAACGCCTGGAGGACCATCACCGTCGCGATCACAGACCCCGGAACCGAGGGGCGGCCCCGCCCGGACCCGAACAAATCCCCAAAACAGATCATCGGGAAACAGGCGGAGACGCCTCTCAGCCAAGAACCGGTACACCGAACC
>MPNA01000026.1 GCA_002238785.1 bacterium OM1 bin76 | reverse complement strand
CCCATAACACCCGGGCGACCCGACCCGGACCAGTGGCCAAACCGCTCGCGTGACGCAACAACCACGAGCCGAAATCCACCGCCTCCCCACCGGTCCGACGCCGCCGCCGCGGCCCCCGGCCCGTACCAGCACGGCGACCACCGCCGCCGCCGCCGCCGCCCCGGACCGGCACCACCGCAAACACCGCTCGGCTCCCCGGATCCCAACCAACCCCCGAACGCCCCCCAGCACGGGCAGAACGACCCGACCACCAACCCCACACCATCCAAGCCACAACCCCCACCACCCAACACAACGCCAACCACCACACCACCACCCGGGCAGTCTCCAAAAACCCGCCCACAGCAACACGATTAGCCGCCCACCACGGCGACAACCAACCAACCCACAACACCCCCACCACCACCAAAACACCCAACAAACCATCCCGCTTCTTCTTCATGTTCCCACGTTCCTTTCAACCACCGTCGGCTCTGAACAGGTCACCGACCCGGACAGTTCAACCAAACCCAACAACAGTTCCAATGCCCCGGCATCACCCCGAAAACAAAGCAAATGCTCGGACCTCGGGGACCCTAACGTCCCGCCGAAACGGCCAACACCCATTAGTGACACCCCCGCCGGGTAGGCACCCAAGAGGCCCGGCGAGATTCTTCTCTAAGGCAGGACACCGGCCGAATGTACGGTGGACCCCCTCGACGGGAAACCAGATGATGCAATCATTCCTGCCCAAATCAATACACAGCGAGTGGGGCTCCAACCGGGACAGGCTTCGGGGATTCTCGGTACCGCCAACCCCCACGCCCCCGACACGAACCACCTCAACACAACACCTCATCCCACAGATTATCAACAGACACCGCCCCAAAGCGACATCTCACACAAGCCGCGCACCTGCCCCCGGCAAGCCGCCAACAATGCACATTTACCCGCAAAAAGCCACAAAACAGCCCCCGCGCAAGGCTCTGAAAAAAATCTGAAAATATTTTCGCAAAACCCTACGTAGTAACCGCGCCTAATGCGCGAAACCGTCAAAACAGCCCGAGTACGTTACATCAACGTCCAGTCACCTAACGAGAGGAGCCCGACGATGCCAATCCCCTGGGAAAGGTGCAAAACCGACCCCACCGAAGCAACCCCAACCCTCATTGATGGCAAGGAAGTTAGGCGTCTAACTGGTTACTCCCGGTCAACAATGGACAGGCGCCGTAGAGAGGGAGTTTTTCCAATCCCCGTTCGTGATGGCACCGGCCCCACAGCGAAGCATTGGTACTACCAGCATGAAGTCAACGATTACATCTTGTCCAAGGAACGATATGACATCTCGGAAAACAAAAGGCAGAGGAAAGGAAAATGAAGTGGGCTATTTGACTGCTAGTGCCATACACAGTATCACAGAACCTGGTAAGTACTACGACCAGAATGGATTATTCCTCCGTGTTGAGCGATCAGGTTCGAAGCGATGGGTCTGGCGGGGGACGGTGAACGGCAGACGTCGCGAACTTGGGCTCGGGGGGTATCACCTTGTCAGTCTTGCGGAAGCCAGAGCGAAGGCGCTCCAATACAAGAAACTCGCAAGGGAGGGGATAGACCCTTCTTTGATCGTCTCTGAAGTCCCAACCTTCATCGAAGTAACAGAGAAGGAAATCAAGGAACGCATCCCAGGATGGAAGCCCGGTGGTAAATCAGAGTACCAATGGCGGTCGACAATGGCCAAATACGCGAATCCCTTTATGGGCCATCTCCCGGTGGACCAGATATCTAGCAGGCTGATCAGGGACTGTATAAATGCGATCCTGCCCGATATACCCGACACTGCCATGCGGGTGTTACAAAGGATTAGCGCAGTCTTGGATTCGGCTGTCACTGACGGTTACATGGCTCAGAACCCTGCCTTACCCGTAGTTAGGAGCTTTGCGAGGAAGCCGAAACGGTCCCGCCAGCCTAGGAAGTTCATGCACCACCGTCAAGTCGGCGATGCTCTCTTGAGGGTCCGAGAGTGCGATGCTTACCCGACATTGCGTTTGGCTTATGAGTTTGCGTATCTGACGCTGGTGCGGTCAGGTACGGTTTGCGGCGCCTTATGGTCCGAGATCGACCTCGACGCGCGATGGTGGCATGTCCCAGCAGAGCGGATGAAGATGAGCAACCGCTCTCATAGCGTTTGGCTTTCGGATTTGGTGATTCTTGTGCTCAAGGAAGCCGAAAGGTTCAAGGATGATTCCGGGCTGGTGTTCCCCTATAAGAACGGAAAGCAGTTGGATTCGTGGCAACTCTCGAAGCTTACCCGCCGATTGGAACTGCCCGCTGTCCTTAACTCGATACGCAAGACGTTTCGCCTGTATCTGAAGGAAATCGGCATCTCGTGGGAAGTGGGGGAGGACTGTCTTGCTCACCAGATAAAGAATGCCGCTGCTCGGGCCTATGCCGAATCAGACACAAGTGTAGCCCTTCCGGGTCCTATGCGGCGATGGAGCAGCTGCATCGAAGCACAGCTTGGTATGACCAGGAGCAGTTCTCAGCTTTGAAGGGCTTCCTTAACCCTGTTCGGCGAATTCGCCCATCAACAAAGGTGGACCTTCGCGTTTTTGTGGGATGTGGTCGTTGGAGCGGGTGGTGGGGGTCATGTTAGGAGGAGTCCCCTGGCGGCGTAGTTGTCGTAGTTGGTGAACCCGTGGGCGGTTCTTCTGAGGGTTTGGATCAGGTTGTTGATCCCTTCAAGTGGCCCGTTGGAATGTCGGTTGTGATGCCAGGCGAGGATCTCTTCTGACCAGTTCAAGATGGTGTCCACGATCGTGTGGTACTCGGGAATCTGACCGGTCTCATACAGATCGGCGAACCGTTCCAACGCTCGGAGGGCGCCTTGGAGGTCATCGGCCTCATATAGGCCGTAGAGCTGTTGGAGAGCGTCCCATGCCACCTGTAAACGCGGGTGGGTGTCAAATAACCGGTCCAGGCGTTTCTGTTCTGCCCCGCTGAGATGATCGTGTCTTTTCAGGAGAGCGAACCGTGCGCGGAACAGGTCCGGCTCGAAAGCGGGTTTCACACCGGGCGGTTGGCGGCGTTGCAGTTCCCTTCGTACCAGGGTCAGTCCTTGGGTGAACCATCGGACGGCGTGGAACCGGTCCAGAACATGACGGGTGTGGGGAAGATACCGTCCGATGGCTGCCCGGTAAGAACGAGAACCGTCGGTAACCACGGTCTGCACACCATGGCACCATCGGGGTCCCTGCTCAACAAAGAACCTGCTCAGGGCCTGTTTGGAACGCCCCTGGACCATGGCCAGGACTTCGCCGGTGTCGCCGTTTACGACCACGGTCACATACCGGTGACGTTTGCGGATCGAGGTTTCGTCGATCAGCAACACCCGACATCTCTGACGCCGTCGCCTGGTTTGAACCAGACCAGACTAATCGGTGACCAGGCCCATGATCAGATGCCGGCGGGACACCGCCTGGATGGACATCACCTGGGCGTCTTGGACCAACCGCCGCGCCAGGCGACGAGTGATACTCCCCACAAACTGGGGATGGGTTTCCATGTGCCGCTTCCCACACCAATCGCATACGAACCGCCGCAGGATCCACAACAGCACCGTCCGACGGCCGCTGATCTCCAGATCCCGAACCTGTCTCCGCCTCCGGTCGTGCACCCGCCAGCAGGAACGCCCACAACCCGGACACCCCGACAGCTTCTTGATGGAAACCACCCCCACCACCAACTCGGTAGGGGTGTCAACCACCACCTCGGTCACACGAACCCCCCGCAGGTGCAACCGCACCCGCATAACATCAGCACTCATTGAGGCCTCCTGGATAGGTGAATAACTAACACCACCAATTCCACTCAATAATGAAGGGGGTCCCCTGGGCCGGTGCGGGTCTGACCCGACCTATTCCTGGCTCAGTGCCTTTTCGTTGATCTGTCGGCCTGCTTCCGGCCTGGGGGCGGGAAACCCCCCTGACCCGGGGGTGGAGGTGACCTAATAGGAGCTTTGCTTCTCCGCCTTGAGTGGCCTGTCCATCCGCCCTTCGGGATCCGGGAAGTCAACGAGGCCTCAACCCCTAAACAAGGACCTCAACCTCCCCACTCCCCACAAATTCGCGAAGCCTCACAAAGGTGGATGTCAGTGACGCGGAACTTGACGATTGCAGGGAAGAGGTATCAGCCGTGTTGCGGTCGCTTTGGCTGATGTGCGATCTCCCTGTCCTAGGTTCGTTTTGACAAAGTCACCAGGGGCTCGAGGCTCAGGATGTTGCAGCTTTGCCCTTCGATACCCATTACTTGACCTTGATCTCTCATGAGATCAGCAAGATGAGTATCAGGAAGGCCCCAGTGTTGGGCAGCGGAATCCATCCGGATGAGATTCAGCGGTGTAGTGGTGATTCGCACTTGGACGTCGGCACAAACCAGGTTTTCAGACACAGCTTGATGGACCGCAAGGAGAGACACTCCAAACAATGCACTGGCCGCTTGTGGTGTCAGTAACTCGCGGTTGTTGGTGCGAGCATCAAGTTTTGCTTTCTGTTCCCATCCCATCGCTGGCCGAGTTGCGGTGTTGCTCTCGATCGGGCGGGTGTCCAGGTAGAGGCTCCACTCTTCCATGAGGAAGCGTCTTCGTTCTAGAAGATCGGTTCTTCTGTAGGCTTGCTCGGTAGAGCTTCCCATCCGGTGGGCGAGGCACGTTTCGGCCACCTCGCGGCTTGTCCCGTTTTCGGCACACCAATTGCGAAAGGCCGTTCTCATTCCATGGAGGGTGCCTCCCACGTTCAGGCTCCGGAACAGCTTGGGGATTACCCAACTCGGTATCTCCCGTCCGTTCCTGTCAGGAAACACCAGCCCCGTATCGCTTTTGAACCTGACAGCTTCCGTGAGGAGATCTGCAGCTCTGTTTGAGAGCGGCACTCGATGCGACCGGTTCCCTTTCATTCTCTCTGCTGGCATCTTCCACAGCCTCTCGTCGAGGTTGATCTCGGACCACATCGCGCCTCTAGTCTCCCCCGATCTGGTTGCTGTCAGGATTGCGAATTCCGCAGCCAAACGGACGGTTGGGAAGACACTTGCTGCTCGGATCTTGTCCAGTGTGGCGGCTAACTCGGTGTGGGGTACGGCTGCTAGGTGCTTAGATGATCGTGCGTTGGTTCCCAGCGCTGCTGTGATCCGTCCGTCCGCCGGGTTGTCCACTCTGAATCCCTGAGCGATACTCCACCTCATGATGGCCGAGATCCGCTGCAGGACCCGTTTTGCGGTGGTAGAGCGAGAGTGCCATATCGGCGTCAAGCATGCCATCACATCGGCGCTAGTGACCTGCTCGATTGACGTGGAGCCGATGTTGGGAAACACATATGTTTCCAGGGACGATCTCCACTGGTTCTCCGATTTGCCTCCGGGCTTCCACTTGGCCGCGTGTAACGCGATCACCCGCTCGGCGGCCTGGCGGAACGTCGGCACCTCGGTTCGTTTCACAGAAGGGTCACCGCCCCGCCTTGCTATGGCGCGGTATTCAAGGGCGGTTGACCGAGCCTCTCTAAGGGTGACATATGGATAGCCTCCGAGGCCGAGATCGCGGGTCCTGGCGCCTATTCTCCCCCGCCATATCCATTGCTTAGCTCCCGAGGCCGAGACTCGAAGTTTCAGCCCGTGCTGGTCACTGTATTTGCCGGGTTTCTTGACGGAGCGGACGAAGGCGTCTGTCAGTTTCGGCATGCTGCCTCCTTTCATGTCCCCTATTACGTCCCCCCATTTTCTGGGTCAATCTGACCACACTTGAACCAAGTTGACCAAAGCCTGTGGCCAGCTACCCGTTAGGATAGACTACCTGATATAGCTCTTGACCTGGTCTTTTAAGGAAGTTCATACGTATGAACAGTGGATTCTGCAGTGTGGGCCCGGCAGGACTCGAACCTGCAACCAACGGATTATGAGTCCGCTGCTCTGACCTCTTGAGCTACGGGCCCTAGGCTTTTCATCTTACCCGTGGGATAAGGGGTCTCACCTGCTGTTAGGATCTAGCGGGTCCGGGCTGTGGCGCAGTATGGCAGCGCGCTTGACTGGGGGTCAAGAGGTCGCCGGTTCAAATCCGGCCAGCCCGACCACTTTGCCTCCCGTCAGGGTCCCACGTCAATGGCTGTTGCCGGAAGATGGCCGGCCACAATGGGCTGCAGATGCTCGGCCAGATCTCGGGGCGCGAATTCCACATCCCGGGCAGCCTCTATTTCTTGCAGGCTCCACCATTTGTAATCCAATTGGGGCTCTCCGTGTATCGTGTCGGGATTCAACGGAACGACCTTGAAACGCGGCGTCCGCAGGAAGAAGAACTTCTCCTGATTGTCGTACCAGACGTTCCCCCACTGCCAGACATGCCGCCTCGTCCAAACGCACGGACCCGGTTTCGCCGATTCCAACCCTGTTTCCTCCCGCAGTTCCCTCAGGGCAGCCTCTTCATAGGTCTCTGCGGGTTTCAATCCTCCACCGGGGGTGATCCACAAAGAGTGGTCTCTGCGGTGCGGAAGGCAGGTGCGGAACAACAGCACCCGGTTGCTGTGGTCGAGCAGGAGAATACGAGCAGCGGGCCGGGGAATCGGGCTTTCGGCAGATGACGTGGAATCGCTACACATGCGAGTCTTGGGTTCCTCCGCAGAAACCGGCAGGCGGCTTGGCAACGCAGGGTGGCTGGGCAAGACTCATCCGAACACCTCCGAGAGCAGCCACAGGACACCCTGCACCAGCCGCCATAGAAGGTAGATGGCGGTCAATCCCACTGCTATCTTGAATCCGATCGGATAGGACAACTTGTCCTCGATCGGCCCGTCGGCTTCCGGCAGGCAGGGATCATCCCGGTTCATCTGGATTCCCTGGTTCGGCGGCGGGTTACGAATCGAACGGGGGTGCCGACCAGGTCGAATTGCTCTCGAAGTTTCCTTTCCAGGTATCGGATGTACTCGGGCGCCAGCTTGGCTCCGACGGTAAACAGCACGATGGTGGGAGGTTGAATACCGACCTGCACGGCATACATGATCCGGCACCGGCGGCCCTTGTGCGGTGGCGGTGGCTGGGCGGCCACCCATGCGGCCACCAACCGGTTGAGTTCGCCGGTGGAAACCCGTTGGTTGGCGTTTTCCAGAACCATCTCCACCGCGGCGCCCAGACGTCCCACCCGGGCGCCGGTTAGAGCGGACATGCGCAACACCGGCGCCCAGGACACGAAATTCAAACGGGCCGGCACGGATCTCTCGGTGATCTCCCTCTGTTCGGGGTCGATAGCGTCCCATTTGTTGAGGAGCACCACCAAAGCGGTGCCGGCTTCTACCGCCGCGTTTGCGATCTTCTGATCCTGATAGGTTGCTCCTTCCAGGGAGTCCACCACCAACAACGCCGCGTCGGAACGAGACAGGGCATCCCGCGCCCTGAGCACCGAGTAGTAGTCGGCATCCTCGTTGATCTTGGGGCGACGGCGGATCCCGGCGGTGTCGACTAGGCGGTAGGTGACGCCTTCCAACTCGACATCCACATCCACCGGATCGCGGGTGGTACCGGGAACATCGGAGACGATCACCCGCTGCGAGCCGCAGAGTCGGTTGAGGAGAGTGGACTTGCCAGTGTTCGGACGTCCTACTATGGCGATCCGGGGAGGCTCGTCTTGAGTCGGAGCTTCATGCCGGGGCAGCACCGACACCACCTGATCGAGCAGGTCGCCCACTCCCCTGCCGTGTATGGCGCTCACCGGATGCGGTTCTCCCAGGCCCAGCGTCCAGTAGTCGGAGACGGTCATCTCGCGGTGGGGGTTGTCTATCTTGTTGGCGGCCACCACCACCGGAATGCCACTCTTCTTAACTACCGCCGCCATACCCTCGTCGTCGTCTCCCAAGGCTGCCGTCCCATCCACTAC
Source organism: bacterium OM1 bin76 (assembly GCA_002238785.1). Taxonomy (GTDB): domain Bacteria; phylum Actinomycetota; class Acidimicrobiia; order Spongiisociales; family ZC4RG35; genus Bin76. Next base: position 29,950 of record MPNA01000026.1, on the reverse strand, counting down.
GAACAGCACCGCATCGGCGCCGTTGACCGCGGCTTCAGCCTGGAGGCGGATCTCATTGGAAAAGGGCGAGGAGGGATCCACTTCCCAGCCGCCGGTATCCACGAGGAGAAACGGGCGATCTCCCCAATTGGCAGGGAAAATTCGCCGGTCACGGGTCACACCCGGTTGAGATTGCACCACCGCTTCCCGACGGCCGATGACGCGGTTGATTAGGGTGGACTTGCCCACGTTGGGCCTGCCCACTACCGCCACCACCGCCGATCTTCCCGAACTCATGACCGCAAGGTTACGGGTACGAAGGTCTCTTCCGATCCCCATTGGGACTGTCTGGAACCCGGCGGCGCGGGGCTGACGGCAGTTCCACCGCTGGTGCGTAGTGGGGGGAGTACCAACATGTTACGGGTCCCGGACCGAGAGGTGAGGCCATACTCCCTTCGCCATTCGTTCTCCTGCAGACTCTGCCAGAGGTAACCAACGACTTGTGATCTTGGTGGCGGATGGCGCTGCCTCCTCTGCCGCGGTGTGAAAAGGCTGTGCCGGTCGGTAGGGATACATCAATTAATAGAGGTGTATGGCTGGCGGAAGATTCGCATCTGGGGTAGCTGGAACATCTGTCAGTGACCCAAAGAGAGCCCACCTGGGCGAAAGTGGGATCTGTGGCGGCCAGGGTGGGTTGGCAGAACAGCATTGCTTGGTCAGGCGGCGTCTAATATCAACCGGTATGGTTCAACGTGTGGTGTTGGCCGAACCCCGCGGTTTCTGCGCGGGAGTTGAGATGGCCATCAAAGCGCTCATCTGGATGGTGCGCATCTTCGAACCCCCCGTCTACTGCTATCACGAGATCGTCCACAACGAGTGGGTCGTGAGGGTGTTCGAGAAAGCGGGGGTGGTTTTCGTGAATGAAATCGAGGAGGTCCCTCCAGGTTTGCCGGTGATGCTGTCCGCCCACGGGTCGGCGCCTCAGGTGGCGCTGGACGCCACAGAACGCGCCGCCATAGTTATCGATTCGGTTTGCCCGCTGGTCACTAAGGTGCATCACGAGGTGAGGAGGATGTCGAAGGAGGGGTACGACATCCTCTACATCGGACACCGGGAACACGATGAGGCCGTGGGTACCATGGCGGTCTCTCCGGACACCATTACGCTGGTAACTCCCGAGGAAGGATTGGCGGACTTCCGGCCCGATAACCCGCGTCGGGTGGCACTGCTGGCCCAGACGACCTTGGGAATGCACGAATGGGGCGCCGTCCACGATCAGGCGTCCGAACAGTTTCCCCATTTGTGGACTGCCCGACGCTCGGACCTGTGCTACGCGACTACCAATCGCCAGTCGGTCGTCCAGAAGATGGCCGAGTACTGCGATCTGATTCTGGTGGTGGGATCGGAGAATTCCTCCAACACGCAGGCGCTGGTGCGAGTGGCGAACGAGATGGGAGCCGAGGCCCACCGGATAAACCGTGCCGACGACATCTCTGAGGACTGGTTGGAAGGCGTTGCAACGGTGGGTGTGACCGCAGGCGCCTCGGCGCCCGAGCACTTGGTGCAACAGGTGGTGGATGAGCTATCGCCCCGTCAGGGTGTGGACCTGGCCCATGTGACCGACGAGGATGAGTACTTTCCTCTCCCCAGGCAGCTTCGGGTGTTCATCTCGGTGCTCGGGCAGACAGTGGAGGCGGGACTCACCGTTCCCTCTTCTGACTGGAGACACTGGAGAATGAACGATCGCGCTTGGACGGCGACCGAAGCCCTGAGCCGGGTCACCGTCTAGCGCTTCGGATCCCCTCTCTTGGTGCCACAAGGCTCCGTCTAGCTCTAACCAACCGGCTGGAACTGGGTTTGGTAGAGGGTGGCATACAGGCCGTCGATTTCCAGTAGTTCGTCGTGGGTGCCCTGTTCTACCAGGCGACCCTTGTCGATCACCAGGATCACATCGGCCGCTTGGACCGTGGATAGGCGGTGGGCTATCACCAGCGACGTCCTCTTCCTCATCAGGCGCTCCAGGGCTTCTTGGATGAGGGCTTCCGAGCGAGTGTCAAGGTGGGAGGTGGCCTCGTCGAGCACCAGGATCGCCGGATTCTTGAGAATCACCCGGGCAATGGCGACTCTCTGCTTTTCGCCTCCCGACAGCCGGTAGCCGCGTTCGCCCACCACAGTGCCCAAACCGTTGGGCAGTGCCGTGATCAACTCGGTGAGATTGGCCGTCTCGCAAGCCTCCCACAGTTGCTGTTCGGTGGCGTCGGGAGCCGCATAGCGGAGGTTGGCGGCAATGGTGTCATGGAGAAGGTAGGTCTCCTGGGTCACCTCACCCACCGCCCGAGCCAGAGAGGCAAAGGTCAGTCCCCGGACGTCGTGACCGTCGATCCGCACGCTTCCCCGGTTGACTTCGTAGAGCCTGGGAACCAGGTAGGAGAGGGTGGTCTTGCCAGCGCCCGACGGCCCCACCACCGCCACCAGCGCTCCCGACGGAACCCGGAACGAGATGTCCTCCAAAGCCCAGTCCCTGGTGGAGACCAAGGGTTGGTCGTCGGTGTCCTCCTCAAGCGAAAGGGCATCCCAGGGGGTGAAACGCTGCGACGCGCCGATCCCCTGCAGCCGTTCGGAGGGATATCGGAACCAGACGCGGTCGAACTCGACCTCCCCTTCCACCTCGATCAACTCCTGGGCATCCGGCGCCTCCGGGAGATCCACCGCAATGTCGAGCACCTGGAATACCCGCTCGAAGGAGACCAGGGAAGTGGCGAACTCCACCCGAGTGTTGGAGAGAGCGGTCAGAGGGGCGTAAAGCTGGACCAGCAGGGTGGAGAACATCACCACTGTGCCCAACGAGATGTGCCCTTCGATCACCATCCAGCCACCCACCCAGAACACCGACGCGGTCCCCAAAGCGCTGATCACCCCCATGGCGGCGCGGAAACCGGTTCCTATCAGGGCGCTTCGCACCCCCAGTTCCCTCACCCCGGCGGCCTCTTCGGAGAACCGGCCCAACTCGCGACTGCCCCTGTCGAACAGCTTCACCAGCAACGCCCCCGAGACGTTGAAGGTCTCCTGGAGGATGGAGGACATGTTGGCGTTGTGCTTCATCTGCCGTTCGGTTACCGCCCGAAGGGCCCGTGCCGCCCGGCGGGCGGGGGTGATGAATAACGGCAGGGCGGCCACCGCCAGCAAAGTCAACCTCCAATCTGCGCCGATCAGCACCGTGAGGATTGCGGCCACCGACACCAGGTTGGACAGGATGGTGACGAACGTGCCGGTAATGGCCTGCTGGGCGCCTACCACATCGCTTTGGATACGGGAAATGAGCTCTCCGGTGCGGGTGTTGGTGAAGAACCCCAGCGACATACGCTGCAGGTGAGCGTACAACTGTCCGCGTAAGTCAAAGATTATGCCTTCTCCGGCTTGTGCTGACCACCAGCGTTGGATAATCCCCACCCCGGCATTCACCACCGGAACGGCAACCATTCCGATCCCGAGCCACGTTAGAGCGGTCAGATCGCCCGTGGGTATCGCCTCATCGATGAGCAGGCGGATAAGGATGGGAGGGACGACTGATAGTCCGGAGATCAGGATCACCGTGATCAGCACTCCCAACAGCTTTCCCAGGTACGGCCGCCCATAGCCCATCACTCTCCGCAACAGTTGGCGATCAATCGCCGGAGGAGCCTCTCCTAGGCTTCGCATATAGCTATACCAGCCATGCCACATGTGAGCCAGAGTAACTGTGCCCGGCGTTTATCGGAACCCGCCATGGCCTAGCGGCCGGTTCCTTGGCGGCATCCACAACCGCAATCGGATGCTTCGTAGGCTGTTGCGGATGGTTGCTTGCGGGTCAAGCGGGTGCGTCGCCTGGGTGACGGGACCGAGAACGCCATCATCAGCACGCCACGATGCTGAGGGGCCGGTGGGATATCGTCGAGGACGGCCATGACACCATCAACTGCTGGGGACCGGCCTGCAGATGCTCCGCCCCTGGCGCTGGGAGGGCGGGCCATCCTGCCCGGGCTGGCGGTGGGACACGCGGTTTTCCACTGGATCGTTCAGAGTTTCGTAGTGGTCCTGCCCGAGATCCAGCAGGCCTTTGTGCTAAGCGGAGTCGGGGTTGGCGGCGTGCTGGCGGCGCGGGAAGTGGCCACCGGACTGATGAAACTCCCCGGAGGGATCGTGGCAGACCAACTGCGCAAGTACTGGGGGACGCAGTTGGTGGCGTGTCTGGCCGCGGCAGCCATAGGTGCTGTGCTGATCGGCATTTCCCCGGCACACCAGGTGGTCCTGGCCGGAGTGGTGTTGGTAGCGGCTTCCCACTCCCTGTCGCATCTTCCCCCGTCGGCCGCCCCGCCTCCCTCTCCCTGCGCCACCTCCCCGCGTCGGCCGCCCTCCCCCACCATCATCGGCGCCGCGGCACGGCGCTGGCCTTTCACGGCGTGGGAGGGGGCGTCGGCGACTTGATCGGGCCGATGGTCACCGGAGTGCTGGTGGCGGCCGTGGCGTGGAGGCAGATGCTTCTCGCCTATGCACTGATCCCGGCACTGGCAGCCGCGCTGGGAATCTGGGCCTTCAGAAACATCGGATGGACCCCCAAGACCCACCGGGAGGCTTCCTCCCGGCGCTGGCAACTCACCGGGCGACTGCTTCGCAACCGGCTGCTATGGGGCATGGCGACGGTGTACGGGTTGCGAGCCATGGCCCTGGTGGCCCTGTTGACCACCCTTCCCCTGTATCTTCACAGCGAACTGGGCCTGACCCCGGCCTGGCGAGGTCTGCACATCGGGTTGCTGATCGCCATCGGGTTGGTAACCAAGCCGGCAGTGGGCCACCTGTCCGACCGGTTGGGCCGCAAGGCCGTGCTGGCACCGGCTCTGGGATGGTCATGCCTGATGGCGCTCCTGCTAGTCGTCTTCGAGCATGGCGCGCCTTTCACGGTGGTGGTGGCGCTGCTGGGGGTATTCCTCTATCCGGACCAACCGGTCCTGACAGCAGCGGTCTTCGACCTCTTCGATGGAACGGTGGCGGCCACGGCCCTGGGAGTAGTCTCCTTCGCGGCGGTGGTCATGTCCACCGTCTCTCCGCTAGTGGCAGGTGCCATGTACCAAGCGGTGGGGTTTCACGCGGTGGCCTATTACACCGCCGGTTTGCTCGGCGCCGCCGGCCTCATCTTCGTATTGCTGCCACTGGCCCGGTTTCAAGGGGGCGGGTCCCCGTGATCATTTTTCGGAACCTGACACCACCTCTTTTGTCCTGCGGCGCACCGACTGGTCCCGTTACCACACGACCTCTTGACTCGGTCTGACCCTAGTTTTAGCCCGATGAATTCTGATCACCTCCATCAGCGTTCAATCACCGTGATCCGGCAATCCCATCCGGGGAATCCCGCACTGGACACGGCGGTCTCCCGCGCCATTCTGGAAGAGGTCGCCGCAGCAAGGCTCGGGGAGACGTTCCGCCTCTATGTTCCAGGGCGGGTGGTGGCCTTCGGGCGGCAGGACATGGTGGCAGAGGGTTACCAGCGTGCCGTTCAAGCGTGTCGGGAGGAGGGGTTCGAGGCGGTGGAGCGACTGGCCGGTGGACGGGCTGCGGTGTTCCACGAAGGGACTTTGGCCTTCTCTTGGGCGATACCCACCCACGATCCCCTCCGCGATATCACCGGTCGGTTCACCGAGGTCGACAGCATCGTGATGGGGGCCCTGCGGTGTCTGGGATTCGACGCCCGGGTGGGCGAAATACCCGGGGAGTACTGTCCGGGGCGGTACAGCGTCAACCTGGAGGGGCGGATCAAGGTGATGGGAGTCGGCCAGCGTCTGCGGCGCGGGGTGGCACATGTGGGAGGAGTGGTGGTGGTTTACGGAAGAGAACCGATCAATCGGGTCCTGACTCCTGTCTACCGGGAGCTTTCCTTCCCCTGGGACCCGGCCGCTACCGGATCGTTGCGCTCGGTTCGCAAAGACATATCCACCACCGAGGTAGCAGAGTCGCTGCTGGGGGAACTTGCGTCCCGGGCCACGGTGTCGGACGGGAAGCTTGGAGCGGAGACTCTCCGGTTGGCTCAGCGCTTGCTGCCCGAGCATTTGCCGTTGCTGCGGTCGTCCAGGGTTGAGTAGCCTCCGGCCTATGGGCATGCACATCTCGGTGATAAACGGACCCAACCTCAACCTGTTGGGCCAACGGCAACCGGAGGTGTACGGTCACACGACCTTGGAACGGCTGCAACGGTTGCTGACTGCCTGGGGACGGTCGGTCGGTGCTCAGATCTCCCACTTCCAATCCAATCACGAGGGTGCCATCATCGACCACCTCCACAGCCTGCGGGGAGAGACCGACGGATTGCTGATCAACCCGGGAGCCTTCACTCATTATTCACGGGCGCTGGCTGATGCTCTGGCTTCGGTGGAGATCCCAACCGTTGAGGTTCACATCTCCAACATCATGGAAAGAGAGCCGTGGAGAAGGCGCTCGGTGGTGTCGGAGGCGTGTGTGCGCACCATTTACGGACGGGGCGTGGAGGGATACTTGTGGGGCGTCCGCCACCTCCACTACCGGAGGCTGGGAAATCCTCAGGAAGTCATGGGCGAGGACGGGGCGGTCGGCGACCTGCGGTTGCCCGAGGGCCGGGGACCCCACCCGGTGTTGGTTCTCCTACATGGCGGAGGATGGATGGGGCAATGGCGCAGAGACCAGTTGGACGGGATGGCGGTGGATCTTGCCGCCCAGGGTTACGCCACCTACAACTTCGAGTATCTGCCGCCCCACCGTGGGGGTAGGTTCCCTGTCACCCTCGAAACCACCAGGCAGGCTCATCGCCTGATCGCCTCCCGAGAGGACCTGGACACCGAACGGTTGGCGCTGGTCGGCCATTCGGCGGGCGGCAATCTGGCGCTGATGGCGTCTTTGTGGTGGAGAAGGTGGGGTCACAGTCCGCGGTTGGCGGTTTCAATGGCCGGAGTCACCACCTTGCGCTCTGACAGTGACCTGGACCGCGCCTACCTGCGGGGCCAGGATCCCGCCGCCTCCTGCTGCCCCTGGGCGTCGACACCCTGATGATCCACGCTACGGACGATGACATCGTCCCGGCGGCACACTCCACCGGATACGCCGAGGAGGCCTCAGCTGCGGGCGACCCGGTTCAGACATTAATTCTCCCCCGCGGAGGACACCTGGGTTTTCTGGATATGAACAACCAGGCCTGGAGGCATGCTCGGGAAGGGATCATCTCCGCCTTTCCGCCATGACCTCCTCCTCAGGCCGTGTCTTCGACCAGCCCGAGAGGGACTGGCTGCAACAACAGCGCCGCCGGCGAGTGATCTGGTTAAGCCTCTCCTTCTTCGTGCTGGTGGTCACCGTTCTGGGGCTGATCAGCCTGTTCTCCCGACGCCAGCCCGCAACCGCCCCGCCCATCGAACGTCTGACTCTGGTACTCCATGGTCGCAGCGCCGGAGGAGCGGCCGCCCAGTTGCTGGTCTCGGATCTGAGTCCCGCCAGCGACAGCCTCTTGATCGACAATGTTGGAGCCATTGCCGACCTATTCCCCGAGAATCTCGAGGTTGACGAACTGCTGTCCCCCCCCGAGGAGACCGGCCCGCAGGATGCCCCCTTTCTGCGGCGCAAGACACTCACCTCTGCCGATGTAATGGAGATAACCTCCCGGTACTTCCTCGAGGACGACGCGGTGCGGGCGCTGCGCCTGGCTTGGTGCCTGTCCAGGTTCGATCCGCAGGCTATCGATCCGCTGACCGGGCGGGTGGGCCTATTCCAGCACGATCCTGATTTCTGGCCCGACCATGCCCAACTGGCCGGGTTCCGCGGCTACGATCCCTTCGATCCGGTTGCGAACGCGGCGGTGGCCGCCTACCTGGTGTACGAGGGAGAGGGCTGGCAGACCTGGAACTGCCCCACCTAGAGGTGCTGGAGGATGAGCCGCTCCAGACGTAGGTCCTCTGGTAGGCGCACCAACCTGGCGCTGGCGGTTTTGCTGCCTTTGGCGGCTCTGACGGGTGGGCTGTCCTTCGCGATTGGGGTCGACTGGCTGGTGGACCCCACCACCATGCATGCGGTGATGGCCTTGGGGGTGGCGCTTCTGACCCCGTGGAAATCAGCAATAGTCAGACGGGGGATGGCCCGCCGGCGACCCACTCGCTGGATCTCGGTGGCGTTGGGCAGTGTGGTGATCATCACTCTGATGTCCGGCCTCCTCCACGCCACTGGTTTGACCTACCGCATCGGTCCGCTGACCGTCATGCAGGTGCATGTGGGCGGGGGGTTCACAGCACTGGTGTTGGCGTGGCTGCACTACCGTTCCCATCCGGTACGCCTGCGGCGGGTCGATCTGGACCGCCGGGCCTTGCTCCGCAGTGCTGGTTTGGCCGGTTTGGCGGCGGTGGTTTGGGCGGGTTGGGAATCGACAGTCCGAGCAGCAGGCCTCCCCGGTGCCGGGCGCCGCTTCACCGGGTCTCACGAACGGAGTTCCGGCGACCCGGCGGGGATGCCGGTCACCTCCTGGCTGGATGATCGCACGCCCCGCGTCGACGCCGCCTCTTGGACACTGACGGTGAATCAGGCGAAGCTCACGCTGGAGGGATTGAAGGGCTTGCCAAGCGACAGGTTCAGCGCCATCTTGGATTGCACCGGCGGCTGGTACTCCGAACAGGAATGGGAGGGAGTCCGCCTTGATCGGCTGGTCGATCCTCAACAAGCCAGAAGCTTGGTTGTCAGATCGGCCACCGGATATCAGCGGCGCCTTCCGACCAGCGACCTGTCCCGGGTGTGGCTGGCCCACCGGTTGGGGGGACATTCACTCAGTCCGGGGCACGGGTTTCCCGTCCGCCTGGTGGCTCCCGGACGCCGGGGATTCTGGTGGGTCAAGTGGGTGGTGGAGATTGAGACCTCCTCCCGGCCTTCTTGGCTGCAGCTTCCCTTTCCTCCTACTTGAAAGGCCCTGGCCCGGCACAAGGTGTGGAAACTTCTCTCCAACCCCGACTACCTGCCTTGAATCCACATTCCGACCTGTGCCTGCGGACCGTCATCCACTTCCGTAGAATCGTGGCCATGTGTCGGAATATCACCATCCTGCGGGGACTCGAACCGCCGGCCACTCAGGAGGAGATCGAGGCGGCCGCCCTTCAATTCGTGCGGAAGGTAAGCGGGGTTCAGAAGCCCTCTTCCATCACCAAGGAAGCCATTGAAGAAGCCGTTTCGCAGATAGCGATCTCCACCGGTCTGTTGTTGGCTTCCTTGCCGCCCCGCAAGGTCCCTCCTCGGTATGACCCGCCTCTTCGGCGTAGGACACAGAGCGCTCCTTAGCTGACAGCCGGCAACTTCCTGCTGTCCGGCAACCTGGCTGCGCCTTCAGTGAAGTGTTTTGACGAAGGCCATTACACAGTTAGTATGATAATGATTATCACTATTACGCAGGAGAGTAGACAAATGCATCAGGCTGGAATAGTCAGAATCTGGGCAGCTATTGTGGCAACGCTACTGGTGTTGACCGCATGCGGTGACGGCGACGGAGCACCCGCCGAAACTGCTGTGGTTGAGGGATCGGAGCCTTCTTCGGAGGCTCAACAAGAGGACCCTTTGGATGTAGAGGACCCTTTGTATGTAGTGGTCACTACCACCATCTTGGGTGACATTGTTAAGTCGTTGGTCGGCGATGACGGCCAGGTGGAGGTTCTGCTTCCGATCGGCGCCGATCCCCATGATTTTCAACTGTCATCCCAAGACGGGGTAAAGATCCGAGAGGCGGACCTGGTGGTGGCAAACGGCCTGGGCCTGGAGGAGAGCTTCATGGCAGTGTTCGAGTCCGCTCGGGAGGACGGAGCTCGCATTCTGGAGGTTGGTGACCTTTCTGATCCCATGGAATGGGGCGAAGGAAGAGGGGGACACGACGAAGAAGAGGGCGACCACGACGAAGAAGAGGGCGACCACGACGAAGAAGAGGGCGACCACGACGAAGAAGAGGGCGACCACGACGAAGAAGAGGGCGACCACGACGAAGAAGAGGGCGACCACGACGAAGAGGAAGGCGACCACGACGAAGAAGAGGGCGACCACGACGAAGAGGAAGGCGACCACGACGAAGAAGAGGGCGACCACGACGAAGAGGAAGGCGACCACGACGAAGAAGAGGGCGACCACGACGAAGAAGAGGGCGACCACGACGAAGAAGAGGGCGACCACGACGAAGAGGAAGGCGACCACGACGAAGAAGAGGGCGACCACGGACACGAAGGGGCATTCGATCCCCACTTCTGGTTCGATCCCTCCCGCATGGAAAAAGCAGTGCGCCTCATCGCCGCGGAATTGATCGAGATAGGAAAGGGTCTGTCGGCCACCGAGTGGAACGAAAGGGCCACCAACTACATAGCCCAGATCCAAGATGCGGCTGCCGAGGCCGAGGAGTTGCTGTCAGCGGTTCCCGAGGACCACCGGAAACTGGTGACTAATCATGACGCCTTCTCCTACTTCGGAGCGTTCTTCGACTTCGAGATCCTCGACACCATCCTTTCGGGGGGAAGCACCCTTGCGCAGCCAGGCACCGCTCATCTCGCCGAACTGGTGGATAAGATCAGAGCCGAGGGTGTGACGGCGATCTTCACAGAGACCACGGCGGACGACGGACTTCCCAATACGGTGGCCGCCGAATTTGATCCTCCCCTGCAGGTGGTGGAACTGTACACCGGGTCGCTGGGACCACCGGGATCGGACGCCGACACCTATCCGAAGTGGCTGGTGACTAACGCTCGGCTCATTGCCGAGGCGATCACTCCCTGACTTTCAGGAGGAAAGGGCCTGTGCGGAGGCCCTTTCCAACTCGGGTCCGGCCAGGCGGCGGAAACAACGTCTGGCCGGACCCCGCTCCAGAACTGCTGCTTCCCACCCGTCCAACGGTCGGCGTTCGGTTTCGGCGAACACCTTCATTCCCAGGCGGAGAGCAGCATCCAGTTCCAACCCGTCCCTGAAGCGTTCCCGGAGACCTTCTCCCAGGATGTCGGCCTTTCCTCCGATAGCCACCACTCCCCGGCCCTCCAGCAAGGTCCCGTCGTAGCTGATCTGCAACATCTGGTTGGGCTGTCCGTTCTCCCCCAACTCACAGATGAGAAGCTCCACTTCGAATGGCTTTGTCTCGTGAGAGAAGATCACTCCCAGGGTCTGTGAAAAGGCGGTCGCCAACCCCAAAGCGGTGACATCGTCACGGCTGTACAAATACCCCATCACGTCGGCCTGGCGGATGCCGGCCTTGCGAAGCGTCTCGAATTCGTTATAGCGCCCCACCCCTGCAAAGGCGATCCGATCATAGACCTCACTGATCTTATGGAGGGAACCCCCCGGATTCTCCGCCAGCATCAAGACGCCCTTTTCGTATTCCATGGCCAGGATCGACCGCCCCCGGGCAATCCCCTTGCGGGCGAACTCGGCGCGATCTCGCACCAACTGCTCGGGCGTCACATAGAAGCCGGGGTTCATCGGCCTTCCCTCATCGAAGTAGTGGCCACCTCAGTCAGGCGGTCATCAGAAATCTCGCGGACCCCACCCCGGTCGATCACAACCAGGTTGGGAAGGATGCCTCTTCGCAGATCCGGGCCACCGGTGGCAACGTCCACGTCGGCAGCGGCCACCAGGGCCCCCATGACTCTCTCGATGATCTGATCCTCGCTCATTTGCGGCCGCCAAGCCGTGCGAAGATAGGCGCGGGCCTGCACCGCCCCCGAGCCCGCCGCTCCGTAATCGTGCTCCTCGTACCGTCCTCCCACCACATCGAAGGTGTAAACCCTGCCCAAGTCGGCCCTCCGATCGTACCCGGCAAAGAGCGGCACCACCGCCAGTCCCTGGAATGCCAGCGGCAATTGTGCTCTGACCAGGCGGGCCAGGAAATTGGCTTTCCCCTCCAAACTCAGCATCGATCCCTCGATCTTCTCGTAGTGCTCCAACTCCACGCTGAACAGGCGCACCATCTCCAGCGCCAGACCGGCGGTTCCTGCCACGGCGACCGCCGACATTCGATCAGAGGGGTACACCTTACGGATCCGGCGATGGGCGATCAGATGACCCTCGGTGGCTTGTCGATCACCGCCGATTATCACCCCGTCCCGGTAGCGGGAGGCCAAGACAGTGGTGCCCTCCGGTGCATGCAGTTCTCGAGTCGGCGAGGCGGGCACCTTCCATTCCGGCGCCAAACCCAAGGACTCCAGAAGGTCGGAGAAACTGGCGCCGGGCGTTGGCGCCCCCAGCGACAGACCCCATTGGGGCAGTTCGGTCACTCCCCTCCTTTCTGTACGTAATTCTTCACGAACTCCTCGGCGTTCTCCTCCAAGACGCTGTCGATCTCATCCAGCAGTTCGTCTATCTTCTCCGAGTCGACCTGAGCCATCCCCAACCCGGCCAAGTCCCCGTCACCAGACGGTGGACCGCCCTTGGATCTGCGGCGGCGCCTTCCCTGTTCTTGATCAGCCATTCTTCCTGCTCAATTCGCGTATCAGTCCTGCCGGATCGCAGACCCGGTCCAGCAACGGACCAGCACCGATTCGGCTGCCCTTCAAAGGCTCCATCATAGACACTTTGACGAGGTCGCCGGGTTTCCTTTCAAACAGCAGTGAGTCCCAGTTGGCTGCCACCAGTGAGTCGCCGAACCGTGATACGCACAATCCTCTGAACCATGCCCGGGTGTCCTCTGGTGGGATCCGTTCCGCTCTTTCGATCTGGGCGTCGGTGAACAGGCGTCGCATTGCGCCGCTGCGCACCAGTCGGTGATAGATGCTCCGGCTGGGCTCCACGTCGTGATACTGCAACGCCAGGGCCGCCAGCCTGGGGTGGGACCAACTCAGGTCCTGCCGGGTCCGGTAGGCATTCAACAATCCCAGCTTGGCCGTCCAGTCCAACCGATCGGCAGTGAGTCCGGGATCGCGTTCCAGGTCCACGAGTATTCCCTCCCACTCGTCCAGCACCTGCGGCCAGACCTCACCCTCCAGGTGCTCACCGACATAGTCCGACAGCCATTCCAAGTAGCGGAACTGAAGCTCCAGGGCGGTGGCGGTGCTGCCGTTGTCCATTTTCAACGGTTCGGTGAGGCTGAGATCGTGGCTGACCCGCCAGCAGGCCTTCACCGGGTCCTCCAGTTGCAGTGGTGACGGCAGGAAGTCGTCTTCGAAGGCGTGAAGGAACAAGGCGGTGACCCCCAGCTTCAAGAAGATCTGGACTTCGGAGAGGTTGGCATCGCCGATGATGATGTGCAGGCGGCGGTAGCGGGTGGGGTCGCCGTGCGGTTCGTCCCTGGTATTGACGATCGGCCGTCGCAGGGTGGTCTCCAATCCCACCACCTCTTCGAAGAAGTCGGCGCGCTGGGTTATCTGATACGGGCATGCCGGTCGGTGATTCTCGGCGCCAACCTTCCCTGAGCCGGTGAAGATTTGCCGGGTGACCAAAAAGGTGGGAAGGTATCTGACCACCTTGCCGAAGGGCGTCTGCCGAGATAGGAGATAGTTCTCGTGGGCGCCGTAGCTGCTGCTCTTGCCGTCGCTGTTGTTCTTGTAGAGCCGCATGTGCTGGTTGGGCGGTAGCGTCTCCTGGACCGCCCGGCCCGCTCGGGCCATGACCAACTCACCCACCTTGTCATACAGGGCCGCTTCCCGGGGATCCAGGCATTCGGGACCCGAGTACTCGGGATGGGAATGGTCCACGTACAAGCGAGCACCGTTGGTGAGCACCGAGTTGATCAGAGCCGACTCGGGCTCGGGAATCCCGAAGTTCTCGTGTCCGAATCCCCGGGAATCGCTGCCCGGAGACTCGTGTTCATAGGACCACTGGACTCTGACCGGACCGCCTGGGTAATTGTCGATCACTGCCGCAGCGGCCAGTGCCTGGTGCTGGTGGCTCCGATTCCGGATGATCACGCCGTACTCCGTCTCGGTGCCCAGCACCTTGGGAATGGCCATCAGGAGGTAGGACTCCCGGTGATCAGAGGTATTGCCCGGTTGTCACCGTCTCAACCATCCGCCCCTCGCCATCCTCCAGCAGCGTGCGGACGTAAACGATCCTCTCGCCCTTCTTGCCGGAGATCTTCGCCCAGTCGTCGGGATTGGTGGTGTTGGGGAGGTCTTCGTGCTCGCGGAATTCCCGGCGCACTGCCGCCAACAGGTCCTTTCGCCCAATACCGGGTTCGCCTCCATTGAGGTAGCGTTTGATAGCGCTCTTCTTGGATCGGCGGACGATGTTCTCGATCATGGCTCCGCTGGAGAAGTCCTTGAAGAACAGCACTTCGCGGTCACCATTGGCGTAGGTCACCTCCAGGAAGCGGTTCTCCTTCTTCTCCGAGTACATGTCCTCTACCACCGCTGAGATCAGATCGCCCAGCATCTTGGGGGTGTCACCCTCAGACTCCGCCAAATCCGCGGCGTTGTAGGGAAGATCGGAGGTCAGGTAAATCCCGAAGATCTCACGGGCTGCTACTTCATCGGGACGGGAGATCTTGATCTTCACGTCCAACCGGCCCGGCCGCAGAATGGCGGGATCGATCAGGTCCTCGCGATTGGAGGCCCCGATGACGATCACATTGCGCAGCGATTCCACCCCGTCCAACTCCGACAGCAACTGCGGCACTATGGTGGACTCGACATCCGAGGAGATGCCGGTGCCCCGGGTGCGGAACAGCGAGTCCATTTCGTCGAAGAACACGATCACCGGGACTCCCTCCGACGCCTTCTCCTTGGCCCGCTGGAAGATGAGCCGGATCTGACGCTCGGTCTCCCCCACCCATTTGCTCAGCAGTTCCGGACCCTTGATGTTGAGAAAGTAGGAGTGGGCGTCGGGATGTCCGGTTCGCTCGGCCACGGCAGTGGCAAGACTGTTCGCCACCGCCTTGGCGATCAGAGTCTTCCCGCAGCCGGGCGGTCCATACAGCAGGATGCCCTGGGGAGGCTTCAACTCGTAGCAGGAAAACAACTCGCGGTGCACGTACGGGAGTTCCACGGCGTCCCGGATCATCTCGATCTGGGCCTTGAGGCCCCCCACCTGCAGGTAGGTGATGTCGGGCACCTCTTCCAGGATCAACTCCTCCACCTCCGGACGGGCCAGTCTCTCAAGCGCCATACTGCCCTGCACATCCACCCGCACGTTGTCACCCATCCGGAGGGGGACGTCTTGCAACGGTCCGGCCACCCACACCACGCGGTTCTCGTCTCCGTGCGCCTGCACCAGCAAACGGTCCTGTCCCAGGCGATCCTTCACCACCATCACCTCTCCGGCGCCGTCGAAGTCGCGAACATCAATGATGGAGTATGCCTCATTCAACAGGACCTGCTGCCCCGGTTGCAGCAACTTCACCTCGATGGAGGGCTGAGCGTCCACCCGCAGCTTGCGAGTGCCGGTCACCAGGTCCACCTTGCCGTCGGTGTGCACCTGCAGGACCGTTCCGAACGGGTTGGGAGGGCTGGTGAGTCGCTCGATCTCGGTGCGCAGCATGGCCAGTTGTTCCCTGGCTTCGGTAAGGAGTCCCCCCAGCTTCTCGTTCTGCGCCCGCACCCGGTCAAGCTGCCGACGGGTCTGGTCCAGTTGGTGCTGCAAGGCATCCATCCGACGGGGCGTTTCCGATCGCAACCGGGCCAATTCGCCCTCCAACTGGGCGATAACAGCAGAGGGATCAGAGTAGTCGGGTCGGCGTTTTTCGAACATGTCTCCTGCTCTGGGAATTTGAAGCTGTGCGGGACAGTATACGAAATTGGATTGCACTTTGAGACCTCAGGTTTGCTATGATTGAAGTGACACACCCCGACGGAGTGAGACAAAAGCAGTTATGAAGGTTTGGATCGACCAAGATCTCTGCACGGGTGACGGTCTGTGTGAGGAGATCGCCCCGGATGTATTCGTTCTCTTGGACGACGGCTTGGCCTACGTTCGGGAAGGCGAAACCATCTACGCCGAAGAAGAGGGCCACGATCAAGGCGCCGGAGGGCTCGCCGTGGTGCCCGCCGGGCAAGAGGACATCACCATTGAGTCCGCCGAAGAATGCCCTGGCGAGTGCATTTTCATCGAACCCTAGCCTGACGAGGCGCTGAAGCGCCTGTCAACACCCACCGCTACCGTTCGATTTCGCCTGCCTTCCCGGCCATCCTGACGCTCCCAGCCAACGAGACCCTTGACCACGCGGTTCGCGAGTCACCGGTACGAAGGATGACGACCCGTAGGTCGATTCCCCTCATATGAGTTATGGGCGGTCGGCCGACCGGTTGGGAGGGCGGGAGATGTTTGACTATTCAGACGGCGTCTGCGGCGGCGCTACCCGCCGGTCCGGGCGCTTGACCCGGGAGACCACCACGAATCCGGTGTGCCCCACCATCTGGTGGCGGGGGCGAACCGAGAGACCGTACACATTCCATTCCCTGTGAAGAGTCTCGAAGATCTCCGTTTCACAGAAGCCCCCGCTGGACTTCATCACTTCCACCAACTTCTGCACCTGCGGCACGGTGGGCAGATATGAGCAGAACACTGCTCCGGGCGGTTGTGAGGTCGCTGCCACTTTCGCCGCATGCCATGGTTCGGGAATGTCCAGAACCACCCGGTCGGGGGCCACCTCGGAGATAGCGTCCTCGATCGGTCCCCGGTACAACTCCAGTTGAGCGGGAATCTCACCGAACCAGCGTTTGATCATCTTGCGGGCGTGGGAGGCGTGATCGTCCCGAATCTCGGCGGTTACCACCCGACCTCCACGGCCGACGGCCCGGGCCAGGGCCATTGCCAAGGCTCCCGAACCAGTCCCACCTTCCACCACGGTCATACCGGGAGCGATGTCGGCCCACATCAATATCGGACCGATGTCCTTGGGGTAAACCACCTGGGCGCCTCTCTTCATCTTGAGAATGAAGTCGGCCAACCGGGGACGAAGCAGGCGCAGCCGCGAGCCCGACGATGAGCGCAGCAGCGTCCCCTCGGGTTGCCCGATGATGTCAGTATGAGGCACCACTCCCATGTGATACTCGAAGCGCCGGGTCGGATGCAGCAGGACCAGAAAGCGCCGTCCCTTTCCATCGATCAAAAGGGCCATCTCTTCCGCTCCGAAGGGACGGTGGGTCGGCGTGTCTTCAGTCATAGCGACCGCCGGTCTGCGATGCGCACCACGGTGGCCTTCTTCAAGCGGCAGAAGGCGCAGAGTTCACCCGGGGTTGGCTGCCCGCACTCCCCACACATCGCCAGATCAGGTGGATTGGGGGGAAAGTATGCCGCTCCCCTATCCAGGAAGCCGAACAGGAACTGGGCCTTGAGACCCGGGGACCGTTCTTCCATGAGGTTGAGCCACTCCTTGTTGCGGTTGATGGTGTTGCCGGAAGCCATGGGACACTCCTCTATCTCGTAATCGATCCCCCGAAGCACCGCGTAGGCGGCAGTCTCCCGCTCCGCCACTCTCACCAGTGGTTTCACCTTGCGCAGCAATCCCTCCTCTGAGGCGGGAAGCACCGGTCGCTGCCGGGACAGGTAGTCCACCTGCCAGCGCAGCACGTTTCCCCACAGAACAGCGGCCTCGTCGTCCAGGTTGTGGCCGACCACCAGCACGTCGTATCCTCGCCGGAAAGCCACCTCGTTGAGCAGATAACGCTTGGAGAGGCCACAGGCGGAGCAAGCCACGCGGGCAGTCACCTCGCTGGCCTGAGGCACCGAGAACCCGTGTTCTCCCTCCAGATCCACTACCTCCAGCGAGAGTTCCCGCCGCGCTGCGAACTCCTGGCTGAATCGAAGCCCGTCGGAACTGTAATCACCTATGCCCAGGTGCAGGTAGACCCCGTCCACCTCGTGTCCCAAGACGGTGAGGATCTCCCAAAGAGCCAAGCTGTCCTTTCCTCCCGACACGCCCAGCAAAAGGCGCTCGCCGTGCCCGAACATGCCATAGTCGGAAATGGTCCGTTCCACTTGACGGTGAATATGCGCTATGAAGTGGTCCTTGCAGAACCCGGCGTTGTGACGCCGCACGGCGATCACAGCCCGTCCCCGGCAAACCCGGCACTTCACCGCGTCGTCAACCCCCCGAGATGACCGGGCGTATTTCGATGAAGTCGTCGGGCCGGAGCCGTTCCTCATCGGGGAGGAGTTGGTCCCCCCTGATCACCAACACCGATTCTGACACCAGGTCCAGTCGGTTCAGCAAGGCCTTGACCGTCCTCGGTCCTCTGACCTCGACCTCCCGGCGGGTTTGGTGAAGCAGAACTTTCATTGAAAGACGGAGAACACCGAGGTCAACAAGGTGAGCACCAAGGCCACCACCAGAATCCAGACCAAAGCTCTTCTCATCCGGTTGCCGATCAATGCCGCTCCTTTCGCCAAGTGGTTAGCCTTAGGTTCATACCTTATACCAATGTCGTCATACCCCTGTCGTGATAACCAACCACCTCAAACGCCTAGCACGAGATTACGCCTTCGGTGGAGCGCGCACCGGAGACTTCTGGCTGATGGTGGCAGGCCTTCTAGTGTGGCGCTGGACATCAAAACGGCTGCGATTGCGCCGTTGATCCGTACTCCTCCCCTTTCGGCCTCCTTCAGGTTTTCGCAGTAGGGGCCCCTTGCCCTCCGGCGGGTCGGCCTTTCATACCATTCGGGCCAGTTCTGATATCGCCTTTCTGATCCGTTTCCGTCCCCGGCGCCGTCCCACCCAGTAAACCAATCCCAAGGCAGCCACCACTCCCAGTCCTTTCAGAAAGACCGGGCTCTTCATTGAGTCGCCGGTCTCGGTCAGGGTGTCAACGATCTCCTGGGCGCCCAACTCAAGGTCCTGACGGGTAACCACACCGGGTTGATCACTCACTGTCGGTCCTCACCCTCCTAGCCACGATCGTGGCAGCCAGCAAGAACACCACCACCACGATGGCTGAAGCGGCAACCTCCCACCATTGGCCCTTGGGCAAGGCTTCGGCCAGGAACCGGTGCAAGCCCATGCCCACCATCACCACTCCCAATCCCACCAGCAGCGCGGCCATCACCGCTCTCCCCACCGATTGTCCGATCCTGCGCAAAGGATCCACCGTCTCCTGGCGCAGATACCGCTTCGCCAATTCGATCAGATCAGCAACCTGCTGGGGCAATTCTCTGGGGTCAGCCATCAGTCAAAGGCTACACCGGCAGATGCCAGTCATTCCTCAGAGTTTGGAAGAGGCCTTCGCAGAGCGACCCAGAGGCATTCAAGGAGGCGCCTCGGGTGTCGGCAGGAGGACACGCAATTGGAGGCTTCATTAGGTTCCCGCCGGGCGCTCGAACGGGAGCAGGACGGCGCGCTGGTGGGAGCGGCCCGCCAGACGGAGGTATGGGGGCATCGCCGGTTGCGGCGGTGTTCCCTCTTCGCCCGTGTGTGGGCGCTTTCGTTGTGCCCGGACCACAGTTGCCAGGAGATCCGATTCCCACGGAGGGTGCGTTCCCCGGCGCTGACAGGGACACACTACGGCTAGGGCGGCGTGGCTTGACCCTCGCTGTCATCACCCCCGCAAACCACCGATCCGTCCTTCATCAGCCCGCAGACGTGAAAACGCCCGGCACTAAGCCTCAATCCACCGATTTGACCGTCCGGGGGTGGGGTTACGCGGGCTTTTCGGTTGTTCGGGAGCGTGAGGGATGGTTTTGTGCCGGGTGCGTGAGGTTTGATGGGTGTCTGCTTGGTTTGGGGGAGTGTCAGACCGTGCAAGGGGTGTGTGGGGACGCGCTGAATTCTGGGGGAGGGGCGTCTTTGTGTTGGTCTTGGCGGAAATCTGGTGGGGGGTCAGCAGAGTTGTGGCAGGGCGCGGATGTTTTGGAGGGTGGTCCGGTAGGCGGGTGCCCATGGCCAGTTTGTGGGTAGCCGCACTATCAGTTGTCCTGCGTGGTTGACGATTCTTCCGGGCAGTTTGAACAGTCGGTTGCGGACGGTGTTTTTCGTTGGTGAGCTGTTGGGGGGAACCTTGGCCGGTGTGGTGGTTGATCCACCGGCAATAGGTTGTGGGCGATCACCGCGGCGGCCATCCAGGCGGCGTTGGCGAAGAACCGCCCTGATGGGCAGTGAACCCGGTCCGGTGTGATGTTTCAAATCGCGGATGCCCCGGTTCCACGCGGGCGTGGTTGCGGTACGTCCGGTCGGCCTCTGTCGCAGGCAGGTGGTTGTTGGTGGCGAATGTGTGATGTCGCCAATCTTTTTCACAGCGGCTGCTGTTCGGGGTCGGTGAGGCGGGTGCGTCTGATATTTCAGACGCACCGTGTGTTCTGTTTTGTCGATCTTGGTGACGATGGTGGTTTCGGCCACTTGCGCCACCCCGTCGGGGGTGTAGCCGATCTCAACCCATTCCGAGTCGTTTATGTCCTCTATCGCCTGTTTGACGTTGGGATACCGTGGAATAGCGATGAACCACTCCACTCCCATCCCTTCCAGCTTCTTCACCGTCTTTCGGGGACCAAAAGCCTTTGTCGGCCCGTATGGTGATCGGACCGGTAGCCCCGGCCCGTCTCACCCGGTTGACCGTCTCAACCATAAAACGGGTGTTTCCCTTCTGCGAGGAGCCCTTGCGCAGACGATGATGAACGAACGTCTCCGGTGTCCGCCCGCCCGGCCACCAGCGGATGGTATCCCAACACTTGGGTATGACCATAGCAAGCGCCTTCCTTGCTCCTGCCCGACACCTCACAAATGGCGGGGGTCAACATCGATGACCAGCGGCCGGTCGCCGGGACCGGCGCCCGATAGGGACCACACCCATTTCAACAGCACTCCCAAGGCCTTGTGCAACTGGCAGACATGACCCCACATGAACGAACGCACAAAACGTTCCCAACGTGGAAGGGGCCATCACCCAAAAACGGCAACACCCTTGCGGGTTGCCCCCGACCGCAGCCGATCAGCATGATCAATATGAGTGCCGCCGCACAGCATCGACGCCACCAAAGACAACACCTTTGCGACCCGGACGGGCACCGCCCTCGCGTTTGCCCAGTCGCACGGTCTTGTCCAAAAGCTGTTCCATACCCAGCCGCTTCATCAACGAACCCGCCACCAACAACCCCGCATCCGCCACCAACGACCCCTCATCGAACCTCACGTCCAACCGGTCAATATCGCTTGGTATCCTTTTCACAACAAGTGCCTCCTCTGCCTGGGTGACAGCCGTTCTTACATAACAGCTATTCTCCCAGGTCAGAGAGGCACTTCACCGCATTTCACCCCCACCCACCCCACAACCCACCGGTGGATCTAGGCTAAGAGGGCGCGCGGATTGCTAGTTGGTGGGGTTCCAGCGGTTTCGCCAGTTGATGAGCTTGATCGTGACAATGAATACGATGGCGAGAGCGAGTTGCGCTAGCCGGTGGTGGATACGCCGGTCGGTGTTGCGGCGTAGTTGCCCATAGTTCGACAGCCACGAATTGGTCCGTTCGACGGTCCATCGCATGCCGAGGGGTGTGGGTAGTTTGGTGTGGTTGGCTTGGCCTCGTGGCCGTTTTTTGGCGCAGATGACGTCGGTGATCCCGACAGCTTCGCAGAAAGCTCGCACTCCTTTGCTGTCATAGCCCCGGTCTAGGTGCAGGGTCTCGACATCGAACAGGAGACCTCGGTCGCTGACAGCTTCGAGGGTGGGTTCGAACAGGATGCTGTCGTGACGGTTGGCGCCGTCGGTGGCCCAACCAACCCGAATACCGTTGGCATCCGTCGCGACAGACCATTTCCAGCCGGATTTGGCCCGGTCGCAGGGGTTCTTCCCGGTTCCTTCCCCACCGGAGGGCGCCTTATGCCGGCTGCCGTCAACCGAAACATCGGAAAGGTCGAAGCCCACGATGCGGTCATAGGCCGCCAACGCTTCGGTTACCACAGCGTCGAACACGCCCGCGTCTGTCCACTCGTCGCGTCGGGACCGCAGTATGGTATCCGACACTGCTCCGCCCAACAAGTGTTCGGCCGTCACCCATGAGCAGCCGGTCACCAACCGGATCAAGATTCCCTGGAAACAGAGACGGTCCGGGATGCGGCGACGGTAACCACCCATGGGATGGTTGACCTCCCGCACCGGCAACAGGGCCTTCACAGCTTCCCAGACCGCGTTTGTGACTTCGGGTTCAAGCGCGCGCATAATCATTCCTCCACCGGTAGGGGATGTGTAATTACTGCTCGGTATCAAACCCCAGATAACACCCCAACCGGTGGATTTACGAAGCCGGCGACATAAACCGGGTCATCGGATTTTACGGGGTCATCGGAAATTAGCGGGGAGTGATGGTGGTGAGGAGCTTCCAGTTGGGTTTCCCGGCGTATAGGAGTGCTCGGATTCGGTAGTTGGCGAAGTTCCGGAACCCGAACGCTGTTCGTTTGATCCGCTTGATCAGATTGTTCAAGCCTTCGGTTGGTCCGTTGGTCACCGCCGAATGGTGCCAGTTGAGGATCTGGGTGGCCCAACGAGCGATTGTACGCCCGAGCCTTTGTGTCTCTGGTGGGAGGGATCGGTCCTGGAGATCCCCGGAGAGTTGATGGGTGAACTCGGCAGCGAGTTTCGGGTCCCCTATTTGGTAGATGTCCCGGACGCTTTCCTTGGCGTACCAGGCATCCCGTACTTCTCCGTAGGGGTCACCAGCCCGAAGCAGCCCTTGGATACGGTTCTTACCGCGGTCGTCGAGACGTTCATGGGCCATGTTCAACAGTTTCCGTATTCGGTAGAGGGGATCTCTTTTGCGTCCGCGGTGTCCCAGTGTTTCGTTCTGTACCCTCCGGCGCACCAAATCTACGCAGTGGTTGGCCAACCGGACTACATGAAACGGATCTGCTACCTGGTGGGCATGGGGCAGCACACGGTCATAGGCAACCTGGTAGGGGCCTGACATGTCCAGCACCGCCCAGCGAATCGCCGCACACCACCCATCGGGTTGGTTCTTGAACCAACCATCGGCGCTTTCGGCGGTTCTACCAGGGACTATGTCCAAGAGCTGGCGGCCGCCAACGTCCACCACCGATGTGCACCACCGCTTGGTCTTCCACCGACCCTCCCTCCAGAACAGGGTCTCGTCCACCCCCACTGCTTCCACCTGACTGAAGCGGTCGATGTCGGCTTCCAACAGCGCTTCTCCCCACCGGCCGGCTCGAGAGGTCAACAAGCCCCGCTCCGGACCAATCCCAGCATCCTGCTCAACAAACGACCCAGCTCCACACCCTCGATCTGGGCACATCCAACGGCGTTTCAGCCACAACAGCCGCACCGGACGACCGAACGCCGGCAAATCAACCAAACCCACCGACTGGTCACCCTTGGACCACACCCTCCCCCCACATCCCCCGCACAACGGCCGGGGTCTACGAGACCGGATCGTCACTCTCAGCCGACCACCTACCAGCTCTTCTACTCCTACCAGGTCCACCTCACCGAGACCAACCAACACCTCACACATACGCCTACCATCAGTCTCCACAGGGGTCCTCCAACACTCGGATTCACTTACAAACCCGATTATGGAGGACCCCCCATCACAACCGACGGATTCCCAACTCCCCACTCATTTCCGAAGAACCCGTTTGGTTTCTGATCGCAGAGGTAGAACAAGATCCGACCCGCAATTTCTGGGGTTGACCGCTCAAAGGGACCATCGGAGTCACAGCCGACCATATCAGGATGGTCTTCAGTTGCACCATCACGCGGCTGCTTGAACACCCCAGAAAGAAAACCGCGTCCTGCCAACCAACAACCGGAACCGGTCACCCGCATAGCGACCCTCGCCGATGGTCAGCCCACCAATGTACTCAGAAACGGCCCGGCTGGTACTCATGAAACGAGCAGGAATCGGTCATTCTTGTGATCGGTTCTACGCCTGACAAGCTCAGAACCTTCGAGAAATACGGTGGGAGCTTGCCATCCACTACAGCACTACAAAGGCCCTCCCTTTCCTCACTTGCTATCGGCGGGGAGCGATCCCCATCCCAAAACCGGCATGATCTGCACTCCCGATAGTTGGTGTCAGGTCTACCACTGGGAGGGGTATCAAAAGCGGTCATACTCGGCCTCCTTCCTGTTGTGTGTTGGTTGGAGACTCCCCTGACTGGTACAATCGCCCTGAGGCGGGGGCTGTGCCATCAGCGGGATCCAGGGTCTTGTGTGGAGAAGGCGATTACTAGTTCGCCGCCAATGATCCCGACTAGATCCTTAGTCATCTTTACAACGGCTTCGTGCAAGTATTCGGCAAAAGCCTCGTCTAGCTCTTCCCCCTTGTGGAGGCTGGGCAGTATCTTCCCGCCCTCTTCCACTTCCCCCATCATGGCCACCGTGCGGCCTCTTATCAAGACATCGTATTTGGCCATAGCGCCATCCATTGTGGCGATCCAGTCGATCCACAAGCCGCATCCCTCACATAGAAGATGAGAAGTAGCTCCTGTGCCGGTTTGCCACACACCCTCGCGGGAGCGGCGTTCTGTCAATCCCGGCGGAAGGGCTAACTTCCACTGGTGTGGGCGGCAAGTTAGATCTTCACTTGGTGTCATGTTTGTTTCTCCAGTGGCAACAGCCCTTCGTACCGAGTACGGGGGATACGGTACCGGGTACGACGGTTATTCGCATGGTGATTAGACCTTCTCTCCGCCCTACTCGTCAGGGTCAGGAGGTCATGCTGGGTGAGGAGAGCAAGGCGGATGCTTAGCCGTCGGGGGGCCTACGGAGGGCTGTTCGGAGGCCGCCTGTGCTGATGCCTTCGGGGTGGTCATCCCAAAACACGGTAAACACAGATAGCGTCCATCCCCACCAGCGGGGTAGCCTGAACCAAGGTCATCCCCCCGTTTGGATGGCACCAATTACTCTTCGAATTCGTGGGAAGTGAAACCGAGTTGGGTGGCGTTTTCGCTGACCACCCGCCTGGTGTGAGCATCGAATCCCTCTGCTTCAGCGTTCACGTCAACCGAGATGCTCACCTCCTTGCCAACTCTACGGAGGTGCGATACAACCTCTTTGAGAATGCTCTCCAGATCGCGGATAGCCCTGACCGAATCCAGTTCAACCTGGCCGTACAAGCGAGTGAGAGGTTTCTCAACAGGGTCCCCGTTATCGGTTCCGTTCTCCTCCTCCCCGCTTTCACCACCGTCCCTCGGGATTGACAGGCGGCAGGCCGGCAAATCGCGGAGGAATCTCCACCAATCCCTTCGAAATCATCACTGCAACCGGATTGAGATCACCCCCAATGGCGGTAGCCCCAGCCGCCGCCAACGGCTTCCGCGACCACAACAAGTGCAATGTCGAAAGATGCCCATGCCGAATCGATTTCTCCGCGCCGAAGCCTTACTGATCGCATCCAACGGTAATGCCACCTCAATCAGCTTCCGCTTATAGCCCACCTGCTCACCAGTTCTGTCCATTCCGCCCAAAGCCTACCTACCCCCTCGTGACACCGACTCTCGTCATTGTCACCGATCCTCAGACCCGCGTATGACCCGAGCAACCGTAGCCATGCATCGGCCCCTCCTTCCTACATCGGCCCCTCCTTCCTATACCGATTCCCCCAAACTCTGCCTCAAGGGAACTGATCCACCCGCACTTCCACGATGGCTGACCCCCGACCGTAGCATTAGCGCTGGCACTCATACACGGAGACTGCTAGGGTCGGGGGTTACATGAACGTAGTTCCTTGACCGACCAGAAAGGAAAGTAGACCGTGGCTACTCAGAAACCAGGCGAGAAGCCGCACCGTCCCGGTGAATACCTAGAAGTTGGCCCAAGAGGTGGGAAGGTGCCAGATCCACGCCAAGTGACGATAGAACCAGGAGACTCCCCCCTGCCTCCGACGCAAAGACCCGGCAGGACATGGAAACGCACAGGTCCACCCAAACCATAGATTTTCCTAGGTCAACAGGGGCAGCGGCTGGTGACAGCATGACAGAGCCCGGCTGGCACAGCGCGGAACCAAGAGTGATCTCCGCCAGTGGGGCCCGTGGCCATCAGTTAAGGGATTCCGCGAATATCTTCTGGGAATGTCGAGAATACCGAATGTGTTTATCTGGAGCGATACTTCCGTTTCATAACGCACTCCAGGGGGTCGGGCGAGTCCCCACCGAAGTCCAATGAAAGAATTGACACCATGATTGCTTCGCATGAGAGCCAGTGAGCAGGAGCAAACTGCTGGCGTCGGCATAAACGAGGTTGCGGCCAATTTCCAGAGGATCGGCTGGGGGCCGGTAGTAAATGAACAACATGATTTAGGTATCGATCTCTTCGTACAGGCGCGTGATGCTCAAGGAATCGATCGCGGTTTAATCGTTGGAGTGCAGGTTAAGGCAGGTAAGAGTTACTTTCGACGTCCATCATCCGAAAACGAAGAGGCAGGATGGTGGTATGACGAACGGGACACACGCCACTTTGATTACTGGGTGAACCATGGCCTGCCAAATCTGCTAGTACTTCACAACGTAAACACACGTATTTCTTATTGGGTTCACGTAACAGTCAACTCGGTCAAGTCAACAGGTAAAGGCTGTAAGATTCTCGTTCCGGAGAATCAGACAATAGATGCCGAGCACGCCGACGACTTGTACTCCATTGCGTGTCAGCAAAAGGCAGCTCCATCAATTGAAGGAACTGCCCTTTCGGGACCAAGAGGGGGCGTACCCCAAGGCCGGAGGTTGCGATATGCCCTCATCGTGCCCAGGTTACTAGCGCCGCATCCGAACGCAGGATATCGGAACCCGGTGGATGCCGTGCAATCTGTAGCTCTGTTGGCACAAGGACGCTTCCGTGCTCTTGAAATCCTCGTTGGTGAGCGGTTAAATGTCCCGGATCCGGGGGACTCTGTTGAACTGAGCTGGACCTGGCGATTCGCTGTAGCGCTGTGGAAGTGGGCGAGAACAGGCCACCTTGATCCATTGAAGAAGGTTTTTGAGGAAGCTAATACATCAGAAGAGAAAGCAGCAAGCGGAGTTATGTTGGCCTGTGCCTTACGGCGTCACGAGCGCTACATGGACTCTGTTAAAGTACTAAGCAGATTGCTGGACGGAAACGACCTGGCACCCGTAGACCATGGCTGGGTGCTTGTTCAGCGGGCAAGAACGCTGGCGGATCTTGGCGATATTCCTCAGGCCCGCAGGGATGCAGTCGAAGCGCAACAAGCCTTCAAAGGTGACCATGATGACATCACTGTATCTGCCCTTGCAGCTGCGGCGACTTGGCTTCTATTCACAACAGCGAGCCAGGCGTCTCGCGAGCCTAGTGATCTCCAGAGAGACTTTGAGGAGTTGATAACTGCATCTGACACCGCCGTCTCATGGTGGCGAATTGCGGCAGTTGCCTGGGGACTCAGCAACGCCGCCAGCAGACAATTCAGGGCTTGGGCAGAACACCTCTCTCAGCCGCCAGAGAGCGGAATCCAGTACCTTTTCTCAGCTGAGTTTATCGCTGACATCACAGGTGAACATAACCGTTGGCGTGCATTGTCTGCGCTCGCGGCTCGACAGCGTCTGATGAACGCGGAAACTTCAAACGATCGAACCCAAGAATTGGACGAGGGACTTCAGGCTCTACGCCGAAGCGGTGATCATCAGTCGTTCAAGAGAGCATTCACACGTATCAAACAGGATGGACCCCTTGAAGCCATCGCCTCTATTGTGCGGCAAATCCCTCCCTTGGCCGAGTGGACGCACACTACGGCCGACAGCCATTTTGAGGCTTTGGCAGTAGGTGGTGAGTTTCTAGAAGAGAATACGGCTACGGAGCTGGTTATGCATCTAGCTGATCTCATAGAAGATCCATTAGACTTCGCTGAGCGTCTACGACCCTCAGGCGTTGTCCCGTTCTTCGCCCTCAATGCAGTCCAGGGCCTGCTATCCGCCGCCAACGACTGCGCCCACAACCGGATCGCGCTTCTCATGTCTGAACTGCTAGACCGAGGCCATATCCCGAACCTATATCTTGCTCAGACCCTCAACCACATTGATTTCCGTTGCATAACGCCTGTCGCCAAACAAGCACTGCGGGTACGTGCCCAGCAAGATATGGGAGAGAAGGGGGCTTCTGTCCTTGGGTGGCTATCCACCCATGACTATCCGACTGCCAAGACAGAGTTGACTGGCCGGGCCGTTAATGGTGATCCTGACGCCCTGAAGAACCTAAGCGGCCTTGCCGAACTGAACAGCGGTGATGCAGAGCTGCTGATTCCATGGTTAGAGGAGTTAGCCCAAGAAACGGTATCGGATGCACATCGCGGTAATAGCACCCTTGGGGGGACCGATGTAGCTTCCTGCCTGACATGGTTAAATTTTCAGTTTCCGAGCGAAGCACGCTGGGAAGAGGTCACAGAACTGCTGTGCGACCCTCTTGTGGCATGGCACGACAAGCGCGCAGCATGCTGGCTAATCGCGCAGATGCCGACCCAACTCCCCGTGAACGTCCGAGACACCCTCACCTCAAACATCGATTCTGTAGCACAAGCCTCAACCGGAGTGTTCTTCGCGAACAGAATTGGCGGCATCGGCACAGTGTTGGCTATCGCTATCGGAGCCCTCAGTGACGCTGAAGCGGAAAGACAGGCAATCAGGCTCACATACGGCTCTCTGCAGGAGCGCCGAGATGTCGCCCTGCTGCTGGGCTTGAACCTGTGTCCAAACCTGCAACCCATCCTCGCCTCTCAAATAAGTGACACACATCCCGACATTCGATCCGCAGCCGCCCGTGCAGTGGGAAGACTGAGTGCCGCCAACCCCAATAGGGCACTCACCACTCTGACTCGAGAACTGACCGCAAGGGACGGGACATTGCTGCCGACGGAGCTACTCATAGGCCTCTCCGAAGGAGACGCTCCCCTATCCACCATCGGGATAGAAGTCGCACAAGCCCTCCAAGAACATCCGTCAGCGAGAATACGAGGATTTGCCCGCAGCCAACTCCAGTGAGCTACTTGATCTCACCTGAGTGCACGACCGTAGTCCCCGGCGGAAGCAAAGACCCCGAACTGACGGCAACCCATATCTCCAAGGTTGGGGCAACCGAGGCTTGGGTGGCGGCGTGGTGGGCGATGTCGTGCTAGGCTTGGATCAGGGAGTTGTAGGCTACCGCGTCCAAGTGCCGGCCTTTGCGGTTGGCGTTTCGAACGGCAGATAGGCCAGTTGCCGAGGGCGATCACCGAAGCCGGATCCCACTTTTCGGAGAAGATCACTCGGGTTCTGCTTCCGATCGGTCGAGCCGATGAGTTGGTGAGTGAGTTTCCACACCGTCCGGCGAGAGTCATGTCCGGATCCGATTGAGATAGTTCACTGTGGTCCAACAGTCGCACCTTGCCGGCTTTCAAATCGGCGATGCCCGCTTCCACCATGGTTGTGGTCGCTTCAGGCGGATACCCTAACCAGCGGCTCGATAGCGCTGATGTCAGTTTTGGCGCGTGCCACGTCCAAGTCGTACATTCGCTGGAGATTCAGCCAAAAGTCGGGGGTCATACCAAGCGCCTGCCCAATTCTCAACGCCGTGTCCGCCGTGATAGACCTACGACAGTGAACGATATCATGAATGCGTATCTGGGGCACTCCTATTGTCTTTGCCAGGCGGTACTGCGTGATGCCCAGTTCTTTCATCATCTCAGCCAGGTGCTCCCCTGGGTGGATGGGTTCGGTGGTGGTCATAGGTTTCCTCCTCAGTGGTAGTCGGTGACTTCGATCTCCATTGCTCCCCGGTCTGTCCATATAAAGCACACGCGCCACTGGTGGTTGATGCGGATGCTGTACTGGCCTTCTCGGTCTCCTCGCAGTGCTTTTAGCCGGTGGGAGGGCGGCACCTGAAGGTCAGTAAGCGCCACGGCCGCCACGACTCGTTGTAGTCTCACCCGCGCCCGCCGCTGGATGTCGGCTGGCAACCTACGGACCGTTTGCCCGGCAAAGATGCGCTGTGCGTCGTCATGTCTAAACCTGAATCCACCGGTTTTGGCTAGTGGGGGTGGGGTTGTGGGTGTTTGGGCGGGGTTCTGTCCGGGGTTTGCGGGGTTCTGTCTGGGTTTGTTCCGGTTTTGCGGGGCGGGTCGGGCCGGTCAGAGG
>MPNA01000025.1 GCA_002238785.1 bacterium OM1 bin76 | reverse complement strand
ACTCCCCAAACCGAGCGGACACCCAGCAAACCCTCACACACCCGGCACAAAACCATCCCTCACGCTCCCGAAGAACCAAAAAGCCCACATCACCCCACCCCCGGACGGTCAAATCGGTGGATTGAGGTTTAGTGGGTAAGGTTTATGGGCGTGACTCCTAGTTCGGTAGACGAAGTAACCACGGCCTTCGCCGCCTGCCGCTATCTGGCGGACCGAAGCCTGGCAGTGGCCATCCATCTGGCCCACAGTCTCGGTCGGCCCCTGTTCCTGGAAGGCGAGGCAGGAGTAGGGAAGACCGAGGTGGCCAAGGTGTTGTCCCAGGTTCTGGACACAGAACTCATCAGGTTGCAGTGCTATGAGGGCCTGGATGCTAACCATGCCCTCTATGAGTGGGACTACGCCCGGCAGATGCTCGCCATTAGGCTGATCGAAGCCGGAGGGACAGGGGATGGTGCTTCCATTGAGAGCATCATGAGTCGCGAGTACCTGTTGGCCCGCCCCCTGTTGCAGGCGGTGGAGTATTCGTCATCGGGCAAGCCCCCGGTGCTGCTGATCGACGAACTGGATCGCGCCGACGAAGAATTCGAGGCCTTCTTGCTGGAGATACTCTCTGACTTTCAGGTCACCATACCCGAGATTGGAGTGGTACGAGCCTCTGTGCCACCCGTGGTGGTGATCACTTCCAACCGAACCCGGGAAATCCACGACGCACTGAAGAGAAGATGCATATATCACTGGCTGGACTTCCCGGATCTGGATCGGGAGGTGGCGATCGTGCGGGCCAAAGTCCCGGACATCGACTTGCGGTTGGCTCACCAACTGGCTGAAGCGATGTCCGATCTTCGCGCCTTGGAACTCTTCAAACCCCCTGGAGTGGCGGAGACGCTGGATTGGGCTCGCGCCTTGAGAGTGCTGGGGGCTGACGAATTGAGCGTCGGGACCGTGCAAGATACGTTGGGGGTGGTTCTCAAGTACCGGGAAGACGTTGAAGCGGTCACCCAAAGGGGAGTGGAAAGCCTGGTACGCGCAGGTACCTGAGGCGACATGACCGGCGCCGAGACATTGGTGGAGTTCACCCGGGAATTGAGGTCGGAGGGCTTGTCGGTGGGAGCCACCGCTGCCGCCGACCTCATGGCGGCAGTTGATGAGATAGGGCTGGCCTCCGGCGCCGATGTCTATGCTGCCTTTCGCTGCCTGACCGTCTCCTCGCCCTGGCAACTGCCTATCTTCGACCGGGTGTTCGTGCGCTTCTTCGGCCGCAATCTCTCCAGTGGAATCGCTATGACAGCCCCGCCGCAGCCCCGATTGTGGACGATAAGGAGGGTTCAGCAGAGCGGTGCCGAGAACGACGGTGAATCCGCCGGAGAGGAGATGCAAGCTTTTACCGGCGCCTCCTGGGCGGAGAGGCTGTTGGAGAAGGACTTCTCGGAGTTGACCAAGGCCGAGCAGGCCCAGGTGCGAAACCTGTTGGCTCAGATGATCTGGCGCCCGGAGCCGGTGAGGAGCCGTCGACGTCGACCCTCGCCGAAGGGGGACCGCCCGGACCTGCGGAGGACCCTCCGCAGATGCGTGGGTCCCGAGGGGGATCTGATCGAATTGAAGAAGAGCGTCCGAAGAACCCGACCGCGCCCCATTCTGTTTATCGCCGATGTGTCGGGCTCCATGGAGCGTTACACAGAGATGCTTCTCTATTTTGCACACGCGGCCCGCGCCCGATTGGGCAAGATGGAGACCTTTGTGTTTTCGACTCGACTGACCCGCATCACCCGGCAACTGATGCGGCGCAATCCCACCGAGGCCCTGGCACAGGTGTCGGAGTCCGTTGAGGACTGGTCGGGGGGCACCAGAATCGGGGAGTGCCTGCGCTCTTTCAACTTTGAATGGAGCAGACGAGTGACCAGGGGCGGACCGATTGCTCTCATTATCTCCGACGGTTGGGACAGGGGGGACCCTGAGGTTCTCTCCCAAGAGATGGAACGTCTTCGTCGCACCGTCCACCGGTTGATTTGGGTGAATCCCCTGGCGTCCCGGGAGGGCTTCGCTCCCGAGACCCGGGGTATGAAGGCTGCGCTTCCCCACGTGGATGATTTCCTGGCGGGGGGTAGACTTTCCGATCTAGCCACCCTGGTGTCCCTTTTGGAGACATTGCCGGAACGAAGGAGATGATGGAAGAAGCCTTGCGAACCCGTAACCGTTGGGTGTCTGAGGGAAAGAAGGTGGCTGTGGCCACCGTGGTGGGCACCCTCGGCCCCTCGCCACGGCCGGTCGGGGCGAAATTCCTGGTTACCTCTGAAGGCGACATGGCTGGATCGGTATCCGGCGGTTGTGTGGAGAACGACGTCTTCGAACACGCTGTCAGGGTGCTGGCCGAAGGTAGTCCGCGTTTGATTACCTATGGAATAAGTGATGACGACGCCTTCACCGTTGGGCTTGCCTGTGGAGGCACCATCCAGGTCTTCATCGAACAATGGTGAAGAACTGAGCGAGATCCCTGCTTTAGGGACATCGCGTTCAATGTTTGTAAATTGAAACCATTATCTGTATGACCGTATACAACGATGAGGTCTTGGCCGCCTGTTCCGAGTTGATCGCCCACCGGCGGTTGGGAGCCCGGATAACCGTAGTGGAGGGTGTTGCAACCGGGGCCTCGGCGGCGGTTGATCTCGAGAATGGACTGGTGGCCGGAGTGCTACCCGACGGGCTGGCCGGATCGGTGATGGCCGATGCCAGGAAACTGATGTCGCGGGAAAGATCCATGGCAGTTTCATACGGTGATCAGGCCGTGTTCATTGATGTGATTATCCCTCGCCCTCATCTGATCATCTTCGGGGCCGTTCATATCGCCCAGGCGCTGTGTGCACTGGCGAGGCACCTCGACTTTGACATAACGGTGTCCGATGCCCGCCCCGCCTTTCTCACTCCCGAGAGGTTCCCCGACGCCGACCAACTCCTGGTGGGATGGCCAGACGACATCGCTGCCCAACTGGCGTTCGACCATCGATCCTATGTGGTGGTGCTCAGCCACGATGAGCGCTTCGAGGCGCCGCTTTGGCCGATGGTCCTCAGAGCGCCCGTACGTTACATAGGTGCGATGGGAAGCAAACGCACCGCTTCTGCCAGGGTCCAGCGTTTGTCCGAAGCCGGTTACTGTGAACGGGAGATATCCCGGATCAAGGGTCCGATCGGACTGGAGATAGGCGCCGACTCGCCTGCAGAGGTGGCGGTGGCCATCCTGGGAGAGATCATCTCCACTCGCAGGCGACCGCGGATGCCCCTCGACCTGGTTGGTAGTCCGCGCCGACCCGACCGGCAGGGTAAACCATGATTGCCAATCTGGTGTTGGCGGCGGGAAGTTCCTCCCGGCTGGGGAGACCCAAGCAGTTGGAACCATGGGGAGACACCACTTTGCTGGGGACAGTCCTGCAAACGGCCTTGGCGATGGGTTCAGAAGAGACATGGGTGGTGCTGGGCGCGGCTCATGACCTGATACTGGAGGGAGTGGATTTCTCCCATTGCCAAGTGGTAGTCAACCACGAGTGGGAAAAGGGCATGGCCGGGTCTCTACGGGTGGGTTTGGATGCTTTGGAGCGAGGATCGGCGGTGTCGGGCGCCTTGATCCTGCTGGGGGACCAACCGGAAATAGACGTTGGGGTCGCCGCACGGTTGAGGGATTCCTACAGACCGGGGATTACCCCGGCGGTGATCCCCAGATATCGCTACACCCACTCCAATCCCGTGCTGGTCGACAGGGTGCTTTGGCGCCGGTTGATGATGCTGGACGGAGATCGCGGCGCGATGCAACTCTTCAAGTCCCACCCCGAGTGGGTCACCGAAGTCTGGTTACCGGAATCTCCCCCCGAGGATGTGGATGACCAGCAGGACGTGGAGAGACTGAAGCCCCGTGGGGCGCAGCTGCATCCGGAACACACCATCGGGGACGACCACTCGCCAGGCAAGCACCGGAGGAATGGGGCATCGTGACCACTATCGGGCAGATCGCGGGGATCGACCACCTCTCCGCAACGCGGTTGAGAAAAGCGGGAATAAAGACAGCCGAAGCTTTTGTTCGAAGAACTCGGCAGGCGGACCGCCTGCGTTTGCTGTCCCAGGAAACCGGGATTGACTGCCAGAAACTACTGGATATGGCGACATCGGTCGACTTGTTGCAGTTGCGGGGGATAGGCGGAAGGTATTCCGCCCTGTTGAGAGCTGCCGGAATACACAAGATGGAGGATCTGCACGGTTTCTCGGTGAAGGAATTCCGGGAAGCGCTTACCGCGGCAAACCATAAGCATCGGATCGTGAGACGGCTGCCCAGCACCCGCAGCCTACAGACGTGGTTACGTCAGGCATCGGAGCACGAGGGTTCCCGCAGGGACGGGTAGGTCGGACCGGGGGGGATCAGGAAAGGCTGATATCCAGGATACGGCCGACCCACCAGGCCAGCGTTGCGCCGGCCCCGGCGATCAGCATGTTTTCCAAGCCGGAGCGGACCCCCGGGTTGTAGGTGATCCGAGTCTTGGTCCACCCGACTGTGAACAGCCCGATAAACGTCAATCCAACTGACCACAGCAGGCTGACACTAGGTTCAAGAGAGAACAGGAAAGGCGCCAGGGGGAGTGCGGAACCCGCCAGGAAAAACCCTCCTGACATCCATCCTGCCCGATATGGCGAGCGCCGCTCCGATTCGACCACCCCGAATTCAAGTACCGCCATGGCTTGTTTGAGTCGTTGATCGGTCGCCGAGAACATTCTGACCGCCTCCTCCAGGTCTTCTCCGTCGAGCCCGAATGGCTCTAGCAGTTCGTAGAGTTGGGCGGCCTCCTCGTCTCGGTAGTGCTTTATGTGTTCATCCTCAAGTAACAGTTCTGCGTCCCACACCTCTTCTTGGGACTTGGTGGCCAGATACTCCCCCAGAGCCATGGAAACGGCCCCGGCCAGGGCGCCCACCAAGCCGCCCAGCAGGACCTCCGCCGAGCCGAGTTGGCCGCCGACCAGGCCGGCCACCAGCAGGAATATCGAGACCAGGCCGTCATTGACGCCCAGAATCACATCCCGCAAGTAGGGGCGGTTTTCTCCCACATGAGGTCGATAGGGAGGCCGGGAAGGGTGTTCCGTCTGCTCCTGGGTGTCTGCCTGGCTCATGTAGGGGCCTCCCTCGGCTCACATGTTGCGGCGGTAGCGCCCGCCGACTTCGTAAAGGGTGTTCACCATCTGGCCCAGGCTCGCCATTCTGGCGACTTCCATTAGCTCGGCGAAGACATTCTGTCCGGTGGTGGCAACCCTTGCCAGCGAATCCAAGGCCGGTCCGGCGCGTTCGGAGTGGGCGGATCTGAAGTCGGCTACTTCGCGAATCCGCCGGTTCTTCTCCGCATCGGTGGAGCGAACCAGGCGGTCAGCAGTCATGAACGGTGAGCCGGATTCCGACAGGAATGTGTTGACCCCGATGAGAGGGTATTCTCCCGATTCCTTAACCCTCTCGTATAAGAGGGACTCCTCCTGGATCTTGGAACGCTGGTACTGCCTCTCCATCGCGCCCAGAACGCCTCCACTGCGGTCCAAGCGGGCGAATTCCGCCAGCACGGCCTCTTCCACCAGGTCGGTGAGTTCCTCAATGATGAAGGATCCCTGGAGCGGGTTCTCGTTCTTGGCCAAGCCCAACTCCCGGTTGACGATCAGTTGGATGGCGACCGCCCGCCGCACGGACTCCTCGGTGGGAGTGGTCAGAGCCTCGTCGTAGGCGTTGGTGTGAAGGGAATTGCAGTTGTCGTACACCGCATACAGCGCCTGCAGGGTGGTGCGAATATCGTTGAATTCCACCTCTTGGGCGTGCAACGACCGACCTGAGGTCTGGATGTGGTATTTGAGCATCTGCGACCGGGGATTGGCCCCATACCGGTAACGCATCACCTTCGCCCAGATGCGACGGGCCACTCGCCCGATCACCGCATATTCGGGATCCAGGCCGTTGGAGAAGAAGAAGGAGAGATTTGGGGCAAAGTCGTCAATATCCATCCCCCTGGCCAGGTAATGCTCGACGTAGGTGAAGCCGTTGGCGAGAGTGAAGGCCAGTTGGGTAATGGGATTGGCGCCTGCCTCGGCCATGTGATAACCCGAGACGGAGACCGAGTAGAAGTTGCGAACCCGGTGGTCGACAAAGTACTGCTGGATGTCTCCCATCATCTTCAGGGCGAAGTCGATCGAGAAGATGCAGGTGTTCTGCGCCTGGTCCTCTTTGAGGATGTCGGCCTGCACCGTTCCTCTCACCCGGGTTAGGGTGTCTGCCCGGATGCGCTGGTACACATCCGGGGCCAGCACCTGGTCGCCGGAGGTTCCCAGTAGCAGCAGTCCCAGCCCGTCGTTTCCTTCGGGCAGGGCCTCCCGGTAGCGGGGGCGGGTGCGCCCGGAGTACATAGCGGCGATTTGCCTGTCCACCTGCTCAGTGAGTCCCTGGCGGCGGATGTGCAATTCGCACTGCTGGTCTATCGCCGCATTCATGAACAGAGCCAGGATCATGGGGGCCGGCCCATTTATTGTCATGGAGACCGAGGTGGAAGAATCGCACAGGTCGAAGCCCGAGTAGAGGCGTTTCATGTCGTCGAGCGTGGAGACAGAGACCCCAGAGTTGCCCACCTTTCCGTAGATGTCGGGCCGTTCTCCGGGGTCTTCCCCATATAGGGTTACCGAGTCGAAAGCGGTGGAGAGCCGGCGCTGGTTGGTACCCCCGGACAGGTAATGAAACCGCCGATTGGTCTGCTCCGGCGGTCCTTCTCCCGCGAACATCCGGGTCGGATCCTCGGAAGTGCGCTTGAAAGGGTAGACCCCGGCCGTGTAGGGGAATCGGCCCGGGAGGTTCTCCTGCAACAGCCACCGCAGACGATCGCCCCAGTCCTGATATCGGGGCAAGGCGACCTTGGGGACCATGGTCTCGCTGAGACTATGGGACGCCAGGGGCACCGTTACGTCCCGGTCCCGCACCCGGTATGAGTATCGAACACCGCGGTAGGCGGATGCCATGTCATCCCAGTCGTCCAGAGCTTCCCGGTGCTCGGGCGCCAATTGTTGGGAGAAGGAACGGCTTGCTTCAGCGAGGCCCTGCAATGCCGCCGTGTTCGGGTCCGTCTCTTCCAGGGTGCGTCGGGCGCCCTCCAGTTGGTAGAGGCGCCGGCCTGCTTCGGCCTGCTCGGCCACTGTCCGATTGTATTGATGGACTGTTTCGGAGACCTGCGCCATATAACTGGAACGCTGCGGTGGGATCACCACCTGCCGACTGGTCGCCGACGCCGACTCCGCGGAGGCGGCGGTCCTTCGCCCGACGGCGGCCAGCAAAGCTGCGTAGAGGCTGTCGGTGCCCGGGTCGTTGAAGTCGGAGGCTACGGTGAGATACACGTCCTGGATGGGATCGGGATCCAGGAAGGCGAGCCGGTTGCGCCGCACCTGACGGCGCACATCCCGCAAAGCGTCCTCGGCGCCTTGCTTATCGCCCTTGTTCACCGCCACAAGGTCGGCATAGTCGAGCATCCCGATCTTCTCCAACTGGGTGGCTGCCCCGTATTCGGGAGTCATGACGTACAAGGAGAGGTTGGAGAGGTCTACTACGCTCGTGTCGGCTTGCCCGATGCCCGACGTCTCCAGGACGACCAAGTCGAAGCCGGCGGCTCGATAGATGGAAAGCGCGCCGCGCGCCGCATCGGGTAAGACGCCGGCGCTTTGCCGGGTGGCCAGCGATCGCATGTACACCCGGGGGTGGGGTAGTGCATTCATGCGGATTCTGTCTCCCAGCAGGGCTCCTCCCGTGCGGCGCTGGGAAGGATCCACCGACAGGACGGCCACCCGGTGGTCTTCGAAGTCCGCCAGGTACCGGCGTAGCAACTCGTCCACCAGGGAAGACTTGCCCGAGCCTCCCGTTCCGGTCACCCCCAGCACCACTGGGGCGGGACGGCTGAGCGCGGCGGCCTCCAGTTCCTCGAAAACGTCGGCGTACTTGTCAGGAAAGTTCTCCGCCGAAGAGATGAGTCCCGCCAGCATCTGGTGGTCAGAGACGCAGAGACGGTCGATATCGAAGTGTTCGAGTTCCCCGGTAGGAAAGTCGGCTCTGCGGATCATGTCATCCACCATCCCCTGCAAACCCATGGCGCGACCGTCATCGGGGGAGTAGATCCGAGTGATTCCCTCGGCTTGCAGTTGTCGGCCCTCCTCGGGCAGGATGGTCCCTCCTCCTCCCCCGAAGATGCGGATCCTTCCGCCGCTGCGATCTTCGGCCAGTTGGTGGAGAAACCGGAAGAACTCCATGTGGCCGCCCTGATAGCAGGTGACTGCGATCGCCTGGGCATCCTCTTGGACGGCCGTGTCCACGATGTCGGTGGCGGAGCGGTTGTGCCCGAGGTGTATCACCTCTGCCCCGGAGGCGGCCAGTATCCGCCTGAAAACGTTGATGGAGGCGTCGTGGCCGTCGAAGAGGGTCGTAGCGGTGACGAACCGAACCGGGAAGGTGGGGCCATCAGGCCTTCTGCTTGACATATACCTCCAGCGCCTATGGGGGGATGGATTCAAGGATACAAACGGGGTTACACGTGAACTCCAGTAGGTTCGCCGAAACCTACCAATGCAGGGGAGGGCGGGGTGGGGGTCTGCGGGCTAATCTTGGACGCGGAGCGAAGACGGAGGTCAGGCAAAATGGCAGCAGAGGTGCAGGGAGTAGTTTCCCTTGAAAAGGGTGCTCCAGTCTCGCTGGAGACTGTGATAGTCCCCGATCCGGGGCCGGGAGAGGCTCGCGTGGCGGTGAAGGCTTGTGGAGTTTGCCACACCGACCTGCATTATCGGGAGGGTGGAATAAACGACGATTACCCCTTCTTCCTGGGTCATGAGGCGGCCGGAGTAGTGGAGTCCGTTGGGCCGGACGTCACAAAAATCGCCCCTGGTGACTTCGTGATATTGAACTGGCGGGCGATCTGTGGGGATTGCCGGGCGTGCGACCGGGGCCGCCCCTGGTATTGCTTCGCCACCCACAACGCCACCCAGAAGATGACCCTTGCCGACGGGACGGCGCTATCGCCCGCTCTGGGCATCGGCGCCTTCGCAGAGTTGACCCTGGTGGCGGCCGGGCAGGCAACCAAGGTGGACAGCCGGGCGCGGCCTGAGGCAGCCGGACTGTTAGGTTGCGGAGTCATGGCTGGGATCGGCGCCGCCATCAACACGGGAGGCGTGGGTCGAGGCGACTCGGTTGCCGTGATCGGTTGCGGCGGGGTGGGTTCCGGCTCGATCGTGGGATCGCGCCTGGCTGGCGCCGGCACCATTATCGGGGTGGACATCGACGACCGCAAGCTGGAGTGGGCCAAGGACTTCGGCGCTACCCACACCATCAACTCCCGCAACGAAAATCCCGTGGAGCGGATCCGGGAGATAACCGGCGGTCACGGGGCCGATGTGGTGGTCGAGGCTATAGGTCTGCCCGAGACCTATGAACAGGCCTTCTATGCCAGAGACTTGGCTGGCGTGGTGGTCCTGGTCGGGGTTCCGACGCCGGACATGAAGATCGAACTGCCTTTCATCGAAGTCTTCGGCCGAGGTGGGGCGTTGAAGTCCTCCTGGTACGGGGACTGCCTCCCGGAACGGGACTTCCCGATGCTCATCGACCTCTATCTGCAGGGACGCTTGGACCTTGACGGCTTTGTGAGCGAGACAATCGGTGTGGGAGAAGTCGAGGATGCCTTCCACCGCATGGAGCGGGGCGAGGTGTTGCGCTCGGTGGTGGTCTTCGACTGATGCAGGCCCGGGCGGAACTCAAATCGCCCGGGTGGCAGAACATCCAGCAACGCAAGGTTGACTGACGGCTGCGAGCTTGTCGCCTTTAGTCACGGCCACCACAGATGTGGTGGGGCGGGGCTTGCCGGCCTTTTGTCTCAGGCTGTCGGCATACTGGTTGGTATGAAACAAACAATCGACAGTTCCCGTTGTTCTAATCTGGTGAGGCTGCTGATGCCCACTCTGCCGGCCGCGGAGGCCTCGGTGGACGAGTTGATACAGCTGATACAGTTCACGATCCGCGCCGAGCACCAAGTAGCCGCGATCCGTGCCGAAGCCATAGCGGAGCAGCGTCGCCGCCAAGGAATCGAACACCCCGAATCCGTGCTCTAAGACAAGGCCTGCCATCACGGCGAATAGCCCGTTCGGACGTTGAAACCCCCGGGCGCCGGGACAACTGCTCAAGACCAGCCAAGGCCTTTGCGAAAAGGAGACCCTCGCGATGTGTACCGTGCGCCGACCACCGTGAACTCCCCGGCGACAGTCTGCCGAGGAACGCTGGTTAGACGTGTTTGGTTACCAGCCCCTGGCGCGCCACTCGTCGGTGTGTGGCTTTTCGGCGCCTATGGTGGTGTCGTTGGCGCCATGTCCGGGGAAGATCAGGGTCGGGTCTGCAAACCTGGCGGTAAGCGCCTCCACCGAGTCCATGATCTGGCCAAAGGACGAGTAGTCCCACTGGGTGGCGCCGGGGCCGCCCGGAAACAGTGTATCTCCGGTTAGCAGCCACGGTTCCAAAACGAACGAGGTCGATCCGGGAGTGTGTCCGGGGGTGTGAATGGCGTGCAGGAGAAGGTCTCCCACCTCGATCTCCTGCCGATCCTCGATCAAGCCGTCGGGGGAGGTCTTCTCGATGCCGGATTCTTCGAGTATGAAGATGTCATCGGGGTTCAAGAGAAACGGGACACCCAGTTTGTCACTGACCCGGTCCACGGCTTGGACATGGTCCATGTGACCATGGGTGGTGAGGATGGCCTGCACGTCGTAATCGCCGGCCGCGTCCAAGATGACGTCCGGCTCGGCGGCGGCGTCCACGATGACCGCCTTCCCGGTGTTGGTGCAACCCACGATGTAGACGTTGTTCTCGAAGGGTCCCAGCAGCAGCTTTATCAGATGCGCCCCCTCGATTCGATGCTCCCATCTGCTCATGCCAGTTGCCTTTCTCGGTTGGACCTGTCTGGCCGGAAGAATACCAAGCGTGCCGCAGCCACGGGCCACGGGCTACAAACGGGGGTTGATCCGTTCCTCGAGCGAGAAGGCGATAAGGGCGAATCCGAGCGATGCCAGCATTATCAACAGGCCGGGCGGCAGTACCCACCACTTCCATGCCGGGGTCAAAAAGGCCCCCCTGGTCTGGGCCCAGTACAGCGTCGAACCCCAACTCTTCTGGATGGGGTCACCCAGGCCCAGGAAGCTGAGCGCCGCCTCCAATAAGATGGCCCCGGACACCGCCCGGACAAACGATCCGGTTGCCAGCAGGGCAGTGCGGGGAACGATGTGCCGCAGGATCGTCCAACGGTCCGGGGCGCCCATCGAGCGGGCCGCCAGCACGTATTCCCGCGAGCGGAGCGAAAGAACCTGTGATCGGATGATGCGGGCCGGTTCCGCCCAGATGAGCAGCCCGATGACCAGGATGGTGTTCAGGAGGCTGCGACCCAGGTAGGCAGCCAGCACTATCAGGAGGGGGAGGAACGGAAGGATCAATATCACGTCAACGCCGCGCATCAGGGTGGATCCCAGACGCTTGGGGTAGTAACCAGCCACCACGCCCACCGACGTACCGATCAGCAGGGCCACCGTAGCCGCCACCAGCCCCACCAGCAACGACACCCGTGATCCGTAGATGATCTCCGACAACAGGTCATGCCCCACGTCGTTGGTGCCCAGCAAATGCTCGGCGCTGGGTGGCAGGAAGGGCCGGGCTATCCGGTCGGTGGGGTCATACGGGGCCAACCACGGGGCCAGCACCGCCGTGAACACCAGGGCCCCTACGATCACCAATCCCGCCACTCCGAGGATCGTGGGTAGCCGCGAGCGCCGACGCATTCGCCTCGCCGCCCGTCTTTCGGAGCCGGAAGCCGTCATGATGTCCGGGTCCGGGGGTCTATCAATGGATACAGGAGGTCGGCTAACAGGTTGGCTACCAACACTGCTGCCGTGAAGACCAGAAAAGCCGCCTGCATCACCGGATAGTCACGTCCCGCCACCGCTTCGAAGACCAGGCGGCCAAGTCCAGGGTAGGAAAACACCGTCTCGATGATCACCGTGCCCCCGAAGGCAAATCCAAGACGGATGGCGAGAACCGTGATCACCGGAGCGATGGTGTTGCGGGCAACATGTCCGAACAGTACCCGACGCTCGCCGGCGCCTTTCGCTCTGGCGGTCCGGATGTAGTCCTCTCCCAGGGTTTCCAGCATCGAATAGCGCATGGTCATGTAAACGCCCGGCGTCCCGACTATCGACAGGGCGGCCACCGGCATTATGGCGTGGCTGATGATGTCCCAAACATGGGCCCAGCCCTCCAGGTCGGAGGCCGGAGTCACCGCCCCGAACGACGGCAGCAGACCCCACTGGACGGCAAAGAGGGAGATGAGGACCATGCCCAACCAAAAGGATGGCAGCGACTCGACCGAGATCATTCCCGAAAGCATGCTCAGGTCGCCCTTCGTGCCTCTCCGCCAGGCGGAGAGAGCGCCCAGCAACACCCCGACAACGGCCGACACCACCAGCGACAGGCCGGTGATCAGAAGCGTCCAGGGGATCCGTTCCCAGATCATGTCGACGATGGGACGGCTGGATCGGAATGAGAACCCGAAGTCGCCGGTGAAGATATCGCCCCAGTACCGGAAATACTGTAGCCAGAGAGGCGCGTCCAGACCGACCCGGGCGACGATATCCGCCCGTTGGTCCGGGGTAAGCATGCCGACATCCACTCCAGCGATCAGGGCGAGAGGATTGCCCGGCATCAGGCGGGGCAACAGGAAATTGAGCGTCACCGCCACCACCACGACCACTGAGTACTGGGCCACCCGACGGAGGTCAATGCGCCTCGTCAAATCGTCAACCTGGGCCGACCAGCGGCTTTCCCCGACCCGCGGGGAAGACCGACCAGTCCACTATAGGGTGGTAGCCCGACACGCGATGCGCGATCGGGCGGCGGGCTACCACCAGCCGTCATTATTCGGTTGTTCTCCTACGGCCGCGCAGACGGCGGAAGCAGCGACAGCTTGCTCACGATGCCCTGGCCGGCGATGAACTCCCAATCCGCGTAGACGCTCGAGTCGTACACATACGCTCCATCCGGATAG
Source organism: bacterium OM1 bin76 (assembly GCA_002238785.1). Lineage (GTDB taxonomy): Bacteria > Actinomycetota > Acidimicrobiia > Spongiisociales > ZC4RG35 > Bin76. The sequence goes on along the minus strand of MPNA01000025.1, from coordinate 25,229 downwards.
AGCAGTAGCACGAACGGCAGGTCCTCGGCGATTATCTCCTGCATGCGACCCAGGATCGCCTTTCGCTCCGCCGGATCGGGCTCAACCGCCAGCGCCTCGGAGAGTTCGTCCATCTCGGCGTTGCCGTAACCGGTCAGGTTGAGGAATCCTCTATCCAGCGAACTGTGGACCAACCAGGGAAGCCGTAGCGGGTCGGCCTGCACGGGAGGCGACCATCCCCACATGGCGATCTGGTAGTTGCGACCGTTGTTCACGTCGAAACCAGGCCACACGGCGTTTTCCCAGACACCGGTGTCGACCGGCAGCACCTCGGTCTCTATGCCGATCGCGGCCAGCATCTCAACCGTCAACTCGGCGATCCGCAGACGCAGCGAGTCGGAAGCGTTGGTGATGATCTCGAACGACATCGGCTGTCCGTCAAACTCCCGGACGCCATCGCCGTCGGTGTCGGCGTAACCGGCGCCCTCCAGGAGGGCGTTGGCCGCGGCTGGGTCGTACACGTCAGTGGCGATCCCGGGGTTGTAGACCGAATGTCCGGGATGGATCCATCCGGGGCTTCCTACCGTGGCGGCGCCGAGATACACGGTGTCCACGAAGTCCTGGCGGTCCATTGCCAAGTTGATGGCCTGGCGGACCGCAACGTCGTCGAACGGTCGGATCGAGGCGTCGTAGTTGATCATCTGGGTGGCGAACTCAGGTCCGAGGATGACGTCCAGGGGGTCCTGGGCGTCCAGCAAGTCGATCTGCTCCGGAGGTATCCGCTCGAAGATCACGTCGACTTCCCCGGTCCGGATGGCCGCTTGGGCTCCGGCGTCGTCGGCGAAGACGATCACAACCAATTCGTCAACCGCCGGGGCGCCCCGGAAGTAGTTGGGGTTGGCCGCGAAACGGTAGCTCTGGCTGTCGACGTATTCGGTCAGCATGTACGGACCGGAACCGATGTTGGTACCGCCCGCGAACTGGTGCTCAGACGGAAGCTCCACCGACTCCCAGATGTGGCGTGGGATGATGGGGGCGTCAGCCAACGCCACCACGTCGAAGCCGGGGTTGGCGCTTTCAAGAACGAAGGTGACGTTGTAGTCGTCGTGGACCACCACATCCGCCACTCCCCTGAAGTCGCGTGCGAAGCGGCTCGCCTCGGGGTTGGTGGTGTAGAACTCGACACTGAAGGCCACATCGTCGGAGGTCAAGGGTTCCCCGTCGTGGAAGGTCACTCCCTCGACCAGAGTCACCGACCACTCGGTGAGGTCGTCGCTGACGTTGACGCTGGAGGCCAGCCAGGGCTGGGGAACCCCGGCGGCGTCAAGCTGCATCAGGGAGTCGTACTGGAGCATCAGGAGATTCCAACCAGGGAATCCGCTGATGTAGGTGTAGGGGGTGAGGGTTCCTTCATCACCTGTGACCGCAGCCCTGACTGTGACCGGTTCCGGCGGGGGAGCCGGCGCCGCGGTGGTGGTTGTGGTCTCTGGTGCGGGTTCCTCCTGGTCGCCCGGCTCTGGTGCGGGTTCCTCCTGGTCGCCCGGCTCTGGTGCGGCCGTGGTGGCCGGCGCCGCGGCCGTGGTGGCTGCCGGTTCCTCCTCGGCGTCGCCATCACCACAGCCGACGATGACCAGCGCAAGTACGACCAGAAGGACCGTCCACTTAAGCCTCTTTATTCTTTGCACTTCTTTGTTCTCCTTTCTCCTCCCCGCCAACGAGTTGGCGGAGATCGCTGTACCGAGGGATGGGATTCCCTTGGCTCATTTACAGGCTAGCCAGGAAAACGCCACCGGTCGGTCAAGGGCAACGACAATCTTGGCGTCTATGCCTCTCAATACCCCAGACTGGATGCTGGCCTGAAGGGCCCGCCGGCGGTGAAGTCGGTTACTCGCCCAGGCCCAGGTGAGCGACCGCAGGGTGTCCAGCGGGCGGACTGACCAGGTGGCAGGAGACCCAGCGGCCGGGGGTCACCTCCTCGAGCGAAGGCTTGACCGTAGAGCACAGTCCCTCCACAGCTACCGGGCACCGAGTGTGGAAGCGGCAGCCCGACGGAGGATCCGCAGGACTCGGTACATCTCCGGTCAGCCTGGTTCGCCGGGTGGTGTCGTAGTCGGGCTCGGGCACCGGCACCGCCTCCAAAAGCGCCTTGGTGTAGGGGTGAAGAGGATCCGCGTAAAGCTGGTCGCGAGGCGCCTTCTCGACGATTTCTCCCAGATACATGACCCCCACTTCGTGGGAGACGTGGCGTACCACCGCCAAGTCATGGGCTATGAAGACCATCGCCATACCGGTTCGCGCCTGCAGGTCGGCCAGCAGGTTTATAACCTGGGCCTGCACCGAGACATCCAAGGACGACACGGGTTCGTCGCACACGACGACCTCGGGGTCGGCCGCCAGGGCGCGGGCAACGGCGATCCGCTGCCTCTGCCCTCCGCTGAACTCATGTGGATAACGTTCGCCCGAGTCCCCGGGCAGACCCACCTGGGTGAGCAGTTCGGTCACCCGGTCGCGGACGGCAGCAGTGTCGGCAAGTCGGTGAATCCGGAGGGGTTCGGCGATCACATCCTCGACCCGCATCCCCGGGTTCATGGCAGAAAAGGGGTCCTGGAAGATCATCTGTACCACCCTCCGATGCCTTCCGCTGCGGTGGTTGATCGGCTTCCCGTTGATCTCGATCGTTCCTCCGGTGGGTCGCACAAGTGCCACCATTGCCCGACCCAGGGTGGTCTTGCCACATCCGCTCTCGCCGACAATCCCCAGGGTCTGCCCCCGGACCACGTCGAGCGAGACTCCGTCCACGGCCCGAATAGCCCTCCTTCGGGACCGGCTCAGGCCACGGACGATCGGGAAGTGGACTTGCAAGTCCCGTACCGAAACGACTGTGTCGATGGCTTGGTCGGCCGATGCCTGGTCACCGGCTACGGTTCCTTCCGGCCAGAGCGTCGAAGCGGGTCCCATCTGGTGGTGGTGAATGCACGCCGACCGGTGACCGCCATGCCCAACGGTGTCCAACTCCGGGAGAGCATCCTGGCAGCCCTCTCCGGCCAGGGGACAACGATCGTCGAAGGGGCAGGCCGCCAACTCGCTTACGACCCGGAATGGGGCTCCTGGTATCTCCGCCAGCCGGGTGGTAACCGAGCGGTCGAGTCGAGGTATGGAGCGGAGCAGTCCCGATGTGTAAGGATGGCGGGTCGCCCGGTACAGGTCGGATGCCTGGCCGGTCTCCAGTATTCGCCCGGCGTACATCACCGCCACCCGATCGGCTATCTCGGCCACCACTCCGAGGTCATGGGTGATCCACACCACCGCCAAGCGGTACTCGGCCTGCAGTTCACGGACGAGATCCACAATCTGGGCCTGGACGGTCACATCGAGGGCGGTGGTCGGTTCGTCGGCAATCAACAGTTTCGGCTCGCAGGCCAGGGCCATGGCGATCATGGCGCGCTGCCGCATGCCTCCCGAGAACTCGTGCGGGTAGTCATCCACCCTGTTTTTGGCCGACGGTATCCCGACCCTGTCCAGAAGGCGGATAGCCTGGCGCCGGGCCTCGGCCCGGGAAACGCCGCGGTGTATCCGCAGGCTCTCACCGATCTGCCGGCCAACGCGATGGACAGGGTTCAATGAAGACATGGGCTCTTGAAAGACCATGGCCACATCTTTGCCGCGATACTTCCTCAGTCGGCGCGCCGACATGCCCAGGACTTCGCGGCCCTCCAGCCGAATGGATCCCGAGATAACCGCAGGTGGTGAAGAAAGAAGACCCATGACGGATAGCATGGACACGCTCTTGCCGGACCCGGACTCGCCCACCAGGGCAAACGTCTCGCTCGGGGCCACCGTAAGGCTTACGCCGCTAACCGCACGGACCGTCTCTGTGGGCAGTTCAAAGCGCACGAATAGGTTCTCGATTTCAAGCAGGTTGGGGCGGACGGCCGCCGGATCTCTTGGGGGGGCTACCGCGGTCCCGGCGGTCATCCAGCCTCCCGTCCGTCGCCCGGTCCGTCATTGATGTGTTCCAACGGTGCAGAGGTCGGAGCGGGCCCTTTCCCGGATTCCCCGCCGGGGGCCCGATCAGCCCGAGGGCGCCGAAGAAGAACGCGCCGAAGTTGAATCATAGGAATGAAGATACACCACCCGACCGGTATAACCGCCGCCAGCGGGGAGTGCCGTTGCCAGATTGGGTGGTGGTTTGTGGCCAGATGTTCGGCGAACCCCCCACCGCCCTCAACTGCCGATAGGGTTCACAACGGGTGCATGGCTAAGGCTTAACTGTCAGAAACGGATTACCCTCAGGCAGATGCGAGCTTGGCGTTTACATCAACTTACCGGTCCGAAAGCCCTGTCATTGGATGAGATTCCACCTCCCGAACCCGGAGAGGGCCAGGTGCGGATCAGGACCCGGATCATTGCTCTCAACCATCTTGACATCTGGGTCACGCACGGACTTCCCGCTCCTCCCAGCCTCCCACACATTCTCGGCGGGGATGGCGCCGGGGTGGTAGATGCCGTAGGGCCAGGGGTCGCAGACCTGGCAGAAGGAGACGAGGTCGTTATCAATCCTTCGTTGTCCTGCGGCGCATGCGAGGTTTGCGACAGTGGCGAAACGGTCTATTGCCGGCATTTCGGAGTCTTGGGCGAGCACAGCCAGGGAACCCTGGCGGAGATGGTGGTGGTGCCGGCTGCCAACGCTGTTCCGAAGCCGCCGAATCTGTCATGGGAGACCGCCGGGTCCTTCTCCCTGGCGGCCGGCACTGCCTTCCGAATGCTGCGCAGGGGGCGCCTGAACAAGGGCGAGACTCTGGTGGTTGTGGGAGTGGGAGGCGGCGTTTCCAGCGCCGCAGCCCTCTTGGGGGCTTCGCTGGGGGCCAGAGTGTTCGTCACCTCCCGGGATCCGGAGAAGATCGCCTGGGCAGTTGCCAACGGGGCGGAAGCGGGCTTTGACTCCAGCGGCCAGTTCGCAAAGGAATTGAAGGCTGCTGCCGGCGGCTTGGCTGATGTGGTGATCGAGAATGTGGGTCCTGCCACTTGGGGACAGTCGCTTCGGTCCCTGAGGCCCGGGGGCCGGATGGTGGTATGCGGCGCCACCAGCGGCGCCAAGGCGGAGATCTTTGTCCCGGCACTGTTCTTCCGGCAGTTGGAGATCATCGGGTCAACGATGTATACCCCTTCCGAGTACCAGGATTTGCTGGGCCTGCTGGCCTCAGGCAAAGCTACGCCGCCTCCGGTGGACCGTGTGTTCGCGTTCGAGGATCTGCCGGCTGCGGTGGCAAGGCTGGACTCGGCGCGCCAACTTGGAAAGGTCGCCCTAACTCTCGGCTAACGGCGGGCAACTGTCCGGGTTGCCAGGCCACTCGGCAAACCGGGCGCAGGACCCGGCAAGAGCAGATATACTGACAATGCGGGACTCGGCTAACCCGAGCCGGGGTCCCTCTAGCTCAACTGGGGGCGTAGAACAGTCTGGAGTGTTCGCTGGCCTGTCAAGCCAGAGGTCGCGGGTTCAAATCCCGTCGTCCCCGCCAAGGGTCGGGAGGCCAGGTAGCTCAGTTGGTAGAGTATCGGTCTGAAAAACCGAGGGTCGGCAGTTCGATTCTGCCCCTGGCCACCGTTATGGGGCCGACATAACATGGCTCGGCTCTTCGATGACTTCGATCTCGACCGCTGGCTTGTCGATCCGCCCGACCTTCCCGGCGGATTGTATGGCCTGCTCCAACAGGTCACTGCCCGTTACGCGGCCAAACCCGCCTTGCAGACTTCCGACGGGTGGTCCCTGACCTTTGCGGAACTGGCGTCTGAGATCGAGCAGTGTCGAAAGAGCTTGGCGGTATGGGGAGTCGAGCCAGGCGATCGCATTCTGGTCTACGTTGAGAAGTCGCCGGCCAACGTGTTGCTGTTCCTGGCTTGCCTGAGCCACGGCGCGGTCTACGTTCCCATCAATCCCGCCTACACCCCGGTGGAGTTGCAAGAACTGGTGAGGGACTGCACACCTCGACTGGTGGTGTGTGACCCATCCCGGGAACCTGAAGTGGGGGAGTGGGTGGGAGGCCCTGCCTCTGCGGTCCAGATGGCTTCTCTGGGGAGTGCCGGCAGGCTGGCTCGGCCCGCCGAACCCAGGATTCGCCATTCGGAACTGCGGCCCTCTGGCAATGATCCGGCCGTGATTCTCTACACCTCCGGCACCACCGGAAAGCCCCGGGGAGCGGTGCTCAGCCACCGGGCGGTGGCAGCCAATGTACTGGCGTTGTGCAGAGTGTGGGACATGCGATCCAGTGACATCCTGGTACACGCCCTTCCCCTGTTTCATACCCACGGACTCTTGGTAGCTCTCATGTGTGCCTTGTTGGCGGGAGCTTCGACCTTCCTGATGCCCTCGTTCGACCCGGAGGAGGCCATCCGGTTGTTTGGTCAGGCAACGGTGTTCATGGCTGTGCCCACCTACTACACGCGACTCATGGACAGTCCGGCCCTCAGAAGGGAGGCCTTGGCGGGAATGAGGCTGTTCACCAGCGGATCGGCGCCTCTCCTCCCGCAGGTCTGGGAGGAATTCCGAAGGCGCAGCGGGCGCCGGATCGTGGAACGGTACGGTATGACGGAGGTGGGAATAGTCACTTCCAACCCCTTGAACGGGGAGCGACTCCCCGGATCAGTGGGATATGCCCTGGAAGGGGTGGAGTTGAAGGTGGTGGATAGCACAGGCGACATTTGCGGGCCGGGGGCAACGGGAGAACTGTGGGTTCGCAGCGCCGGCGCCTACAACGGGTATCTGAACAGCGCCACCGAGACGGCCGGGACTCGGGATCCCCTTGGTTGGGTTGCCACCGGAGACCTGGCTGTACTTGATGGGGACGGCCGAGTTCGCTTGAGGGGAAGATCCAAGGACCTGATTATCACCGGCGGTCTGAACGTACACCCTATGGGGGTGGAAGCGGTCTTGAATTCCGTGCCCGGGGTGGTGGAATCGGCGGTGTTCGGGGTCCCTCACCCCGATTTCGGGGAGGCGGTGGTGGCGGCGGTGGTGTGGGACGGTGAAGGTGAAGAGGCGGCCGAGCTCATCCGTCAGGCCCTTGCCTCCCGTCTGGCGGGGTACAGGATTCCCAAGCTGTTCCTGGAAACCGAGAGCCTTCCCCGCAATGCGATGGGCAAGGTCCAAAAGACTGTCCTCCGCTCCCGCCACGCCGAACTGTTCAGCTGAGGGAACCCTGGGATCGGCGCCGGCTAGTTGTCGCCCACAACGGCCTTGAGGCTGGCAGAGAAAGGTTCCTCTAGTTTTCGGGGCGTCGCAGAAACTCTTCGATTTCGGAGATCATTTGATCCCGAGCGTCTTCCAAGTCTTCGGGCTGGAGGTCGTCGCCCTGGGATAGTTCTTCTTCCAGGTGCTTTATGTATCCCGCCAGATCCTCCGATTCGGCGATCACAGCCTCCAACTTGTCGCGAAACTCGGAGACCTCCACCTCAAGGGGGGAGGGCTGCAGGTCGATGCCCAGGATTTGTGAGGCCTTTTCGACCAGCGCCAGGGAAGCGGGGGGATACTCCTGGGTGGATAGGTAGTGGGGGACCGCCGCCCACAGAGTCAGGGCATTCCAGCCTTCCTGGGTGAAGGCTTGGTGGAGGACTCCCACAATTCCGGTGGGTCCCTGGTAGTTGGATCCGAACAGACCATGCCGGTGAAGTTGGTCCGGATGAGTGGCTCTGCCCACCATGGGTACCGGCAAGGTGTGGGCGACCTGGCCCATGAAGGCGCCCATGGTGAGCACCTTCTCCACGCCGGCGGTGCGGCACAGATCCATGATTTGCCGGACGTAGGTCTTCCATCGGGCATGCGGTTCGTCGCCGGTGATCACCAGCAGGGGGCTTTCCCCCGGAGGAGTCGTCAGATAGATCTTGGTGCTCGGCCAGGTAAGCGAAACGCTTCCGCCTTGCGCGAATCGGATTTCGGGACGCAGCACTTGGAAGTCGAAATATTCTTCGGCGTCGATTTCCTCCAACAGCACCGACGGATGGATGGAGAGCACATGGTCCACCGCCCGGCTGGAAGCCTCTCCTGCGTCTCCCCAGCCCCGGTAGGCGACCAAGGCGGTCGGCCGGCCCAGAGGCTTGTAGCGACGCCAGTTGACACGCGACACGCCTCAAAGACTACTGCTGCGCACCTGATTCCGCCCACTGAGGCCTCTGCGGATTGGTGAAGGGATGGTCCCAGGGTCTGGCCTCCTCCAGTTGACCCGCCACATTGAACAGGTCCTCTTCCCTCCCCAAACGCCCCACCAGTTGAACGCCCACCGGGTGCCCGATCGCGGTCCGGTGGAGAGGCAGGCTCATGGCCGGTTGTCCGGTCATGTTGAACAGCCAGGTGTTGGGGATCCGATTCATGTTCCTAACCGCCACGTCCTCAACCACGTCGAACGCGGATCCGGCGTTGCGGCCTTCCAGCACCGCCGCGATGCGCTCTTGTTGCTCGGCGTCGGGTTGGAGGATCCGATGAGGCCATGGCCGGGTCCCCAGGGTGGATGTGAGTAGCACGTCGTGGCGCTCCATGATCTGGCCGATTAGACGTCCGTAGCTGCGAACCAGGAAGAGGTTGGCGGCGAACTCGGTGGCCGAGATCTCTTTCCCGGCTCGTACTACCACCTGGTTGGCCGGCTCCAGGAGGGTCTGGTCGACGTGGAACGTCTCCACCATCCAGGCGGTGTCCACCGATGACAGGACGAGCATCGCTCGCCTCCCCGGCCCCGGGCCGATCCCGGTTGAAACTGGCTCGACGACATGACCCAGGTCTTCCAGAAGGGAAGCGGTCTTCCCCACAGCTTCCCTGGAGTCGGGATCCAAGGTGACATCCCCGGTGACGGCGTCCTCAATCACTCCGATCCGCAGGCGCCGAGGAGGTGCGCAGACGGCTTCCAGAAAACTGCCCTGCGGAGGGGTGGCGGCGTAGGGGTCACCTGGCTCGGGTCCGTGGCTGAGGTCCAGCAGCGCCGCGGAGTCCCGCACAGTCCTGGTAACCACATGGGAAGCGGCCAGACCGTACCAACCCTCTCCCACTACCGGTCCTACCGGGTTCCTTCCCCGGGTGGGCTTCAGTCCCACCAATCCGCAGGCCGCACTCGGGATCCGAATGGAACCCCCGCCATCGCTGGCATGGGCGACCGGGACCATTCCCGATGCCACCGCCGATGCGGAACCCCCCGAGGAGCCGCCGGCGGTTATCTCGGGATCCCAGGGATTGTTGGTGATGCCGTGTATCGCCGGTTCGGTTACCGACGCCATCCCGAACTCGGGGGTGGAGGTCTTGCCCAGGATGACCAACCCCCCCGCCAGATACCGGGAGGTGAGGGTGGAGGTGAACATGGGCATGAAACCCAGGAGGGCCCGCGATCCCGAGGAGGTGGGCACCCCCTCCCAGAACTGACCGAGGTCCTTGAGAAGAAAGGGAACGCCTGCCAGGGGAGAGTCGGGAAGGCCCGCCTCCAATATCTGGGCGGCCCGGTCGTAAGTGGTGTGGACTACCGCGTTGAGCGCCGGGTTGAGGCGCTCCATCTGGCGAATGGCGGTTTCCATGACTTCCTGTGGCTGTACTTGCTTGGTAGCGATGAGTTCGGCCAGTCCCATCGCGTCGTGGCTTCGGTACTCTGCGGCTTTCATGGGGCCAATGATGGCAATCTCTGTGCCACAAAGCCAATGACACGTTAGCGCTGGCTCCCGGTAGGATTCCTTGCTTGGCGGCAGAGATGGTTGGATGTCTTTGATTTCCCACTTGGGAGAGGTTTTCGGGTCGGCCTTCCAAGAACTGGGCCTTGACTCCGAATACGGGAAGGTATTCCCCTCCCAACGTCCCGAGTTGGGCGACTTTCAATGCAACGGCGCCTTGGCCGCGGCTCGCTCGGCCCGACAGCCACCCTCGCGCCTGGCAACCACAGTGGCCGAGATGACAGGAACCGACTCCCGCTTCCAGAGCGTGACGGCGGCGGGACCGGGGTTTGTGAACATCAAGCTCTCCGACGGATTCCTGGCCGAGTGGGTGGAGGACATGGCCTCGGATTCCCATCTGGGGGCGCCGCGCGTCTCCCGGCCCCTGCACATTGTGGTGGACTACGGTGGTCCGAATGTGGCCAAGCCCATGCATGTGGGACATCTGCGTTCCACCATCATCGGCGATGCCTTGGCGCGGATCTTTGCGAGAGTCGGTCACCGGGTCACCCGAGATCCGCATTTTGGTGATTGGGGGACCCAGATGGGGATGCTCATCATCGGAGTGCGAGAGAGGTTCCCCCAGCTTGCATACTTTGACTGCAACGCCCGGACCTTCCCTGCTCGGTCACCGGTGAGCTTGGCCGACCTGGCCGAGATGTACCCGCAGGTCGCCGCCGAATGTGCAGCCAGCCCGCAACTGGCGGAGCAAGCCCGTCGCGCCACTTTGGAGTTGCAGGAGGGTCGGCCGGGGTACCGGGCGCTGTGGAAGCAGATGGTGCAGGTGTCCTTGGAAAGCCAGCGAGCCGATTTCGCCCGGCTGGGAGTGGAGTTCGATCTCTGGTACGGGGAGAGCACGGTGGCTGACCGGGTGGAGGGAATGATTGCCAGAATGGAGGAGAGCGGCCTGGTAACCGAAAGCGAAGGGGCAACGGTTGTGGAGGTCGCCATGGCGGATGACAAGGCCCCCCTTCCGCCCCTGATGCTCTGCAAGTCGGACGGTGCTGCGCTTTACGCCACCACCGATTTGGCCACCATTGAGATGCGAGTGGATGATCTGGGCGCCGATTCCATTCTCTACGTGGTAGACGCTCGGCAGGCCGACCATTTCCGGGGAGTGTTTCGGGCCGCCCGACTGACCGGATTGGTCCCCCCTGCGGTGGGTTTGGAGCACATCGGGTTCGGAACCATGAACGGGCCCGATGGTCGGCCCTTCCGCACCCGGGAGGGAGGAGTGGTGCGTCTGGGCGACCTGATCGACCAGGTCACGGAGGCGGCGCGTCGTCGTTTGGAGGAAAATGACATGGCGAAGGCGTATCCGGAATCGGAAAGGAGGGCCGTCGCCGAGGCAGTTGGGCTGGCCGCTCTCAAATTCGGGGACCTGTCCACCCACCGTGCGTCGAACTACGTTTTCGATCCCGACCGGTTCGTGTCGTTCTCCGGCAAGACAGGCCCCTATTTGCAGTACGGGGTGGTGAGGATCCGCTCACTGCTGGCCAGGGCGGCGAGACAGGGTCTGGCGCCCGGTCGGCTGGGGCCCCCGGCGCATCCCGCCGAAAGGCGCCTGATGCTCGCCCTCACTCTGATGCCCGAAGCAATCAACCGGGCCGCCTCGGAGCGGGCCCCCCATCATCTGGCGGAGTACTGCTATCGCGTGGCGGTCGGTTTCACCCGGTTCTACGACCAGTGTCACATCCTCAGCGAGCCCGATCCCGGGCGGCGCGACGCCTGGCTGGGACTGGCCGACATCACGGGGCGGGTGCTCTCGATGCTCTTGGACATACTGGGAATCGATGTTCCCGATCGGATGTAGCCAACCTTAACCCGGCGGCGAGAAGAGGGCCAGGATCAGGATGATCCAAACCCCAAACAGGATATAAGGATCCCAGCCGGGCTTCCACCAGGGCATCCGGCCGGAGAGCCACGCCGCCAGCGGGGGAACCGCCGCGGAAGAGGCGAGGCCGGCGATTCCCGCTGCCCTAAGGGTGGCCCGCCCGTAGTCAATGGTGACCGGCAGGCTGTCGGGAAGGGGAACCAGCATTCCCAGCACCAAGAGGATGATGGATACGGTGAGTCCGGCCACCACTCTGCCGCCCGCCCTCCGCCACACATCTTGTTCGTCCTCCAGTTGGGCGGCGCCGTACGACGCTTCCGCTCCCAGTCCCAATATGGCGCCCCCCACCGCCCCCACCGCAGCGATGGACCCCAGCGCTTCCATCACCGTCAGGTTGGGCCCCCCGCTCACCCATTCCAGTTCGAACAGGAGAGAGGCCAGCGCCAACCCCAGCAGGGCAACCCCCGCCGCAGTGAAGCCCACCCGCAGCATGGAACGAAACGACCCTGCTGCCAGGCGGTACCAATCTGCGAGACCGGGTACGGAAGCGTCACGACCGGTCATGCCGTGGTCTCCGAGTCCTCCTCCAGTGCCTGGGCGTACAACTCCACTGGGTGCAGCACTTGATAACCCTCGCCCAGATGAGATCGCAGTTGCATCTCGCAGCCCGGATTGGCACTGGCCACTACCGTCGATTCGGTCTGACGAATCTCCTTCACCTTGTTCTTCCCGAGGTGAGCAGACGTCTCCGGGCGGAGAATAGAGTAGAACCCGGCCGCACCACAGCACATCGGGTCTATATCGGAGGGGTCATAGCCGGCGGCTTCCAGGATGACTCGAGGCTGGTCGGTGATCCGCTGAGCGTTGCGGAGATGGCAGGGGTGCTGGAGAGCGGCGCCGCCCCGTCTGCGGGTCGATCGGGGAAGGCGTCCGCCTTCGATGGCCTCGGCGATCAGTTCGTTGATGTCTTTGACTTGCCAGTTGCCCATTTCATCGGGTGGCACCCAGTGGGCATAGTCCTTGAGGTGGGCCGAGCATCCGGCTGCGTCGGCCACCACATAGTCAACATCCCCGAAGGCCTTGACGTTGTGGGAGGCCATCCGACTGGCCCCGTCGGCGGCGCCGTCATGGGCGGCCAGGGCGCCACAGCAGGTTTGCCCCGGAGGAACCACTACCCGGTAACCGGCTCTGACCAGCAGCGAGATGCTGGCTTGGTGGACCTCTCCGAACCAGGGACCCATGATGCAGCCGACCAGAAAACCGACGGTGGCAACCGGCGCCCCTTCCGGCTCGAATCTCTTGCCCTGCAGGGACGGGGTCTTCCATCGGATTCTTCGCAGGCCCCCCAGACCGGTGCGGAACCGACTGGGCGCCACGCGGGCCAGTCCGCAGCGCTGGACCAGGGCGGTAGCAAAAGTGATCGAGTTCATCATGGCGCGGCTCCCCAACCAGGAGACCGTGATCCAGGCCCGGAATCTTCGGGCCACCCCTCCCCGCTGGGCGGCAATCTCGGCTCTGGCCCCCTCCAGGGTCCTCCCGTAGGGGACCATGCTCGGGCAGACCGGCTCGCAGGCGCGGCACCCCAGGCAGAAGGAGAGGGTCTCCTCGAAGGTGTCATCTATCTCGATAATCCCATCCAACACCGCCGACATGGCGGTCAGTCGCCCCCTCGGGGAATCGGTCTCCTTGCCCGTGAGTCGGAAAGTGGGGCAATGGGGGAGGCACAGCCCGCACTGGATGCAGTTTGAGAGTTCGGTCCTGGTGGGGGCGTACGGTGTCTGGTAGCCCATCAGATACCTCCCGGAAGCCGACCGGGATTGAGCACGCCGTAGGGGTCGAATTCCGCCACCAGTCGGCGTTGGTAGTCAAGGCCGTTCGGGGGGGTTCCCCAAGGGTCCATCTGTTCATACAGCGTCTCCGGACCTCCGGCGAGAACCATCGCGCCACCCTGTGATTCGGACCATTCCCGCAGTTTCAATGCCGATTGCAGGTCCAGATCCGGGGTCCCGCACTCCACGAGGCCCACTCCGTGTTGCGCAACGTAGTCCCAGGAAGGGGGGAGGCGATCGATTGCTTCCTGCAGGCAAGAGGGCGGCACCCGTAGGGACCACGTCATCAAACCAGAGGGTGGGGCGGGCCAGGCCAGGCCATTGATGAGGTCTGTGCCCACCGAGGCGGCCTGCGACTCCACTTCGGCGGGCGTACCCCAAAGAAAAGCCCGGTGCTCGGTGGGCGTTGAGAGAATCGCCAAGGGCCGGTACAGGGCCGCTTGGGCGGCCGCAGGGTCGTCGACGGTCACGGTGACGGCGGTCGATGGGGTGGGAACCAGTTTCAGGCACACTGCGCCGATGAGGCCCAGCCTTCCCATGGAACCCACCATGAGGCGAGGAATGTCATATCCGGTTACGTTCTTGACCACCCGTCCCCCGGCGCGAACCGTCCTGCCATCGCCGGTTATCGCGGTGGTCTCCAGCACTCGGTCTCGGCTGGGCCCGTAGCGGAAGCGTTGGTAGCCGCTCAGTCCGGTGGCCAGCGCCCCCCCGATGGTGGCGGTCTCGCCATGCACGGGCAACAGTGTGGTCTGGCGGTGCTCGCCCAGCATCTGCTCCACCTTCGCGATCGGAACGCCTGCTTCGGCCACCAGGGTCAGGTCTTCGGGTTCCCACACCTGTATCCGATCAAGGGAGGTGGTGGTCAGCACCACATCGGGGTAGGTGCGGTGGCCATAGCCCTGATGGTTCCCGCCTCCCCATACCAGTACCTTCATCCGGTGGTCGGTGGCGATGCGAAGGGCCTGGGCGGTCTCCTCGATGGAGGTGGGCGCCAAAGCCATCTCGGCCGGAGGCAGGGCCTCGGTGTCGGCGACCGGGATGGCCCCGAATGGATTCTTCACACCCAGACGCCTTCCGGCACCGGTCGTCCAAAGTCGAAACAGCGGGAACCCTCCGGAAGGATCTTGCCGGGGTTGAACACACCCTCTGCATCGAACACTTCCTTCACGCGGGCCTGGGCATCCAGGTCCACGTCCGAGAAGAGCAGCGGCATCAGATGGCGTTTCTCTATGCCGATCCCGTGCTCTCCCGAAAGTACGCCGCCCTGTTCAACGCAGATTTGCACCAACTCGTCAGCCGCGGCTTTTACCTTGTCCAGTTCACCTGGTACGGAGGCGTCGAAGGCCATCAGGGGATGCAGGTTCCCGTCACCGGCGTGAAAAACGTTCATCATGGTGATCTCGTAGCGTTTCCCGATTTCGTAGACCTGGCGCATTGCCTCCACCAAACTGGTCCGGGGCACCACGGTGTCGTGCAGGTAGTAGTCGGGAGCGGCTTGGGCCACTGCCCCGAAGGCCGATTTGCGACTCTTCCACAACACGGCCCTTTCTTCGGAGGAGACGGCCACCTGCACCGACAAGGCGTTGTGTTCCTCGGCAATCCTGGAGATTATCTGCGCCTCGGCGTCTACGGCCTCGGTCACCCCGGTGACTTCGGCCAGAAGCAGAGCGCCGGCATGTATGGGTAGACCGGCGTGCAGCCAGTTCTCGATGACTTGCATCATCAACTGGTCCATCATCTCCAGGGCGGCGGGAATCAAGCCGGCGGCGATTATGCCCGAGACGGTGGCGGCGGCGTCCTCGATGGTGGGGAAAGCCACTGCCAGGGTACGCACGTCGGGAGCGTTGGGGGTGAGCTTCACCAGGGCTCGTGTGACGATTCCCAGAGTGCCTTCGGAGCCAACCAGGATTCCCCGCAGATCCAGTCCGATCGGATCGGGCGCCGGTCCTCCCACGGTCACGATTGCCCCTTCGTCGGTGACTACTTCCAAGGCAAGAACGTGGTTGACGGTGCTTCCCTCGGAGAGGCAGTGTGGGCCTCCCGAATTGCAGGCGATGTTGCCGCCCACCGTGCAGGCCGATTGCGAAGAAGGGTCAGGGGCAAAGTGCAATCCGTATGGGATCGTGACGTTGGACAGGTCGAGATTGATAACCCCCGGGCCCACCCAGGCCGTGCGGTTCTCCGCATCGATGTGTTCTATGGAATTCATTCGGGTGGTCACCAGCACCACTCCGCCCACTTCCGGCACGGCGCCCGCTGAGAGACCCGTGCCTGCCCCCCGGGCCACCACCGGCACGTCGTGGCGCCGGGCGGCCTTCACCACCGCGGCGACCTCCTCGGCATTGTGGATCATCACCACCAAGGTGGGATTCCCTGTGTAGACCCCGGAATCCTTGGCGTAGAGATGGCGCTCCAATGCCGATTCCATGACCTGATCGGTTCCCAGCAGGCTGATCAGTTCGTCACGGAGACCAGGCTTCTTTTCAGTGAGAGCGGCAGTCATACGGAGGCTAGAATAATAACGGCCCACTCTGTCATAAGCACGGTTGGTTTCCTTTCCATGCCGATAATTCCCCAGGCCACCCCCAATCCCAATGCCATGAAATTCATAGTCGGCGCATCGGTCGGAGGGCCGGTCACTTACCGAGCCGGCCAGGATGTCAACCACCCTCTGGCGGTGGCCATCCTGGCAACTGAAGGGGTGGTCGCGGTGTTCTGGACGGCTGATTTCGTCACCGTGAGCAAGGATGCAGGAGCAGGGTGGTCTTCGATACAGCCAGCCGTAACCGCCGTCTTGGAGGATCACTTCGGGTGATGCCGGGGACTAGCCTCCGGCGGGCACAGGAGTACCCTCCGCTCCGATCCACACGCTGACCGGCCACCAGATCCCGGCCGGGTCGACCACCGCCCATTGCACTCTCCATGCCTCTGCGGTCCTGGTCACGGTTGGTTCACCCCCGAGGTCTCCGGCTTCACCTTGGTTCATCACGTCCCCGGCGGCCCGGACGACGGCCACCGGAGGCGTCTCCGACGGATTCCCCGTCCACCACGGGCCGGCATTTGCCGGCGGCAAGGGGACGAAGCGGGGCAGGTCGACGATGGTGGGTGTCCCGGTGCCCAAATCCACCACTACCTCAACCGCTTGGGTTGGAATGCGGCT
Source organism: bacterium OM1 bin76 (assembly GCA_002238785.1). Classification (GTDB taxonomy): domain Bacteria; phylum Actinomycetota; class Acidimicrobiia; order Spongiisociales; family ZC4RG35; genus Bin76. The sequence continues at coordinate 8,746 of MPNA01000025.1, read as the reverse complement.
ATAGACCGCACCGTCAGTGGAGACCAGCCGACGTAGTGCAACCACCGTCCTCCACCTGCCGTCGGCCAGGTGCTCTGCTTGCAGGGTTCTTACCCATTCGACATAGGAGAACGCATCGGACTCCACGCCGGCGTCGGCGCTGTCCAACCACCTGTTCAGGCCCGCCCGGCGGTCGGATCCGTCCAGCGTAAAGAAGTCCAGCACGAACCACTCCGAATGAGAGGCTGCCTGCCACCTGGTGAGGTCCTCCGCCTCTTGTTGCTCCCAGGCGCCTCCTGCCGCTCTCAGGTCTGCCTCGGTCATGGCTGCGGGGGCGGTGATGGGGTCGGGGGAGGGCAGAGTTGGAGGGGCGCCTTCCAGTATGGGAGGAGGCAGGTTCTCGCCGGAAGGGGGCGTCGTGCCGGGAGGGGGCGTCGTGCCGGGGACCGTCGCTATCTGGGGGTCGGGCGCGGAAAAGGTGCGGACGACGCTGAATATGAGCACCGCCACCACCACCGCCCCCGCAACCAGGTACCAGATGCGGCGGCGCTGTGAGGTGTCTCCCAAGTCCCGCAGTTCCTCCCAGGGGATGGATTCGAATACTTCTCGATCGGATTGTTTGGAGTCAGCCATCCCCGCAGTGTGAACGAAAACGGCCTCTGATTTCAAGGGTTTATGTCCATAACGCGAAAGAAAGAACTGGGTCGCGCCCGTACACCGGATGGTTGTCAATGGAGAGCCCGTTTCAACTATGCTCTTTGGGAGATGGTGGTCAACCCCGATCCCAAGCCTGGCCGATGGCTGCTACCCCTGGCGGTTCTTGCCATGTTTGCCTTCACTTTCATGTTCGTGCGCACCCTTCCGGAGGCGGAAGTCGAACCCAGGCCGGTAACCACCGTCGCCACACCCACCACGGCGGGGGACGCTACGGAGGAAGAGACGCCCGCGGAGGAAGGGGAAGAGACCGGGGAGGAAGACTCCACCGCCGATACATCCTCCACCACCACCACCCTCCCACCTGCCGTTATCTCCTACCTGTCCTCCATCGAAGCACTCGGAGAACAACTTACCTCCATGGCTTCGGAAGTCAGGGAGGTGAACAGTTCCTGGGAGGAGAGGACTATCACCTATGCCGAGACGGAAGAGCGGCTTGTGAGGGTAATGGAAGATGTGATCGTGTGGCAGGACAACGTGGTCCAGTTAAATGCTCCATCGATGCTGGCCGCCTCCCACCAGGACATGCTGGCCTCTTCAACGCGGGCCGCGGTGGCAGCCACCACTGTGGTAGAAGGACTGCGGAGTTCCGACACGGGAGAGACTCGCAGGGACGCGGCGGTCGAATTCGACGCGGCAGCTTCTGCGTTCGTCTCGGCGGTGCAACGGGCCCATACCACGATCGGCTCCTGACCGCCCCCGGGCAATGAGCGTGGAAATACGGGACGTCGCTCCCGAGGACCTAGAGGCACTGCGACGTACGGTGGCCATCGCATTCGGGCAGGATCCTGATCCCGCCGAGGAGGAGAGAGACCGAAGGCTGGTGGAGTTTGACCGCAACCGGGGTGCCTTCGAGGGGAAGCGGTTGGTGGGAGCGGCCGGGGCCTACAGCCTGGATCTGACCATTCCCGGTGGAGTGGCGCCAACCGCCGGGATCAGCAATGTAACTGTCCTGCCCAGCCATCGCCGGCAGGGCCTTATGCGGTTGATGATGACCGAGCTGCTGGCCGACGCCCGCCGGAGGGGAGATCTACTAGCGGCGCTGTGGTCATCGGAGAAACCGCTTTACGGTAGGTTCGGATTCGGGGTGGCCGGGGTAACCACCCATACGGTGATCGATCGTTTTCCCCTGGTGCCTCACCGGCTTGCCCCGGCGCCGGCGCAGGTCATCCTCATCGACTCGGATGCAGCCAAGGATGCTCTGCCGCCCGTTTTCGATCGCAAACGCCGGCAGGTTCCGGGCATGTTTGCGCGATCTGCGGACTGGTGGGAACTGGAAACACTGGCGGACCACCCCAGGCACCGCAAGGATGCCAGCAGCTACCGGTACGCCTTGGCCCTCGACCCGGACTCCGAAGCAGTCGGGTATGCCCAGTATCGCACCAGCGGTTCCTGGGAGGGAATCTCAATCGGAGTAACCGTGGGCCTGGAGGAGATGGTGGCGCTCACCCCCCAAGCCTATGCAGGCCTGTGGGCCTTCTTGGTCAACCAGGACTTGATTCAGCAACTGCGGGCCTGGAACCTTCCCGCTGGAACGGCCCTGCATCACCTTTATGACAACTTCCGGGAATCGCAGACTCTCAGTGACGGTCTGTGGATAAGGATTCTGGATGTGGAAACCGCTCTCTCCACGCGGCGTTATTGCGTTGACGGGTCTGTGGCACTGGAGGTGTTCGACCCTGTCGACCGGATCGTCCGCCGCTACCGCCTGGAGGTTTCCGAGGGTGTTGGCATGTGCAAGGCAACCTCGGACCCCCCGGACCTGACAGTGGACATGGAGGATCTGAGCGCCGGGTTTCTGGGTCGGCCGCGGTTCCGTCGACTGGCGGCGTTTAGCCGGGTGGGCGGCGCTCCGGCGGCCTGTGCCCTGGCTGACGCCATGTTCGACTGGCACCCCCAACCGTGGTGCCAGGAGGTCTTCTAACCCAGGGAGTCAGCGGGCGGCAATCGCCTCGATCTCGATCTTCAACCCGGCGAGCGGCAAAGCTGCCACGCCAACTGCCGACCGGGCGGGAGGCTCATCGTCGAAGAAGCTGGCATACACGGCGTTCACCGCCCCGAAATCCCGGATGTCGGTCAGAAACACGGTGGTCTTGACGATGTCCGAATACGTGAGGCCGAGTTCCCCCAGGATGTTTCCAATATTGTGCAGGATGAGTTGGGTTTGATCGGTCACCGCGTCGGGGGTCTCCCCGGTTGTGGGGTGAATGGCGATTTGTCCCGAAACAAAAACCAAACCCTGCGCTTCGGTCACCACCGAGTAAGGCGCCAGCGGAGGCGGGGCTCCCTCCAGCTTGGGGGTTAGTTTCGGCACGGGAAGGGCTAGGCGAAACTGTTGCCGCAGCCGCAGGAGCGGGTGACATTGGGATTGTCGATGGAAAACCCGGCCTCCATCAAACCCTCCCGGTAGTCCAGAACCGCTCCGGTTATCCGCTTGACGCTTTGAGGGTCCACCAAGACGCGCAGGCCGTTGAAATCGATCACTACATCTTCGTCTTCGACATCAGCGTCGAAGAACATCTCGTAGGAGAAGCCGGAGCAACCTCCCGGTCTCACCGCTACCCGCAGCCCAAGGTCATCGTCTCCCTCCGAGGAAAGGAGGGATTTGACTTTGGCCACGGCAGAGTCGGTGAGTTCTATTGGTTTGCTGGGTATGGAACTTTTGATGCTTAGAAGCTGCATGATGACTCGATTCGCCTACTCGAATATTACAAAGCCAGATTGGAAGTATAGAAGGGAAAACCGCCAGGCGACATTCCGATCACGGGAACAGGCCTCTAAGCAGCTTTGCGTTAGTCACTCGAGCGACGCCTTTGATGAGGGCCGCGGTTCTCAGGTCCACGTTCTCTTCTCCCGCAACCTTCTTGATTTCCCTGAAGGCTGTGGTCATTATCTGCTGCAGGCGCTGGCGGGTCTCATCGTCGGTCCAGATGTAGTACTGCAGACCTTGCAGCCACTCAAAGTAGGAGACCGTCACCCCGCCGGCGTTGGCCAAAATGTCCGGGACTACCAGTATGTCCCTGTCCCGCAGAATGCGGTCGGCTTCCATGGTGGTGGGGGCATTGGCTCCTTCAAGCACCACTGAAGCGGTGATGTCGTGAGCGTTGCCGGCGTGTATGACCTCTTGGATAGCGGCGGGGATGAGAACCTCGCAGTCCACCTCGAATAGCTGATCTCCCCTTATAGGGTCGGCTCCGGGGAAGCCCTTCACCCAGACGTTTCGATCCGTCCACTGTTCCAGGGCCTGGATATCAATGCCGTCGGGGCAGTGTATCCCTCCAGAGAGGTCGCTCACCGCCACCACCCGGGCGCCCAGTCGAGTCACGGCGCGGGCGGCGCTGCGACCCACCTGACCGTAGCCTTGGACAGCCACCCGGGTGTTCTCCAACGGCAGGTCGACCATCTCCAGGGCCATGGGCAGCAGAAAGGCCAATCCGAGACCGGTGGACTCTTGGCGCACCGCCGTGCCCCCCAATTCAACCGGCTTTCCCGTCACCACTCCCGGCGCTCCATGGCCGACATGGTGGCTGTAGGTGTCCATGATCCAGGCCATCACCTGCGCATCGGTGCCCAGGTCCGGAGCCGGTATGTCTCGCTGCGGTCCGATGAAGGTGAAGATCTCGGAGGTGTAACGGCGGGTGAGGCGTTGTGTCTCGCCGCGGCTCAACGTCTCCGGCGCCACCCTGACTCCACCTTTGGCGCCTCCGTACGGGAGCCCCACCAAAGCGCACTTCCAAGTCATGTTCATCGCTAAAGCGGCAACCTCCCCCAAGTTCACGCTCGGCGCGTAGCGAATTCCACCCTTGGTGGGTCCCAGGGTGAGCACGTGCTTGACGCGATAGCCGAACACCGTCTCGACGCGGCCGTCATCTCGCCGGAACGGAAACGTGGTCACCAGGGACCGCTGCGGGAGGCGGAGGCGCTGGGAGATGTTGGGGTCAAGACCCATGTAAGCCGCTACGCGGTCAAATTGGTTGACAGCTTCCCGGTACATCCCCGAGTCCCCCAAAAGAGGCGGGATCTCTGGCGCCATCTGGTCGAGAGCGGTCATTACCACCAGCAAAAGTGTAACAAACGTTGAACAAAATGTTAAGAGCGTTAGGTGTATGGGCGGCCTATCCTCCGAGGGGCATCTACTATCTAGCACTTGCAAGGACGGGGAGAGACGGTCCGTGAATAACAGCTCAAGTGCGCCAACCTCCGAGCAGGTGTGGGCCGCCCTCCGGGGGGTGATCGACCCAGAACTTGGTGACAATGTGGTGGATTTGGGGATGATCTCGTCGGTGGATGTCTCCAAAGACGGAATCGTCACCATCGGGTTGGCCCTGACCATCGCCGAGTGCCCGTTGCGCAGCCAGATCGAAGGTGATACCCGGCGTAGGGCCCTTTCTCTGCCCGGAGTGCAAGATGTGTTGGTCCACACCACGGCCATGACCAAACGGCAGCGAGCCGATCTGATGTCCAGAGCCAGGGAAAAGGCTCGGGAGCATGCCGAACCCACCCAGGTTTCGCCAACCACTCGGGTAGTGGCGGTCAGTTCCGGCAAGGGAGGAGTGGGCAAGTCCTCAGTGAGCGTCAACTTGGCGATTGCCATCAAGAATCTCGGTTTCTCGGTGGGTCTGATGGATGCGGACATCTGGGGATTCTCCATCCCCCGGCTACTGGGCGTCACTTCCAGGATCGAAGCGGACGATAAGACACGTCTGATCATTCCGGCGCAAGCTCATGGATTGAAGGTGGTGTCCACCGGACTCATCATCGACTCCGAGGAGACAGCCCTGATGTGGAGGGGCCTGATGCTCGCCAAGGCTCTGGAGCAATTCCTGAAGCAGGTTGACTGGGGAGACCTGGATTACCTGGTGATCGACATGCCTCCCGGGACCGGCGACATCCAGATGGCGCTTTCCCGGATGCTCCCCCAAGCGGAGATGGTGGTGGTGACCACGCCCCAGCGAGCGTCCCAGAAGGTGGCGGCCCGCATCGCGGACATGGCTCGCCGGTCTCACATGCCAATAGTGGGAGTGATCGAGAACATGTCAGGTTTTGACTGTGGGCATGGAACTGTTCATCATCTGTTCGGACAGGGGGGAGGACAGGACTTGGCGGACAGCATCGGAACACCGCTTCTGAGTCGCGTGCCGTTCGACATCAGGGTGGTGGAAGGGGGTGATTGCGGTCAGCCTGTTGCTTCGCAAGACCCTCCCACCGGCGCCGCCCTTGCATTTGCGGAGATGGCTGCCCTATTGGTGCAGTTGGTTCCTCCCGCCGCGGACGAGACCTGTACCGGTCGACTGGCCAAGTTGCTGGAGGGCCTTGCCCAGGCAGGCCTGGACAAAGAGGTGGTGGCATCTGCGGCCCCCCGGTAATCATTCTGTTAATCTGAAGTAAAGTGGACACTGGTCTTTTGCAGCTACACGGTTTGGGCAAATGAACCGAGGTGCCATATTCGCGACTGTTGGTGTTGATTCATGAAGACGGTTTCCCCTTCCAAGATCCTGGTGGTGGACGACGAGCCGGATCTGGAGCCGCTGATGCTCCAGAGGATGCGGCGGTACATCCGAAAGGGAACGTATGAGTTTCTCTTTGCCCGTAGCGGAAAGGAGGCACTTGAGCAACTGAACGAGGATCCCGAGATCGACATAGTGCTGTCCGACATCAACATGCCCGAAATGGATGGGCTGGCGATGCTGGAGCAGATCCCCGACATCAACCCCAACGTTCGAGCGGTGGTTGTCTCTGCCTACGGAGACATGAAGAACATCCGAACCGCCATGAACCGGGGCGCCTTCGACTTTGTGACCAAGCCGGTGGACTTCAGGGATTTGCAGATCACCATCGAGCGAACCCTGGCTCATACCCAGCAATGGAAGGAAGCGCTTTCCTATCGGGACAAACTGGTCTCCATCCAAAACGAACTGGAGGTTGCCAGCAGAATCCAGAGGTCGATTCTTCCTTCCGACTTCCCCGACACGCCACAGTTCCAGATGTTCGGAAACATGGAAGCGGCCCAGGATGTGGGCGGAGACTTCTACGATGTCATCCCTCTCGACCGGGGCCGGGTAGGGCTGGTGATGGCAGACGTCTCCGGCAAGGGGATTCCGGCAGCCATGTTCATGATGACTTGCCGCACTCTGATGAAGGGGGTGGCGATCGGCCTGCTCAACCCCGGTGAGGTGCTTGAGGAAGTGAACAATCTGCTGTGTGAGGAGAACGAGACCACCCAGTTCGTCACGGTGCTGTACGCCGTCTACGACTCGGAGACCGGTTCCTTCACCTACGCGAGCGGCGGGCATGACGCACCGCTTCTGGTGCGGCGGGACGGTCGGACGGAATTGCTACCGCTGACTGAAGGTATTGCCTTGGGCGTTCAGTCGGACTTCAAATACCCCCAGCGGAAGGTCACCTTGGACCCGGGTGAAAGGGTGGTCCTCTACACAGACGGGATTACTGAAGCTCAAACCGAAGAGGGAGTGCTGTTTGGGGTTGAAGGTCTAAGCAACGCTCTGCTGGGGACCTCCGGCACCGAGCCCGCGGAAGCCACGATCCGGGAGATATTCGCTGCTACCAGGGAGTACATGGGTGACGCTCCCCAGTTCGACGATATCACCTGCCTGGCAATTCACAGGATTGGCTAGCATCGTTACCAGATGATCCCTGCCCACGAGGATTCCCACGGCGGTCACGGCGGCGGCGCCGACACCTGCCGTGACGTGTCGGTTTCTGTGGAGTTGCCTGCCGATGTCGACGAATTGCCAGCGGTTTTCGAGGCGGTCGAAGAGTTCGGCGAAAGGGCGGGTTGGTCCATGGCCTTCGTTCTGCAAGCCCAACTGGTTCTGGAAGAAATGATGCTCAACGTCATGAACCATTCGGGCGCCACCGATCCGGTAATAATGCAGTTGGCCTCCCGCCGGGGAGAGGCCGAGTTCCGGATAATTGACAACGGAATGCCGTTCGATCCAACCCAGGCGCCCACTCCCCCAGAGCAGGACTCCTCCTCCCTGATGGACATGGCGATAGGTGGCCTGGGCATTCACCTGGTGCGTTCCATGGTCCAGGACATGCGTTACCGGCGGGTGGACGGCATCAATCATCTGACCTTGGTGCTTTCTCTCTCTGACGATTGACCCCTCCACAACGAAGCAGAGCGTCCTTGCCGGAGAGCTAAGGGCGCCGGTCCTGGTAATGGTGACGACGTCGCGGTGGTAATAGGAGGATCGGACAGTAACGGTGTACCCACCAATGGTGACCCGTCCAGTTCGGCGCTTTTACCCCCAGGGAAGAGGTTCGCCGAAACCCGGTGTGTTCCTACTCGCAGGCTGTCACGGCTAGTTCGTAGGGATTGACGGCTCGCCCTCCTCCCGGGTGGTATTCGAAGTGGAGGTGGGGGACATTTGCCGGGGAATTGCCGGTGGTGCCCACATAGCCGATCAGGTCTCCCTGATCAACTTGGATGCCGGTTCGAATTCCCGGGCCGAAATCGTTCAGATGGGCGTAGTAATACTCGTCCCCCCACGGAGACCGTAACCAGATGAACAGCCCGCCCAGGCCGCCGCGATCAACCCGGAACAGAATGCCTTCGTGGATGGCTCGCACCGCGGTTCCGCGGGCAGCCAGGATATCCACACCCTGATGGGTCCTCCCACCGGACCGGGGAGCGCCCCAGGTGTCAACGAAGGTGTTCGGCTCGTCCACGGGGCACGCCCCTTGGAAGTTGTAACCGGCGTCCGGTCGGGTGGTGGTGGTGGTCGTCGGTGCGGTGGTGGTGGTCGTTGGTGCGGTGGTGGTGGTTGTCGGTGCGGTGGTGGTGGTTGTCGGTGCGGTGGTGGTGGTTGTCGGTGCGGTGGTGGTGGTCGTTGGTGCGGTGGTGGTGGTTGTCGGGGCGGTGGTGGTGGTTGTTGGGGCGGTGGTGGTTGTTGTTGTGTCGGCGTTGTGTGTGTTTTTGGTTGCGGTGGTGGTCGTTGTTGGTGCGGTGGTGGTGGTTGTTGGTGCGGTGGTGGTGGTCGTTGGTGCGGTGGTGGTGGTTGTCGGTGCGGTGGTGGTGGTCGTTGGTGCG
>MPNA01000007.1 GCA_002238785.1 bacterium OM1 bin76 | reverse complement strand
CTACGGAATGGAAGAAACGGCAGGCCTGGAGTCTCATTTCACCCCCCTAATACCCGTGGGAAGTCTCGTTGAACCCCTCGGTTACGGTGGACGAACACATGAGGATCGGCTCATCCTCGCGGAGTTACGGGGGTCTTACCTGGCTCACCACCCAACCCGATTTGGAAATCATAGAAGCATCAAACATAGGAGCATCGGGGAGGTTCACCCCAGCGGTAGAAGCCGTTTTATGCTGGTTTGGATACTCAGGTGAGCAGTGTGTTAGGGGTTTCCAGCTGTCGCCACGCGGCGGAATGTACTTCCACCATGGAGCGGTATCTTCCCCCGGCGGGCGGCAGTCCCCGGGCGCGGTCGGGCCTCGGGAGGGTGTAGAATGCGGTCATGGCCACAACCGTGAGAGCCACCTACACCAATGGCGTGTTCATGCCCCTTGATCCCGTCGATCTGGAGGAGGGTGCCGAAGTGACGGTGTCGATGGGGAGCGTGCCGTCCGGTAGTGGTCTGAGCGCCATAGTGGAGGCGGTTAGGGAACTCCACAAGACCATCCCCTCGGAAGCATGGGATGTCCTGCCGACTGACCTCGCGAGGAACAAGAAGCACTACCTCTATGGCCATCCCAAAGAAGACAGCGATTGAGGACGGTTTTTGCCGACGCCGGTTACTGGATCGCGCTCTGGCATCCCAGGGATGCGCTTCACCGAAGCGCAATGGTTGTATCGGAGAGCCTGGGAGCGATCGTGGTTGTGACAACGCAACTCGTGCTGGTGGAGGCGCTTAACGCCTTGGCCGGAATGGGCGAGTTTCGTCGGCTATTCGCAGCCCAGATGGTGCGCACCCTTGAAGATGACCCAGGCGTCGAGATCGTCCCGCAGACGGACGCCCAGTTCCGGGCCGCCGTGGAACGCTACGCCACCCGGCCCGACCAGCGATGGAGCCTCACGGACTGCGCCAGCTTCCTCGTCATGGAGGAGCGCGGGATCTCGGAGGCACTCGCCTACGACAGGGACTTCGAGCAGGCGGGCTTCACAGCTCTGCTCAGAGGAGAACGGACGTGACGCGACTCCGGCCAGCCAACCCAGGGCGCAACGCTCTAGCCGAGTCCAACATCCGCGACCTCGCGGTGCTTTGTCGGCGAGTGTCGGAATCACCCTACCCGAGATCGCTCGGGGCTCCGCAGGGATGGGCGGTGCCAGGATAACGGGCGGCGGATGGCACGGCGCCGAGGAGGGCATGCACGATCTGAGAGGACTGCTAATCACATCGCAGGTCGCACCACCTTCGTTGTCGCGGGCCGCGAGCCGGTGCCGAGTCGGAATCCCGGCCCACTCCCTCATCCGGACTACTGTCGGGTGGCCGCGTAGAGGGGAAGCGGAGAAGGCCCCGGGCAACGAGCCGCTTGAACGAGGACTGGTCGTTTTGTGACAAAACAGTACGCACGGCGCTACCCCAGTACCACGGTGAGCGAAACAGTGAAACGGAAGAAAAAGTAACCCCCGTCCCCCTTCTTTGCGTCGAGCTTTGCCGTGTGCACCGACTCCCCGGTTTTGAGGGGCTGTCCTCAACTCGGGCCAGGAGACGTCATCGCACCAGTCCGGAAGATGACTGCGAGTTGGGCGTAACTACATGAGTAACCCGTACACGGTGAGCTACGACGTAGTTACTAGGTCATTGCGACCGGCATGGTGACAGGTGCTTGTCTAGCACCTTTGAATCCATTTAGATTCCCCCAAAGAAGAAAGCAATCGGCCTCTCCCCAAAGGAGATTGATGACCCAGTTCCCCAAACCCAGTGCCCGCCCTGGGGTCGCTTATGGACCAGGAGTCCGCGGCAAGTACCAGTTCCGCATTCGCGAACTCCATGTAGCAGAGACCTATGGTCCGTTACTGAAGGCCAAGAGAGTGGGAGCCGTCAAACTCGATTTGGTGCTCCGGGGGATAGCTCTGCTCCCCCGGGATGCCGGGCGGCGTCTCCCGGGGTTGGTGCTGTCTGAAGTCAGCTACCAAGACCTACACGACATTTGCCTGTTGCCCGACCGTTTCTCGATGACTGCCCCCGAGGATCAAATCGACGATCAACAGATCCTCAAGCTCAAACGCAACTGGATAGGAAGACAGTTGACCGTCCTTGAGCAACAAGGCGCCCTCCGCCGCGAACCCGGCTATGGTGGCCGCCCGAGGATCATTGTTCTACGCGACCACGGAACTGGTAGCTTCGATGATCCCGACGGATCGCCAGGTAACTCCTATGTAACCATTTCCGGGCCGGCAATCGCCAAATGGCTGAAATTCTGGGGAGCGCCGGAAGTGGCGGCCTACCTTGCGGCGATGATCGCTGACCGGTACGCTCGACTCAGGAACCCCGACGTTGATCGGGGCGGTGCCATATGGTTTGAGACCTTGAAGTGGTTCTCTGACCCCAACGGCTACCGACCCAAAGGACATGTCCGGATCAATTTCTCCCCAAGGACACTCCAACGCGGGTTTAACAAACTACGCGAGGATGGCCTCATTACTTGGAAACATCAGAGCAAACGCCCCCATAAATCCGGCCGCCGATTCCGCTCAGGACGAAGGAACATATACACCAACCAATTCGACCGAATCGACGTTGAGGCGACTGAGCAAACCCTCGCTACGGCCGAACTTAACCCCGGGGGTGGCTAAAAGCCACCAGACCGGGGTATTCACCAACCAAGGATACCAAGCGTCCAAGATGATGACAACCCCCATTACCGCTGCTGAGCTAGAACGCTTGGTCTCGGTGGAACGCTTCGCCTCGTTCCGCCGAGCGACATCCGATCTCGAAGCCGCGGTTGCCCTCTACACATGGAACGCTCGGGTAACAGGAGCTTTTGCGGAACTCCTCCACCATGTTGAAGTGCTAATCCGAAACGCAATGCACAGTCAGTTAACCGTCCTTCATTCTCAGGCTCACGGGCGACCGGCGAACAAAGCCTGGTTCGATGAACCCTCCTGGGCGAAGCATCACTGGTTCCATCACCACGCTCAAATACAGATCGCCAAAGCCGCCAAGCGAGCCGGTCACACGCCAAACAACCCAAGACCCGGAAAGGTCATAGCTGCTCTCAGCTTTGGGTTCTGGCGCTATCTAGCCAGTGCACGCTACGAACAAAGTTTCTGGGTGCCCGCCCTCGACAATGCCTTCGCTGCGCCAGGCCCCCGCCATAAAGACCGTCGCCAAGCGGTAGAACAACGGCTCGTGTTCCTTCACATACTCAGAAACCGCATTTCGCACTGCGAACCTATCATCCACCCGATCCAACACACATCTCCCCGCCGTCCCGCCAAGACCCTCGACGAGTTGTACGCCGACGCCATCCAACTTGTGTCCTTTATCTCCCCAGTAGCTGCCCAGTGGCTCGAACACGAAACCCGCCACCTCACCCGCCTGCTCCAGGCGCGACCGGTTCAGGCCCGAACAAAATGAGTCCGTCGTCGAGGCCTCCTCTTTCCATTCGGCAGAACGCTGTGGCTGTAAAGAAGTACATAGGGGCCTTTTGATGGGATCCCGGAGTGGATGTACGCAGGGGTGTGGGGCTGGGTCGAGGGTCGCTTCACAGAAGATTCGGTGGGGCTGGGATGAAACAGCACTGCGGCGGACGGGACAGTATTTAAAGGATTCTTCGGATATCTCGGGGGAGTCGGGAATCCATCGAATGTGAGGGAGGGTCCTCCATAATCGGGTGCTGAAACATTCACATCCGAAAAGGAGGACCCTGTGGAGACTGATGGTAGGCGTATGTGCGAGTTGTTGGTTGGGTTGGGTGAGGTGGATCTGGTGGGAGTCGAGGAGCTGTCGGGTGACCGGCTGAGAGTGACGATCAGGTCCCGTGGACCTCGCCCGGTGTGCGGAGAATGTGGTGGGAGAGTGGTCCAAGGGCGACCGCCTGGTGCGGTTGGTTGACTTGCTGGCGTTCGGTCGGCCGGTGCGGCCTGGGGTGGAGGAAACGCCGCTGGGTGTGCCCAGGCCCGATGTGTGGTGTGGGGTCGTTCGCCGAACAGGACCTGTCGGTGGCGCCGGAACGGGACAAGCCCGACAAGCCCGGGCAACCCACTGGCCTGCCCGTTCAGAGCGGCCCGCGCCGCGGCCTCGGCATCCACGGTGTCTGTTTTGCCCAATCGGCGTCGGAGCTGGCGGTTCGGACGGTTCACTTCCACCACCTCGACACCGATGCTGATCAGGTGGCGGGCCAGGCCGGTGCCCTCCACCCCGACCTGCACGACCCGTCCGCGGGACCCCAACCAGCTGCCCCACTGTTGATAGCCGGTGGCGTCGGCTCGGAACGGTGATGACGCCAACACCCGACCGGCGGTGTCCACCACCGCGGTGACATGAAGGGTATTAGGTGGGTGAATGAGACTCCAGGCCTGCCGATTCTTCCATTCCGTAGGTAAACTTATGTTTGCTACTTTTAGAAATTTGAGGCGGCATGTGGCGGTGCTGGCAGCCTTGGCCATGTTGGCCAGTGTGCTGGTGGCGGTGCCTGTTGTTGCTGCTGATGATCCGCCAGAGCCGAGCTATACAGCTACTTTCGATGGGTGCTTGGATGTACCTTCCTCAGGCTTTGAGGATGTTCCGGCCAGCCATGCCAACGCTGGTGACATCGACTGCATCGCCTATTACGGGATCACCAAGGGCACCTCGATGACCACCTTCTCGCCGTTGATGTCGGTCAGCCGTGAGCACATGGCGCTGTTCCTGACCCGCTTGGCCGGCAAAGTTGGTATCGAAGTGACTTCGACACCTGACGATGCGGGCTTCACCGACATCGGTGACCTGTCCGACAAGTCACAACTCGCCATCAATCAGTTGGCCGATCTTGGGATCGCCAAGGGCACTACGGATACCACCTTCTCGCCTGGTGATTCGGTAAGACGTGACCACATGGCGCTGTTCATCTCCCGTCTGATGGACCTGATGGACCCCATGACCGATGGTGACGACGACGACGGTGACTTCGGATACACCCCCACTGATGTGGTGGACAACGATGTACCGACCAGCGATGGCAAAAAACAGGCGATCGGTACTCCGTTCGCCGACTTGGGTCCCACCACCAAGCTTGCGTATGACGCGATTACTCAGTTGTACGAGTTGGGTGTGGCTTCGGGTATTTCCGACACGGCCTATGGTCCGTCGGCTTTGATCACCCGTGCCGCGATGGCCGAGTTCATGGCTGCGGTGTTGGATCATTCCAACGCCCGTCCCGCTGGTCTGAGCATTCAGACTTCCCCGGGTACGGCCTTCGGCGAAGTGGACGATGGTTCCGTGGTGGTTTCGATGCGTAATGACAGCTTCGCTCCGGTAGCGGACCAGGCTGTTGACATCTTCAGCAGCGAAGACGGCGCCTTGGACGAAGACGGCGCCTGCAAGACCGGCGAGGATGCTCCCGACGGTGACTGTGTATGGAATGACAATGACGAGTTCACCGACGGTGACGGCAACATCATCATGACCGGTACGGCCACCGAGGGTGAGACCAATGTCTACTACGCGTGGATCGGTGAAGAGGACGCCGACAAGTTCGACTCCGACGATGTCGAATACGTGTCGGCTTCGATCGCTTCCAGCAACGCTGAGCAGTCGTTGAAGATCACCACCTCGCTCGCCAGGCAGACCATCAACAACCAGGCCGATCTGGACAAGGTCAAGAGTGTGACCATCACAGTCCAACTGGTAGACGGTGAAGAAGATACGGACACCAACAACGGCACCGGTGATCCGGTTGCCCGTTCTGGTGTGGAGATCAAGGTTGGGATCAACCTCGGCGGTGCCATTATCAACAACAGTGCCGCTACTAGGACGACCGATGACGACGGCAAGGTCACCTACGTGGTGGATGCGCCGGAAGATGATGATGACGACGACGACGTCCACGCGGACGCCGCCGCCAATCCCCCAGTTGCAGAAGCGGACCTTGAGGACCGGGATGACTTGATCACCTTCACCTACGTGAAGGGTGGCGCCGGTCTTTCTGGCGGCGCTGAGAGCAACTCGGTGACGATCATGTGGACCGAGGACAACTCGATCACCTCTTCGTCTACTGGTACTGCACCTGTTTATGTCGTTCCCGACAAGGACGGTGATGTGAGCATCACAGCCAGCATGACCCTGTACGACCAGTTCGGCAGAGGGTTCCGTGAGGCTGCTCGTCACATGGTTGGTATCAACTTTGGCACTGGCCAAGAGGGCACTGCCAATGTCAACCGCAACGGTTCGGCCACTCGCCGAGTCGTGATCGGTGACAGCGACGGCGAAGCTAACCCGCCGGTCGGTACTGAAATCGAGGTGACATATGTGGCTGAACCCGACAGTGCCACCGCCACCAACGATGATGTCACTGACATCGACACTGAAGAAGCGCAGGTCGCCAAGATGGTGCAGGTTGTTACCAGGGCTGATGATGAGGACACTGGTGCAATGACAATGGATATGCTGTTGGCTGACGACAACGAGTTCCTCGCCGACGACGCCGATGCGGGCACACCTAACTCCGACTTGGTGTACGCCTACGACGAAAATGACATTTTCATCAACGGCGTCGGTGATATGGAGAGCACTGGTGAGCGTATCTCCCTCGAGAAGTTCGAGGAGATGCTCGGTAGCAAGCTTGCCAGCACCTTCCCTGATGACAATGACACCAAAGCTACGATCAATGTCATTGCCTACAAGCCCGGAGGAGTCAGCATCTTCCAGGTCACCTTGGCCGCGGCTGTAGTTAGCTGATCTGTAAACATTCGAATAGTCGAAGGAGGCTCCCCCCGGGGAGCCTCCTTCTTTTGCATGGCAGGGACAGGTGGCGGATGTTCAAGAACGCAATCAACATCCTGCAAGACCGTAGGCTTCTCTATGAAGACGGCGCACACCCCGGTATTCCCAGTGCGCTCCTACGGCGGTGGAGACCTCTTCTTCGGAACTGGTTGGCTGAGCTCCAGCAGTCGAGTCAAAACACCCACTTCGGCCACCGTGTTAGTGAGCTTTCCGAGGCCTGCCACGTCAACTGTGACCATGTCGCCAGGTACCACGGGGCGGGAGTTGCGGGAGTGCCGGTGAGAATCAGATCCCCCGGCAGCAGGGTGATCGTACGGGCCAGGTCGGCTAACAGGTAGGACACCCCCAGATCATCTCGTCGGTGTTGCCTTCCTGGCGGGGCTCACCGTTCACGTAGGTGCGGACCCCCTGCCACTCGGTTCCCAGTCGGAACCAATCCTGACCCCACCGGACAGAGGGTGTCGGACCCCCCTCAACCGCAGCATCGAACCGGCATCTGTGTCGCTAGAGTCGTGAATTCCGACATCGTTGGCGATCATTTAGCCACCGATGTATTCAACCCCATCTTCGTGACTCACATTGCGGCATATCCGACCTCAAGAAGGAAGGAGGCTCCCCGGGGGGAGCCTCCTTCCTTTCATTTAGTGGTTCTTCGGGAATCTCGGGGGAGTTGGGAATCCATCGATTGTGAGGGAGGTTTCTCCATAGTCGGGTGCTGATCTTCCGGTGCAAAAGACTAGGAGGAGACCTACGGAGAGCCGTGTTGGTTCAGCGCTGCCTCCGTGATTCTGTCTCCGGCAGGAGGGATCCGTATGCCCGGCATCATTTGGTGAGGTGGGCGTTCATTCGGGTTGGTTACGGGCGGCTGTTGTCGGCTGTTCTGACGACCCTGAACACGCTGGTTGCTTCTCGGTCATAGGTCACGATATCGATCACAGCCTGGTTCTCTTCGTCGCCGACCGGGGTGAGGAGGGTTTCGAACTGCTCAATGGTGATCGTGTCGTCGCCGACAAAGAACGTATCTTGCCTCTTGTAGTAGTGAAGCAACTTGGCGTCGGAGTCGCCGTTACCCGCTTCGGTTGTGAACCGGTTGAGGTGAGGGAACATGGTATGGATTTCCATATTCTTTCCGACGTCCCTCGAGCTGGCCGCCGTCACCACCTGAACCACCGCGTCGACGGGATCATCTACTCCGGTATCGAGATCGACTCCGTCACCGGCGGGGTCCGCCGTGAAGCTCACTGTCACAGGAGAGCCGTGTCTCTGGTCGTCCAACGTGACACCAGCGGAGGCGGTGCCGGATGGACTAACCGAGGGATTGAGAGCCTGGCCGCCGATGTTTATTCCCACCTGCTGGCCTGAGCCGGTGCGATGGCCGTTTCCGTACTGGTCGTACAGGTTGACCGAAGCCCTGATCGTCACCTCCTCAGCGCTGACCCGCACATAATCGGGCGCCCTAGTGACTGCCTTATGGGTCTGCGAAGGTTCCTCAACCCACCGGATGCTCACCAAGGTGTCGGGCACCAGCAAACCGGTAAGGTCTCCACTGAGATATCGGAAGGTGAAGCGGTCGGTCCTGTTCTGGTTGGTATCGTCCTCGTCGTCCTCAAGTCCCTCCACCGGAAACGTCGCCTTACCCTCCTCATCGGTCGTCAGCACCAAGGTTTCATCGCGGTCCCCGATCAACGGCGTATTGCCTATGAGTTGCTCCAGGTTCACCTCGACACGGATGCCGGGACGATGCACCGCCTTCTCCTCGAAGTCGACCAACTGCAACGTGAGCGTCACCGATCTGGTGCGGCCAAGGTGCACCTTGTTGTCTTGGGCATGCTCCTGGATACTGGAGGTCACCATCATCGCCACCTCCGCACGCTGGGGGGTGATGGATACGGTTACCCCGTCAACCTCGTCGGCGTCGAACAGCGCACCCTCCGTTGGGCCCATCCAGGCATAGTAAACCGCGGTTTCGCCCTCTTCAACCCGACCGGTGACCCAAATGTTTCCCCGCTCATCGGTGGTGCTGTCGCCCACACCCCATGTGCAATCTCCTGCCACCAACCGGGGGACACAAGCTCCCTGCTCGTCAAGTCCCCCGTTCTCCCCGTCACTTCTGAACACGTCCACCAACCGGCCCCCGACGGAACCGAAAGCCGGGTCTCGGAGGGAGACCATCACTACCACTGCGGTACTCCCAAAGTCCGTGATTCTGGCACCCCTGATGTCCAGACCTGCCGGCCGCAGGTTGGAATGATCCAGCACCGCAGCCATGAAATCGGCCATGGTGGCACGGGTAATGTCGGCCTCAGGATCATACTTGGTTGTGGTGGCTCCAGAGACAACACCCAACTCGTACAGTCTGGTGATGGCCTCGATCGCATTGATCGTCAACTCCCCAAGATCGGTGAACGGCGCAGCCACCTCCTTCTCCGCGGTACTCACCACTTCAGCCGGGATGTAGCCAAATGCTTGGTCGTCGTTCCCCACCGGCTCCATCTTGTCCATCAGCCGAGCAATGAACAACGCCATTTGCCAGCGGCTCACCGGATCGGCGGGTGAGAAGGTTGTGGCCGAAGTCCCCTTCGTGATTCCCAACCGCGCCAACTGGTTGATGGCATCCCTAGACCCGGCACCCAGGTGGCCGATATCCGAGAACCCAAAGTCACTGGTAGAAGGAATGGCTATCCCGACACGATCGGCCAGGCGCATCAGGAACAAAGCCATCTGCTCACGCGTCACCGCAGCGTCGGGCGAGTAGGTGGTAGCCGAAGTCCCCTTGGTGATCCCAAAACGGGCAATGCAATTGATGCTGTCGACCTGAGCTTGATCGCTTGGCAGATCACCGAAACCCGAGGGAGGCATACCTTCACAAGCATCGAACAAAGGCAGGTAGCTTGGTGAACGGGGAGGATCATCCACCGAAGAGACCGGCGCGGCTAAAACAAGACCAACCACCACAAAAAAGACGGCGAAAACAGCCACATTACGTCTCAAAGAAAGAACCATGATCTCCTGAGAAGGAGGCCCCCCCGGGGGGGAGCCTCCTTCATAGTTAGTTGAGAAGCGGTTTAGCTTGTTGCTTCGACGGAGAAGATGCTGGTTCCGTTGGTGCTGTAAAACACAACGGTGACAGTATTCCCGTCCATTGCGATCGCTTCCTCGAACTTGTCCATGCCAACTTCGGCGTCCTCGACGACGAACGTGTCACCCGAGTCATAACTGTACAACACACCGTCTACAGTGCCCTCAATGTCGATGATGAACCGATCGTTATCAGCGTCAACAATGACTTGATTATCGGCTGCAGTATCAGAGCGGTTACCGGACACACCGTCGTCGTTCTTGTGAGCATGCCTCACAGCCAACACAGCCGCGGGATCAGTCGGGTCAATGCTGGTGGCCGTGGCGAGCGCACCGACCACGACGGCCTTCGCATCGCCGGCGTCGGCCTTGATGTTGGCAGTGAACCTGGCGGTTCCGTTGCTTCTCACCCGAACACCGTCTGCACCACTGTCGGCAAACGTGTCCGCAGTTCCACTGGTGTCGCCGACCGTGATCTGGAGCCTGTCGCCAGAAGCGGCGGGGTTGCCGTACTGGTCGTAATAGCTGACCGTGACGTTGATGCGCACCTTGTCATCGTCGATGATGGCATAGCCAGCATCGGTCTTTGCTATGCCCTCGGCCACCGCGGCGTCAGCGCTCCTCCACCGAATGACCACGTTATTGGTCTCATTGTCAGGACTGGCAGGATCGGTGGTGTCACCGTCCACATCGCCCTGGAACGTGACCGTGTCATCCTGGTTGACGGGATCGGCGCCCTCGTCGGGCTCAGCCGGTCCCATAATGGTGAAGGTGACCTTACCATCAGCATCGGTCTTCATATCGTCAGGACCGGGAGCGTCAGGAGTGGCGCCTCGGGTACGGGTAATAGCGAGCGTCACGCCTTCCTTCGCCACAGCATTGGAATCATCAGTGACGGTTTCGGTGTCGATCAGTTGTGCGGTAATAACAACACTCCTGTCCTTGCCCACATCCACCTGATTGGGATCCGCGGCATTGTTGGCGGCCTCTTCATTGATGTCCGAAGTAACCCGGATTCCCAAAGCATCAGCCTTGGCGGTAAGAGTCACCATTGCTTCGCCCGAAGAACCCTTCACAAACTCGGAGTCGTCATCAGAACCCAGCCAGGCATACCAGGTCTCGCTGTTCTCCATATTGCCCTCATCGCCCTCACCGTTATCGGTCTCGACGTCGATCGATTCGAAGTTGTTCCCGTCGTCGTTGGCGATTTCCGCGTTGTCGCTCCAGTCGCAGACATCGTCAGTGATGCACTTGCCCGTGTCGTCGTCGATGCCACCGGATTCGGTAGCGGTGAAGACCTTGACGGAAACATCTGCCATGGGAGCGAAGCTGTCATCCCGGACAGAAATCGCCCTCACAGCCATGACATCGCCGAAGTCAGTGGTCTCGTCCACCTGCATGGTCACACCAGCCGGGCGAGCGTTGGAATGATCCAACACACCAGCTATGAACTCAGCCATAGCAGCGCGGGTGATGTTAGCGTCCGGAGCATAAGACGTCGCATTGATACCCGAAGCAACACCCAACTCCCACAACGCGGTGATCGCGTCATAGGCTTCCTTGGTTGAACCCATCAAGTCAGTGAAAGGCGACATCACATCCTTGGTCTCGTCCTTATCAGTTGTGCCGTCGTCGTCCTCGACGTCAACCACTAGCTTGGGGATGTAAGCGAACGCAGCCGCGGTATCTGCCGCGTTGGGATCTGCGAACGGATCCATGTGGTTCATCAACCTGGCGATGAACAACGCCATATGACCACGCTTCACCGAATCATCAGGCGAATAAGTGGTGGTCGAAGTGCCCTGGGTGACCTCCAGATCGGCCAACTGATTGATAGCGGTCTGCGACTCAGCAGACAACTCACCAATGTCGGTGAAACCCGCATCATCAGGATCAGAAGCCATCTCAATGCCCACCAGATCGGCCAAGCGGGTCAGGAACAGCGCCATGTGCTCACGGCTAACCGACATCAACGGCGAATAGGTCGTCATCGAAGTGCCACGGGTGATGTTGTAATAGGCGATACAGTCGATGTCACCAGCGTTGGCATGATTCGCGGGCACGTCCTCGAAATCGGACGCCGGAACACCCACGCACGCATCGAACGTAGCCGGATAGTCCATCTTCGGATCATCGGCCGCAACAGCAGGCACCGCCACCAGCACACTGGCCACCATGGCCAAGGCTGTGAGTACCGCTATCTGCCGCCGAAAACGGCTCAAAGTAGCAAACATAAGTTTACCTACGGAATGGAAGATTCGGCAGGCCTGGAGTCTCATTCACCCACCTAATGCCCGTGGGAAGTCTCGTTGCGCCCCTCGGTTACGGTGGACGAACACATGAGGATCGGCTCATCCTCGCGGAGTTACGGCTGCTATCTGTTCAACAATCTGAGTTGTTGGTAGCACTGCACCACCGCGTTGTGAGACTCAGCGCCGAGCAGTTTGATTAGCTGTAGGTCACCTGGGGCGGCGGGAACGTCTGAATCTTCAAGCCGAACCGCCCGCTCGCGGACCTCCGGCGCATAACTACTAGGTCTTCCCATAAATCTCCATCCTCTCAAGACAGAAACCCTCCGGGAAACACTCATACTTGTAAGGTCTTCCCGGGGCGATTCAGGCAGGTACGGAGCGGCCTCGTTGGGAATGGTGTCAGGGTTGAGACCGCGAGCCCCAAACCACCAGAACCAGCGAGATTAACAACCCCTACTTCATCAAAGTCGGAACAAACGGCCAACGACTCCTCAACTCCACGGGAACCGGGGCTTGATGAGGTGGGCCTGCCGCGCTTACCTCACAGAAGTTCGGGTGATCTCTTGCATTTCACCTACGAAGAACTCTGAGGTCGTCAACGCCTGGGCGGCTTCTTCCTCCGTCCAGTTTCCCCTGGCAAAGCGGTAGGCTGCCTCATTACGCATTGCCAAAAGCGGCTCAAGAACATCTTCCATGCCAGATGCCAGAGTGCCGCCAGCCACTAGATCATCTATTCTCTGCCGAACGCTGTTGTGGCTCTTGGACTTGATCCCCTGATGAAACAGAATGGCTTTGGCGGCATAAAAGGCAGCGTCGTAACTTTCGCGGATGCATCTGATAAATTCTCCCCACTCAATGAACTTTCGCGCCCACCCTAGGGAATCGAGGGACCGTTTCTGCAGTTGCACCACGAATTTCTCATACATCCAGGCGTGTTCCCTCCAGCCTTACAAAGTAATGGAAGTCATCGTTGCTTGACTCAAGTTCCCGAAGCGTGGTGGGGTGCCCGTCGATGCAGACTCTGTGAGTAAGGCGGATGGGTTTTGCCACAGAGTACAGCAGATTCAGTTCCGCGCCGATCGCTCCCTCTTCGTGGAGGACCACCAAGAGGTCCACATCGGAATCGGGGCGGTGAGTTCCAAGCGCTCGAGACCCAAAGAGCCAGACCTGCGCCAAACGGTTCCCGAACACGCGACGGTATCCATCCACCGCTTCGGCAATAGCGACTTGCACCGTATCCTCAGATGGCAGCCTTCGGACGGATGACTGAACGGCTGCGTTGACGGACGATTCCATCTGTCAGGGCAAGTATACCGATACCGGCGATGCGAGCCCACTCATCCAGGAGACATTGCGGGTGTGGCGATCCCCTCTCCGCGGGGTCGCGCCTGTTCGGCCATCCTTTCAAGACAGTTCTCCCAAATGTGGAGCCTCGGGCGTTTGGATGTGGAGCCACACCTAAGCCTCCACAAAAGCCACTCGGGGGGATTCACTAACCGGCTGAGGGTTGTCAACATGCCCAAAGGGACAGCAATTCTGAGGGAGGCTTCCCTTGGGTTGCCTCCCTCATTCAATTGCACTGCTGTCCACGTCAATGGAGGATAAGGGGATTTAAGGGTAGGCCAAGGGCTTGACACCTACTGAAAGAGCACCATTCAATATGTAAACTTATGTTTGCTACTTTGAGCCGTTTTCGGCGGCAGATAGCGGTACTCACAGCCCTTGCCATGGTGGCCAGTGTGCTGGTGGCGGTGCCTGCTGTTGCGGCTGACCCGAAAGCGGACTACACGGCTACTTTTGATGCCTGCGTGGGTGTTGGTTCGTCGGACTTCGAAGATGTTCCCACTAGTCACGCCAACGCGGGTGACATCGACTGTATCGCCTATTACGGGATCACCAAGGGCACTTCGGCCACTACCTATTCACCGTTGATGTCGGTTACCCGTGAGCAGATGGCCCTGTTTTTGATGCGCCTAGCCGGTAAGGTGGGCATCAGCATCAATGACGATCCGGATGATCCTGGGTTCTCTGACACTGGTGATTTGAGTGCGGAGTCGCAGATGGCGATTGCTCAGTTGGCTGATCTTGGGATCACCAAGGGCACTTCGGGCACCACGTATTCGCCTGCTGATGATGTGTCCCGTGGGCAGATGGCGTTGTTCATCGCTCGGTTGATGAACAAGATGACCCCACAAGCTGATGGGAAGATCGGTCTGAGCAGCACCACCCAGTACGGATACACGCCTTCCGATGTTGTGGACAATGACATGGACGCCGACATCGGTTCGCCGTTCACGGATGTGAGCGGTCAGACTCCCAAGGAGCAGTACGACGCTATCACGCAGTTGTACGAGTTGGGTGTCGCTACTGGGGTGTCGGACACTTCGTATTCGCCGGATGCGGATATCACTCGTGCGGCGATGGCCGGGTTCATGTCCGCAGTTATGGATCATTCCAACTTGCGTCCCGCCGGTTTGAGCATCCAATCCAACCAGGCCACGGTTTGGGGTGACACCGAACCGGTGGTGGTTGCTTCCTTCCGGTCGGATACTTTCGGTGCGGTGGAGGAACAGGCCATTGACGTGTTCAGTTCCGCTTCATCCGACAAGGCCCTCCGCGACGACGGAACCTGTAACTTCGGTGATGATCCTGATGATGTTCTCGGTGGCGACCTGATCTCTGGTGACTGTGTTTGGGACACCAACGATGACAGCACTGACAAGGACGGCAACCTGTTCGTCGGCGAGACGGATATTGATGCCGGTACCACTAGGACTTTCTTCGCTTGGGTCGGCGACTCGGACGGACAGAAGTTCGACGACGATCGGGTGGACCAGGTCACTGTGGCTGTGACGGCTAAGAAGGCCCAAGAGTCTCTGATGCCTGATTCTGACATCAACGAGAAGGCTTTGGACCTTTACGGCATGGGTCAGGTCGTTGATCTTCGGGCGGATTCCAGCGTAACTGCTACGGCCACGCTCAAGGATGAAGACGGCAACACCGTGGAGCGTGAAGGTGTGAGCATCCGTGTGCACTATCAACGTGGCAGCAGCTACACCAACACTCATGAAGTGATCCTGACCACCGATGCCGAAGGAAAGGTGTCCTACCCGGTCACCGGTCCGTCCAACACCAGTGCCACAAACGATCGGGCAGACATTGTCGAGTTCGTGGAACTGGACTCGGATGGTGCGGCGACTGATCGGACTGCTGAGTTGAAGATCCATTGGATCGAAGAGGACGTGTTCCTCGCTTCTGACAGCATCACCCTTCCCGACTATGTGCTGAAAGGCACCCCGTCTGTCAGTATCAGGGTCCACCAGTGGGATCAGTACGGGAACCCCTACCGTTCTCACAGCAGACAACAGACCGCAATCAGGGTCACCGGAACAGATGAGGATGGCACCACCGCCTTAGCTGATATCGGAACCGCTGACGGCGAGCAGGGTAACCTCATGGCGCGCCGTCAGGTTATCAGCCGTGGCTACTCCAGTTGGAGTCCCCGCGTAGTTGTTGACGCAGAGGACGCAATCGCTGTCGCTTATGATGTTCGGCAACTTGCCCGGAACAGCAAGGGCGCAGCAGTTCGCACCGCCAATGCGCAGCCGGACGATGCCCCTCCCAACGTAGTCGTGGGAGCCGATCTCGCGGCGCAATTCGCTGAGTGGGTTGGTTTTGGTACGAGTTCTGCTCAAAGCCGTATGACGGTTGTTGATGCGCTGCGGACCACCTACAACGACGCCAGAGTCCTGATTCGCGGAGCAGCTGGCACCCTTGGAACCGCGGATGATATCTTGCATCCCGACGAGATTGACGACGATGCTGGCGCCGGTAATGCTGACGCCACGCCGGTATTGACGGACTATGCTTCCCCGAGAGGTGATAACACCACCACTCCGGACCCAACCGTAGGTTCAACGGACCCGTTTGTGTACGGTGCTCCCCGCAATGCTCCAAGCGGATATGGCGCTGAATGGTCAGGTATCCTGAACGCTATGGCCCTGGACACCTACCAGGACTATGAAGGCGAGACCAAGACCGCACAAGGTCTTGTGGACACTCCCGTTCCTGTCGACCTCACAGCCGACAATACCGGTGACGGTTCCGGTTCGGTTCTGGTTGTGGAGAAGGCAGACTCGGCCGACAGAGGACGCTACAACGTCGATTTGGTCGGAAAGGCCTCTGAGGCCACCGAGTTCCTCGCTGACACCGAAGACGCTACTAATGACGCTGACCCCAGGCCGGAATTGGTGTTCTCATTCGATGATGATGACATCTACATTGACAACACCAAGGCCGAAGGCCGGATAATCACCATGAAGGCGTTCCGTAACATGCTGAAGGACAGCACCACCAGTATGGGTCTCGAAGTGGAAGTGCTCACCTACGACATCGACGGAGTAAGCACCTTCGTCGTGAAGAGCAACACCCCCACCGGCTAACCCGTTCCTGTCCCTCTACCTAAGAAACCCCTCGGCCACCCGGCCGAGGGGTTTCCCCTTTAACAGCGCTTCGATGGTCCTATGGTTCGAATAGACCGGGCTGAAGTTATAGATCGTCTGGTCTGACACTCCAAGATTCTTCGACAACGACGCGACCGACCTACCAGCTGCAATCCGATCCAACTGAATCCCCCCGGGATGCTTGGAGGCTTTCTGTCTTGAGAGGATGGAGTCTCATGGCTAGTAATAATTCTGTTAGGTATCCGACCGAGTTGCGTGAGCGTGCGGTGCGGATGGTCCTGGAAGGCACCCGTGAGGGGGTGTATTCCTCCGAATGGGCGGCTATCTGAATCGCCCCGGTTTTCCCGGAGGGTTTCTGTCTTGAGAGGATGGAGATTATGGGAAGACCTGGTAGGTAGGCGCGATTGGGTTCAAGGGGACCTGCTACGAAATTGGAAGGGGTGGAATCATCAGAACAGGGAATGGAGGCTCATTCCTAAAATGCCGCCTATGGTGATCTCCGATGACAAGGTGGCGTCCTGTCTGCTCAGCGCTGCTGACTTGCCACCCTTCCTCACCCATGAGTATGACAAACGGGGTGGTTGGGTGGCGCTTGCCCAGTTTGCGCAGAATTGGAATCGGCATCCCGATTGGCGCCACTTGATGATCTGTGACCCCCTACCTTCTGAAACCGATCTGAGAAGGGGCGCCTCGGTGGCAGCAGTAGTTCATGCACTTTGTGTCCGAGACGGAATCCCAGTTCCGGACTGGGTGTTGAACTGGAGGCACCACACTCCTATCGCGCTGGCTTCAGGAATTGGCACGGAGTCTCCTTTCGGCCGAAGTGTCAGGGTCCGTTCACCGGCCGTTTGCGAGTACCACCGCGTCTTTTTCGAGATTAGTTTCCGAGATCACTGATGACCCGTGCGCTTGATCGGGACACCCTCGAGCAACTATTCAAAGAGATAGACGGGGAACTTTCGGAACCCTGGGAGTTCATTTGGTGGTTGTCGGCGGTGCTGCTCTGATTTTCGCCGGGGTCCATAGGGCAACAGAAGATGTTGACTCCCTGTTGAGAAGACTCCCCGAACAGTTGATGGCAGCAATCCGAACCGTTGGCCTGCGCAACGGTTTACCAGAGGACTGGTTCAACACCGAGCCTTGGCATCTCATGCCTAAGGTGTTCTGGCGATCGTCGTGCCATTTTCGAGGGTGAGAACATTGTCATTTATCGACCGGACCTCACGTATCTTCTGGTGATGAAACTCCATGCTGCCCGCGACAAAGATGTGGAGGATGTGCTCTGGCTGATGCGCCAGACAGGGAGAGAAACAAGTGGGACCCTTCTCTACCTGGTCGAGGAGGCATATGGCATTGAAGCCTTGGATGACGGAGTTAGGGCTTTCATCGAGAAGGTGGCAGAAATGATCGCAGATGAATCTCGCTGATAATCCCCGATGGAGAGAGGCCTGCCAGAGGGTGGATGAGGCGGCTTCGCTGATTGAGAACGCGCGCCTTGGGATATTGGACGGAGTTTGGGAGGCTCGTGAGTATTGGAGCGCCGCGGCATGCAGATGGCTAGAGGGCGAGGAAGACTTGGAAGTGGTCTTGGAAGCCGCCGAGGGATTTGTATCGGCGGTGGAGGCGGTAGTGCCCCCCTATGCGCTGAGACCCGTCTATCCCTTCAACGATTCGGACGAACCCGTCCTGCTGTACGCAGGACCCATGTCCGTGATGCTGGAACAGACGTCCGCAGAGCCGATCCAAGGCATCGAAGCGCGAGGCGAGAGTCGGGTGTATTTTGAATTCCTACCCACTCCGCGGGTGACCTGGCAAACCGTAGTGGAAGTTGTACATTCAGATTTGCTGGGAGCCTTTTTTAGTCCAACAAGGGAGAAACCGGTCTTCCCGCAGTTCGGTGAGCCCCAATTCGCAGTTCCGCCGGACTCCGGCACAGTGGCAGACCTGCCGAATGTCAAGGACCGTGGAGGAATGGACCTGACTGGCATTGTGTCCTCCGAACAGGTAGGTGACTCCGATCAGCTTTCCACAATACGGTTCAACCTGATCAACTTTCCATTGGAACGCGGAACCGATCTCGTCTTGCATCCGTACGGTGACAGGTCTACATCTGAAGAGATCTCAAAGGCGCCGAAGTACTGGCTAGCGTCACACCGACTGCGGCTCCACGCCGATGGGTGGGAAGTTGATATCGATGCCCGTCGGGACATCTCTGACATCTGGAAACAAACTGAAGACCGAGGTTCTTTCGCGTTTACTCACACCGGTCGGGTCAGGTGTCTTAACCTCTCTACGTTCTCCTTCGAGCAGGCAAAGGACCTCTTGAATGCATTGCACTGGTTCTTGTCGTTCGTGATGGGTGCCCGGGTTGGCATCGCTTTGCCGGTTGGATTCGATCACTGCGGCATTCCCATCTGCACGGAGTGGTCATCGCCAGTTGTTGATGCACCCATGTCCTATATCGGCTGGCGTCACGACTTGGTATCAGCCGATTTGCCCGCTCTGTTCGAGGTGTTCCACCGCTATTGGAAAGATGAGTACTGGCAGGGGGTCATAAGGCAAGTTGTCGATGCCTACACGTTTGCGAAAAAAGACACGCCTCGGGACAAAGTAGTCACAACTCAAACGGCACTGGAAACCCTCGCATGGGCCGTTCTCGTCATAGATCACAAATGGCTCACCAAGAGGGAATTCAAAAGCCTGGCGTCAGCAGCCCGAATTCGACGGCTGTTGGAATGGGCAGGCGTTCCGACTGAGGTGCCTGCGGACCAGAGTGCTCTTGCCGTCAAAGCTCAATCGATGAAAGGGCACAGAGATGGCCCACAGGCGATCGCTTGGGTTCGGAACAAGATTGTTCACCCTACACCCTCGCCTGCAAAGGGCCGGATCAGCAGGAAGGTGTGGTTGGAAGCCCACCGGGTGGCACTCTGGTATCTGGAAATGGTGTTGCTGAGACTATTCGAGTACCGCGGCGACTATGTCAATTGGCCGAAGGGGATGGGAAGTGGCGCTGGATTGAGTGACTGCATTGAAAAGGTACCCTGGGCTACCTCAGAGCCATAGCGGCCGGCTTGGGTGCACGCTGAGCCGCAGTCCTTGTGGCTGGGTGCTCCCACAGCCTCTGCAATATCGGGCTGGGCCGGGAGATCGTCGGGTCTCCTCCACCGGCAGTTGGTATCCTCCCCGATCTAGATGGATAACCGGCTGACTCGCTTGACGCCCGGCATGGCCATTCCCTGGAGGGAACCGGGTAACAGTGGTGAGCGAAGAGTTGGCTACCGCTTCTACACCGAGAGATCGCCTGGTGGTGGTGCAGTCCACTGGAGATCTGCTGTGCATCCCGCGGCTGACTGGGAGATCGCCTCGGCGGCGGGTGGACGGTCCACTATCTGGAACTTGCTGATATAGACAGGTGCCCTGGCAGGTAATAAGCCCATTGGAAACTTGTCCTTAATAAGGAGAAGAGGCTCCCCGTGGGGAGCCTCTTCTTAGTTCAAGGTTGAACCTATTGGTTCGTGGATTTATCCGCCTGATCCGTCGTCGGTCACTCTGAATACACTGGTGCCGTCAGCGTTGTAGATCACGACTTCAACCGCAACGGCGGCATCTGCGGTAGTATCGCCGTTTCCAACGGTGTTGGGGTCGTTGTCTTCGTCAAGCAACGTCTCGAACTTCTCCATGCTGACTGCACGGCCCTCGTCTTCAGTGCTGTCGATGAAGGTGTCGCCGTCGTCGTAGGAGAACACCAGGGTCGGGTTACCAGCGGTTTCGCCTGCAATCGCGAGGAACTCGTTGTCGTCAGCGATAACGTGCGTCACGATGTGGTCTCCAGTGCTTGCAGAACTGGCCTTGTTCACAACATGAACGCTGCCCGCTGCGGCACGGTACTGATGCCCGCCATCCACGTTCGCCGGTTCAGTGTCGCCGTACACCTCATCTATGTCACTCCAAAGAGTGGGCGGATCAGCGTCGGGATCCGAATAGATCGTGGTAGTCGGCTGGGTTCCGGTGGCGGTCTCGTCACTGTCGACCTGATCACCATCCGTTTTCAGCACGTAACCGTTTGTGTCTCTGGCGTAGGCGGTGACGGCGTCGTAGGAGACCGGAACCGGAGTACCAGCACCAGCGGTAACTTTGCGCGCCCAACGAGCATAGCCCCTGCTGATCACATTCCTTGTGTCCTCGCTACCGTCGCCATCGCCGATGGTGATGTCGGCTGTTTGACCAGCGCGTGAACGGTGAGAGTTACCGTACTGGTCCCACAGGCGCACTATGGCACTGACCGACGGAGTCCCATCCAACACGTAGGTGGGATTCTCGAGGGTGGTCTTGGTGAGAACGGGGATCTCTTCGACCCAGTTGATGTCCTCAGAGCTGACCCTCATTGTCGGACTCCCATCGGAGTTGAGTTCGGTGAACATGATGCCATCCATCCGAGAATTGTCGCTGTTGGTGTTGGTCGGTCCGGTAATCGTGAAAGACACCTGTCCCATGTCGTCGGTGACCAACTCATCCTCGTGGGTGTTGGTATAGGTACGACCGTCTGCGGGTCCCTGGTCATAGCGGACACGGAACTTCACACCAGCGCGTTCCACATCGGCGCTCGCAGCCATGTTTCTCAACTGGACGGTGAAAGTCACCGTGCTAACCGCACGCAGGTCAACCTTCTGACCGTCAGCGTCGGAGAAGGCATGCCTGTTGATATTCGAGCTGATCTTCAGCATGTCCTGAGCGTGCTTAGCGCTGGCCATAGCAATCTGCGCGGTGAACTTGTCGGAATCGAACTTGTCACCGTCTTCGTTACCAATCCAAGCGTAGAACGTCCTGGTGGTACCAGCAGCCACATCATATTCCATGATGAGGTTGCCGTCCACGTCGGTGGCGTCATCGTTGTCATCCCACACACAATCGTCTTCGACAAAGTCTCCGCCAAGCACATCATCCGGATCCTCGTCGAAGTTACAGGTGCCGTCATCGCGGAGGGCGTCATCTCCGGCAGTGCTAGAGAAGATGTCAATAGCCTGGTCCTCGACCGCTCGGAACATGTCATTTCGCATGGAAGCTATGACAGTGACCGATGTCTCGCCCCAACCGGTGCTAGGCGTGGCCTGAATGCTCAAACCAGCCGGACGCACGTTGGAGTGATCCAACACCGCAGCCATGAACTCGGCCATTGCTGCACGGGTGATGGGGGACGATGGGCCATAAGACGTATCGGAAATGCCCGAAGCAACACCCAACTCGTACAACTGCTCGATCGCGTCGTACTCGTTCTTGGTGGCCCTGCCCAAGTCGGTGAACGGAGAACCGATGTCAGCCTCCATGTCATTGTCCGCCACATCGGAAGGCGTGTAGCCATACTGGGTGGTAGTGCTCAGACCGATCGCACCATCAGCCATGGGAGTCATCTGATCCATCAACCGCGAGATGAACAAAGCCATCTGACCACGGGTCACAGAATCAGACGGTGAATAGGTGGTGTCCGAAGTGCCCTTGGTGATGCCCAAGTCGGCCAACTGCGCAATCGCAGTCTGCGACGTTTCAGACAAATCACCGATATCAGTGAACTCGGGATCATCGGGATCATCGGCGACTGCGATGCCCACCCGATCGGCCAAACGCGTCAGGAACAACGCCATCTGCTCACGAGTCACCGACATCAGCGGTGAATACGTGGTGGCAGAGGTGCCCTTGGTGATTCCGTAATAACCGATGCAATCGATGTCACCCGCGTTGGAATGCGCCGCGGGAACATCCTCGAAGCCCGCACTGGGCACATCCACGCATGCATCGAACGAAGCCTCAAAATCGGGCTCCGGATCAGCCGCAACGGCAGGCACAGCGACCAACACACTCGCCACCATGGCCAGTGCGGTCAGTACCGCTATCTGCCGCCTAAAACGGCTCAAAGTAGCAAACATAAGTTTACTTACCTCCTCTAAATAGATTGCAATCTTCCTTTGCCGAGAGCCTGCAACTCAACAAACGCCACACACTGCTCCCGACACATACCAAGACAAAGGAACCCTCAAATCGTTACAAGCATTCTCTCGCATGTGCGACCGGACCGCTGCCCCCCTTTCACTCGGGAGGGGGCGCCCCGCGTTTCAATGTCAGTCAAACTGGCTGAGGCCTGAAACCCCCTGCAGCGAGGACTGCAAGAACTGGGGGACGGAAGCAACGAAACCGCGACGATCGCCACCCAACGGTAGTGAGACCAGAGAGTTCATAACCCCTTTTGACGTGGGGTCATAGGGGGGTGGGCAGTTAGCCACCACCCCTGACCTGGGGTGCTGTAGGGGGTTCCGAGGGCGTGTCACACATTTACGGGGAGCGTGTCACACCTGAGCAACCAGGTTTCCTCTTGACCCTAGCCCGAATTGAGGTCTGATCCGTACCGTTGTGGGAGTGCGACGTGGTGGGGTGGCCGGTGGGTTTGTGCCGTGCGGACGCACTGGTGGCCTTCTGTCTCTTCTTGGAGTGCTCTTTGCTTGCTCGACTTGAGGTAGTCCATAGCTTCTTTGGCCCACTGTCCTCCGTCCGGTTACCTGTCGTCGAGGAGGATGGACACGACGACGCGCCGGTCATCGGGATTCGCTTCCGAGAAGAGCAGCGTCAGCGTCTGAGCGGCGGGGCCGCTTCCGGTGGAGGCTTCCAGATAGTTCAGCATGTTCTTGACCGCTTCTGGCAGTGGGTCCAGCGTCCCCGTGGGGTCGATCTCGTGTGCTGCGTATCTGGCGGCGGTTACCAAATTGGGGATAGTTGCGGGGTCGCCGACAGTGAGGATGGCTCCGCCGAGAACGCTGCCCACTACTGCGTTCCTGGCTGGCGGGGGAGCGGCGGTGCCCCACCCGTAGCACGCTGCCTGGACCAACCCCGAGACCCGTTGCCGGTGCGGGCCGCTATGCAATTCGGTGACACGGTGCAAGGCCCAGGCGAGGGCGATCTGTGGGTTCTCGACCCATATACGGGGGCGGGCCAGGAAGCTGTTCACGGCGATGCGGTCATCGTGGGTGTCGCCTGCTGCCAGCGTCAGCTCCTCGAGGGAGATCGGCACGTCGGCGATCTGCGCTTTCAGCAGCCGCATTTTCGTTTCCGTCGTCGGTCCGGGCAGGGGGTTCTCCGGATCGGAGGACAGGGCTTCGAGCAGCGCCCATGTACCGAACGTGGGGATGTCCCACTGGTCGGCCAGGGTGCGAAGAGCAAGGTCGTCGCACCAGAGAGCGCAGCCTCCCCGCGAGATCGCCACCAACAGGGATGCGCCCCATGGCTTGAGCCTTTCCGCCGCCTCGTGACGGTCGGACGGTGACAGGTGGCCGCTCCTGATCTTCTGCCAGCCGTTCAAGGTTTCCGAGACCTTTTCGGCTTTCTCGATTATGGCTTGTCGTTGGGCCTGGTCGATCTGGGTGAAGGTGAGACGGTCCGACAGGGAGTCGTAGCCGGCGAACCCCTCCACGGGTTCTCTCGCCCACAGGATGGCTGCTCGGGCGTCGTTGACCAGTTCGTCCGCTACCAGCACGGACTTGAACCGGGCGCCCAAACCGGGTGTGTCGAGTTCCGACGCCACCCCCATGACGACCACGCTGGTGTCAACGGCGACCTCGCCGCCTATCGCCTTCCGGGCGGCCTGCCAATCCTTGACCCGTCCCCTGCATGCCGGTAGGTTTCCCAAGTTGGGATGAGTAAAGCCGAAAAGCGGCGACCGGAGGAGCTTTTGGCTCTGGGGGTGATCCAAACCGTCGGGGGACTGGGCGACACCGAATGGGAGTGGGTACAGCCCGGTCGTTCTCCCACTCCTGACCTTGAGGTAACTCTCGGGAAAGGCCGCACAGCAGGTGTGGAGATCACCAGCCACGTCAACAGCGACGAAATGGCCTTCCAGAAGGCATTCGAGAGTCATCGGCTAACCCGAAACACCTTCCGAAACGGCCAAAACCCCAAAACCAACCCAAAAATGGCAAAACCGTAATGATGGCTGGTTGCACATCTTGAGCTGGGATACACTGTCCCGGTTGACGTTCATGCTGGAACGTTGAACACCAACACTGTGAGCGTGATCGTCTTGCCGGGGTCATCCTTGTGGGTGAAGGCGTACCGGAATCCGGTTTCGTGGTCGTAGTCGTAGTTGGATTGCCAAATTGGGGTGTTCTTGGACCGCTTCGGGGACGTTCTTGACCACGGTGGACATTTCGGTGTCTCGATTGAAGATCAGCAGAGCTGCTTTGGTGTCCCTCCAACTGGTATAACCCAGGAGTTGGTCGATAGCGTTCTTCAAGTCCGCTGAACCTCTCCAGAACTTGCGCTCAGCGATGAAGATGTTTCTACCTCGTGCTCTCACCAAGATGTCCGTTTCCTTCATAATTGAAGGTCTCACCTGTTGCCTGCCCTTCGTACTGGCCATTGAGTGGGACGAGGAAGTGCTGTCCGGGTCGCTGAGAACAGCGGGTTCGAGTGGGAGCGACATGGACCCGTTTTCTGGCAGAGTCAACCTGACCCCATGCTGCCCTGCGACCTCCTCGTAGGGTCGGTTCCGCATTCCGACGGCTGGTGGCCTGTCCTGTCCCTGTCAGCGGGAGTTAGGGGTGGGGGCAGGTACTGGCAATTCAGCACCCACCAGGGAAACGACCCTCATATTCCTTTAGGGGTAGCGCCCTCTGCCATGGCGGTCATGTTGGAAACATATTTGCTGCTTTGTCCGCTCCGAAGTGTGGCACCCCTCCGATGTTGAACGACGCGAGGCTATGTTCGGAACTCGTTAGCCCACATTCCCTATGACTAAGCGGCTTTTGTCGATGTGCATGCCTAGAAGAAGGGGGGGTATGCGGGAATGAAATCCGACACCCACAGAAGATACCCGAAGGCGCCTTCATAGTCTCGCTTCGTGCCCGAAAATAGGCAAAAAGGCTAGAAAATGGCCTAACTGGCCCACTTATTATTGATAAATGGACCAGAGGCCCAACCCCAGGGTGGGCACTTTCGACGATCGACTCTGGGTACTTTCGCTGATCGCCATCACCTCACCTGGGACTCTGGAGGGGTTCCACACAGGACTCCACATCCAAACCAAGAAGGTTTCACATTTGCTGACCGAAGTTCTGATAGCGGGTGCCTATGTTGTGTGCTAACCGGCACTGTCCGCATACTCCCCGGCCCACCGCCCCTATGACGGTTCCGGTTAGAGATACCGGGCATGAAAAACCGAACACTCTTCGTGCGGCTTTCGGAGATCCTGACGGAAACCGATTTCCAGCAAACATCCACCAGAAACCTCCGCAACGGCCATGGTTGGGCGAACGATCCTTATCCCCCCGCTGTACACCTCGTCCCATATGGTTGGCCTTCCCTTATACCTACGCACTTCAGAGGGATGCAACGCAAGGATATCCTCGATGTCCGCTTTCGAAACGCCGTTTTTGAAAGCGGAGGGACGATAGATGATCTTTGCCACGTCTGAGGGCCAGTACATGTAGGAAGGCACCAGAGTCCCCTCTTGGTTTTAGTCCTCCAGCAGGGGAACGGTTTGTTCTGGTCCGTCGTAGTGCTGAAGGAAGTGCTTAGCAAAGGAACGAGATAGCGATCGTTGTTGCTCTCTCTGATCCTCAGGTATAGCGCACTCCCTCATGATGTCATCCAAGGTCACCGTTAGGATATCGAACCACACGTCCCTGTCTTCGGTGCAGTGTCCAATAGCGAAAAGCGTGTCCCCTGGAGTGAAAGCTCCGTTTTCTGTTATGTAGTCGGAGTACTCTTCCAACCCCTTGTCGATTTCTTCCTCAGACATGTCGTGGCTCAGATCCACGGCGGAGGTGTGTAACGCTGGACTGGTCATAGCGCACAGCATAACGCGCTCAACGGCCAACGGTATTCGACATTCAGGTACCGACCTGGTCGGTTTCAGCAACGGTAGGCACCCAAACAGTCCGCCCGCATAGGCGGACTTTGCCCGAGAGTGCCCCCGAAAAGGCCCAAACCAGCCACCCCAACTTCTCACAGCACGCCAACAGGCGACGGAAATGCCCAAAAAAGGCAAAAGAAGACAAAAGTGGCCTAACTGGCCCACTCATTTTAGATAAATAGACCAGAGGCCCAGGTGGCCTGTCGGCCACCACCCCTGACCTGGGACTCCGTGGGGGCTCTGCGGTCGTTTGGCAACACCGACCCGACCGTGGTGTTTCACCCCTCAAACATCGAACAGTGGACCATGTCGGTATGCGCGGACAGGTCGATGAGGTGGCGGCAAACCACCCGGAGCAGGCTCCGCGCCCTTGGACGGATAGTCAATCCCGAAGGGTGGCCCTCTCCCGCACGGAAAGTGGGCCGGCAACAGATCGCCCAGCCGTACACCACGCCTGAGGAAAGGGTGTTCCGCCTCGCTGGCAGGTTGCCCGGTGGAGCTAACCGTTCCCTGCGAATGTGGATCGTATGCGGTTCTCTGGGAGCGGGTCTACGAGGACCCGAGATCGCCTCGATTCGTACCAGCGACATCGAAAACCTCGGCGACGGGCGGCTAGCAGTGCGGGTGAGGGGACGGCCCTCCCGACTGGTGCCCATCCGAAAGGATTACACCGACCTCGCCAGGGCTGCCGCCGGCGCATCCGCCACAGATCGGCTTGTCCCTCCCGACAGTAGCGACGTTGTACATACAACCGCCCGCAGGCTAAGCCCGGCCTTGTCGTTCCGGCGGGCCCGTTCAACATGGCTAGTGGCCCACCTGGTCGCCGGGACACCCCTGGGACCGCTGCGCAAAATCTCCGGGCCGCTGGCACTGAGCACCCTGGACGAATTGCTGCCCTTCGCCACCGACGCTGTCGACGAACAAACCGCCGCCCTAGGGGGACTCGGCGCATGACCCTCAAACACCACCGTCGAAAAGCCGCAGCCAACGGGCACACCACATCCGAACCCGTCGATCTTCGACCCCGACTGCCCGACGATTTCCCCAACGAAACCACACGCAATCCCGAAAACAGAGCCCCGCAGTACCCGAGAACAGTGGACAAGCGACTCGTCCAGCGGATCTTGCGAATGTTGGAATCGACCATGGTTATCCAAGAAGTCGACCGGTTCCTCCGCGATCACCCGGAACGACAATCCCGCCTCAGCACCAAATCGCTCCTGCTCGGCATGATCCTCGACGCCTACGAAACCGGACGGTACCTCCGAAGCGACACTTGTTCGTTCCTCAACGGCCTGGACCATCGCATCGGAATCGAACTGGGACTGTGGACCTGGGACACCCGCCAGCCCGTCACCTACACCATGACCCAAAAACAAATCAAACGCATCGAAACAGCCATCTTCGAAGCCCGCTGGTCTTCCAACGAGCGACCACGTTCTATCGACTGGTTCATGGACGCATTATTGGATCACACCATCCCCGCCCACGCCAGAAAAGCCATCATCGCTGTTTCGTTGGACTGGACACCCATGCCAACCTGGGCTGTCACCCGCGACTTCCGCATCGAGGAAGAAATCCGCAAAACACAAAAACCCGAAGACACCGGCGAGATCGGCACCCTCGACCAAAGAAAACGGGCGATCCGAAGCGCCGACGACGGCGCTCGGAGCGGGTACCGCACCGCCACCAACAAAACCCCCGCCGGACCGTTCACCGGCTACTACGGGCACATGCCTATACCCACCCGCGGAGCCAGTTGGAACGGAAACCCCAAACACCTAACCCTCGGGGGGCTCCCACCAAAACACGTGGCCCACGGCAGAGCCATACCCGCCCAAAACGACAACGCTCTCAACGGACTCCACGCTGCCCTCGCCGCCCACGAGGCTTTCCCCAACCTCGAAGAAGTCGTCGCCGACAGAGGCTACACCATCTTCGGAAAAGACTTCGTGCGACCTCTCCACCGGCTCGGCATCAACGTGGTCATGGAGTACCCCGACGAACACCAAAAGACAATCGAGATAGTCGAAATAGGACCCGAACGCGAACAACAACAAATACTGTTGCTCCACTGCGGCACCTTCCTCGTAGAGTGGACACCCGAATACTTCTGGACACCACCCCTAAACCTGACCGGCGAAGCACTATCCGACTGGTACGCCGAACGGGACAAATACACATGGAAACCCATCGGCAAACCCGACAAAAACGGCAACATCCGGTTCCGGTGCCCCCAATGCGACGGCAGAATCAAAACCAACGCCAAAACCCGCATCCGCAGCAAAAGATCCCAACGCAAAGCATCCCACGCCACCAACATCGACCAGGAATATTGCTGCAACGGCACCATCACCATCCCCGTCGAAAAACTCGACACCTACCAACGCATTCCCTTCGGCACCGCCGCCTGGAAAAAAAGCTACGGCCGTCGCCTTCAAATCGAGAACCTCAACAGCCTCGTCAAAAACGACGGCGCCCTCGAAGACGGCTGGTGCCGCGCATTCGGCAAAGCCGCCCACAACTTCGGACTCCTCGCCGTGCTACTCGCTCACAACCTGCGCCAACCCAACAACTTCGACAACGAAGACGAAACATCCAGCGAACCACCCTCCACGACCACCAGCAGCAGGCAGCGTCCGCGCAGCACACCCAACGGTGCCAACGGACTGAAAACCCGAGACCCGCCCGGCTGACACACCCCGAGACCCAGCACCGACAGCAACCAACCCCGCTGTCGGCTTTGCCGCGCCCCGAAACCCCGAACCCCACCCCCGGAAACCACCAAAAAGCCCCCAGCTAGGCCACAGCCCCCTCCGAAACGGCCAAAACCCCCAAAACCAACCCAAAACGAGTAAAACAGCCTGTCAGCGTCCTAAATCGCCAACGAAATTTAAATAAATCGCAGACTGCCCATAGGGGGGTGGGCGTTGACGGAATCGAACCGCCGACCTCTTCCTTGTAAGGGAAGCGCTCTCCCATCTGAGCTAAACGCCCTGCTGCCTACCCATTTTACGGCCTGGAATCAAGCGCTCTTTTCCATGGGTGTCAGCTTGTGCACCAGATCCCACAGTTCCTCTTTGGAAGCTTCCACCGGGAGGGAGGCTTCGTCGGCCCTGGGGCGACCGGGGGGTCTCTTCCGGTAGTAGGCATCGCCGTCCCAGAAGAGAATGCCTCCCCACACCCCGTACTCCATGCCGGTGGTCAGGGCGTATTCGAGGCAGGCCGACCGGGCTTGCATCGGGCAGGAACCGCAGATCAACTGGGCCACCCGCACGGCTTTGCTCTCGTTGGTGAAGAAGCTTTGAGTGTCGCCAGTGCCATAGCAGGCGCCATTTTGCTCCATCGTCTGTCTTAAGATTTCGAGTCGGGTTTTTTGATTCATTTCATTCTCCAAACAAAAGAGCCGCCTTCCGGCGGCTCCGCAAGCGATGGCAGTCCGTCGGTCAGGTCATAGGCTTGCGGTGCGCGCCCTGTCTTGTGATAATCGCCGCACCATGCTTCGCGCTTGGGTGCGCTACATGGCTGGAGGTAAGGATCGTCCAAGCACGCACGGATGGCGATCCCATCTCCTGTGCTACGTAGTGCTTCAAATCTGCTCCTCTTCTGGCTAGGGCCTTAACTTCCGTTCGGGGCCTCTCTATTAAGTATGACACAATTAAAACGTTTTCGTTTCCCTTTTTCTTCCCATTTCGGTGGTTTGCTTTCAAGTGAGGATTTCTTTCATCGCCTGCAGGCCACCGGACCTGTCCGAACCCACCGAGAGGCGAATCACTCGGCGGCCCGCTCCCCGAAGGGCCGCGTAATCCCCTTCCGCCTGGGCCGAGATCATCTTGCCGAAACCATATTCCGCGCCGGGCACCTTCAATTTGACCTGGGGGTCGTCCACTATCTGAATGAACACTCCTCCGGGAGGACCCCCTTTGTGGACCTGCCCCGTGGAGTGAAGAAACCGGGGACCGTATCCGAAGGTGGTGGCCACGCCCCTCAACTCGGTGACCTGCCGCCGGAACTGTGCGATGTCCCTGTCGATGGCGGGGTCGGGCGGAAGGTAGGCATGGATTCCCAGGTACTCGCCAGACTTCAAGCCGCCCACCAACCCCGCGACCATCTCCCGGGCTCGGGTTGATTGGGCGGGCGCCAGGTCAACCCGGGTCACCCCGCCTGGGCGGCTCATCGCTTTCGACGCCAAGCGTTTGGCATCCTCCACGTCGGGTTGGTCAAAGGGGTTGACACCCAGCACCTCACCCGCTGATGCCACCGCCAACTCGGCTCGAAAAAGCTCGGCGCCCAGATCCAGTTGATCCGCCATCCGGATGTGGATATCCTCACCACCGGGAATTCGCACCCGGTCATCGCCGGCTACCTGCCAGGTGGAGATGATCCGATCCGACCCGTACGAGCCGACGGCCAGGACCGGCTCACCTGCGACTGGCACTATGCCCCGGCCGTCCTTGCCGAGACTCTCGGCAACCAACTGCTCCATCCAGGCAGGAAAAGCCGACAGGCTTGTGGAAGTGCACAGGGTGATCTTGTCCATCCCGGACACCGCTGCGGCTCCCATCGTCAACCCCAGTCCCACCGCCGGGTTGTCCTCCGGATCACCGCGACCGCTCTCTGCCATCTGCCGGGCTCTTGCCAACAGTTCTGGAAGGTCGACCCCGATCAGAGCGGCGGGAACCAGCCCGAACACACTGAAGGCCGAGAATCGCCCTCCCACGTCACTTGGTGCGTTGAATACCGCCCGGAAGCCCTTCTCCCGCGCCAGCCTGTCCAGCGGAGTGCCTCGATCGGTGATGGCTGCAAATCGTGCTCCGTCTTCGGAACACTGCTTCCAGAAATACCGGAAGAACGACAGGGTCTCCACCGTGGTCCCCGACTTGGAGGACACCACAAAGAAGGTCCGGGTCGGATCTATTCGATTTCTCAGGGAGGTGACGGCCTCAGGATGCGTGGAGTCGATGACCGAGAGGCGGGGATGGCCCGGAGCAGAGCCGAATACCGAGGCGAACACCTCGGGCGCCAGGCTCGATCCCCCCATTCCCATCAGCACCACGTCTTGCGTCCCCTCGGAGATCAATCCTTCAGCCATCCGGGCAAACGCCCCCAGATGGGGAGCCATGGTCCGGGGAAGATCCAGCCATCCCAACCTCTGACCTGCCGACGGGGCCGCCGCCCCCCACACCGACGGGTGGCGGGCCCACAGCCTCTCCACCAATCCAGCCGACCGCCAGCGTCGGTGAGCTCGCTCTCGCGGTTGCAGACTCAAGAGGCGGTCGGAGTAGCGGGGGAAGTTGACAGACATCAATCCACCGGGGATCCCGCTACGTACGAACCGGCGCCGCTGTCCAGTTGGGAGGTCCACACCACGGCAATCTCCCCGTCAGCATCCACCAGGTAGCCGGGAAGGTCTTCCGCCAGTCCGCTGAGTCTTCCCAGGTCAAAAGGCAGCACCGACTCCGAAGAGATTGTCACGTTGAATGAGAAGGCGCCCTCGGCGACGCCCGAAACCGACACCGACACCGGTAGACCCGAGGGATTCAACAGCCACGCCACGTTGAGTCTCTCCTCGTTGTCGCCTGCCCCCGGGAGGAACCAACGGGCGGATGTCCCCCGTGCTCCCGGTCCCACGGCAAGCAGGCCCTCACCCTCTAATCTCAACCCGGCCACCATGCCAACCGTGCTCGACACGCCGATTCCGGTGACGCCATCCGGAAACTCCGAGAGCCGAGTCTCAATCAACTGGCCGGGTAGGTATTCGTCCTCCACAAACCCGACGATCAGCCCTGTCTCGGTCATCAGGTCAACCCGATAGGTAAAAGAAGAACCGGAAGGAGAAGCCATCAGCAGGTACGTCTCCGCCTGTCCCAAATCGGGAACCGGCAACCACCAGTCGGTGTGGGGGATGACTCCCTCAATCATCGCGGTGTCCCCGTTTCCGGTCTGCTGCAAAAGAAGCGCCACCTTGCCCGGGGAGGAAGTCGCCCGAAGCCCCAGGGACCTGCGGAGGCGCAACGGCTCGTCCAGACTGACTTTCACCGCTTTACCGGCAGCCACGAAGATCTCCTGCAGGTTCGGAGGCGTGTCCTCTCCCAACTCGCTGATGATCTCCACCCGTGCGGAAGCATCCCAGATGTACGGGTTGTAGAGAACCAGGTCCAGCCGTTGGTCGGCGAGGGTGGAACCACCCAGGGCCATCAGAGTCTCCGACGACTCCCCGCACCCCCAACTGGATATCGCCTGGGTGGCGTTGTTGGTCATCCCCGCCCCCGAACCTGTCGACCCGCTCTCCACCAGCAGGACACCCAAACCTGATGGCACCTCGCCCACCCAACCTCCCGTATCGCCCAGATCGGCCTCGCCAAAAGATGCCCACGCGCCACCGGAGACGTCCCACAGATCCACGCTCCCTCCCCTCGATGCCATCAGCGCCACCTGGGTATCGGAGCGGATGAAGTCGGTGAGTGGACAGACCAGATGATCGGCTCCCTCGGGTGCGGGGATGTCAACCGCCTCCGGAGAAGGGACCGCAGAGGGCTCCATGGCGATCGCCCACGTCAAAAGCCCCAAGACCAGCCCCAGCAAGCCGACGGCAACTCCTCTCATCGGAAGGCTCCCCTCCCCCACCAAACCAGACCGGCCAGGATGACAGTTGCCATCGCTCCCCACCAGGCCAGGGCGCGTCCCATCTGGTACGGGGTGAAATAGGCGGCTCCTTCCCCTCCGGACACGGTATTCCACCAAGAGTCCTGGGACCAGTCGGGACCCCAGCGAGGATGGGCATTGTCCGCGATCCGGATCCTTCCCCGGGATTGGCGGCCCTCCACCCGGTCGGCGGACACCGATTCCCAGTCGCCCTCCCGGGGACCGACCACCCGTGGCAAGGCCACGAGGTTCTCATACACGACGGCCTCCTCACTGGCGGACAGAACCCGCAGGTCCACCTGGGCGGTCAGCCGCTGGGAGAACCCGGTGTCCTGGGAAACGACCACCCATCTTACGCCGAACGGCGCCAGGAGTTCGCCCGGACGGAGGGACCGGGAGACTGAAAGGGAGTGCAGGACTTCGGCCAGCGCCTGGTCTCCAACCGCCGGGAGCGACAGCCAAGCCTGTTCCAGAGTGGGTGGTCCTGCCTCCAGGAGTCGGTAGGAAAACCCCTCCCCGTCCCTTTCCATACCCGGCAGGGAGCCTTTCGAACCCACCAGCAGGATCCGGCTTCCCTCCCCGGGCTCAGACAGACTGGAAGCAAAATCCAACTCTCCGCTCCATCGATCCTCCGGCAGACCTACCCGCCCCCCTTCCAACACCACCGCGGTGGAGGCGAGCACCACCACCCCGCATACCAGCGCCAGCAAACCTCCCAGTCGACGCCGACCCTCGCGGTCGCGTCGTCCAGACCCCACCGCCGCCGCAGCCACCACACCCCCACCGACCGCAGCCACCACCGCTCCTCCCAACGCCACCTCCCAAAAGGGAGCGGATCCCACCCACAAGCCGACTCCCGACAAGGCAAGGCCCATGCCTGCCACGGCCCGCAAAGAACGGCCACCGAACAACACGGCGAACACACCACCCAACACCACGCCCCCCCCCACAACCCCCCCACCGACGACGAGACGCCCCCCCCCCCCCCCCCCCCCCAAAAAAAACCGCCCCCCAAAAAACACGGCGAACACACCAGCCACACCCACCACTGCCCAGAACACCCAATCCGCCTCCCATGCCAGCGCGGGTCCATGCGACCAAACATCAAGACCGTTCGCCCAAAGGTAGGAACTCACCGTTGACAGTCCTATCGCGGCGCCTGCCATCACCCTCGAAAGCGACCAGAACGACCATCCGACGCCGGCCAGCCAACCCACCAGGACCACCAACACCGGCACGGCCGCCGCCACCGGCGAAGCCGCCGCCAACACCGCAGAGGCCAAGGCGATCATGGCCAGGTCTCCGACCCGTTCCCGCCAGGCCTGCGGCCAGGGTCGCACTGCGGCCACCACCCCCCAGGGCAGGGCGCCCAAGGCGATCACCGCCGGCCAATAACCCTGAGAGAGGACCGAAGCCGTAGCGGAACCCAGCAGGTAAACCACCCCCCCGACGTACGAGGCGCCGGCGCCCACTCCCGAACTGCGAAACAGCCGCGCAGAGCCCACCAGACCGGCCCACAGGGCCAAGGCGGTGATCAGCAGTTGCGAACCAGACCATGCCCTCACCAGCCAGTGGATAC
This sequence comes from bacterium OM1 bin76, assembly GCA_002238785.1. Taxonomy (GTDB): domain Bacteria; phylum Actinomycetota; class Acidimicrobiia; order Spongiisociales; family ZC4RG35; genus Bin76. Next base: position 109,568 of record MPNA01000007.1, on the reverse strand, counting down.
CGGCTGTCATCGCCACAACCGGATGGGGAGGGAGGGTGGTGCCCAACCCGGCCCCACTCCATCCCCCCGCGAAGGCGGACAAGACACCGGCGGGATCATCACCCACCGGGAGAGAGAAACCGGTGACCGGCAACCCTCCGATCCAGATCCCCCGGGAGGCGGCTATCAGATACAGAAGTGACACCACAACGGCCAAAGGCGCTCCCTGGCGCAACCGTTTGGTGATGGCCGTCGTCCACGACTGGTCCTTGGCGCCGAGATCACCGATTCTTCCCCCGATCTCCGACGCCACATCGCGCAGGATCACCGAACCAGTCATCTGGTACCGGAAGAGGTCCTCGTCCCCGACGGTTCGGGTTTTTTGAGAATGTCGCCGAGCGGCCAGGGTGGAAGGAAGTCGCGCCACGCTGAACCCCATGGCAGCCAGGAATCCCACTACTCGGCCGGGCCTTCCCCTCACCAGGCTGAACAGTCCCTCAGCCAGGTTGATCACGATGTCGAGTGGAATCGCCCAGGCCAAGGTGATCATCCGATACACCTTGAACATGGCCCGCATGCGTCCCGCCCGCTCTCTCCAGTCGCCGTAGCCAGGGAAGCGGTCAGGGGGGTAGAGCACCCGTGAGGACGGCGCCACCGCCACCCTGCCTCCGGCGAGACGAACCCTCTGACAGAAGTCAATCCCCTGGGATACCGCAGGGATGGAGTCGTCGAATCCCCCCAAAACCGCCAGCAACCGGCGGCGGGCCAGCAGGGAGACCGTTGAAAGGGTGGAAACCTCCCGGATAACGTCATACTGGGCAAAATCCAGTTCCGATTCATCCAATCCCGAGGAGGGAACCCCGAAGAGATCCGTGGCGCCTCCCACCGACAGCAGTCGCTCGTTGTCCTGGTTCGACAGGATCTTCGACCCCACCAACGCCACCTGATGGGCGACGGCCACCTGCAGCATGGCCGCCAGCGCCCCGGGCCGAGGTTGGGCGGAGCCTGCCAGAATCCACACATAGTCGATGTCGGCGGGGACTTCTCTGATGGCCTTATCCAGTGACTCGCAGTGCTGTGCCCCCGATTCCTCGGCTTCCTGCTTGGTCTCCGAACCTTTCCCGACCACTATTAACCTGGTGTCACGATCCTGTTCCCCGACGCCCTCCAAGGCTGGGCGAAACTCCCCGCCTTCCGCCATGATCACCACCGCCACGCCCGGCACGCGGACTGGGCGTACGACGGGTTCGGAAGAGGTAGTCGTGCTGGCCATCAACAACCGACAATGCTAGGGAGAGAACGCCGCAATGAACGCACTCTATGATCACCCCGAGGTGGTGCTCCTGTCCGGGGGAGTGGGCGGGGCCCGCCTGGCGAGGGGCTTCAACCAATTGGAGGAATGCCGGACCACGGTGGTGGTGAACACCGGTGACGACGACTGGGTTTACGGTGTCCTGGTCTCCCCCGACCTGGATACGGTGGTCTATACCGTCGCTGAACAGGAGGGGCCTCACGGATGGGGAAGGGCCGAGGAGACCTGGAAGGTGATGGAGGCGCTTGCCAGGTTTCCGATCGACACGACATTCCTGCTGGGCGACAAAGACCTGGCTCTCAACCTGTTCAGGACCATGCAGCTCAAACAAGGCCGATCCCTCAGTTGGGTGACGGCACGGGTCGCGGAAGCGTTCGGGGTACGCATCGGCCTGCTCCCGGCCACCGATCAGACTCTTCGGACCAAGGTGCGCACCGTATCCGGTGAGTGGCTGGACTTCCAGGACTACTTCGTCCGCAGGCAGCACCGTGATCGGGTCACTGAGATCAGATTCGATGGCGCCGACCAGGCCGTTGCCGCACCAGGGGTGGTGGAGGCCATCGAGGACGCCCGCGCCGTGATCATCGCTCCTTCCAACCCTCCTCTGTCCATCTGGCCGATCCTGGCGGTGCCCGGCATCCGCCAGGCCCTTCAGGGAACCTCCCAGGTGATCGCGGTGAGTCCCCTCTTTGGAGGTAAGGCTTTGAAGGGTCCCGCCGCGGAGGTCATGGCCGGCCTGGGACTCCCACCCGGCAACCGGGGAGTGGCGGAGGCCTACCGAGGTCTGCTCACCGGCTTGGTGTTGGACGAAAGCGATGCAGAGGACGTGCCACTCCTGGCGGCGGAAGGCCTCGACGCATGGGCCACCGACACCAGAATCGCAGAACCGGCGGCGGCCGCCCGTCTCGCCGCCTGGATCCTGGAGTTGCTGTGACAATCACCATCCATCCGATTACCGGCCTCCCCGAGATCGCCCCGGGCGACGATCTTGCCCTGCTGGTCGGCGATGCCCTGGCGGCGTCCGAGGTCGGCCTGGAGTCCGGCGACGTGGTGGTAGTCACCCACAAAGTGGTCTCAAAAGCAGAAGGCAGGGTGGTGGAGTTGGATGACGATGGCCCCCATAGCCATCGTCACCTGGTGGAATCGGAGTCAGTGGCCACCCTGCGACGGCGTGGCGACCTGGTCATCACTGAGACCAGGCACGGCTTCATCTGCGCCAACGCCGGAGTGGACCGGTCCAACGCCGGCCCGTGCCGGGCGGTGCTCCTGCCTCTCGATCCCGACCGTTCCGCCCGACGGCTTCGCGTCCGGCTGATGCAACGATTCGAGGTGAAGGTGGCGGTGGTGATCACCGACACCTTCGGCCGTCCCTTCCGGCGGGGTCTCACCGATGTGGCGATCGGGGTGGCCGGATTCAAGCCCATCCGAGATCTGAGGGGGGTGCCCGACGATCACGACCGCATCCTCGAAGTCACCGAGGTGGCGGTGGCCGACGAGATCGCAGCCGCAGCAGATCTGGTGAAGGGGAAGGCCCGGGGCATCCCCGTGGCCATCGTGCGCGGCCTGTCGCTGCCAACCGAGGAGGGAGCAGCCACCGACCTGATACGCAGCGCGTCCGAGGACCTGTTCCGTTGACCCCGACGCCGCTCTCGGATTGATCAAACCACCGGTCTCGTCGGTCCGGCGGGCACTGGTCAGTTCGAACCGTCCACCAACCGGACAATATCAGCGAATGTCCATATTCTGCTGGTGACACCGGCCGCCATCGCAGGGGCAACTCTGCCTGGGAGGGACTGATGCACGCCAACGAAGTTGTAAACCATGCAATTCAGCGCAACCGCGTGGGCGTGGTTCACGAGCTTCTTCGAGTGGGCGTCGGTGGTCCGCTGGTAGCGGCGCATCGACATGCGCATCGTCAAGTTCTGGCCTTCGATATAGGCGGTGCGTCCCACTTTGGCATCCGGGTAGTGGCGGTTTAGGACGCGGTGTTCGACCATCCAGTCGGAGAAGGCATCGTTCACCGCGTCAAGGTAGGTGGTGAGCCCGTCGGTGGTTAGTTGGATGGGGTTGGACATACGGGCTGCGAGGTCTTCCATGAACAGGATCCCGGTTTCGTAGGAACGGTCGCCGATCCACCAGGCCGGCACGAGTTTGGTGTCTTCGCAGATCGCTACCCAGGTCCACACGTCACCGGCGTCGGGGGTCGACGTGCGGGTGGTTTTCTTGGCGTACACGAACGACCAGATCTCGTCCGCTTGAATGCGACGGCATTCCAGGTTGCGGAGGTTTTCGTCTTGATAGGCGGCGCAGGCCTGTCCGGCGTCTCGGAGGAGTTTGAGGACGGTGTTCTTGGAGCATCCCACGATTCGGGTGGTGGCGGTGACGCCCATGCCCTCAGTGAGAAGTTGGAGAATGAGTGCCCGTTTCTCGGTTGCCAGCCTGTTCACCATGTGAACAATGCTACTAGTAGGGTGTGACAACAACTAGGACGGAGTCCGGGGCCGACCTACCGAATCAACAGCCCGCCGGTCGGCCCCTTTCTCATGCCTCGGAACCGCCGCCGTCGCGGGTTCCTACCCCCCAGCCCGCCGACTGGGGAATCCTCTAAGTCTGTTGTTTAGCGAGTCGCGCCGCCCTGTTCTGAGCCTTGACGTGCCCGCCTTTACGACCGTTCTCGCGTCGTTGCTCAAGACTAACAACAGCGTTGCGAGCGTGCCCGCCGACCTCCTTGCCCATAGGCGGCAAAGCATCAATCTCCTCCTGGGTGATCGCCCCAGTTGACAAATCCACGATCAACTTCGCCTGTTGGGTGAAATCACCAGGCCGACGAGGGAGTCTAGATGCCATCAGCGCGGACCCTGGTGGATGCAGTGGTCATACCGAACCATGATAGCAGAGCGAGTTGTTATGGTTGGAGGTGATGCTGTGTGGGTCATCGCGAGCACAAACTGAACCAGTACCGTCGGGCGACCCTCTTCACCTCTCGACTCGCGAAAAATCCCCCTGACGGGCCCATCCCCCACCTCCACCATGCCGTTGGTCAGGGAGGCTTCACCCAGCGTCAAGCCGGGTTTGCCGGTGTGACCATTTGATCCCTTGACTCGGCCCGAACGACGTCGGAGCGGACCGTCTCGGTGTTTAGGTCCTATCACTATGCACCGTGGGTGGGACAAAGTCAACCCGTAAGGCCCCAGATTTGTTGCCAGACTCTGATCAAGTCGCTCCCCCCGCAGCCCATCGAGACAGACGGGACTAGGAACCGGTTGCCCACTCCCAGGTTCGTCGCAGACCGGTGGCCAGATCGGTGCGGGCGCTCCAACCGAGGACGGTCCTGGCGGGACGGGGGTCTACCACCGAACGGCGGATGTCACCCGGTCGGGCGGAGCGCCGCCGCAGAGTTCCCTCCCAGCCGGTTATCGCCCTCATCTGCCGGATGAGGGCGTTCAGAGAAGTCTCCACTCCCCCGCCCACGTCGATGGCCGTGACGCTGCCTCGCTCGGCTGCGGCAATGACGGCCTCCACCGCGTCGCTCACATAGAGAAAGTCCCTGGTCTGCAGGCCGTCGCCATCCAGGAACAAGGGTCTTTGGTTCGCCATGCCCCAAAACCAGGTGGCGACCACCGCCGACTCTCCATCACCATGCTGGCGGGGCCCGTAAACGTTGGCCGGCCGGAGCGTGATCCAATCAATCCCCGCTGAAGCTGCCTGCCTGCGAACATGGTCCTCGGCGGCCAACTTGCTCAACCCGTAAGAAGCACCCGCCGATCCGGGCGACGCCCCATGCACCGCCAACGAGGAGATGTTCACCAACTTCTCCGCTCCGCTGCGCACCGCGCTTTCCAAGACCCGGGCAGTGCCCTCAGCATTGACCTCCCCGCATCTGCGGGGATCCTTCTCGCACTGTCGCACCGACGACATGGCCGCCAGGTGGAAGACCACCTGGGGAGCGGCGTCGGCCATCACTCCCTCCAGCCGGGGATCGGTGATGTCCACCCACTCTGCGCTGACTCCCTTGGCCCTCGCCGACTCCAGATTGCAGAGCGCGCCGGTGGACAAGTCGTCAACAGACACCACCTCCCATCCCCGCTCCGCCAGGGCCTCGCACAGGTGGGAGCCGACGAAGCCCGCCCCGCCGGTCACCACCGCCCGCTTACTCAAGACAGCACCGCGCGGCTGGTGGATGCCATGTGATAATGAGTGAGGAATTCCAACTTCATGGTGTGAAAATAGCTGACCTTCGGGCCGCTACCCTATCGAATTGATGCCAACCCAGGACGGATAGCTTTGGCGGTCTTGCCCCACGAGGGGACATACCCGGTTATGTACGGTACCTACTCCACGCCGGCAGGGAGTTCTTATCGGTCCGACTACCTGGCCCGGCCCGACGCGGTGGGCCGCTTTCCGGTGGTGCTGATCGTCAGGGATGAAGGGGCGATCTCCTCCCACATCAAGAGCGTCTCCCGGTTCCTGGCCCGCAGGGGCATCGCCGTGCTGGCCCTCAACCTGGCGTCTGACGGTTCCGGACGTTTTCACAATGGAGCAGGGCCGTCCGATACCGACACCGACGTGCTGTTGCAACTCGACGAGACTCAGCGCTTCCTTGCCGACGAAGACCTGCGATGGGCATTGACCGACCCGGTGGGAGTGCTCGGGATCCAGTCCGGCGGCAGGCTCGCCCTGATGGCGGCTGCCCTGAGGAGGTGGGTGGGTCCGGTGGCCGTGTTGTATGCCCCCCTGGACGGCGACGAACACCGCCGTTACCCGGTTTCCCGGCAACTGGAGCGGCTGTCCGGCCCGGTGCTGGGCATCTACGCAGCCGACGACGACACCATACCAGCGGCTGCGGTGGACGCCGCCCAAGGCAGCAACCCGCACGGACAGTGGTTGCTGTATGAAGGAGTGGGGCACGGCTTCGTGAACGAAAACCACCCCCACTACAACGAGGCGGCCTCCCAGGATGCCTTGGCCCGCCTGTCCGGGTTCTTCACCGCCGGCCTTCCCAGTCCTCAGGTGGAGGACACCGGCTAAGACCCCCCTCCGGCGGTCCGAACGTGAAACACCTCCTCGGAACGTAGTGTTCTCCGTCCCGAAGACCCTTCAACCACCAATGCTCCTTCCGGGTCGACGTCGATCGCCCGTCCGGCGCCGCCCCCAGCCCAACTGACCCGTTGACCGATGGTCACGCAGCGCCGACGGTAGTCATCCAGCGAGAAAGCGCCGCCTCCGGGGTCCCGGGCGGACGCCACGAACCCTGCGGCCCAGGCGTGGGCGATCTCGTCCCGCCGCCGGGATCCTGGAGGTCGGCCGTCCAGGCCGGCCATCCCCGGGGGGGGATCCGGCCACCACAGGTTGAACCCGCAACCGGCCACGACCAGTGAGCCCGAGGCCTCCACAAGGATCCCTCCCACTTTGTCAGGTCCGACCAGCAGGTCATTGGGCCATTTGAGGACGACCCGGGCACCCAGAACCCGCGCCGCCTGCCAGCCTGCCATCAGCGGCAACAATCCCCACCTTTCCTTCTCCCACCTGGGCTCGCACGCCACCGAAACAGCCAGCGCCCCGGGAGCATTGACCCATTCCCGGTCGCGTCTTCCCCTACCATGATTCTGACGGTCCGCCACCACCACCACCGGCCTTCCCCGGTAGGCTCGGCGGGCGTCGTCCTGAGTGGATGACGTTACGGACAATCGAATCAAGCAATATGGTGTAGCCAAAGAGGTTTACCCCAAGTCCAAGTACGAGAAAGCCTATACAAGAGGTCAAAAGGGTGGGAACCGAGCAACGAATTGAGAACCTTCGCAGGATGCGGGGACAGGCGTCCGACGCCGACCGCCGGGCCATCGACCGCCAACACGAGCGGGGGAAACTCACCGCCCGGGAGCGCATATCTCACCTATTGGATCAGGACACCTTCTGCGAGGTGGACGCTTTCGTTCGCCATTCGGGCCGCGGGTTCGGAGTCGAGAACCGCAGGCCCCTGGGCGATGCCGTGGTCACCGGGTGGGGCAAGATAGACGGGCGCACCGTGTTCGTCTTCGCAGAGGACTTTACCACCTTCGGAGGGAGCCTGGGAGTGGCGGTAGCCGACAAGATCTGCAAGATAACCGACATGGCGTTGCAGGCCGGAGCTCCGCTGATCGGGCTGAAGGACTCCGGTGGCGCCCGCATCCAGGAAGGAGTGGCTTCCCTCGACGGCTATGGGAGGATTTTCGAGCGCAACGTCCGCGCCTCGGGGGTGATCCCCCAGATCTCTGTCATCATGGGACCCTGCGCGGGTGGCGCGGTGTACTCGCCCGCTCTCACCGACTTCGTCATCCAGGTCAGCGAGACGAGCCACCTGTTCATCACCGGCCCCGACGTGATCAAGGCAGTCACCGGAGAAGAGGTCACTTTCGAAGAGTTGGGCGGAGCGATGGTGCACGCCTCCACCTCCGGGGTGGTGCACTTCGTCTTCTCCGAGGACGCCCTCGCCCTCGACGGGGTCCGCTACCTGCTTTCCTTCCTCCCGCAGAACAATCTGGAACTGCCTGCCTACTTCACCCCAACCGACCTGCCCACCCGCACCGATGACCTGCTGGACCAGATAATCCCAGACTCGTCCAACCAGCCTTATGACATGACCGCCCTTATCGAGACCATCCTGGATGACGGGGAGTACTTCCAGGTGCATGAGCACTGGGCTCGCAACCTTCTGGTGGGATTGGGTCGCCTGGACGGCCACACCGTGGGAGTAGTCGCCAACCAGCCCTCGGTCTTGGCCGGGACACTGGACATCGACGCCGCCCAGAAGGGCGCCCGGTTTGTGAGGTTCTGCGACGCTTTCAACATCCCGCTGGTCACTTTCGTGGACGTGCCCGGGGTCCTTCCAGGAGTCGATCAGGAGCACAGCGGGATCATTCGCCATGGCGCCAAACTCCTGTACGCCTACTGTGAAGCCACGGTGCCACGGGTCTCGGTTATCACCCGCAAGGCGTACGGGGGCGCCTATCTGGTGATGAATGCCCGCGGCATCCGTGCCGACCTGGTCTTGGCGTGGCCGTCGGCGGAGATCGCCGTGATGGGCGCCTCCGGGGCCGTCAATGTCATCTTCCGCCGGGAAATCGCCCAAGCCGCCGATCCCGAAGGCCGCCGCGCCGAACTGATAGGGGAATACGAGGAAGAGTTCAACAATCCCTATAAGGCGGCTGAACTGGGCTTGGTGGATTCGGTGATAGAACCCCGCGAGACCCGACCTCAACTCATCACGGCGCTGGAGATGCTCCGCAGCAAACGGGAGGCCCTGCCGAGCAAGAAACACGGAAACATCCCGCTGTGAAGTCGGTACTGGTCGCCAACCGGGGTGAGATAGCGGTCAGGATCATCCGCACCGCCCGAGAGATGGGCCTTCGCACCATCGCGGTGTACTCGGAACCCGACCGGGACGCCTACCACGCACAGTTGGCCGATCAGGCTTGGAACATCGGACCGGCGCCCGCCGGCCAGTCATACCTGGACATCGAACGGATCCTGGAAGTAGCCGCCGAGACCGAAGCGGAGGCTGTCCACCCCGGCTACGGGTTCCTGTCGGAGAACGCCGATTTTGCCCAAGCGGTGACCGACGCAGGCCGGATCTGGGTGGGACCGCCACCTGCTGCCATAGCCGCAATGGGCGACAAGGTGGCTTCCCGCAGGATCGCAATCGAGGCGGGAGTGCCGGTGGTGCCGGGCACCGAATCCCCCCTGGTGGACCCCGCTGAGATCGTGAGAGTCGCCGAGCAACTCGGCTATCCGGTGCTGATCAAGGCATCCCGAGCAGGAGGAGGCCGCGGAATGCGGATCGTCCGCCATCCTTCGGAGATCCAAGAGGCGTTGGCGTCCGCCCAAAGAGAGGCAGACGCCTTTTTCAGCAGTCCCGAGGTCTATCTGGAGAAGTTGCTGACCGACGTCCATCACATCGAAGCACAGATCCTGGTGGACAATCACCACAACTATGTGTATCTGGGAGAACGGGACTGCTCCGTGCAACGCCGCCACCAAAAGCTCATCGAAGAGGCGCCTTCGGCCATCCTGAACCTCGCCCAGAGTCGGGAACTGGGAGAGGCCGCCCTGAGAATCGCTCGGACCTGTGATTACCGCAACGCCGGAACGGTGGAGTTCCTTGCAGATTCTTCAGGCGCCTTCTACTTTTTGGAGATGAACACCCGCTTGCAGGTCGAGCACACCGTCACCGAGATGGTCACCGGAGTGGACTTGGTGAGGGAACAACTTCGCGTCGCCGCCGGAAAGCCGACGTCGGCCATCGGTCTGCGAGCGGACGGCCACGCCATAGAGATGCGTATCAACGCCGAGGACCCCTACAACAACTACATGCCCACCCCCGGTCGGATCATCGGCTACCGGGAGCCCTCCGGTCCGGGAGTGCGTGTGGACGGATGGGTAAGCGCGGGGGTTACCATCCCGCGTTTCTACGACAACCTGCTGGCCAAACTGGTGGTGTGGGCGCCCACCCGCACCCGGGCCATCGGCCGGGCGAAACGAGCACTGCACGAATACCAGATCACGGGAGTGCCCACCACCATCCCGGTACACCGGGCGGTCCTGGACCATCCCGACTTCATCTCTGCCCGCCATCACACCAGTTGGCTGGAGAGCGAGATCAACCTCACAGCCCGCGAGCCGGAAGCCCCCGGGTCGCTACCCGAGGAGGAGGGTGTGCTCCGCCAGGACATGACCGTGGAGATCAGCGGCCGCCGTTTCGTCGTCTCCTACTGGGAGCCCGATGTCGGCCAGGAAGACCAGTCAGCCAAGGTGCGCCGGCGCCCGCCCAAACCCGCCAAGGGACCGGTCGCGGCCGGCGACGGCGCCGTCACCTCCCCCATGCAGGGCACCATTGTGAAGGTAAACGTCAAGGTGGGCGACCGGGTTGATGCCGAGGACACCATCTGCGTGCTGGAGGCCATGAAGATGGAGAACGCAGTTGCCGCCGGCAGAGAGGGAAATGTCGTGGAACTACGCATCGAGGCAGGAGACTCGGTGGCCGCGGGGGCGGTCGTGGCGGTCATCCGATAGGCCCGAGCAGGCCCTTTCCGGAGAGAGCATTCGACTCGGGATTGTTGCTGGACCCACTCTTTGCACAGAAAGCCTCAACCCGGCCCTGCTTTAAGCTCAAAACCCCTCTACACTGAGCATCGCTGGGACGATCTCCCCGGTACAGAGCCCAATGCCGAAAAGCCGGTGCGTTGTCGAGCCAGACCATACCGATCAAGAGAAGGGGAGTCTCGCCAAGAGAAAGGATGGGGTAGTAGATGTATAGGAACAAGAGATATCTGAAGCTTGTAGCCTTCGTCTCGGCCATCGCGCTGGTGGCGGCAGCCTGTGGTGACGGAGACGAGGAAGAAGAGGAGGTAGCTCCGACCACTCAAGCACCGACCACCACCGCTGCTCCTACCCCCGGCGATGAAGAGGAGATGGCGGCCGACGCCCAGTTGGTGATCGGCACGTTGTTGCCGGTCACCGGTGATCTGGCCTTCTTGGGCCCGCCGGAAGTGGCTGGCGCCCGGCTGGCCGTGGCGGACATCAACGCGGGTGGTGGAGTGTTCGGCGCCGACGTGGTGTTGCATGAGGGCGACTCGGGTGACACCAACCAGGACATCGCCAATCCTGAGGTCGACCGACTGCTGGCCCTGGACGTGGACGCCATCATCGGAGCGGCCAGTTCGGCCGTTTCCAAGCTGGTGATCGACAAAATCACCGGCAACAACGTGATCCACTTCTCCCCGGCCAACACCTCACCGGACTTCACGACCTATGACGACAACGGTCTCTACTTCCGTACCGCCCCCTCCGATTTGTTGCAGGGCAAGGTCCTGGCCGACCTGGTTGCTTCAGAGGGCAACGAGATCGCCGGGGTGATCTACCGGCAGGAGTCCTACGGGCAGGGCCTGGCAGATTCATTCCGCGATAACTTCGAGAGCCTGGGCGGAACGGTGGATCCGTTCATCGCCTACGCTCCCGGAACCGACAACTTCGACGCCGAAGTGGACCAGTTGGCGGGCGCCGGTCCCGATGCGGTAGTGGTGATCGGTTTCCAGGAGTCGGCCACCATCCTCACCACCATGCACGAGCGGGGCATCGGCCCGACATCCGCCACCAATGTGTACGGTGTTGACGGGAACATCGGCGGGATCGGCGCCGAGCTTTCTGATCCCTCCATCATTGCGGGGATGCGAGGCACCGAGCCTTCGGTGGACCTGAGTTCCATCTCGGACTTCACCGCCCGGTTGGACTCCGCCTACGAGGGCGGCATGCAAGAGGTCTACGCCTACGGTGCGGAGACCTACGACGCCATCGTGATAGTGGCGTTGGCCGCTTTGGTGGCCGACTCCGACGACCCGGTGGACATCGGAGCAGAGATCAACGGCGTCACCGGCGGCGGCAGCAAGTGCATCAGCTTCGCCGAGTGCAAGGACATCATCGAAAGCGGCGGCGATCCCGACTACGACGGTGTCGGCGGACCCTACGAATTCGTAGAGGCCGGCGAACCCGCCGCAGCCAGCTTCCGCATCGCCACCTACAGCGGCGGCGACAAACCCGACACAACACTCGACGAATACGTCTTCGCCGGCGGCTGAACCAACCAACAACGCCAAAGAGAAGGTGGGGGGCCGACACACCGGCCCCCCACCTTCTTGATTCAGCGGACTCCTCGGGGGAGTCGGGAAGCCGTGGAAACGAAGGGAAGTCCTGCGGAGGTCGGACGGCAGGCGAGGCGCCCTTGGGGAGCAGGCGCCAGACCGGCAAAAGTCGACCACGGCACCGACCGCCACAGCGTGGATGGCCGCCAACCGACTCGATACCCGGGTGCTCCGGTTCGTCGGGCTCGGCACGCCGATAGTCGACGACGCCTCTTTCGAAGCAGGTTTGGCTGCCGGCCAACCTCCGGCAACTGCGGAGCGTTGCTCAGTCTCGGCGGGCCAGGGTCCCCAGGTACAGTTCGACCACTTTGGGGTCTTTGAGCAAGCTGCGTCCGGTGCCCGTGTAGGCATTCCGGCCGTGGTCAAGCACATAGCCGCGGTGGCAGATCTGAAGGCAACGGCGGGCATTCTGTTCCACCATGATCACAGCCACTCCGAAGCGATTGATGTCCCGGGCCCGGGCGAACACCTGGTTTTGCAGCACCGGGGAGAGTCCCGCCGAGGGCTCGTCCAGCAACAGCACCTCTGGATCCATCATCAAGGCCCGTCCCATGGCCAGCATCTGCCGTTCTCCCCCCGACAACAACCCGGCTCGCTGCCCGAGGCGCTCACCCAACCTGGGAAACAACTCGACCACCCTCTCCGTGCGTTCGACAGTCTTGTGCGGCTCCAGATACGCTCCCATCTCCAGGTTTTCCATCACCGTGAGCGCCGAGAACACGTTGTTGAGTTGGGGCACATACCCAACTCCCCTGGCAACCAATTCATGAGCACGCAGACCCGTGATGGATTCTCCCTTGAAGACCACATCCCCCGAACGCACCTCGAGCAGACCAAACAGGGCCTTTAGGAGAGTCGACTTCCCCGCCCCGTTCGGGCCGATTATCCCGATCATCTCCCCCGGGTACAGCGCCAGGTCAACCTGGCGGAGAATGTCCACCCCCGGCAGGTAGCCCGCCACCAACTGGCGCAACTGGACCAGTGGCTGCACGGAACCGTTGTCGTCAATCATCGGGCTGATCCTTCATCCAACTCGTCGCCGTCGTGGTCTGAACCAAGATAGGCATCAATCACCGCCTGGTTCTTGCCGATCGACTCGGGATAACCCTCGGCGATCACGGCTCCCTCCGCCATGACCACCACCCAATCGGAGATGTCCCACACCACATCCATGTCGTGCTCCACAAAGATCACCGTCACGCCTTCGCCGGGAAGTCGCCTGACGTGCTCCAAGAGCGACTGGGTCAAAGCGGGGTTCACTCCGGCCACCGGTTCGTCCAACATCACCACCGCCGGTGAAGCCATCAGGGCCCTGGCCATCTCCAACAGTTTCCGCTGACCTCCCGACAAGGTACCGGAGAACTCATCCGCCATGTGGTCCAGCCTAAAACGCCTCAAAAGCTCCCGCGCCCGCTCCTCTATGGCGTCCTCCTGGGATTTCCACAGGAAAGGGAAAAGCGACTGCAGAAAGTGCTCCCCCGTCTGTCCCCCGGCCCCCAGCTTCATGTTCTCAAGCACCGACAGTTTGGTGAGCGCCTTGGTGAGTTGGAAGGTGCGGACCATTCCCTCTCGGGCCCGGCCGTGAGACTTGAGGCGTTCCACGTCCCTACCGTTGAACACCACCGACCCGGTGTCTGGCCGATCGAATCCGGTAAGGAGATTGAAGAAAGTGGTCTTGCCCGCCCCGTTGGGACCGATCAAGGCAGTGATGACCCCTCGCTGGACCTCCAAGTGGTCCACGTCGACGGCCACCAGACCCCCAAAGGCCCGGCGCATCTTCTCCACCACCAGGACCGGGTCCGGTTTGGCCACCCCCGGGACGTGTTCCACACCGGCCAGGGAATGCCCGCCATCGGTGCTGCGTTCACCGGGCATCCAGCATCATCTCCTCCCTGGATCCGAAAATACCCTGCGGCCGGAAGACCATGAGCAGGGCCAGTCCCACCCCCACCAGCATGAATCTGATCTGGTTCACCTGGGTGGGATCCATGAGGCCGGTGGGGATCAGTCCCTCGTTCACCATGGCGATGAGCGTCCCCTGGAAGAAGGTGAGCATTGCCCAAAAGATGATGGAACCGATCACCGGCGACCAGATACGACCCACCCCACCGAGGATCAGCACCGTCCAGAAGAAGAAGGTGTAGGCGGGCACGAACGAGTCGGGCTGGATGGTCGCCTTCCCCACAGCCTGCACCATCCCGGCCATTCCTCCGATCACCCCGCCCAGAATCAAGGCCTGCAATTTGTACCAGTAGGCATTCTTTCCAAGGGCGCGAGCCGCGTCTTCGTCCTCGCGGATCGCCTTCACGACTCGGCCCCAAGGGCTTCGCATCAATTGCCACACGACCAGGAGCGCCATAGCGGTCACCCCCCATCCCAACATGATGGCGAAGAACTGGTTGCCGCCCACCATGAAAGGACCGATCCCGTATTCACTGCCGGGGTCGAAAGGATTCAACTCGCGGAACGGACCGATGAAGGCATGCAGACCCTCCGCTCCCCGGGTGATGTCCCCCAACGTGGTGGAACGAGCCAGAAGGCGAATGATCTCGGCAGCGGCGATGGTGACGATCGCCAGATAGTCCCCCCTCAGACGGAGGGTGGGCACCCCCAGGATGAGTGCGAACAAGGTGGCAAAGCCCATTCCCACCAACACCGCCAGCCACGGATTCAGATTCCACAGGGTCACCGACAAACCCATGCCATAGGCGCCCATGGCCACGAATCCCACCTGCCCGAAGTTGAGAAGACCGGCGTATCCGAAGTGGATGTTGAGCCCCACCGCCGCCAGTGCATAGACCGCCGCCTCCAGACCCAACGATGTCTCCACCGTCTGAATCACGATGAAACCCCAGTCGATCGCCGCGAATGTCATAGCTACCCGAACCGCTCCCTCCTGCCCAGCAGGCCTTGGGGGCGCAGCACCAACACCAGAGCCAGGACCACCAGGGCGCCGATGTTCTTCAATTCCACCGGGATGAACAACGTGGACAGTTGAATGCCCACACCCACCAACAGACAGCCCAGCAGCGCGCCGTAAGCAGTGCCCAGCCCTCCCAGGACCACCCCGGCGAAGATAAGCAGCAGCATCCTGAATCCGATCAGCCAACTCAACTGCTCCGCCAGCCCGATGAACACGCCGCCGAGTCCCGCCAGAGCCCCCGCCCCGATCCACACGATCTTGATTACCCGCTGGACGTTGATTCCCGAGGACTCGGCCAGGTCACGGTTGTCGGCCACCGCCCGCATGGCCTTCCCCGTCTGAGTGCGCTGGAGGAACAATCCCACCGCAATCAGGAACAGGACTGAAAGGACCACGGTGATCAGATCCTTGGGTGTGATGTCGACTATCCATATCTGTATGGCGCTCTGTGCGGAGTAATCCTTGAAGAACCGCAGATTTCCCCCGAATAGAAAGAGGAATACATAGCGAGCCAGGATCGACAGGCCGATGGTCACCACCATCTGGGCGATGAGACTCACTCCCCGGGTGCGCAGTGGACGGAAGATCCACCGGTCCATGCAATAACCGCTGGCCCCTCCGATGATGACAGCCATGACCGCAGCCAGGATGAGATTCATCCCCTGACCCAACGGCGGCCACCAACCTGCCATGAACCCGAATGCTCCCGCCAACCCGTAGTAGTTGAAGAAATAGGCAGACAGCATTCCCCAGGTGACCATCTCCCCGTGGGCGAAGTTGACCAACCCGGTGGTGCCGAAGACCAATGAGAGGCCTATTGCCGCCATGCCCAGGAACAGACCCAGCTTGATCCCTTCCGTGGTGAGCTGTGCCACTCGTCGCACCGTTATGCCGCCACTCTCCACCACAGGAGCATCCCCGCTGATCAGGGAGAAGATGGCCCTTGCGGAACGACCCTCCCCCACCTCCACCTCCACATTGACCCGGTCCGGTTCCCGCAACCGGATTCCCACCGGAAGGGTCTCCACATCGATGCTCACCAGGTACACCGCGGGCTGGGGCACCGGCACCGAGAACGCTCCGTCAGCGTCGGTGACGCCCGATCCGACCTCCGACCCATCCACGGTGGTGACCGAGAGCATCACTCCCTCCACCGGTATTCTCTCCCCCTCCTCGTTCTGGTAGCGCAGGCGAGTGCCAACCGTTTCCGATGACTGGCCTGCGACGGGGCCTGCCTCCAACAACAGGATCCCCAGTATCAAAAGAACGCCCGCCGCAACGCGACGCCGGGAACCTCGCCTTGGCAAAGTTCTCACAACATGAAGGGGATGGTTGCCAGGAGAATGGTCTGAGGGAGTCCTGCAAATCTCTGCATAGACGGCCCCTTATACCCTAGGGGCTGATTCGGATCGGGCGTGGGTTTTGCCTAAATGAGGTCCTGCTGCCGAATCCCGTAGGAAGGATGTCGCAGCCTGCACAACGCCAGCTTCTCCAACTGGCGAATCCTCTCTCTGGTCAATTGGAAGTGACTGCCGATCTCGTCCAAGCCCTTGGGTATCCCATCTTCCAACCCGTACCGCAATTCCATGATCTTCCGCTCCCGGTCGGGGAGCTTCTTGATGGAGTTGCGCATCGCGATTGCCACACTGGTGGCCTCGGCGATCGCCTCGGGATCCTCAGCATCACCGTCTTCGATGAAATCTCCCCGCTGCGCCCCATCTTCTCCAACCGGCTCCTCCAACGAGACCGTATCGGAAAGAACCAGGGCCTGCTCAACGTGATCGATACGAATTCCGGTTTCCTGCGAGATCTCCTCGGGTTCGGGCATGCGGCCGAGCTTCCCCTTCAGTATCCCCTGGGCGAGGCGAACCTTGGCCAGGGTGTCGTGAAGGTGAGCCGGGATACGGACCGTGCGAGACTTGTCCGCGATCGCCCTGGTTATCGCCTGCTTGATCCACCAGGTCGCATAGGTGGAGAACTTGAACCCCTTGCGCCAGTCGAACTTCTCCACCGCCCTGATCAGGCCCAGGTTGCCTTCCTGGACCAAATCCAAGAAATCGATTCCCCTAACCCCCTGATAACGGCGGGCATTGTGCACGACCAAGCGAAGATTGGCCTGCACAAAGCGGTTCTTGGCATCTGCCCCGCGACGCATCTGCCTCTGCAGGGTTCTCTTCTCCGACAGCGACTCGTATTCGTCTTCTTCCAGCTTGATCTCAGCCTGGCGGCCCCCCTCCATCAACTGGGCCAACTCGACTTCCTGCTGGGCATCCAGCAGGTCGGTCTCGCTGATGGCCGACAGGTACTGAGCCACCAGATCGGAAGTGAGCCGACCCCGCTCATCGGTGATCTGGTTGGTCAATCGGGTCTGTCGGGCTCTTCTGGCTTCCGAGCGAGCTTGTCGCGCAGCAACTGCCGAGTTTCTCTTACTCATACATCAATTCTCATGTAAGATGACACCTTCTACCTTCACTATGTCACAAGAACCATAAATCGGGAACCCCTTTTTTCAAATTTGCGGGGTTCAAATCTTGCGGGGCTCGATTTCCAGCATGATCATCAACTCCCAAACCCGCCTCTCTATTTCATTGAAAGCCATCCTCATCCCGTCCAGGCCCTTCCCCGCCGGCGATTCGATCTCCCATCTCAGGTAGCGCTTGCCGGTGACCGCCGGCAAACGCTCCTCCCCCAGGTCCACCACTACCTCGGCCGCTTCAACCATGGCGGCGCTCCACTTCACCGGGTGGTTTCCGCCAATGTCGATGCCCCGCTCCGCCAGCACCTTCACGGTACGCGGATCCACCCGGGAGGAGGGAGCCGATCCTCCGTTGAACACCTTTACCTGACCGGCCGCCATGGACCGCAGCAAGGCAGCGGCCATCTGGGAACGGTCGGCGTCCCCGGCTTCCATGAAAAGGACAGAAGGGGACCGGTACACCGGCGCTTCATATGGCTTCCTTCCCTCCTCTTTGAGGAATTGCTCGAACCGCCGCCGGGCCCGGAGCATCGCCACTCTGACCGAACCCTCCCTTTTGAACAGGCGGCCACCGATTTCAGCGTAAGACAGACCCTCCACTTCACGCAGCCATAGCAACTCCCTGTCCCGTGCGGCCAACCTACCGTAGGCAACTCGGACCGTGCGGAACTCCTCCTTGTCCAGCGTGTGTTCATCAGGAAGAACATGGGTCGTCTCCAATTCGGGAGCAGGCAGTGGACGGTGGCGTTTTCGCAGGTAATCGTGGAACTTTGAGCGGGCCACTCTCCAGAACCACGCTTCGAAGGCCTGCGGAGATCTCAGCTTCCCCAACGAACGGATAATGGCTTCGCAGGCGTCACTCGCCACGTCCTCGGCATCGGGCAGATCCAAACCCTGGCCGCGATAGAAAGCCACCAACCTCGGCAGGCCCTTGGTGAGAATCGAGGTGAGAGCAGCCTGATCGCCGTCGCGCGCGGCGGTAGCCTCGGACAGGGGAGGAGGCCATGCGGAGGAGTCCGTGGGCAGCATTCAACCTTAAAGCTATTGCCTAAGTGCCTGGTGTTGGGGTATTGACCGAGATTTCGAATTATAGGTGCGGGGAAGGCGATTCAGATAACAGCCCGGCCCAGCCGGCTATTCGTCTTCACCATCGGAGGGGAACATGATGGTGGGTTCGCCCCCGTAGTCCTGGATTTGCTGTGCGGCGTTCCTGGCGTCCTCCGCCTCCTCGGCAAGATTCTGGGGATCCGCAGACAGCAGTTCTTCCACTTCAACTCTCAGAACCTGGCCCAGTTCCTCAATACTCGGCTCCAGGTCAGATGTCGTCGAGGTTGGGCCGTCCTGCTGAGGCGGCGTTGCATCGGCTTCTGTGGTCTCCGTCTCAGGATCCCCGGCTTCATCCGACCTCGATCCGTCTGCATAGGTGCTCTGCTCCGGGGGAACAACTCCCACGACAGAGGAAGCATTGGGCCGATCCTGCTGTTCTTCGGCAACGGCGGGTGCAGGAGAGGCGGAGAGCACATCCGGGTCCTCGGGACCCACCACCGCAATCACCATGGAGGAGAGGGCTCTCACCACCACATCGGCGGCTTCCATCTCTCTCTGCTGCTCGAGAAGGTTCAACGCCTTCTCAAGCTCTTCCTTAGGCAAGGTTGGAGTCTGGAGGGTGCTGACTTCCGGGGTGGACACCGTCGAAACCGGGCCGGAAGCCACTGGATCGACAGGATCGGGATCCGAGCCTGCAGGATCTGAATTGACCAGCACGATCAACCCCAATGCCAGCACCGAGACGGCCAGCGCCGCGCTCGCAGCCAAGGCCCCGAACCCCTTGAACCGGGGAACAGGTTCTACGGCACGCGCCATCGCTCGGCTTACCAACTGCTCGGCCCGGGCCGGGCCTACGTCATCCCGATAAGATTTGGCTAGCGCCCTGAGAATTTCTCCGGGAGAACCCGGTTCGTCCATATTCCTTCCAACCCGCTTACCTCCCAAGACGACGGGGGTGGTCAAGCGTTACGGTGATTACGCCGCCAAGGTGGCAGGAGTCGATCCCACGCGGTAACCTAGCCATTTGTGAAAGCAGTGCTGTGCACCGACTGGTCAGGGTTGTCGGGCTTGAGGACCGAGGACATCCCGGAGCCGACCCCCGGACCAGGCCAGGTCAAGATCGCCATTGGCGGGGCGGGCCTCAATTTTGCCGACATCCTGATGGTGTCGGGTCTGTACCAGGTGAAGCCCGACCTGCCGTTCGTACCGGGATTCGAGGGGGCCGGAACGGTAACCGAAGTGGGACCCGCCGTCGATGGGATAACAAACGGTCATCGGGTGATGGTGTTCGCCGGGATGGGCTGTTACGCCGAGTCGGTCATCTCGGATGCAACCCGCACCGCCCCCGCTCCCAGGAATCTGACCGACACCGAGGCGGCGGTGTTCATGACCGCCTACGGCACCTCCTACCACGCCCTGATCGACCGGGCCCAAGTGGCCGAAGGGGAGACCGTGGTGGTGCTGGGCGCCGCGGGAGGCGTGGGAATCGCCGCCGTCCAGATCGCCAAGCTACTGGGATGCCGGGTAGCCGCGGCGGTCTCCTCGGACGAGAAGGCGCAATTCGTCTTGGAGCGAGGCGCCGATATGGCCATCCGTTATGACCGAGATGACTTGCGCGCCGCCATCCGGGACTTCACCGATGGCAAGGGCGCCGACGTGGTCTACGATCCCGTGGGAGGTTCGGTCACCGAAACCGCTTTCCGATCCCTGGGCTGGAACGGGCGCTTGCTGGTGGTGGGCTTTGCCGCCGGTAAGATTCCCCGCCTGCCGCTCAACCTTCCCCTGTTGAAGTCCGCCTCGGCGGTTGGAGTGTTCTGGGGCGATCTTGTGGAACGCTTTCCCCAACAAAACCGTGACAACCTCGCACGACTTCAACAATGGTGCGAAGCCGGGCTCCTCCGACCTCACGTGGATCGCGTCTATCCCTTCGAAGAAGCGACTGCGGGACTCACCTACCTAGCAGATCGCCGGGTGATGGGCAGGATCTGCTTGGCGCCGTAGCCCGCCACGTCAGAAACCAACCGGTCAGGCCCTTCTCGCGATTACCAACCTAGAGTCGCGAAAAACGCCCTCCGCGCCGCCCCGACTTGGGTTCCCTCCCCCGACACCTCACAGGGACATATAATCCCAGGTCAGAGACACTGTTCTTCTGTTTGATACCAGCTTGGTGTGCAGGTTTCCTTGGGTGGGAGGTCCGTTCCGGTTGGCGCCGAAGGTTGTTTGTCGGGAAGCGACATCCAGCACCTTTAGCACCTTTTCTAGATAAAAGTGGTGGGATCCGGGGGTGATTCGGTTGGGGTTGTGTTTGTTAGGCGGTGGGGTCGGTCAGGCGTCCGATGAACAGGACGACTTTGGTGTTTTGGTGGATGATGGTCCACAGGAAGGGCCGGTCGGCGATGATGGTGAGATCGGCTGGGGGTGATTCCTCTACTGGGAAGCCCATGCCGGTGGCGGCGGCTGCCTCGGTGCCTTTTTCGTCGACGATCACTTTGGCGCTGTGAAGGGCGGCGGTGATGAAGATACCGGGGGCGATGCCATCGAAGGGCGCTCCCGCGCAGAATCGTTGTGGGCAGAGCCATTCGAACAGGTCGGTGGGTGGCAGGGTCTGTTCCCATTTGGGCATGGTGAGGTCGACGAGACCCTGTTGAGCGGTGTCTGCCAGTGCGGTCAGTGCTTGGGCGTCGAGGGATTCCTCGACCGCTCCGAGGCCGCTGCGGTGGTGGGGGACGATGAGCCACATGGCCAGTTCGCCGCCCTGGTAGGCAAGTTCGACGGCGTCGGCGTTTTCGAGGCGGACGTAGCGACGATCGATCGGTTCTAGGTCGTGCATGAACGGTACTGTTACCGATCGGTTGTCAATGGTGGTGAACCGGCCGTCGCTGGTCAAATCCGCTGGGAAAGGGTCGGTCCAGTCCGCCTTCAAGTACACCGTGTTGGCGAGGATCATCCGCTGGTCCCGGACGACGTCTTCGGTGACGATGGCGGGAATGAGACCGCGGGTGGTTTCCGATACCCACTGGTTGATGCTGTCGACCGCGGCGGGTGGATCGGCGGTGTCGATGGGCTGGATAGCCGCTCCGTATCGGGCGGAGGCGATCTCGAGGAACTCGGGCAGTGGCGAGAAATCGTGATCGGGGAAGAGACGGTTGGCGATCTCCAGGATGGTGGGATCCGTCGATGCCTGGGCAAGTGAGAGATCAACGGTGTTAGCAGCGCTGTGTACACCAACCCGGGGGAACCCGAAGATCTTGTCGAGCGCCGCTTCGGAACCGGACGACGCCCCGGCCCGGGCCAGGCTGAACGCAACCCCGATACTCACCGGACTGGAAACCGCGTTACCCCCCAGATGCCGGTGGAAATCCCACCCGGCCGTGTTGACACCCCTCACCCAGTCACCGGTCGGAGCCTGAGGATCAGAAAGCGCCCGCTCGCCAACCGGTTCAAGAACTGCCGCGGTTGTGTCAGAGGGACCGCACGCCCCCGCCACAAGACACACCAAAACCACAAACCCGAACAGTCGCATCACAAGAAAACAGGATTGTACAAACCCTCTCGAACCGCTGATGGCGATGGGTCTTCCCATAAATCTCCATCCTCTCAAGATAGAAACCCTCCGGGAAACACTCATACTTGTAAGGTCTTCGGATCCGGGCGGGTCTGACTCTCTCTGAAACTGGCCTTTGGTGTCTTGCCCAGGATCTGTCGACCTGTTTTGGGTCTGGGGACGGGATGCCCGCCCCGGGAGCGCCGTTCATCCGAGAAGCGGTCGCCCGAACCCCGGCTGGCGTCACCATTGCGTGACATAACATCCTGATTCGCGCCTTCGGACGACCCACACCGACCGACCAGGACCATCTCGTTCCCTCAAACTTATACCACTACTTGGAATATTCCAGTCAGCGGATCGAATAGGGTCTATGCTTTACGGTTTGTAAAGAAATGGGGGTCCAATTTGAAAACTGTCAACCAGTCGATTCGTTTCTTTATTGTCCTCTTGGTTGCTGCTTTGGTTGTCGTGTTTTTCTTGTCATCGATGGCACAGCTCGCATTCGCTCAGCAGGACAAGTCTGCCGACCCTATTGTGTTGGTGGGCAATATTGGCAAGGCGCGGGCAAAGTGGGATTGGCCTACCAATGACTATGTGCTGGCGCAGGGGTTCACGACGGGGAGGGCGGTTACCGCGTTGGAGAGCATTGAGGTGTCCATAGGTGAGCAGCAGTTTCACATGGCACACTTAAGTACAATACGGGCGGAGCTGTGGTCGGCTGCAGAGGGGGGCGAGCCCGAGTCCAAGCTGGCGGATCTGACAGTTCCGTCTTCGATTGAGGGAACCGAGACGGCCTTTTCGGCGCCGCCGGACACGGTGCTGTCCGCAGATACGAAGTATCACTTCGTGTTGTACACGACCGGGCGCGTCGATCTGCGCCTGGGGATCACCTATTCGCAAGACGAAGACTCCGGCGTCCAAGACGGTTGGAGCATCTCCAACCGAGGCCATTACATCAAGGCGCAAACGCCGGGCGGGAACTGGACAGAGGGTGAGGCCAGGGAGGGTGTTATGTTGATGCGCGTCAACGGCTGGGTGGACAACGACGGTCCAGCCGGAACGTCTGACGAGGATAGGGGTGGAGATGGCGTAGAGGGGGAAGTGACGGTAGTGCGTAATAGAGGGAGCAGCGCCGGTGGAGGGAGCAGCGCCGGTGGAGGGAGCAGCGCCGGTGGAGGGAGCAGCGGCGGTGGAGGGAGCAGCGGCGGCGGGGGGAGCAGCGCCGGCGGGGGGGGCAGCGCCGGCGGGGGGGCGGGGGAGGGAGCAGGGGCGGCGGGGGGAGCAGCGCCGGCGGGGGGAGCAGCGCCGGCGGGGGGAGCAGCGCCGGCGGGGGTGTTGAGGAGACGCCTCCTTCGGCTGCGGATTACTTCACCGACGTCCGGGCCGGGATCTGGTACGAGTATCCGGTGACGTGGATGATCGAGAACAACATCACCCGAGGATGCACCACCACCATGTTCTGTCCCGAAGCCAACCTCACCCGCCAACAGTTCGTCACTTTTCTTTGGAGAGCAGCGGGAGAACCAACTCCCCGGTTCTGGGGTTCGGCAGCTTTCTCCGACGTGTCAGAAGGCAGCTTCTCCGATGAGGCGATCGGCTGGGCGGTCTCCAACGATATCACCAATGGATGCACCTCCGGAACCTTCGGAGACGGCGCCTGGCAGTTCTGCCCCACAGACCACGTCACCCGAGGAGAGATGGCCACCTTGCTATACAACCATGTGGAAGCCACCTACTCGGGGTCCCCACCCCACTATCTCGACGTGGAAACTGATGCGTTCTACACCACCGGTATTTCATGGCTGACCGACTTCTCGGTGGCACCCGGATGCGACCTGAGACTGTTCTGTCCCAACCGGGCAGCCACCCGCGCCGAGGCCGCACAGTTCATCAACGGAGTGGCCATCCGACCCCACACATGGGGAGAAGGAAACACCAGATTCCCAACCCCACCCAACTAAACCTAAATCTGAACCGCTCCGGGTTTACCGGAGAGGCCAGGTGTGCCCCACCTTGGTGGAATCGGATTATTGGAATTGACGGTGTGACCGACCCGGAAAAGAAGGGTCTTGATGCCGTATCGCGGCCACAGATGCCGGGTGCTTCTGACCCGAGTTTGGCGGGTCAGGGGGTTTGGTGGTGGTGAGCTCCTATGTCAAATCGGGGGTTGGTTTTGGTGGTTGGAGGTGGGTCCAGACGCGGTCTGAGATTCGGCGTTTGAGGACGCGTAGGGCTTCTCTGTGGGTCTTTCCTCGGGTTTTGAGTCTTTCGTAGTAGCGGCGGCCTTCGCTGTCTTTGCGGGCGATCTGGGTCAAGGCAGCGGTGTGGATGGAGCGGTTTGGGTTGGCGGTTCAACCCTCCCATTCAAACACGCATGGGTACTTTCGCTGATCGTCATCACGGTCGAGTTCCACCGTCCTCCCCCCGGCAAAGACCCGATTTTGGCCGGCCGGTATCGGTGGATCCTGAAGCGCAGCGGTTGGTTCCCACGCTCATTATCATTCTGCTGGGACGGTGCCCTGGAGGTCGGTGTTGTTTCCCGTACCCTTTGGCAGGGCACTAGATCCATCTTGGAGTGACGAAGTTGGCCATAGCAGCAAGAACCGCAGTGCTTTCGCTGTTGTTGCCCTTGGCCGTGGCGGCCGCCTTCGTTATACATTTTGCCATCGGGTGGACGACCTTTGAGCGAGAGGACCTGGAGTTCGGGGTTGCCTTTTTATCGGCGTTGATGATGGTGGTCTGGCCGACATCCATCCCCTTGAGCCTGGCGTTGGTGCTGCTCCACCGCCGGTCCCGCCTGACAGCCTACATCTGCGCGGCGGTGCTGATCCCGCTTTCATTTGTCGGCTTTATCGTCGCCGGCCTGCTGCAATCGGAAGTTGCCGCCATTGTTGTGGCAGCATTTTCCCTGCCAGCATGGATCGCCCTGCTGGCAGTCACCCGGCGGCAGGACCGAACCCGGTGTTCCGTGCCCACCTGACCCAATCCTGCCCCCTCCATCTAACCCGTTCACACCCCACAATAACGCTCGTTGCCCGCCGTCCCGGTCTGGAAGGTGTCCAAGTTGGGCGCAGGCCTCTGTAGGCCCACGCCGATACCTGAACCCAGCCTCTGTGCTCGTGGATGCCGGAACTGCCGCTGCCCCTCCCACCGCCGATGACCACGAGGGAACAGCCCGTGGCCTGTGCCTCCGGGAGGCATTCGGTGAGATTCAGAAGGAAGAGTTCTGTCCGGCGGAGAGTTCAAAGAGTGATCTGGGAGAGTGGTGAATGCAAAAAAGAAGCTCCACGATTTGGAAGACTCGCCCGATGGGAGGTACCCGTTCATTTTTGGGGTCAAGCTGCAGGTCAGATAGCCAAACTGGCCCACTGCGGGGTTTACGGTTTCGGCCGGTAACTTCGCCGGTTCGGGTTTGTTGGGGGCGTTAGGATTCGAGGCGTTGTGCGAGTTCTGTTGATGGGTGTGTGCCTGGCTGGGGTGTTGGTGGTTTCGGGTTGCGGGGCGCCGGAAGCGACACCCACGACTGCCGTTCCCACAACGACCTTGCCGCCGACCACTACCGCCACAAGCGCTACGACCACGACCACGCTTCCGCCCACTACCACGCTTCCGCCCACTACCACTACCACCACCACGATCCCTTTCCCGGAGCGTCTGCGTCCCGATATCGCCGCTTTCAACCTTCTGGTCGCTTGTTTGGAGGAGACCGTTGCCGAGATGGACGTGGCTGCTCTGTTATCTGCCATTGTTTCGGAGCTTGCTGTTCATAACAGGGCTCAGTTGAATAGTGATATTCGGTTTTTCGAGCTTGAGACCAGTTTCTTGAGATGCCTTCCGGAACTACCTGTCTACGCTTCGGCTCGGGTGGAGTTAGGAGAAGCTCTTGATGGTGTGCTGGACCACCCCGACGACCTGGATGCGTTCGTCTTCGAGGCAGCCGCGGGCGAGTTGTACGAGATAAGCGTGGACCATGGTACCCTTTCCGACTCGTTTGTCACCGTGTATGACAGAGACGAGACCCGACTGACGGGGAACACCTTCCACGAGGGTTCGTTGGCGTCGTATCTGTTGTGGAAGGCACCGGCCGGCGGCGACTTCTACGTTGTTGTGGAGGGCTACGGTGCCGGTTCCTACACGGTGACGGTGGAACTCTCCGATATCGTGGACGACCATCCGGATCAGATCGACAGCGGCGCCTCCCGGGTGGAGTTGGGAGAACCTGTTGATGGTGTTTTGGACTACGCCGACGACCTGGACGCGTTCGTCTTCGAGGCAGCAGGGGGTGAGTTGTACGAGATAGGGGTGGACCTGGGCACTCTTCCCAACTCGGTTCTCACCGTGTATGACAGAGACGAGACCCGACTGGCAGGGAACGCCTTCTACGAGGGTTCGTTGGCGTCGTATATGTTGTGGAAGGCACCGGCCGGCGGCGACTTCTATGTTGTTGTGGAGGGTGAAGACCCTGGGTCTTACACGGTGACGGTGGAACTCTCCGATATCGTGGACGACCATCCGGATCAGATCGACGGCGCGGCCCTGTTGGAGATGGGGGAACCCGTGGATGGTGTTTTGGAGTACGCCTCCGATGTGGACGTGTTCGTCTTCGAGTCGGCAGCGGGCGAGTTGTACGAGATAGGGGTGGAGCTTGGCACCCTATCCGATTCAATCGTTGCGGTCTACGACCACAACGGCACCGAGCTTGGATGGAACGACGACCAAGAAGGATCACTGGCGTCGTATCTGGTCTGGGAAGCGCCAATCACAGGGGCCTCCTATGTCGAAGTGTCAGGATACGGCAGCGGTTCCTACACCCTCACTGTCCAACCCACCAACACCGACAATGACGGCGGGTATGCCGACCAGGGTGAAGACGAACAAAACCCTGAAGGATAGATTCTCCCACGCGAGGTCGGACTCAGCCGCTTCAAGAACGCTCAAAAAAGCGTAGATTGTGGCGGTAGCGCCTGAAACGATGAGGACGGCGGCAGTCTTCCGCGGTGCTGGGGTCATTCTTGTTGAACGGTGCTTGGGGTTCAATCTAATCGAGGATCGGCCTCTTTGGAGGTGTTTTAGTTTGTGGGCGCATCTCGACCACACGTTTGCACGAAAGCAGTGCCCACACCAGAAATCGGGTGGGCAACCACCGACAACTCGGGGTGGCGCCAGTTGATTTGAGGGTGGATGGGGATGTCTTCCACAAAACGTTCGTCGTGTACTCGCATGGCTCCTCACGGGAGCGTCCTCGGCGAACGGTTTCGAACGGTTGCGGTTTTGGGTTGGTGTTTCCCCAGGTCAGATGTCAAACGAACGGTTTGCGAACGCTTGGCGTTTGAGTAGGTGTTTCGGCGCCCCGGGGAGGTCGTGGTTCCGGAGGCCGTAGTGTACTGCCTAGGGGTGTTACGGTCGATTTGCCTGTGCGGGGCGTTGAGGAAACCAACGGATGTCGCGGGTCTAACGGACGCGAATTCCATCCATCCAGACCGCGCTAACGCGGAGTTGTTCATCAAGGGCTACCACGTCGGCGCGGGCTCCTGGCTCGATACGACCCAGGTCAGGTCGGTTGATGATGTTGGCGGGCACGGTGGATGCCGACCGTACGGCGTCATGCAAAGATATCCCGCAGTGATTGACCACGAACCGGACTGCCTGGTCCAGGGTGATGGCGCTGCCTGCCAGGGATCCGTCGGCCAGACGGGGGGCGCCGTCGATCAGTTGAGTGGGTTGCGATCCCAGGACCCCTCGCTCCCAGCCTGAGGCGTCGGAAATGAGGGCGACCCTGTCCGGCCCCTTGGCGCGTATGGTGATCCTGATCACATCAGGATGAACATGTACGCCGTCGGCAATCAAGCTCACGAAGACATCGTCACGGGCCAGCGCCGCGCCGAGGATGCCGGGAGATCTGTGGTGGAGGGGCGGGTTGGCGTTGAAGCAGTGGGTGAGCAGGGTGGCGCCCTGATCGAAGGCGGCGGTCGCCGTCTGGTGATCGGCGTCGGTGTGCCCCAGCGCCGCCACGATGTTCAGGGCCCGGAGTTCGTCGATGGCGTCGAGGGCGCCGGACCGCTCGGGGGCGAGAGTGACCACCTTTACGTGGTTGGGCAGTTCTTTGATCCAGTTCACATTCACCGAGCCGGCGGCGAGGTCAAGATGTGCTCCGGCGCGACTCCCCAACCACGGTCCCTCCAGGTGCACTCCCAGGATGCGGGCAACGCCGGGGTTCTGGAGAGACATCACCTGGGCCGCTCCTTCCAGCCACCGGGGGTATTCGGCCAAGGGCCGGGAGACCAGGGTGGGCAACCAAGATGTCACCCCATGCCCGGCCAGTTCGTCGCCGATTCTTGACCAACCGGATGGGGGTGTTGTGGCCAGATCGATGTCCCGAAAGCCGGTGACCTGCAGGTCCACATAGGCGGGTATCAGATAGGCATGGCCGGGACGGTCCCCGCCAGCCGACACCGTTTCTATCCATCCGTCGGTTATCTCAACCGACGCATCCTCGACCCAGCCGTTGGAACCGAACACGCGTCGAGCCGACACAACGCTCATAGGAAATCCGAAACCGGCGCGACCCTCACTGCGATCCGGTAGTCATCGACATATCGAAGAAAGCGGGAAGCTATGACCTGCTGGGTTCGGGAGCGGCTTGCCTCGCCATTCATCCAATGTTGGATGGGGTCCTTCCAAATGCTTCTACCGATGGCGAAGCCGGTGTAGGCGCTTGCCGATGCCGCGCCCTGGAACCACCTGTTGATCCGGTCTACGCCAGAACCCGCCCCCAGGACCACGATCGGCGGGACGGAACCTGCGCTTCGGGCCGCTTCGACAACCATGTTGCAGGCCGCGGCTGACTCTAGGCCCTCAACCTTCCAAAGGTCGGGAGGCCCGAGGAGGCTTGTCAGTTCATGTATGGCTTCGGGCATTCTGTGGGGGAGCAGTTCACGGTCGAATCGCTCCTTGCTGCCACCGCACCTTCGAAGGTCCTGGGGTGTGGCGGGAACGATGAGTTCCAACAGGAAGTCAATGCCCATTGCACGGCACAGGGATTTTGCTGTCTCGAGCGTCTGGATGTTCCTGGCTTTGCGATCCTCGGTGTCTCCAGGATTCCATCGGAGCAATGTCTTTCCCCACTTGACGGTTTCCAGACTTTCGATTGCCTCCTTTAGCAGGCTGGTATCTAACAATGACAACTCCCGCTGGCCGGAATGTTCCATGGCCAGGGCCACATGCAGTCCGGCTTGTGAGGCGAGTCTCCCAGCGGCGAGTCCGTATTCGGGATCCACGAGGGTCGAGACCTGAGCCTCCGGCCACACTTGCGGCGCCGCCCATAACACGCTTGCCGCGATCAGCGTCTTGATGTCCTCCAACTGTGATCGCTGGCGGGAAGAGATGTCCGGCACGCCGAAGAGATCCCTCACCATCGACGTTCTGTGGTCGAATGCCAGCATGAGAATGTCGGTGGTCGATGTGTGTCTTTGCACAGCTTGGATTCGAGTGGCGCTACGCCCCTGCAGTTTTGAGAGCGCATGTAGCGCCGCGCCTCGGGCGCCGCTCTCGTTTCCGAATGCAGAGAGGCGTAGCCTCGGCGCTTCTCTTAGCGGGGAGAGCCTTCTTTGCAGGGCCAGTTCCAACTGCTGCCCCAACTGAGCGCCGGCCTGTCTCAGCCCACCGCCGACGACAATTGACTCCACGTCCACGGTGAGCACCAAGCTCTCCAACATCCAGGCGATACGTTCGATGCAGGTGTTCCAGGCGGCCCGCGCCTCGGGATTCCCCTGTTCGGCGGCACGGGCGATCTCATGGGCTGGCTCACGTTCCCCGTCTGGGGTCCAGGCCGCGTACAGTCGCTCCAATCCTCTTGCCGAAGCCGCCAACTCCACGCACCCGGATCGACCGCATCCGCACTCTTCCGACCCGGCGCGAGCATCCAGATGACCGATCTCTCCTGCGAATCGCGTCGATCCCCGCCAGATCCGCCGGTTCAGCATGATGGTGCACCCGGTGCCCGTTCCAAGCGGCACATAGGCGCTGGACTGGTCGTTGCGGGCCGCTCCCATTGTGAACTCCGCCAGGGCTCCGAGGTAGACGTCCTGTTCGACGAAAACCGGCAGATCCAGGTGGCGCCCAACGGTTTTCCCAACCGGGAAGTCCTTCCACAACAGATTGGCGGAGGCCTTACCCACCCCGGCCTCGGCGTCAACGGCGCCGGGGATACCTATCCCCACGGCTTTCACGGCCACTTCCGCCCGTTTGGCGGCTTCCACCAAGTTCTTGGCGAGTCGAATCACGTCGTCGAGGATTTGGCGGCCGTGCGCCTCGGGGCCTGTGGGCTCTTGCGCCGTTGAGACCAGGACGGACCCGGCGCTGGCCACCAGTCCCTTGATCGCCGTGCCTCCCACGTCGATCCCGATGGCACCGTCGGCAGATGTTAGAGCTTCAGAACCGTCCACCATTCACCTGCTTGGCGAGCGGCGGCGACCCGCCCCTTCCATAGCCCAGCCCGACACTGCCGCCAGCCTGTCTGATGGCTAGTGAGCACGCATCGAGAGGCCGGAGTCAGCAGCAAAGAAGTGCGTTAGATGGAGGTCAATTCCTATCCCTACGACAGCTCCTTCCTGCGGCACGGCGAGCGGAGCGCTGGTGGCCACAATGTTGCCGCCGTCCGGTAGAGTCAGCGACTCGTCGATGTCGAGATGAACATGCGTTTCCTTGCCAAGGTGTTCCACCAAGGCGACCCTGCCGGTCAGCACTGCAGCCTCACTCTCGGGAGATACGAGTTCCACGTCTTCGGGCCTGGCGCCTATCAACACCTCGCCGTCCCCCATATTTGGGGCCTTCTGCCGGACGGGTCTATCCCCTATGCGAAGGGTACCGCCCCGGCAGGTCCCGCGTAGAAGATTCATCCTGGGAGCACCGATGAACCCACCGACGAAGACATTGGCGGGGTTTTGGTACAACTCGACCGGAGGCGCCACTTGCTGAACCAGCCCTTGGTCGAGTACCGCCACCCGATCACCCATGGTCATTGCTTCTGTCTGGTCGTGGGTGACATAGACCATCGTCGCTCCCAGTCTTCGCTGCAGGCGCGATATCTCCGCCCGCATCTCGACGCGGAGCTTCGCGTCGAGATTGGAGAGTGGCTCATCCATCAGGAACGCCGCCGGTCTACGCACGATGGCCCGGCCCATGGCCACTCTCTGGCGCTGCCCTCCGGAAAGTTCGCCCGGTCGGCGATCCAGGTATTGGTCGAGTTCCAACAGCTCGGCCGCCTCCCGGACCTTCCTTTTCCGTTCGGCTTTGGGAACGCCCCGGATGCGCAGTCCAAAGCCGATGTTGTGTTCCACCGTCAAGTGGGGAAAGAGCGCGTAATTCTGGAATACCATGGCAATGTTGCGGTCCCCCGGCGGCACTCTTGAGATGTCCTTCCCGTCGATCAGGACCCGCCCTTCGGTGGCTGACTCCAGCCCGGCCACTATTCGCAGGAGCGTCGTCTTGCCGCATCCGCTCGGACCGACCAACACGACGAATTCTCCATCTCCTATGTCAAAGCTGACAGATGAGAGCGCCTTGACTTCGCTGCCCGGGAAACGCTTGGTGACCTTGTCAAAAGAGATTGATGCCATTTCCTACCTCGTTGCTCCAACCGTCAAACCTTCAATTATCCGACGGGACATCCACGTATAGAGGACGGTCATCGGCACGATCATTATCACCACCGCCGCGAAGAGTCCCACCCAGTTGGACGTGTACCTCATGGCCCCGAACGTGTTCAGCAATCCAATACCAATGGTTCGTTTCGCCTCGTCGAACGTCAGGGTCAATGCCAATAAGAACTCGTTCCAGAGCCCAACTGCCACTATTAGCGAGGTGGCGACCATTCCGGGCTTGGCCAGCGGGAGCATCACGGAGAAGAAGACCCGAACCGGTTTGGCGCCTTCCATGGTTGCCGCCTCCTCCAATTCGGTCGGCAGAGATCGGAAGAATCCGGTCATGAGAAACACCGCGAAGGGAATGGAGACTCCCACATAGGCGATGGTGAGGCCCGTCAGGCTGTTGGACAGCCCAACTTCCGAGAGCCCGAGGAACAGCGGGATCACTATGGAGTGCACCGGTACGCCTATGCCAAATGCAAAAAAGGCCGTCAAACCACCTGCCCCCCGAAAGCCCATTCTGGCTAGCGCATAGGCGGCCGGCGCGGAGACCGCCATGGTCAGGAAGGTACCCCCGCCGACAGTCAGAACGCTGTTGAAAGACGTCCGTGCGAGATTGAGGAGTCCCCAGGCGTCACTGAAATTCTCTCCCTCGATGCTGTCGGGCAGAGACCACAGATCGGCGAATACCGTGTCGTTCCGCTTGAAGGCCGCCAGGATGATCCAAGCGAGGATCCCAAGGCTGAAGGCCACCCACAACCAGACGAACGCCCCGCCCAGACCCCGCCACAACCAGCGGTACAAGCGTTTGGCCACACCAGTCTGAAACCGGTTTGCCCCGCTTCCCGTCATCAGAACTCCACCACCCCTCGCCGCATCAAACGCCTTAGCAGCACTACCAGCAACCCAACCATTATCACCATTATCACCGCGATGGCGCTGCCTTGTCCCAGGGCGAGTATGGGGCTGCGATTGCCAAGAGCTATGACGTACATGTGGACGGGAAGAGTCCAGGATGCCGCCGATGGATCGGTACCCGAACCTCCCAACGCGTAGATGAACTCAAACGTCTTGATTGCGACTATCACCCAAAGCACCGCCGAGACGCTGAGCACGTCCCATGTCAAGGGGATCGTGACCCTGGTGAACAACTGCCGGGAAGAAGCGCCCTCGAGTCCGGCGGCTTCGTAAAAGTAGTTCGGGACCCGGTCTACACCTGCCATCAGGATGGTCGCGAAAAAGCCTGTGTAGATCCAGATGAGGCCAGCCATGATCGACCCGAAGAACAGATCCGGGGACAGCCATGTCTGGGTTAGCGAGGAGAGCCCTATGGCCTCGAGGAACCCGTTGAGAAGCCCACTCCGGGGCGCCAACAGAACGCCCCAGGCGATGGCGAGGGCGACGGGAGGAACGATGTTCGGAAAGAAGATGACCGCTCGGACGAACTTTCTGGAGCGCAGTTCCCGGAGGAGCATCGTGAACACGAATGCACAGGCAAAGACAATTACGCCGCCAACCACCAGGATGGTCAGGGTTCGGTTGAAAGACGCCCGAAACGTCTCATCCTGCCACAACCGCCGGTAATTGTCAATGCCTACGAACGTGGCCTCGTCGCCGATCCCCTTCCACTCGGTGAGGCTGATCCAGATCGTGGCGACTGTCGGCGCCACAATGATCAGCAAGTAAATGATCAAGGCGGGGGCAAGGAAGATCCCGGCCTGCCGAGGCACGGACCTTCCAGGTTGACGGTGGAGACTCGTCCTGGGTCTCCTCATCGAACCTGGGAGCACGCCCACGCTCTTGACCATCGTACTTGCAGTTTTTCTAACCGGTCATTCCATTATCGGGACGCCCAGTAGTCGGCGGTGGCTGATGTGATCTTGTCGATGAACTCCTGTGCCCCGATCTGTCCGAAGAACAACTGGTCGTCAAGTGGCAGGAAGACCGTCTCCCAATACTCGGGGAAGTCGCCCTGCACACCGTCGTAGATCCGATGGACCGGAGGCTCCGAAGCGAATATGTCAGCGGCGTCCTGGATCTCGGGAGGTACGCCGATGTCGGAGCGGGGGGTTATGTTCTTCGCCACATCCGCGATACCGGCAAGACGTTCCCGGTTCAACGAGTAGGCGATAAAGTCCATTGCGGCATCCGGGGTTTGCGCCGCCCTGGGGACAACCCAGCCGATCTGATACAGCTCAGCCGAATCAAACCCGCCCGGCACCGTTGGGAAGGAGAGGAGCCTGTAATCGAAGCCCTCGGCAGCGTAACTCGACGTTTCGGACGCCAGCCATGTCCCGTTCACCATGAACGTTCCGTTGCCGACCGCCCATTCCTGCTGAGCGAGGGGATAATTGCTGCCATCGTATCCCTCAGCCATCGCTCCCGACTCCACCAACTTCACCAGGTCGTTCACCGCATTCACGATGGCTTCTGACCGCCAGGCCTCACCGGTCGGATCGGAAGCGGCTTCGTAGAAGACGCCCGGTCCTCCATGGCGGACCATCAGCCAGTACAGCCAGTAGGCGTTATAGAAGTTGATCAGCCCATCGGCCTGAACGGCGTTCTCCCCGGCTGCTACGCTGGCGGCGATGAACTCGTCCCATGTCTCCGGAGGATCGATCCCAAGGGAAGCGAGACGCGAACCGTCGTAGTGGATCCCCGACGATATGACCTCATAGGGAATCAGATGAGGTTCCCCATCGATGGCATAAACGTCCAGGAACGCCGCGGGGATGACGTCACCCACGGTGTTGTTCTCACCGGGAATCTGCATGTCCAGCACCCCGGCCAGCGAAACAGTCTCGCCGGTGTTCACCAGCGCTCCAACCAGCGGTTCAGCGTCCAGGTCCACCAGGTCGACGGGATCTCCGGCCGACAACGCAGCCCGGACACTGGTCAGTATCTCCCGGCCTCCCCACAGCACATCGACTTCGATCCCGGTCTCGGATTCGAAGTCGTCAATGATGCCTTGCAGCACCACCTGCTGAGGCTCGCCTTCGTTCCACATTGAGAAGTACCTGACGGTTTGCGGCTCTGCGGGTGCGGCTTCCGTGGTTTCGGTCTCCTCGGGTTCGCTCGGTGGGGCAGCGGTCGTTTGAGGCGGCGCTTCGGTGGTGGGGGACGCCGAGCTGTCGTCGCCTCCGCAAGCCGCGCTCACCATTGCCAGGACAACCAAAACGGTGAGGATCTGCCTCAGCGACCCTATTCCGCGGATGCCCTTGATTGTGACGAATCTCATATTGCACGTTCTCCTTTACGTATCGACAGATTTTCGAAATCAACGCCTTGCCGGAATGTGACGCACCCGGTCAAGAATGACCGACCTGGTCAGGTGGCGGGGTTTGTCAGGGTTGTGGCCTCTTTCGGCCGCCATCCGTAGACCCAGCCGCTGAACGCCGACCAAGGAAGCCAACGGATCGCACTCAGGCCAATGAACGGCTGCTCCGGTGGCGGACGAGGCCTTTATCAATGCCTCGTCCCTTTTCCCGAATCCCCAGACAAGAGTCCGGGATCCGGCCGCCGAGATCGGCCCGTGACGAAACTCCATTGCCGGATACGACTCCGACCAAAGGTGGGCCATCTCCCTCAGTTTCAGGGCGGCCTCGTTGGCGATCCCGTAGGTCCAGCCAGTGCCAACGAAGACGAAATGTGATCGCCCCCCGACATCCGCGGGCCGAGGCTCGACCCCGTTGCCGGAGAGATCCGCCGCCGCCCTTTCGATCTGATAGCCGACACTGGTCAGAAGGACCAGCAAGGCCATGGTGGCGAATCGGGTCTGTACCACCGACTGTTCATCGGCGAAAGGCGCTATTAGACTCACATCAGCCTTCGATGCGATAGGGCTCCCCTCGGTGGCGGTCAATGCAACCACCTTGCCGGCGCGACTCCTTCGTATCGCCTCCACAACCTCGGTGGTGGTGCCCGACCTGGAGAGAGCGATCAGAACATCCCATTCTCGCTGTGGCGCCAGCGAAGCGGGGAAGACATCGGTCAGGCCATGACCGTTGTCTTCTCGGAAAGCCGCGTAGGACTGGGCGACGTGCAATGATGTTCCACACCCGGTTATGCCGACCCATGCCCCCCGCTCCGGCAAGCCACGCGCCAATTCCGGGACTCGAGAGTCGCTCCATACCTCTGATTGGCTGTTTATCTCTGCACGAGTAATGCTCATTTACGCTCAGTATAGAGATAATATGCCTAAATATGCGCAATAACACCAGAAAACTTAAGCCGATCAGAACGATGGTGGGGCCAAAAGGAGACCTCGCGCACATCAATGACTACGCCAGGTTCAACCGGACAAGACTCAAATGATGCGGTTGCTCTGTGTTTGCCCCAATCCGGCGATCGATCACACCGTCATAACGGACCGGTTGCAGAACGATGAGACTACCCGAGCCGGCCAAAGCCGAACCACCGCGGGCGGAAAGGGAATCAACCTGGCCAGGTTTGCCGCCGCCTTCGGCCTCGAGGCTCAAACGGTCGCCTGCTGCGGTGGCCTCGGCGCCGAACTCCTGCAAGCTCTGTGCGAACAAGACCGGCTGACGTTGAGAACGGCCTTGGCGCCTGCGGCCAAGGTGCGCATTTGCCCCATCCTGGTCTCCACCAGCGACGCGCTGGTGATTTCCACCAGCGATCCACCGCCGATCATCGATCCCGCTACCTGGGCCTCTTTCGTGGACCTGGTGTCAGAATCAGCCGACGATGCCGACGTCATCTGCGTTTCCGGGAGTTTCCCCACCGTGAAGGGTGTCCCGGCCGCTGAAATGCTCTT
Source organism: bacterium OM1 bin76 (assembly GCA_002238785.1). Lineage (GTDB taxonomy): Bacteria > Actinomycetota > Acidimicrobiia > Spongiisociales > ZC4RG35 > Bin76. Next base: position 73,193 of record MPNA01000007.1, on the reverse strand, counting down.
CAAGGCATTGGGCGGTCACACCGAGATCTGGGTAGACACATCGGGAGCGCCACTTGTCGCAGCGGTACGGCACCTGGGAAAGATATCGATCAAGGTCAATCTGGCCGAAGCCGTTGACTTGGCAATGCGGCTTGGGCTAGCCGTTGACGAAGACATTCCTGTTGGTAACACAAAGGCCCGAACGCTGGGAGCATGTGAGGTACTGGGCGGGTATATCGATAATTTGATCGTGACCGCCGGTAGGGCCGGAGCGGCCCACAAGACATCTGGAGAACTCCGCTGGCTCACATCTCCTACCGTGGAGACCCGAAACCCCACCGCCAGCGGTGATGCCTTCCTAGCCGGCTATCTCGCCGCCGGCCACGGAACCCTCTCAGAAGTTGCCGATCCGCTCCTAGCCGGCGTTTGCGCAGGCGCGGCCAATGCCTCTACCTGGTTCCCCGAGGCCCGTGCCGAGGTGGTTGCGGACCTGGCCCGTCTTGCCTAGGTGGTTGTCGTGCCGAGTGTCTGCGCAAACCGACATCCCACGGGCCGCTATCTGGGGACTCGTAACCGATTAAGGGTTGGAGCGGCCGCAGCAGGATGCGCCGTGGCAGCCGACGATCACACAAGTTCCACCTCAACGCCCAAATCCACCAGTCGATCTATCTGAGACTGGTTCGCCGTCCGGCTGGTAATGAGGGAATCCATTACCTCGACTGAACCAACCACCACAGGAGCGACCCGCCCGAGTTTGTATCCTTCGGCCAGAATCACCAATCGTGGAGCGTGCGCTACCACTGCCCTATCCATACTCGCCTCCGGTACGAAGCTGTTGGTCAGGCCAACGTTTGGGTCGATCCCCTGGATGCTCATGAATGCAGTCTCGAATTCCAGGCTGGTGACGCTCTCTTCGGCGATAGCACCGATTAGAGACATCTCGCCTCTCCTAAGAGCGCCACCGGTCATACACACATCGACGCCGGTGGCTGAGGCCAAGGTCACCGCAACATTGCAGGCATTGGTGATAACAGTCAATTCTCTCCGCACAACCAAGGCTTCAGCCAAGAAGGACATCGTCGATCCACTCCCGATGAAAACGGTGGCGCCTTCCGGAATGCGTGACGCAGCGTAAGCCGCCAAGGCTATTTTCTCCTCGGCATTTTTTCTCCGGCGGGCCACCACGGGGGGTTCCACATCTTCCATAAACGCCGCGCCTCCATGGACACGGCGTAGGCCGCTAGTGCCCAACAGTTCCTTGAGGTCTCGCCGAATTGTTGCTTCGCTCACCCCAAGTTCCCGGGCCAAAGCACGCACCGTCATCTCGCCCCTATCCCGAAGGAGATCCTTGATCAACCGGTGCCGAGCGCCCTTCATCGCACAGAACTCTACTTGTAGCAGATCAACACCCCGCATACACCCCACCCTGCCGTCTGATGCCTCAAGGAACTTCCTTCAACGCGAACCACCCCGACTCTCCTAATGGTGCACCACAGCCACTATTCACTCTGAAACTAACAAACAGACTCTTGGTCACATTACGAGAAACCGTTCAACTCAGTTATGTCTCTCATCGGTTGATGGTGACCCGGTTTTGTGGAGTCAGCTCACTTGGATCAGCGTTACGACGGTTTGGGTTGTTGTGGTAGTGGATTCTCTCGTATTCGATCGGCGTCAGCATATCCAAGGCGGTGTGGCGGCGTTGGCCATTGTGGAAGACTTCAAGGTACTCGAAGATAGCGTTGGCGAGTTCGATACGGGTCAGCCAGCGTCTTCGGTCTACAAGTTCGACTTGCATACGGGCCCAGAACGCTTCCATCAGCGCGTTTCGCAACTCATCGATATCCCGTCGCTGGGTGCTGGGATCCAAGGGAACATCGACACGTTGGCAGGACGCCGGAGGCGCCTTTGGGTTGAGTTGGTCCTGCTAGAACCCAGGCGACTCGCTTTCAGCCAGCCGGCGCGCTTCCTCGATGGCCTCGTCGCGGTCCCCGGCGGTGATCTTGGCACGGTCGGTCAGCAGGGTGACGCGGTTCTCCACGACCTGCATGAATCCCCCGTGCACCGCAATGGTGGTCCGCTGGTCGTCATCATGGTCGATCAGCACCGCACCAGCGGCCAGAGCGGCCATCAACGGCTCGTGACCGGCCAGTATTCCGATCTCGCCTTCGGTGGTGCGAGCCACCAAGAACTGAGCATCGCCCGACCAGAGGGTCCCCTCCGGTGAGACCACGTCGACACTGAAGGGACGGGCCACAGCTAGGAGGCCAACCCCTTGGCCTTGGCTTCCGCCTGCTCGAGGTTCCCGACCATGTAGAAGGCCTGCTCGGGGAGATGGTCAACCTCTCCCTCGATGATCCGGTTGAAGTCGGAGACCGTCTCAGTCATATCGACCCAAGTACCGGGAATACCGGTGAACTGCTCGGCCACGTAGAAGGGCTGGGAAAGGAAACGCTCGATACGGCGAGCACGTGACACCACCAGCTTGTCCTCCTCCGCCAACTCGTCGATGCCCAGGATGGCGATGATGTCCTGCAGGTCCTTGTACCGCTGGAGTATCTGCTGAGTCTCCGTCGCCACCCGGTAGTGCTCCTCTCCCACGTACTGGGCGTCGAGCACCCGGCTGGTGGAGTCCAGCGGGTCGATGGCCGGGTAGATCCCCAACTCCACGAGCTTCCGGGAGAGCACGGTGGTGGCGTCCAGGTGGGCGAAGGCGGTGTGTGGCGCCGGATCGGTCAGGTCGTCGGCCGGCACATAGATGGCCTGCAACGAGGTGATCGACTTGCCCTGCAGGGAGGTGATCCTCTCCTGCAAAAGTCCCATCTCGTCAGAGAGCGTGGGCTGGTAACCGACCGCCGAGGGCATCCGGCCCAACAGGGTGGAGACCTCCGATCCCGCTTGGGAGAAGCGGAAGATGTTGTCGATGAACAGCAGGACGTCCTGGCGCATCTCGTCACGGAAGTACTCTGCGATCGAAAGGGCCGCCAGCGCCACCCGCAGGCGGACTCCGGGGGGCTCGTCCATCTGCCCGAACACCAAAGTGGCTTTGTCGATCACTCCCGACTCCGTCATCTCCAAGAACAGGTCGTTGCCTTCGCGAGTCCGCTCCCCCACTCCTGCAAACACCGACACACCGCCGTGCTGGGTGGCTACCCGGTTGATCATCTCCTGGATGATCACCGTCTTGCCGGTCCCCGCACCGCCGAACATCCCCACCTTTCCTCCCTGGATGTAAGGCTCGAGCAGGTCGATTACCTTGATGCCCGTCTCGAAGATGGTGTTCTGTGGCTCCACCTCCTCATAAGGGGGAGGCGGACGGTGAATGGGCCAGTACTCATCAAATTCCAATGAGTCGGCGGGGACATCCAGCGGATCGCCCCACACATTGAAGATGTGCCCCAGGGTGTTGGGTCCCACCGGGACGGTGATAGGACTGCCGGTGTTCCGCACTTCGGTACCCCTCACCAACCCGTCGGTGGAGCGCATGGCAATCGCCCGCACCTTGGAGTCGCCCAGATGCTGGGCCGTTTCGCACAACACTGTCTGCCGACTCCCGTCCACCTCGAAGTCGATCTCCAAAGCGTGCAGGATCTCGGGCAACTCTCCCGGGGGGAACTCGGCATCCACCACCGGGCCGGTAACTCTTACCACCCTTCCCGCGCTTATCGCATCTGCCACGTTGTCCGCTCCTTTTTAATTCGTCTTAACGGTCGGAGGCCATGAGCGCTTCGGCGCCACCCACGATCTCTGATATCTCGGTGGTGATCTCGGCCTGCCGGGCCTGATTGGCCACCCTGGTCAATACTTTTGTGAGTTCTGCGGCATTGTCGGTGGCCGCCTTCATCGCCCGCTGCCGGGAGGCGTGTTCGGAGGCCGAACTCTCCAACAAGAACCCGAAGGTGGCCGCCTCGATGTAGCGGGGGAGAATCCTGCTCAGGATCTCCTCGGGAGAAGGTTCGTAACTGTAGGACACCGATCCCGCCTCTTCCTCGCTCTCTTGTGCCGGGGGATGCACCGGCAGAAGCTCCACCCTGGTGGGGACCTGGTGGAGAACCGACCGGTAGTCGGTGTAGAAGACCTCAACCGCGTCCACCTCTTCTGAAACATAGGACTCGATCACCAGGTTGGCCACCGCCCGGGCATGCCCGTAGTTGGGCTGATCGGTCATGCCGTTGAAGGATTGATCGATCCGGTATCCCCGGAATCGCAGGTAACCCTGCGCCTTCTTGCCGATCACGAACAGGCGGGTGTCACGACCCTCCAGGGTATGATGGCCGATCGCTCTCTCGGCCATGCGAATCAGGTTGGCGTTGTAGGCGCCTGCCAGTCCCCGGTCGGAACTGATGATCACCATCCCCACTGTGGAGACGTCTCTCACTTCCGAGAGGAGATGCCCCGAACCCCCCGAATCCCGTCCCACATTGCTGATCACTTCGATCAGCCGGCTCACGTAGGGTCGGGACTGCAGCACTCTTTGCTGGGCTTTGACGATCCGCGACGCCGCGATCAACTCCATCGCCCGGGTGATCTTGCGGGTGGCCGAAACGCTGGCGATACGCCGGCGGATGATTCGCAGTTCGGCGGAAGCCACAGGCGGACGCTCAGTCTCCGGAACGGAAGCTCTTGGCGAACTCCCCTATCGCGGCATCCAGAGTTGCGGTGTCCGGAAGCTTCCCGGTCTCCGCGATGCCACGCAGCAGGTGCCCGTGGCGGCGGCGCAGGTGAGCGTTGAGTTCCCGTTCGAACCGTTGGATCTCTGCCACCGGCGCTTCATCCATGAAGCCATTGGTGACCGCATAGAGGGAGACAACCTGGTCTTCCACGGCGGCCGGACGGAACTGCGGCTGCTTGAGGACCTCAACCACCCTGGCGCCCCGCTCCAATTGCGATTGGGAGGCGGCATCCAGTTCCGACCCGAACTGCGCGAAAGCCTCCAGCTCTCGGTATTGGGCCAGGTTGATCCGGATCGGGCCGGCCACCTTCTTCATGGCGCTCAACTGGGCGGCGCCCCCCACCCTGGAAACCGAGATTCCGGCATTGATGGCGGGACGGACCCCCGAGTAGAAGAGGTCGGTCTCCAGATAAATCTGCCCGTCGGTGATGGAGATCACATTGGTGGGAATGAATGCCGAGACGTCTCCGGCCTTGGTCTCCACGATGGGAAGTCCCGTCATGGAACCTCCTCCCAACTCGTCAGACAGCTTGGCGCAACGCTCCAGCAACCGGCTGTGGAGGTAGAACACGTCGCCCGGATAGGCTTCCCTGCCGGGCGGACGGCGCAGCAACAAGGCGATTTCCCGGTAGGCCACCGCCTGCTTGGAGAGGTCATCGAAGATCACCAATGCGTGCTCACCGTTGTACATCCAATACTGGCCGATGGCCGACCCTGCATAGGGCGCATACATCTGAAGCGCCGGGGGGGCGGCCGCGGAGGCGTTCACCACCACGGTGTACTCCATGGCGCCGTGCTCTTCAAGAGAGGCGACCACCTCGGCCACAGTGGAGGCCTTCTGGCCTATGGCAACGTACACGCACTTGACGCCGGCGTCCCGCTGGTTGATGATCGTGTCCACCACTACCGCGGTCTTACCGGTCTGGCGGTCGCCGATGATGAGTTCCCGCTGTCCCCGTCCCACCGGGGTCATGGCGTCGATCGCCTTGATGCCGGTCTGCAGCGGCTCGTGGACGGGTTGGCGTTCCACCACGGTGGGCGCCTGCACCTCCAAGCGGCGGCGAGCGGTGGTGTTGATGGGACCCTTGCCGTCGATGGGATTGCCCAACGGGTCGATCACCCGACCGAGCAGTTCGTCGCCCACCCCAATCTCCAGCACCCGGCTGGTCTGGTGGACGGGGTCGCCCTCCTCCACATGGTACGACTCTCCCATCATCACCACCCCGATGGAATCCTCGTCCAAGTCGAGCACCACTCCCAGCAGCCCGCCCTGAAATTCCAACAGTTCCGACGACATGGCCTGAGGGAGGCCCTTCACCCGGGCCACTCCGTCCGCGATGGAAGCAACATAACCCACCGTTTCACGGGAGATGGAGGGCTTCCAGTCTTCGAGGGACCTTCGGAGCGCCTCGGTTATGTCGTGGGCGGTGATCGTCATCTGGGCCATGGGCTACTCCTTAGATTCAAACATCGGCCAGCAGGGCGCGTACCTGGTTCATCCGGGAGCGAACCGTCCCGTCCACCACCAGATCCCCCACCCGGGCCACCACTCCCCCCAGGACATCGGGATCCACGACGGCTCTCACCTCGACGGGATGACCCACGGCCTTGGTTAAGACTTCTTCCAGCCGGGCGATCGTCTCCGGTGACAGCGCCACCGCAGACCGCACCTCGGCTATCTTGCGGCCCCGGGAAAGCGCCGCCTTCTCGGCCAGGCGGTCGGCGATCGCCACCACGTCGGAGAGCCGGTTCATGCGGATCAGAAGACTGACCGCCTCCCGGGTCACCGGCGCCGCCCGGACGGAAAGCAGTTCAGACATCAGGCTCTGGCGGCGGTCGGAGGGCAGGTGTGGGTCTGACAGGGCGTCGGTCAGTTCCGGGGAACTCTCCACCGCCCGCGCCAGGACGTAGAGTTCACTCTCCACCTGTTCGAGTTGCGACTCTGCCGCAGCCAGTCCGAACAGAGCGTCTGCGTAGCCCTCCGTGACTTCGCTCATTCTGCGGTTTCTCTCTCCAGTTCCCGGATGTAGTCATCCACCAGTGTCTGGTGGGCGGAAGAGTCGATCTGGGACCCCACCACCTTCTCGGCTATGTCCAGAGAAATGACGGTGATTTCCCGGCGGGCCTCTTCACGGACCCGGGCATGCTCGTTGGCCGCCTCGGCCCGAGCCCGCTCGGTTATCTGTGCAGCTTCGGCAGCGGCGCGGTCGACCGCTTCCTGGCGAAGGCTCTCGGCGTCCGACCGGGCCGCATCCAGGATCCGGTCCGCTTCCTGCGCGGCCTGGTCGAGTTCCTGCTGGCGGGTGTCGCGCAGGCGTTCCGCCGCTCCCTTGGCCTGCTCGGCCTCTTCCAACTGGGAGACCACCGCCGAACGGCGAGCCTCCAGCGTGCGGTCGAGGGCCGGCATGGCGAACTTCCAGATCAGGAAGACGATCACCACGAAGCTCACCGCTCCCCAAACCAGTTCGGCCGGGTCGGGAAGAATCAGGAATAGACCCGACTTCTCTTCCGAGGCGGCCAGAATGAGGAGATCCGGCGACATTCTCAACCTCCGGCGCCGAACAGGATGAAGAAGAGCAGCAGCCCGAAGAGTGCAAGCGCTTCAGTAAAGGCGATCCCCAAGAACATGGTGGTTCTCACCTGCCCGGCCATTTCCGGCTGACGGACCATTGCCTGTACGGCATTGCCCACCACTATTCCAATTCCCACGCCCGGCCCGATGGCGGCCAGTCCGTAGGCGAGTCCTGCACCTATCAGTGCAGCAGCATCAGCTTCCAACGGTTCCTCTCCTTTACAGCGAGTCGGGGTTAATGCTCCACATGAATGGAGCTTTCAATGTAGACAGCAGTCAACAAAGTGAAAATAAAAGCCTGCAGCACCGCCACGAAGATCTCGAATCCGGTGATGACGATGGCAAAAGCCAGGGGTATTACGAAAGCCACCGCCTTGGGTTCCAGCACGAAATAGGAGGCGGAGGTAAGGAAGAACACGGTGAGCATGATGTGCCCGGCGATCATGTTGGCAAAGAGCCGGACGGCGAGGCTGATAGGCCGGATCAGGAAGGTGGAGATCAACTCGATGGGGATCACCAAGATCAACAGCGCCTTGGGAACTCCCGGGGGTATCAGGGAGTTCTTTATGTAGCTCAGTCCGTGTTTGCGAAGCCCCACAAACACGAACACCACCCAAACCAAAACGGCCAAGAATGCCGGGATCGCCATCCGGGAGGTGACGGGGAAGTTGATCAGCGGGGTTACCTCGAACAGGTTGAGGAACAGGATCCAAAAGAACATGGGTATCAGCAGCCACTCGTATTTGGCCGACTGGGATCCGATCGTGTCTCGGGCGATGCCGTTGCGGACGAAGTCGACCAGGCTCTCCACCACCACGCCCATCTTGGTGGGCACCACCCGCGCTTTTCGCACCGGCAGGTACAGGAACAGGAAGGTGGCCGCCGTGGCCAGGAACATGAGCAGCACCACCCGGTTGATCCCCAGCGGAAGTACGTCCGGCCAGTCGAACAATACGTTTACGTCGCTTGGTACCTCCACCACCTGGGCCACAATCGGAAACCTCATCCGGTGGCCACCTGTCTACGAGCCTCGATGGTGAGCGATCCCAGCCAGGCTGCTCCCACTCCCAGGAACATCCCGTACAGGTGGGCGTCCCAGATGGCCACGGCCGCCCACACCAGCAGAGTGATCAGCGCCAACCGGATCACAAAACCTCCGAACGCCACCGCTCCCAGGGTGACGAAGGAACGACGCGCTGCCAGGGAGAGCCCCCAACCGGTGGCCGCGAAAGAACCGGCCGCCGCCAAGGCTCCGGCCACCGCCCAACCTCCTGCCGCCGCGGTCCACAGTGCCCATGACACCACTGCGGCCAGCGGCGATATCAGGAGCGCTCGCCCCGCCAGGCGGCGCCCGATGATTGCCTCTACGTCCAAGACCTCTCCTGTGCTGTGAATACCAAGACCAAAGGTTATACGGATTCGCCGTATCCTCGAAAACCAACCGGGTACGGCTGGAAGGATCCTGCCAAGTCCGAAACCTGCCCTCCGATGGCCCGCAACGCCGACTCGTCGTGACGCTCCTGCAGGGCCCTGACGATCAGGGACCCCACCTGCTGGGCCTGTGGTTCGGTCATGCCCTGGGAGGTCATGGCGGGAGTGCCGATACGCAGGCCCGACGCCCGGTAGGGAGGGCGTGGATCGAAGGGAATGGTGTTGAAGTTGAGGGTTATTCCCAGCCCGTCCAGCAACCGGGCCGCCGCCCGTCCGGTCAGGTCCTCGTCAACCGATCTCAGGTCGATCAGGAACAGGTGATTGTCGGTGCCTCCCGACACCACCCGGGCCCCGGCTTCCTGCACGGCGCCGGCCATGGCCGAGGCGTTACGAATGATCTGGGTGGCGTAGGAGTGAAACAGTGGCGTGGACGCCTCCAGAAAGCACACCGCCTTGGCGGCCACCTGATTGATCAGAGGCCCGCCCTGGGCGTTGGGGAACACCGCCTTGTTGATCGCCCCGGAGTACTCCTCCCTGGCCAGAGCCAGGCCACCGCGGGGACCCCGCAGGGCCTTGTGGGTGGTGCCGGTAACGATGTCGGCGTGGAGAACCGGATTGGGATAGGCCTGGCCGGCCACCAACCCGATGAAATGAGCGGCATCCACCATGAATATGGCGCCCACCTCGTCGGCGATCTCCCGGAACCCCTGGTAGTCGAGATGCCGCGAATAGGCGGAGTATCCCGCCAGAAGGATGCGAGGGCGGTGCCGCAGCGCCAGTTCCCTGACCTGATCCATGTCGATCTGCTCGGTTTTCGGATCAACCCCGTAGGCGACGAAGTCGTAGTAGAGGCCGGAGAAGTTGACCGGAGACCCGTGGGTTAGGTGCCCTCCCTGGTCGAGTCTCATCCCCAGGACCCGGTCTCCCGGTTTGAGCAACGAGAAGTAGACGCTCATGTTGGCCTGTGCCCCCGAATGGGGCTGAACATTGGCGGCTTCCGCGCCAAAAAGCGCCTTGGCCCTGTCGATCGCCAGGGTCTCGATCTCGTCCACCACGTGACATCCCTCGTAATACCGGCGGCCCGGATACCCCTCGGCGTACTTGTTGGTGAATATCGACCCGGAGGCGGCCATCACCGCCGGGGAGGCGAAGTTCTCAGAGGCGATCAGATGAATGTGGCTGTTCTGCCGCTCCACGTCGCTGCGGATCAAAGCGGCAGTGCGGGGATCCACCTCGGAGAGAGGACGCATATCGATCATGGGGATTCCTTCCGCCGGGTTCCCGCCCCTGCTGAAGGGAGGGACGATGACCCCACGAATTCTACCTTCCCCCCAAAGGGTCCGACTCCACACTTGAGGCGTCCCATCACGACAAGAGGGTCTCACCCGAGAAGCCATGGGGCAGCAACTCGGAGAGGGAATGAACACGGTGCGGCCCGCCGCCGGCGGCCACCAACACGGTCTGCACCGCGAACTCGTTCATCACCTGCCGGCAGCCTCCGCAGGGATAGGCGTCATCGATCGAATCCGCATCGAGACAGACCACGGCCACCGTGTCGATTCTTCGGACTCCTTCCGCCACCGCGGTGTTCACAGCAGTCACCTCCGCGCAGTTGGATACGGGGTAGGCGGCGTTCTCCACATTGGTACCGGTGTAGACCGTGCCATCCTCCGCCAGCAGGGCGGCTCCCACCCTGAATCCCGAATATGGCGAGTAAGAGTTGAGGCCGGCTTGACGGGCCCTTCGGACCAGGTCTTCGTGTCCCGTCATGAGGGATCTTCCTCCAACAGGGCGCGAACGAAGGTCTGGGCGGAGAACGGGGCCAGGTCCGTAAGGCCCTCACCGGTGCCCACCATCTTGACCGGAGCCCCCAGGCGGCGTTCCACCGCTACCGCAACCCCGCCCCGGGCGGTGCCGTCCAACTTGGTCAGAACCACCCCTGTCACCCCCACCCGGTCACAGAACTCCCGGGCTTGCGCCAAGCCGTTCTGACCGGTGGACGCATCCAGGACCAGCAGCACCTCGTCCACCTTTCCGGCCGCATTGACCAGAACTCGCTTGATCTTCTGCAACTGGCTCATCAGATGGGTCTTGGAGTGAAGGCGCCCGGCGGTGTCAATGATCACCACCTCCCTGCCTCGGCTCTTCGCCGCCGACCAGGCGTCGCGGGCCACCGCCGCCGGATCGGCGCCTTCCCTACCGCCCACCACATCCACCCCCAACGACTGCGCCCAGACAGCCAGTTGCTGTTGGGCTGCGGGACGGTAGGTGTCCGCCGCTCCCAGGAGACACTCCTTTTCCTGTGAGGCCAGCAGATGAGCGATCTTTGCCGCGGTGGTGGTCTTTCCGGCGCCGTTCACCCCCACCACCATTACAACCCCCGGGGCACCGTTGCCGGAACAAGCCAGAGTTCGGTCCCGGTCGGTGAAGGAGGCCAGCATTTCCTCTGCCAGCAGGGATCGGGCCCCGGCGCGATCGGAGGGCTTACCCCGGCGCACCGCCGCCACCAGTTCGGTGGAGACCTCCACACCGATGTCAGCCGACACCAAAGCTTCCTCCAGACCCTCCCAGAAGTCGCTGTCGAGACGGTCACCCCCCGCGATGGACCGCAGCATCTCGCCCAATGCACGTCGAGTCTTGGCCAAAGCGGAAACAGTCGGATCCACCCGGGTAGGCGGTCTCCTTCGTACAGAAGAACCGCGCTTTCTCCACCAGCCTGTCAGCCAACCCACTCTTGAGCAGTTTAATGATGCCGGCGCCGGACCATCCCGCCCGTGACCAACCGCCGCATGACCTTTCCCTGTCTCAACCAACCCACCCCGCGTGGAAAGGCAAGGACCCCTCCAGAATTGCGACATAAGTCTCTAAGCCGCGAAAAACCGACCCAAACTCTTCAGCAAAGGCCATCCACCGCCAACCACCTTGTCAACGTTGGGACAGGCTTCCGCCACCTGCCGGGGGCGGGAACGAGTATCTGATCCCAGGGCGGCGACCCCGTTAAGCGTCCCACGGGTCGCGCAGGTGTTTTTCGACTCCAGACAGCATGAATCGCCGATGTGACACGGTCAAGGCTCAGCGCGTGATTTTTCCCAACCTCTTTCGAGAGAAGCCACTCCACCCGGTTAGACGTCAAGGCACCCATCCATTGCCCGCGCGACACTGTCAATCCCTACCTTTCCGTCGGTCACTCTGTGACCCACAACGGATCCTCCATCGGGAAGACGTTATTGATCTGCAACCAGTGTCCGAAACCGGGGTAGCGAGGGACCGGCCAATAACGGGTTAGCCCGACCGCCACCATGCAGTCAGGGGAGTGGGCGAACAGCACTGATCCCCCTCTCTGCTGGGGTCACATGATCGGGTCTCCACATCCTCAGATCTGTCACTTTCAATGAGAGGATTCCTAAGTCGGGATCTTCGAATGTGCATCTCACGGAGGATCCGTCAGACCGGATATCAAGATCCTTCCCACCATCAATCTTCAAGACCCCCAGAGAGGCGACCCCCTTTCCCTTGGGAACCGCCGCGGCCGTTTCGCTCAACCGGACCAGTTCGTCTCCAAAGATCTCTTGAAGGGAGTCTTTTGCAGTCATCTCCAATAGTTCCCTGAAGACGACTGGCTCCAGCGCCTTCTCCCACCGAACCTTCCCTGGAGTAAAGACGACGTCCTCTAACTCGGGAACAACCGGTCGGGGATCTATCGCGCCCAGGTCGACAACCGATCCCAACGAGAATGGTCCTCCGTTGCTACGCAATAGATCACGACCCAGTTGGGTACCTTCAAGCACAGGACGTACATGCGAACCGTCTTGCCGAATCCCAGCTACACATATAGGGGTATCTCATCCGCGTCAGATGGTTGATCAGGATGCGCATTGTTGGTCCCTACAGATCAACAGCCTGCACATCTCCCCAAGACCCATTCAAGTATTCCACCACCAATCGCCGGTGGCAGAAGGCGGGAGTGGGTTCGCTACATAACAGCACGGTGCGCGGCAAGAAGAGATCTCCTGGGATCTCGTCCTCGATCTTGCGCTCTGACAGGAGATTCACGAATGCCGCCTCGTATTGACCCCAGTCGAGTTGTTTGGTGCGGTAATCCTTCAGAAGTGCCTTTGTGGGCGCGAGCAAGGGTTCGTGGTGATAGTCTGCTCCAACCAGTTCCCTCAGCAAATAGGCAAGATCAAGTTTCTTGGCGAAACCTGCCAACTGGGAGTTGTTGCTGACCCGTACATCCACGAGTCGTTCGATCCCCCAGTTGCTCAGCGATTCGAAGAAGTCTTCAGCCGACCTTTTGGTAAAACCGATCGTGTAGATCTCCATGAACTCCTCACATCCTCTCCAAAGAGAGAAACTACCTTGTGTTCAGCATCAAAAGCGGAAATCTCCTTCGTTCCCTGGACAGCACCGTCACCCCGAATGTGTGTGACCTCCACGCCTCGGTCGTCAAGAGCACGGGTGATAAGGAGAAAGCGATGGCACTCCGCAGGATCCTCTTCGCTGCAAAGAATGGCTGTCCTGAACCGCCTTGCCCCGTCACAGAGCCGATCCAGCCCGGTCTGGAACCACTGGGTCTCCGCCACCCGTCCGTAGTGAACGTGCCCATCGGTGTCGTAAAACCTGGCCCCCTCAGGACGCCCTCCCAGTTCCTTCCCCAAAAAGACATACCGAATACCCGTTCCCTCCAAGCCGTAGCGAAGATCGCGGCTGTTGAATTGCGGGTTATACCTGGAGTAAGGCGAAGTGCGCACATCTGCCACTGCCTGCACTCGGTGCTCACCAAGCAACCGCACTAATTCCTCGAAACGGTGGTTCGAGTGACCGATCGAGAACAATCCAGTATCTTGTCTCCCGGCAAATTCATCCTCGGTCACATTTACCATCCCTTATCCCGGGTCATCCCCAAGTTTGGGGGAGACAAAGAGAGATCCACATCACTCATCCCTTCAATGTACCCCACTCCAGCGGAAGGCGGGGCGCTAGGCGGACCGGGCTTGGGGGTTCAACTCGGTCATTGCCACCTCGGCTCGGTCCATTCGCCGGGAGACCACTTGGGTGGTCCCTCCGGGCGGCATGGTCACGCCGTAGAGCACCTCGGCGAACTCGGCGGTCTGGGGTTGGTGGGTGATGATCAGGATCTGCGCCTTGGACCGCAACTCCCGCACAATCTCCAGAACGCGGCTCAGGTTTGCCGAGTCCAAGGTGGCATCCATTTCGTCCAGGAGATAGAAGGGAGACGGACGGGTCTTCATCAGAGCAAACAGGAAGGCCATGGCGCCCAACGCCCGCTCCCCTCCCGACAGCAGGCTCAACCGAGACACCCTCTTGCCCTGGGGTCTGGCATGTATCTCCACCCCCGATCCCAGTGGATCAGCCGGATCGACGATGCGAAGACGCCCGCGGCCGCCGGGAAAGACCCGCGCGAATGTCTGCTCGAAAGCGCGGGCCGCCTCCCTGAAAACCGCCATGTAACGCTCCGTGGCCTCTTTCTCCAATTCCGAGATCACCTTGCCCAACCGCCGGGCGGATCCCACGATGTCGTCGCGCTGGTCGCACAGTTGTGACAACTCCTCGTCTAGAATCGCCAGGTCCGAAGCGGCATAGTGGTTGATGGGCCGGGCCCTTTCCAGTTCTCCCACCAAAGCCGCCAAGGTCGCCGCGGGGTCCTCGCAATCCGGCGCCGCGGCTTCCAGCGCCTGTTCCGGGTCGGCATCCATCTCATAAAGGCCCTCGGTGATGGACTGGCGGCGGGCCTCCAACCGGGATATCTCTGCTATCAGGTGCTCTATCTCGCCGGTCGCCAGGCGTTCGTTGTGGTCGGCGCGGCCCATCGCACTCCTGGCCTCCGCCGCTTCAGCAGCAAGTTCCCTCCCCCGCCGTTTGGCCGCCCGGTCCAACTCTTCCAGAACCCCCCTGCGATCCGTCAGCAAACGCAGAGCACGAGCGGCCATGTCAGCTACCTCCTCGGACCGGTCCGCCGGCAGGTCCTCGGGCAGGAGTGCCACCTGCGACATCTCCATCATGACCTGCTCCAGGCGGATCTGCTGCAGCCGACGACGTTCTCCCAGTCGCGTCAGCCCCATGGTCTTGGATCGGTTTTGCTCCTCGGCCGCCATCTTGGCCCGGGACGCCTCTTCAATCCGGTGGGCCAACTCCTCCGCCTCTCCCTTCTTCTCGGTGGCGCCCTCCTGCAACCGCTCGATCCGATCCCTCAATTCGACCAACCGGGCCTCCATCGACAGGTTGGCCCTCGACAGAGACTCCCGTCGGGCCCTCAAATGGCCGCCCTCTCGGGCGATGTCCCGGCGACGGGCAAGCGACCGGTCGAGACTCCGTTGAGTGTCCGCCACCAGTTGGCGGCGGCGGTCAAGATCCGAATACATCCCTTCGGTTTCCTTCTCCAACCCATCGACCTCCGACCGCAGTGCTGCCACTCTCTCCTCGAGAACGCGGCTGGCCAAGGCTGCCTGCTCGGCCCTGGTGGTGGCCGCCGACAGGTCCGGCAAGCGCCTTCCGCCCCCCAGCGAAACCCCGCGAACCGTGATCAGGTCACCCCTCAGGGTGACGGCGCGAAGATGCGGATGGCTTCCCACCACTTCCCATCCGCTCTGCCAATCCTCCACCAGGACCACATCACCCAACATGCGCACCGCAAGGGCGGATCGGTCGCTCGGGTCCAGTTGGTCGATCAAAGGCGTCACCTTGGCGCCGGAGGCGGCCACGGTGCGGGCCAGGCTGTCGGCGCCGCCGGGAAATCGGGCGCTGACCATTAGCACCGGGCCCCCCGTGGCCGACACCTCCCCCATCCTGTCTACCGCGTTCCCCAACGCCACCGGACCCTCGAAGGCCGCCGCGTCGGCCCACTTCTCCAACCCGGCCTCCACCGCGGCAGCCAGGTCCTCGGGAACCTGCAGCATCTGGCCGACCCAACCCGCCCAACCGGTGAGAGACTCCACCACTTTCCTGCGGCGCGGATCCTCGAGCATCAGGGAGAGACGGGCCGCCTCCAACCTGCCGGACGCCTCCCCAAGCGCGTTGCGGCCCTCAGCCGCCCGGGTCTCGGCCGCCCGCAGATCAAGCCTCTTCTCCGCCAGCGCCCGCTTCGCCTCTTCCATCTGCTTCTCCTCCTCCCCCAAGGCCTCCTCCTGTTGAGCAAGGCGCGGTTGTTTCTCCCCGGTCTCCGCATCCGCCAGCTTCGCCGAAGTTGACAACTCAGCGAGCCGGGACTCCACACCCTGCAATTCCCGGCGGTCCCGATCAAATGCCGCCTCCAGGGCGGCCCGCTCACCAAGCAACCCCCCGATTTCCGCCTCGGCGTCGGCGCCCCGAAGCTCCGAGAGCCTGTTCAGTTCTCCGGCCAATCGGACTGCAGTCATCCGGGACTCCTGCACCTCAGCCGTGGCGGTCTCGATCAAGACATCCATCTCTGCCAGGTCCTTCTCCAAGGCGAGACGTTCCTCGTCCAAGGCCAGTCTTCGCCGATGCGCCTGCATCCGAAGGCGCCGCTCCCGGGATCGCAACGCGGCCACCTCCGAGATTCGCCGCATCCTCTCGGACACCATCTCCCAGTCCTGTATCAGGCCAGCCGCCGAGTCGGCTCGTAATCGCTCCTGGGCGGATTCGACTCCGGCCAGGGTGGCAAGACAGGCCTCCCGTCGGGCGGCCGCATCCGACCGCGCCTTCTCCAGAAGCGCCCGACTCCTGAAGGCTGCCTCAAGCCTTCCATCGATTTCCCGCAGCCTCGCTCCCTCCAGGTGCAGACGCAGGGATCTGATCTGTTGGACGAGGCGGTTGTAACGTTCCAAGGCTTCGGCCTGGCGCCGCAGCGGACGCAGGCGGCGCTTCTTCTCGGCAATCACGTCCTCGATCCGATCCAGATCCACCCGGGTCGACTCCAGGCGCCGGACCGCCTTTTCCCGCCGCCACAGATGCTTGCCCACCCCCGAAGCCTCCTCCAACACCTTGCGGTGCT
This sequence comes from bacterium OM1 bin76, assembly GCA_002238785.1. GTDB lineage: Bacteria > Actinomycetota > Acidimicrobiia > Spongiisociales > ZC4RG35 > Bin76. The sequence continues at coordinate 56,567 of MPNA01000007.1, read as the reverse complement.
CGGTCGCAGACGCATTGAGTATCCGGTCCACCTGACCCTGCCCCAGCAGGGCATGACGGCTCTTGCGCAGTCCCGCGGCGGCCAGCAACTCCGTTATGTCCATCAAACGGCAGGAATTCCGGTTGATCTCGAACTCCGACTCTCCGGACCGATGGAAACGACGGGTGATCGAGATCTCCGGGCGATCGATGGGCAGCAACCCCGAAGTGTTGTCGAAGACCAGGGTCACCTCGGCCCGGGAGGCGGGAGGGAGACCGGCGGTCCCGCAGAAGAGCAGTTCCTCGGTCCGGTCTGCTCGAAGTCCCCGGGTCGACTGGCCCCCGGTGGCCCAGGCCACAGCATCCACGATGTTGGATTTACCGGATCCGTTGGGGCCCACTATCACCGTGATCCCCGGATCCAGTTCCAAGGTGGTCCGACCCCCGAAGGACTTGAACCCCGCCAAGGTGATGGACTTTAAGTACATGGGGAACTACCCAACTTAACCGGTGTGCTCGCCAATTGGTGGTTTATTACGTGAAAGGGGGTCTCTGGCAGCGGGGACAGAAGAAACATGACCGTGCCCTGATCACGATCCGCCGGATCGCAGTGTGGCAGGTCCGACAGGGGCGCCCTTCCCGACCGTAGGCCTGCAGGTATTCGAGGAAGCCGCCCGCCCGCCCATCCGGCAACAGATAGGCCAGATCGTCCAAACTGGTCCCACCGCGCCTGATCCCGTCCCGCAGCACCGGTCTCACCCGGGAGTGGAGCATGCCAACCTCCGACCCGGAAAGGCTCCCGGCCGGCCGGGCCGGATGGATCCCTGCCCGGTGCAACACCTCGTCGGCATAGATGTTCCCCAGACCTGCCAGAAAACGCTGATCCAGCAGCAGGCTCTTCACCGCGATGGACCGGCCCTCCATCCGCATCCCCAAATCGTGGGCGGAGGGCAACTCATTCCAGGCGTCAGGGCCCAGTTTCGCCAGGCTGGAGGAGGACATCTCTTCGGAGGTGAACACCGCCACGAACCCGAAGGTCCGGGCGTCGATGAAACGAAGCGAGGGCCCCGAATCGGTCTCTGCCCAGAACCTGGTGTGCACCTCCTGGGGGTCCTCCGGTGGGACAAGACGGATGCGACCGGACATTCCCAGGTGGATCACCCAGGCCAGGTCGGAGTCCAACTGCAGAATCAGGAATTTCCCGATCCGATCCGTGCCTGTGACCCGCCTCCCCACCAGGCGATCCTCCACATCGGTGGAGCGGGCATGGCGGCGAGCGGTGCGGGCGTGACAGATCCGCGCCCTTTCCACCCTGCGGCCCACCAACTCGGGATGGATAGCCCGCCGCACTGTCTCCACCTCTGGCAATTCAGGCATGGCGCCTCTGTCAGGACCCCTCTCCAGCCCTCCTGTTTCCCCAATCCCGGATCCGGCGCATGATCGGGGACCCCAGTGAGACAGCAGGGGTGGGTACGGTCGGCGACGGCCGGGGGACTGAGAGAGACCGGTCGGGATACAGATTGTGGAGGGTGTCTGCCGCCGCCCGTTGCTCGGACAACCGCCGCGAGGACCCCTCTCCCCTCCCCTCGGGCTTCCCGCTGATCCACACTTCCACATGGAATCGGCGGGCATGACTCGGCCCCGTCTCGGTCCTGCGGTATTCGGGGGCCTGACCTTCGGGGGCGAGCACCTCCTGCAGGCGCGTCTTGGCATCCCGGGCATCGGGCACGGCAGCCTGTTCGGCGATTATGTGCTCCCAATGCTTCATGATCAGCTTCTGCGCCGATTTCCACCCCCCGTCTTCATACACCGCTCCGATCACCGCCTCCATGGAATCGGCCAGGATGCTGGGCTTTTGTCTCCCTCCCGATTGGATCTCCCCCTTGCCGAGGCGAAGAGCCTCCCCCACCCCGAATGCGGTGGCCATCTCCACCAACGTCTCCTTCCTCACCACCGCCGCCCTCACTCGGGTCATCTGGCCTTCTTTGAGGTGAGAGTATTCCCTGAACAGGTGCCGGGTCACCACCAACTGCAAGACGGTATCGCCCAGGAACTCCAGTCTCTCGTAATCCTCAATCCCCCTCTCGTTGGCATAGGAGGTATGGGTCAGAGCGGTCAGCAACAGTTCCCGGGACCTGAAGCGATGGCCCAGGCGTTTTTCCAGGCCGGCTACAGGCAGTGAAACCTCTCCTCGATCTGCTCAGAAAGCCGGCTCTCGGAACCCTCATGGGCCATCTGTAGCGCTTTTGCAACGGCTGCGCTCTTGGCATGCCCATGGGCTATGACCGCAATCCCCCGGGCACCCACCAGATGGGCGCCGGCGTGGCGATCATCCATGAGTTGTCGGCCCTGAGCTGAGAATTGAGGGCGCACCTTCTCCTCGGCTTCCGGGTCCTTTTTGGCCAGCATCGAAAAGAATGCCTTGGCCACCATCACCACCGAGGCCTCCACGGTCTTCAAGAAGACGTTTCCGGTGAACCCATCGGTGACGATCACATCCACCACCCCGGTGGCGAAGTCGCTTCCCTCGACATTTCCCACGAAATTGACGGGCGCCTCCCGCAGAAGCGCCAAGCCCTCCCTCTCCATCTCCCTTCCCTTCGAGTCCTCCGAACCATTGTTCAACAGACCCACCCTCGGATTGGGGATACCGGCAGTGGTCTCCGCCACCACCGATCCCATCACCGCGAACTCCACCAGTTGGCTGGGACGCACCGCCAGGTTGGCTCCCGCATCGCACAGGACCGTCGGGTTCCAGGGAATGGGCATCAGGCTGGCGATAGCAGGCCTGGAGACCCCCGGCAACCGACCCATCCCGACCGCCGCCACCGCCAGCGAAGCGCCGGTAGAGCCTGCCGAGACAAAACCCACCGCGTCACCGGTGGAGACCAGCTTCCCACAGATCACCACCGACGCGTCGGGCACTTCCCTGATCGCCCTGATCGGGAAGTCCCCCATCCCCACCACCGATGGAGCGTGGATGATCGGCAACTCCACCCCGTGATGCTCCAATTCGCCCTCTAGGACAGGTCGATCCCCCACCAGCAGCACATCAATGCCATCGGCTGCCGCCGCCACCGCACCAGCCACCGTCTCCCGCGGGGCGAAGTCGCCCCCACCGGCGTCCAGGGCAATAGTCGGCACTACTCGATTTCGACTATTTCACGTCCTCGATAGTTACCACACTCCGGACAAGCCCTATGTGGAATCTGTGGAGCATGACATCGCGGGCACTTGGAAACGGTGGGAGGATTGACTTTCCACGCCGCTTTTCTTTGCCTGGTGCGCATCTTGGAGCTTTTTTTCTTGGGAACAGCCATTGGCGACTCTCCTATAGCAATTCGGACAAGACAGAGAACGGAGACTGCCGGTCTTCGTCGACACACCCGCATGCCTCTGCGTTCAAGTGGACCCCGCATCCGGAGCAGATGCCTCGGCAATCCTCATCACACAATGGCGCGGTCGGCAATGAGAGTACCACCTCATCGATCACAATCCCATCCAACTGCAGCAAACCGTCCTCCGCAAGGGTGTAACCGTCGCCATCGGGTTGACGCCTGACCGTGCGGTCCAAGCGGATCACCTTCTTGCTCCGCCACCCCTCCAGACACCGGTAACAGCTCATGTTGACGTCTGTGGCGACCGTTCCCGTGATGCGGATCCCGTCATCGCTGCCCTCCAACCAGATGTCCACGGTGGCCTCTTCGGCGACGGCCAATGGCATTTGCACCATTAAAGGCATCACCCAACGCCGGCGCTCGCCGCGGCCCGGTGCGTTGAGAAAATGGCTGACATCCACTTTCCTGGGGGATCGCATCAGATGGGCGGCGGCGGATCCACAGGCCTGGCCCGATGGAGGTCGGAACGGGTGGAACTCACTCTTGCCGCCAGATCCCCGATCAGTGTCTCCAATGACTCCATTACCGCGTCGGCCATGTCCTCGGCCTCCAAGCGGGTCCGCCGGGCTTCCCCTTCGGCTCTTCGCACCAGGGCGTTGGCTTCGGCAACCGCCTCCTCCAAGATGTGAGACTGACTGACCAGGCGCCTGGCCTCCGACCTGGCCCTGTTCACGATCTCCTCGGACTGTGCCTGGGCGCGCTGCATGAAGTTCTCCCGTTCCCGGACCATCCAGCGGGCCGCCCGCAACTCGTCGGGAAGGCCCCTCAGCAGGGCTTCGAGCCGGTTCAGCATCTTGTCCCGGTCCACCAGGGCATTCTGGGAGAGAGGGAGGGAACGGGCATGGCGCACCTCGTCGATCAACTCCTCCACCAGCCCGAGCAAGCTGCCAACCGAAGAACGGACTGGGACCACCTCGGACTGTTGGAGGTGAGGGATTTGGTCATCACTCATGGAAGCGCTCCTTCATTGCTTCGGCGACACTGTCGGGAACCAGACCAGCCACGGACCCTCCCAGAGAGGCAACCTCGCGGATCAGGGAAGAGGAAAGAAAACTCCAGGCGGGACTGGTTGGCATGAACATCGTCTCTATCCCCCCCACGGTCTGGTTCATCTGGGCCATCTGCAACTCGCTGTCGAAGTCGCTCACCGCCCGCAAACCCTTCACCAGCACCTGTGCTCCCTCACGGCGGGCGAAGTCCACCAGCAGGCCCTGATGGTGACGGACCACCACTTGCGGCAGGTCCGCAACGGCTGCCTTCAAAAAACCCACTCTCTCCTCGAGGCTGAAGAGGGACTGCTTGGAAGGGTTGATCACCACCCCCACCACCACCCTCTCAAAGAGGCGGGCGCACCTGCGAATCACATCCAGGTGTCCGCTGGTGGGCGGATCGAAACTTCCCGGGCAGAGAGCGACGGTCATCCTTCACTCTCTGCTGTATCTGATAACTTCGGCATCACCATGACGACGCTGATCGGCAACCTCCATCCCGCTGACCGCCGGAACATCGTCGCCCGCTCTCCGGGTGACGATTGCCACAGCGTCCGGGTTCATCCAGCGGGAAACCAAAACGAGTATCCCCGCCAGTGTCTCTGATGATATATCCCAAGGGGGGTCCGCGAAGACTATATCGAACCGGCGCCCTCCCTCCCCTCGCGTCACGAACCTCTCCACACTGGTGGCGGCCACCTCCGCCCGGTCACCGATCCCCATGAACTGGAGGTTGGACCGCAGCGCCGCCAACGCCGGACGGGACCGTTCGACGAACAACGCCGACCTTCCCCCCCTGCTCAACGACTCGATCCCAAAGCTCCCGGAACCGGCGTAGAGGTCCAGCACCCGAGCCCCCACCACCACGGAACCCAGCGCCGAGAAGACCGATTCCCGCACCCGGCCGGTGGCCGGTCGGGTCCCCGGCCCGCGGGGAGCCCGGATGCGCAATCCGCGGTACTGACCGGCGATCACTCTCATGAGTCGAACAGCCACTTCACGTCATCACCCAGGATGGTGCGGAGTTCCTCTCCCAGGTCGGGATGCCGTCGAAGGCCGGGATCCGACCGGATCAGTTCCGTGGCGGTTTGCCGGGCCCGGTTCAAAGCGCCACGGTCTCGGAGGATGTCGGCCAGTTTCAGGTCCCCCATCCCCGACTGACGGGCGCCGAACACTGTCCCCTGCCCCCGGATTCTCAGATCCTCCTCCGCCAATTCCAAGCCGTTGGTGGTACGGGCCATCGCCTTCATCCGTCGTTCGGAAGCCGGGGTGGCGGGTTCTGCCACCAGCAGGCAATGGCCCGGGTGTCTACCCCTACCCACCCGACCCCGCAACTGATGGAGTTGGGAGAGCCCGAAACGCTGGGCGTCGATGATCAGCATCACGGTTGCATTGGGGATGTCGATTCCCACCTCGATGACGGTGGTGCTCACCAAGATGTCGGTCTCCCCGGCGCGGAACCTGGCCATCACCTCCTCCTTGGCCGCGCTGGACAGTTGCCCATGCATCCTGTCGACCACGAGGTCCCCGAACACCGATCGGATCTGGCGGTGCTGGGAGGCAACCGAACTGACCTCCAGCTTGTCGCTGTCGTCGATCAGCGGGCAGATCACAAACGCCTGCCGGCCCTTGCGGACCTCGTCTCTGATCACCTGATACGCCCTGCTGAGGCCCTCAGGGGAGTTCTGGACAACCCGGGTCTTCACCGGGGAACGTCCCGGCGGCATTTCATCTATGTAGGAGAGCGCCAGATCCCCGTAAAGGGTCATTGACAGGGTCCTGGGAATGGGAGTGGCGGTCATTATCAGCAGATCCGGCTGCCATCCCGCCGCCTTGTACTTGAGCGTGTTGCGCTGTGACACTCCGAACCGATGCTGCTCGTCAACCACCGCCAGTCCCAGCCGATCGAAGGTGATCCCCTCTTGTATCAGTGAGTGAGTACCCACCACGATCTGGGCCTCACCGGTCGCCACCGCCTCCTTGACCCTCGCTCGGCCGGGAGAGTCCAGGAAGTTGGCCGAAGCCCGCGAGGAGGTGAGAAGCGCCACCCGCACCGTGACCTCCGACGCGGATTGGAAGAGCGAGCCCATCTGCTGGCCAGGTCCCAGGGCGCGGGCCACCGGTGGTGACAGCCCGGCATGGCTGAGCATCTCCCGAAGCACCATGTAGAGTTGCTCGGCCAGCACCTCGGTGGGCGCCATGATGGCAGCCTGGTGCCCCGATCCCACCGCGGCCAGCAAGGCGACCAGGGCCACCACCGTCTTGCCCGACCCCACCTCTCCCTGCAGCATCCGGTGCATCGGGCGAGGCCCGGCCATATCCCGGGCTATCTCCTCGATCACCCGTTTCTGGGCGCCTGTCAGGTCGTAGGGAAGGCCGCCCACGAAAGTGGCCACCACGGGACAATGGACCTCCTGGGAGACCCCCTCCTGCTCCTCCACCAGGCGATGGCGGATCAACGCCAGGGCCAACTGGATCCTGAACAGTTCGTCGAACACCAACCGCCTGCGGGCCCTTTCAGCCAGGTCCAGGCTCTGGGGGAAGTGGATGTTGGCAAACGCCCGGTCCCGGTCCATCAACCGGTTCTTCCTGACGATCGAACCGGGGACCGGGTCGGAGATCGGGCGGGCCCGGTTGAGGGCGTTTTGCATGGCCAACCGGACTCTGGAAGGCGTCAAGTCCCCCACCGCAGAGTGCACCGGGACCACCTTCCCGGCAAACTCCTCCTCTCCGGAGGACATCACCTCCACATCGGGATTGGTCATCTGGGGACGGGCCCTGAAGAGACTGACCTTGCCCGAGAAGGCGGCGACGGTGCCCGGCTGCAGTTGGCGGCTGCGGTAGGGCTGGTTGAAGAAGGTGATCTCCATCCTGGGTCCTGCCAGCAACACCCGATCGGACCCCCGCCCTCCCGAATCGGGGTCCGCCACGGTGACTTTCAGGATCTCCCTGGGTCCCCGTCGACCTGCCGACCGTGGCCGATATGTCCTCAACACCTCCGCGAACAAGGTCACCTCCTCGCCCACGGGAAGCTCGGCGATCGGAACCACCAGGGTCCGGTCCATGTATCGATGGGGGAAATGCTGCAACAGGTCGGCAACCGATTCGATGCCTCCCTTCGCCAGGACGTAAGCCTGTTGCGGACCGATGTAGCGGACCCGTTCCACGCCGACCCCGTGCAGATAGGCAAGACTTCGGCCCGCCGCCGCCGCTGACGGCGTGGGCGGGGACTGCCTGGGGGGTCCGGGTGCGCTCACTGTTCAGTCCGGTTGGTTATCTGGTTGGTAGGTTTACTATTCTTCCACTCAGGAGGAAATCCATGGCGTACCAATGCGAGGTCTGCGGGCGCAAACCGTCTTTCGGAAAGACCGTGACCTTTTCTCACAAAAGAAACAACCGTCGGTGGCGTCCCAACATACAGCGTGTTCGGGTCCGCCGGGGGTCCAATACCCGTCGGGCCCGGGTATGCACCTCTTGTATCAAGGCAGGCAAGGTGGAAAAGGTCTAAGTAGTGCAGGGAGTCGTCAAGACCTACGATCCGCAGACCGGGGTCGGAGTGATCATTTGTGACGACGACCGGAGTGCGGTCCTGCTCAGACCGGGCTCGCTGCAAGGCTCCATCTTTCGCTTTCTCCGACAGGGACAGCGGATTGTATTTGAAACCGAAAGAGAGGGAGAGCACTCTTTCGCCCATACCGTGAGGATGGGTCAGGACGGATACTGATCTTTGGAGGAGGAATAGTGGCCACCGCGTACATACTGATACAGACCGATGTAGGTAAAGCCCAGCAGGTAGCGCAGAATGTGCGCTCCATCGCGGGCGTCGAGGAGGCCGATAACGTAACCGGCCCCTACGACGTGATCGTCAAGGTGCAGGCGCCCAACATGGATGCGCTGGGACGGCTGGTGGTGTCCGAAATCCAGATGCTGCAGGGGATAACCCGCACTCTCACCTGTCCGGCGGTTCGCCTCTAGACCACCTTTTCGAACCCAGAGTGGAAGGCCGGGCTCCGGTTCCCAGCTACCCGCAGCGGGATGAGCGGAGCATGTTGCTCAGAAGAGACATCCGCCGGCTGGGCCATCAACTGGGGGACACCCTGGTGCGCCAGCACGGCGAGGACCTGCTGGACATCGTCGAGCAGGTCAGGGCGGTGACCAAGGCCATCCGATACCGGGAGGAGACCGAGGCAGGTCAGCAACTCGATCAACTGCTGGCCGGTTTGGGGCTGCCCGAAGCCATCAATCTGGCCCGGGCCTTCAGCATCTACTTCTACCTGGCCAACGTGGCCGAACAGGTTCACCGGATCGACGACCTGACATCGCGGGACGACGACCGGCTGCTGGAGAGGACCGTGGACCGGATCCTGGAGAGCAACTGTGAATCGTCGCTGATACAGGAGGTCGCCGGGCGTTTGGAATGGCGGCCGGTCTTCACCGCCCATCCCACCGAGGCGGCCCGCCGAAGCCTGCTCACCAAGCAGAAGGCCCTCTCCGAACTTCTGGCGGAGCGCAACGATCCGCGCGCCACCGCCTCTCAGCAATTCCTGCTGGACCGCCGCACCGCCGAGTTGATCGACCAGATGTGGCAGACCGACGAGTTGCGGGGGGTCAGGCCGCTTCCCCAGGACGAGGCGGGAGCGGTGCTCTTCTATCTCAACGACCTGTTCGGGGAGGTGATGCCGGACCTGGGTGAGAAGATCCATCACCAATTCTCCCGCCTGGGCATAGAGAACCACGGTCGCCCACCCATCCGGTTCGGAACCTGGGTGGGCGGAGACCGCGACGGAAACCCCAACATCACCGCGGAAGTGACCTTGGAAGTGCTGGAGCGGCAACACCGCCAGGGTTTGAGAAACCTGGTCACCGCCGTGGAGAAACTGGCCTCTGAACTTTCCGTGTCCAGCCTCATCCAGAAGGTCTCCGAGGAACTGGTGACGGCCTTGGAGCGCGACAAGGTCATCCTGCCCCATATCTGGGAGCGGTGGAAGCGGCTCAACGCCACCGAGCCCTACCGGCTGAAGCTGGCGTTCATCCACCAGCGCCTGCGGAACACTCTCAAACGATTGGAGGACGGCTCCAAGCATGTCCCCGACGCCGACTACTCCCACCCCCGGGAGCTGTTGGATGAATTGCGGTTGATGGAGTCCTCGTTGCGAGACAACGCCGGAGAGTTGATCGCCGAAGGGGCTCTGGCCCGCCTGACGCGCAATGTGGTGACCTTCGGTTTCTGCCTGGCCGTGATGGACGTCCGGGAACACGCCGGGCATCATCACATGGCGCTTTCCAAGCTCTATGAGCCCCTCTCCATCAACTACCCGTCCCTGGACCGGGAGTCACGGGCGGCGCTCCTGTCCCAGGAATTGGTAAGTCCCCGCCCCCTGTCCACGGTGGCCACCAAGTTGGGCCAGCCTGAAGACACGGTGGTGGAGACCTTCCACACCATCCGCAAGGCGCTGGATCGGTTCGGACCGGAGGTCATCGAAAGCTACATCGTCTCGATGACCCGGGGCGCCGACGACATCCTGGCTGCCGCCGCCCTCGCCCGGGAGGCAGGCCTGGTGGACCTGCACCGAGGGGTCGCCCGGATGGGATTCGTCCCCCTGTTGGAGACCATCACCGAGTTGCGGGCCGCTCCCCAGATTGTGGACCGACTGCTCTCCGATGAGGGCTACCGGCGGCTGGTAGCCCTGCGAGGCGACTACCAGGAGGTCATGCTGGGCTATTCCGATTCCAGCAAGCACGGGGGTATCACCACCTCCCAGTGGGAGATCTACCAGGCCCAACAGAAGCTGTTGGAAGTCACCCAGCGGCACGGAGTCCGACTGTTGCTCTTCCACGGGCGGGGAGGAACGGTGGGCCGGGGGGGTGGCCCCACTCACCGGGCGATACTGGCCCAACCCGCCGGCACGGTGAACGGGACCGTGAAGGTCACCGAGCAGGGCGAGGTCATCTCCGACAAGTACGGGCTTGCGGCTTTGGCGGACCGCAACCTGGAGTTGGGGCTGTCCTCGGTGTTGGAGTCTTCGCTTCTGCATCGCGTCCCCCATCACGGCGAAGCCGAGCACCAGACGTGGTATCACGCCATGGACGTGGTGTCGGAAGCCAGCTTCGATTCCTATCGCCGCCTGATGGAGACCGATGGGCTGGTGGAGTACTTTCTCTCCTCCACCCCGGTGGAGGAGTTGGCCTATCTGAACATCGGTTCCCGCCCGGCCCGCCGACCGGGCGGGCAGAAAGCGGAACTGGAGAGCATGAGAGCCATTCCCTGGGTGTTCGGGTGGACCCAGTCCCGGCAGGTGATCCCGGGTTGGTACGGACTCGGGTCGGGTCTGGCTGCCGCCCGCCGAGCCGGCCTGGGCGGCATCCTCGAACAGGCCTTTCGCAAGTGGTCCTTTCTGGACACGTTCGTCTCCAACGTGGAGATGACTCTGTTCAAGACCGATCTGGACATCGCCACCCGCTACGTCTGCGAACTGGTCGATCCCGGCCACCATCACATCTTCGCCACCATCGCCGAGGAGTACCACCTCACCTGCCGCGAGGTGGCGCGGCTCACCGGCGGACCACTGCTTCACTCCAGCCCGGTGCTGCGCCGTACCCTGGAAGTCCGTGACATCTACCTGGATCCGCTCAACTTCCTGCAGGTGTCGCTCCTCAAGAGGTCCCGCTCCGCAGATTCCTTCGATCCCCTCTTGCAGCGCGCCCTGTTGATAACCGTCAACGGAATCGCGGCGGGGATGCGTAACACCGGATAAGGTTTAAAGGCATGACAGCCTCCGACATGCAACCAGCCACCCTCATAGTGGTGGATCACCCCCTGGTGGTGCACTATCTGACCGTCCTGCGAGACCGGCGGACCGAGGTGCGGGAGTACCGGGACGCCAGTCGCCGAATCACCCGGTTGCTGGTCGCCGAGGCGGTGGCAGATCTGCCTGTGGCGCCCGTCGAGATCGAGACCCCCATGGAAGGCGGCTTCATGGGTGGTCGGTTGGGCAAGCCGACCGTGCTGGCGCCGGTGCTGCGAGCCGGGGTCGGCATGCTGGACGGCGCCCTCGACGTCCTGGGGGAGTCGTCGGTGGGCTACGTCGGGCTGCAGCGGGACCCCGAGACCGTCCAACCGGTGGGCTACTACAGCAAGTTCCCTGACCTGGCCGGCGCCCGGGTGCTGGTGCTGGAGCCCATGTTGGCCACGGGCGGATCCCTGGCCAAGGCGGTTGACCTGGTCAAAGAAGCGGGGGGTGAGGACATCGTCTGCCTTTGCATGGTCACCTGTCCCCCCGGGGCGGAGACCATGGCCCGGCGACATCCCGACACACCGGTGCTGACGGCAGGTCACGACCGCGGCCTCGACCCCAACAGCTACATCCTCCCCGGCCTGGGCGACATGGGCGACCGGCTGTTCGGAACCCCCCACTGAGACCACGGATGCCGCCGGTGGCAGATTTCGAGGGGGCCGTGCTGGAGATCCTGGCTGCCGTGCGGGAGGGGGAGGTGATCAGCTACGGCGAACTGGCCTCCGCCGCCGGCCACCGGGGCGCGGCGCGGGCGGTCGGCAACCTGTTGAAGGGCACCGCCGAACCGGTCCCGTGGTGGAGGGTGGTCAGGGCCGACGGTCGGTTGGTGGCCCCCAATCTCGCCGAGCAGGTCCGCAAGCTCACCCGGGAAGGGGTGACGGTAAGGGATGGAAGGGTGGTGGCCGGGGGTCCCCTGCCGTGAGCACCCCACCCCTGGAGCGGGCGGTGGTGATAGTGCTCGATTCCTGCGGGGCGGGCGAAGCCCCCGACGCCGACCGGTACGGGGACACCGGATCGGACACCCTGGGCAACGTGGCCCGGGCAGTGGGAGGCCTTCGGCTCCCCAACCTCGGTGCAGCAGGTCTGGGCAACCTCCACCAACTGCGGGGAGTGCCGCCTGCCCCCCAACCCACCATGGCCTTCGGGCGCATGACCCCAAGCTCTGTGGGCAAGGACTCCACCACCGGCCACTGGGAGATAGCCGGACTGCGCACCACCCGACCTCACAGACTCTTCCCCCAGGGATTCCCTGCCGAGTTGACCGCCCCCATCGAGGCCGAGTTCGGACGACCCTTCCTCGGCAATTACGCCGCCTCCGGAACGGTAATCATCGAGGATCTGGGCGCCGAGCACCTGCGCACCGGTCATCCGATTCTCTACACATCAGCCGATTCGGTCTTCCAGATCGCCTGCCACAACGAGGTTCTGAGCCTCTCCGAGTTGTACCGCCTGTGCCGCATAGCCCGTCGCCACTGCAACCGGCGCCGGATCGGACGGGTGATTGCCCGTCCCTTCGTCGGGAAACCGGGTAGCTTTCAGCGCACCTACGACCGTAAGGACTTCTCCATGCCTCCTCCATCTGCCACCTTGCTGGATCGGGTCTGCGACGCCGGCATGACGGTGTGGGGGGTCGGCAAGACCGAGGACTTGTTCTGCGGACGCGGACTGACCAGAAGCGAGCACACCGAGGGGGACCTCGACGGCCTGCGAAAGACCGAGGACGCGCTGTCAGGCATGGTGGCAGGAAACCGCACCGGGTTGATCTTCGCCAACCTGGTGGACCTTGACATGAGATACGGACATCGGCAGGATCCCCACGGGTACGCCGAGGGACTGTCTTTGATCGACGACCGGATCCCCGTGGTGGTGGACAACCTGGGAGAGCAGGACCTGCTGTTCATAACCGCCGATCATGGCACCGATCCCACAGACGACTCCACCGACCACACCCGCGAGTTCGTCCCACTGCTGGTGGCGGGCCGCAAGGCAGCGGGAACCGACCTGGGGGTACGCAATCAGTTCTCGGACGTGGCGGCGACAATTACCGAAGGGTTCGGCCTTCCTGCCTTCGGGGAGGGCTCATCCTTCTGGAGCGAGGTGGCATGAACTACACCGCAGTGGAACTGATAGAACGCAAACGGGACGGCCTGGAGCTGAGTTCGGACCAGATAAGGTGGCTCATCTCGGCCTTCACCTCTGGTGAGGTGACCGACTACCAGATGGCGGCGATGGCCATGGCGGTGTACCTGCGGGGTCTTGATCACCAGGAACTGGCGACGTGGACCGACGCCATGCTGCACTCGGGTGAGACCCTGGACCTGTCGGGGCTGGAAGGTCCCAAGGTGGACAAGCATTCCACCGGCGGGGTGGGCGACAAGGTGACCATCCCTCTCCTTCCCATGGTCAGGGCCTGCGGCGTGCTGGCTCCCACCCTGACCGGACGGGGACTGGGTCACACCGGCGGTACCCGGGACAAGCTGGAAGCCATTCCCGGGCTGAGCACTTCTCTGAGCTCCGAGCAATTCATGGAGGTGCTGCGGTCCCATGGCATGGTCTACGGCGGCCAGTCGGAGAACCTGGCGCCCGCCGACGCCAAGCTCTACGCCCTGAGGGATGCCACCGGCACCGTCCCCTCCCTTCCCCTGATCGCATCTTCCATCATGTCCAAGAAACTGGCCGAAGACCTGGACGGCTTGGTGCTGGATGTCAAGACCGGCGCCGGAGCGTTCATGCCCGACCCGGCCCGGGCCCGGGAACTCGCCGCCACCATGGTGGGACTGGGCAAGGCCCATGGGGTGAGGACCACCGCCTTCCTCACCACCATGGAGTCTCCCCTGGGAAGGCAGGTGGGCAATGCCTCGGAGATCAAGGAGTCCATCGCAGTCCTTCGGGGCGAGGGACCCGGGGACCTGTGGGAGGTCGTCCTGGCCCTGGGCGCCGAGATGCTTCTGCTGGCCGACCGGGCGCCCGACGAACCACGGGCCCGGTCGATGCTGACCGAGGCGGTCAGGTCCGGTGAGGCGCTGGCGGTCTTCGAGAAGGTGGTGGAAGCCCAGGGCGGGGATCCCCGGGTGGTGGAGAATCCCTCCATCCTCCCCCTGGCCCCACGGCGCGCCGAGGTGGTCGCCCCGGCGCCGGGATGGGTCACCGGATGTCATGCCCTGACGGTGGGGGTGGCCGCCACCCGGTTGGGGGCGGGCCGGGAGCGAAAGGAGGACTCCATCGATCCGGGGGTGGGGGTCACCATCCTGGCCAAACCGGGTGATCGGGTGGAGAGAGGCCAGGCCCTGGCCGAGGTCGCCTATCGAGAGCAGAGCAGATGGCAGTCGGTGCGGGGCCTGCTGGCGGGAGCATGGTCGATCGGGGACGAACCACCGGAACCTGTTCCTCTGATGGGAGAGAGAATTCGAAGCAGCGAGATGGATTGAGGTTGCCATGACCGATCTTTACGACAGACTCCAAACGGCGGCTCAGGCCATAGCCGAGGCCACCGGACACGCCCGCCATGACGTGGTGGTGGTGCTCGGCTCGGCGTCGGGAGACTTCCCCGAGCATCTGCAGGAGTCGACCGCCATCCCCTACCCGCAGATCCCCGGGTTTCCGGTTCCGGCCGTGAAGGGCCATGCCGGCACTCTCTATTCGACCACCTTCGGGGACAACCGGGTGTTGCTCCTGTCGGGGCGGGTCCATGCCTACGAGGGATACAACCCCGACGTGCTGACTTTTGCGGTGAAGGCATGCCTGGCGGCCGGTTGCCACACCCTGGTGGTCACCAATGCGGCGGGGGGATGCGGAGACGGGATGACGGCCGGATCCATTGTCCTGATAGCAGACCACATCAACCTGGCGGGGATCAATCCCCTGATGGGTCCCAACGATGACCGGTTGGGGACCCGGTTCCCCGACATGTCGGACACCTACACGCCGGGACTGCGGCGCCTGGCCCTGGAAGTCGCCGCCGAACAGGACATCGCCCTCTCCGAAGGCGTGTACGCCTGGTTCCTGGGGCCGACTTTCGAGACGCCCGCCGAGGTGGAGATGGCCCGCCGGTTGGGCGCCGACCTGGTGGGGATGTCCACGGTTCCCGAAGTGATCTGTGCCCGGCACATGGGACGGAACATCATCGGACTCTCGGTGGTCACCAACCTGGCCGCCGGCATCGCCACCCACCGGCTCACCCACGAGGACGTGACGGCCACCGCCAATCTCGTAAAAGAGGACTTCAGGCGGCTGCTCTCGGCCCTCCTGCCCCGGATTTAGTCAAGTTCGAGGACGGTAAACTGGGCTTTCTCATGCGGATATTGGTGTGCGTCAAGCAGATTCCCGATCCTGCCAATCCCTCTCGATTCGACCCGGTCACCCATCGACTGGTCCGTACCGAGGACCAGATCCTCGACGACACGGACCGGTACGGCGTGGAGATGGGGTTGCGCCTGGCCGAGGCGAGTGGAGGGACGGTCACCCTGCTGTCCATGGGCCCGGTGGGCCGTGCCCAGGGCATTCGCCAAGCCTTGGCGATGGGCGCCGACCAGGCGGTGATGGTCGAGGACGAGGCTCTGGAAGGCGCCGACGCGCTGACCACCGCCCGGATCCTGGCGGCCGCGGCCCGGCACACCGGATTCGACCTGGTCATCTGCGGAACCGAGTCCACCGACGGGTACTCCGGTGTGGTTCCCCAGATGATGGCCGAGTTGCTCTCGGTGGCGGCCATGACCTACGCCACCAGCGTGGAGGTTGCAGACGATCAGGTGACCATCCACCGCCAGACCAGCGCCGGCTATGACGTGGTGGTCTCCGGTCTTCCGGCGGTGGTGTCGGTGACCGCCGGAGTGGTGGAGCCTCGCTACCCCACTTTCCGCGGGATCATGCAGGCCAAGCGCAAGCCCACCGAGACGCTGAGCGCCGACGACCTGGGAATCTCGATCTCCATCGGCCAGGAAGTGGTAGCTGTCTCGCCGGCGCCGGAGAGAGAAGCCGGAGTGATAGCAGAAGACGAGGGAGAGGGCCACCTGTTGATCGTGGAGAAGCTACGGGAAGTGAAGGTCATATAGCCATGGCCGAAGTCTGGACATTTTGCGAGGAGACCGACGGCGGCCCTTCCACTCTCGGATTGGAATTGCTGAGCAAGGCCCGGCAACTCGGGTCCGCCACCGTCCTGTACGCGGGTTCGGGGTCCCCGCAAGCCTGGCAGACCCTGGGAGAGCATGGAGCAGCCCGGGTCTTCCACTTCGACCCCGGCGACATGCTGGCCGCGGCGCCGGTGGCAGCAGCCACCGCGACCCTGGCTGCCGAGCATGCTCCCCATCTGATTCTCTTCGGCCAGGCCTACACCGACCGCGACGTGGCTGGTCGCCTGGCAGCCCGCATGGGCCTGCCGGTCCTGTCCAATGCGGTGGACGTGACCTTGGACCGCAGCGGTGCAGTGGGCTCCCGCCACGAGATCTCGGGAGGCTCGGAGATTGCCGAGGCGGTCTTCTCATCTCCCGGTCCGCACCTGGTGATCGTGCGCCCCAAGTCTTTTCCTGCCGAACCGGTCGCCGGACCCCCACCGCAAGTGATAACCCTCGACCTGCCGGAGGTCGGCGAGTCCAACGCAGTGGTCACAGAACGCCATGTGCGGCAGCGCAAGGGACCGGACCTGGAGGAAGCCGCGGTGATCATCTCCGGCGGCCGCGGTTTGGGAGCGGCGGAGCACTATTCATTGGTGGAGGGCGTGGCCGCCCCTCTGGACGCCGCCACTGGAGCCACCCGCGCCATTGTGGACGCCGGATGGGTTCCCTACGCCAAGCAGGTGGGACAGACCGGTAAGACCGTCAAACCCGACGTGTACATTGCCTGCGGCATCTCCGGAGCCATGCAGCACCTGGTGGGTATGAAGGACGCCAAGACCATCATCGCCATCAACAAGGATCCCGATGCGCCTATCTTCACCATCGCCGACCTGGGGATCGTAGGGGATGTCCACAAGGTCATGCCCCGGCTGATCGAGGAACTCTCCAGCGGCTGAGGCGCCGCCACGGCGAGAAACCCACCCCCTTTCACCCCGACGGTGGCGCCGGATTATCCGGACGGGCCCATGTCGACAGTTATCATCACATGTCAGGGGTGAGTAGTCCCGGTGGAAAGAACGGTTTCTTTCGCCGACAGCATCACCACAATCCGTAAGAGAAAGGATTCGTTTTGGGAACTGGAGACATTGCATGGATGATCACCGCTTCCGCCTTGGTGCTGTTCATGGTGCCGGGACTGGCGCTCTTTTACGGCGGAATGGTGAACACCAAGAACGTTGTCAACATGCTGATGATGAACATCGTCACCATCCCCATCGCCACCGTGATCTGGGTGATCGTCGGGTTCTCGCTGGCCTTCGGCGCCTCGGCGGGCGGGCGTGGTCTCCTTGGGGGGCTCACCGAAGCCCGGGTGGGGGGGCCGGGGGGGGGGGCAGCGGCTCTGTCCTCCTCTCAGCGGAGCCGTCAGCAAAGCCGGATTGGACGGCCTGGGTAGCGACGAGACGCTTTTCGCCTCGTTCCAGATGATGTTCGCCATCATCACTCCCGCCCTGATTGCCGGCGCGGTGGCCGGGAGAATGAAGTTCGCTTCCTGGGTGGTCTTCGCAGCCCTGTGGTCTCTTCTGATCTATCCGGTGGTGGCCCACTGGGGCTTCGCCGCTGACGGCCTCCTGTTCTCCTGGGGCGCCCGGGACTTCGCCGGCGGATATGTGATCCACATCAACTCCGGGATCGCCGCTCTGGCGCTGATCAGAGTGTTGGGACCCCGGCAGGACTTCGGCGTCGAGCATCCCCCGCATTCGCTTCCGATCACTCTGATAGGGACCGGCATCCTCTGGTTCGGGTGGTTCGGTTTCAACGCCGGTTCGGCACTGGCCGCCGATGGAGCCGCCATCACCGCCCTCCTCAATACGCAGGTGGGCGCTGCCCTCGGAGCGTTCGGATGGATGGTCTCCGACTGGGTGCGCCATCGCCGTCCCACCCTGCTGGGTTTGGTGTCGGGAGCGGTGGCGGGACTGGTCGCCATCACCCCGGCAGCGGGGTTCGTCAGCCCTTCGGCCGCCATCGTGATCGGCGTGGCAGCCGGTTACGTGTGTTCCCTGGTGGTTGGGCTCAAGGAGAGGTTCGGCTACGACGACTCCCTGGACGTGGTGGCAATCCACATGGTGGGCGGCATCATCGGCTCGGTTCTCACCGGGGTGTTCTCATCCACCGCCTACGGCGAATTCAACGGCCTCATCTACGGCGGCGCCGCCTTCTTCGGCAAGCAGATAGTGGCTGTGCTGGCCGTGGTTGTATTCAGTTTCTGCGCCACCTGGATCCTGGCCAAGATCCTCGACAAGACCATCGGCCTGCGAGCCAGCGCCGAGGACGAGATCATCGGCCTGGACATCGCCCAGCACGGCGAAGACGCCTACTGGATCCGATAGCAGACCAACCAAACAAAGGGTTTTCGACTCTAAACAGCCCGCGTTCGCGCTGGCCTAAACCCGACCGAGGCAACAAGTCGCTGGCGGCACTCGCCTTCCTCCTGCGGGCAGGTTGCCTCAAAGCCCTGAAATGGGCAAGAAGACGAACAGGCTCCTCCCGCGCCATTTCAAGACACAACCACACCTAACTCGCGAAAATTCGCCTCCATTCATGGGAGCCCACCCCCGCCACCGCCGCCATCGTGGAACGGGCGAAGTCCCATCACGAAAGGAATGGCCTTCGCCTCTTTGGCCTTTGTCGCCCTCTGGAACCTTCGGTCGGTGAGCTCGGTGTCCGGACCGGTGGCTTTTTCGTGTCGTCTTCCCATCATGGGTCGAAATCAAGGAGAGAGACCCTCCTCAGGAGTGGTGATGTTTCGCGGCTTTGCCATCTTTTTTAGCCACCTCGATCCTCCCCGAGTCCCCTGCATAGGGCGTCCAGTCCCTGCTTGCGGCTAGTCCTCCAGGTACTCCATCAGGCTCCTGGTCAGGCGCTGGTGGCGGATCTTGGACAGCGCCTTTCTCTCCATCTGCCGGATCCTCTCCTTGGTGACCCGGAATTTTCGGGAGAGTTCCCCAAGCGTCCACACCCTGCCGTCCTCCAAACCGAATCGCAGCCGCAGGATCTCCTGCTCACGCCCGCGGAGATTCTTCAGCACGTGGGCCAGGTGCCTCTGAAGAAACGCCAGGGTGGCCGCATCGAAGGGATCCTGGGCGGTCAGGTCCTCGACCATGTCTCCCACCGTCGTCCCGTCTTCCTCCGACCCCACCGGGTCTTGGAGCGACACGGTGCGTTGGGTGATCCTCACCATCCGCTCCACTTGGGCGGGGTCGATCTCCAGCCGGGCCGCCAACTCGGCATTGGTGGGCGGCCGGCCCTCCTGCTGGGTGAGTTCCCTCTGGGTCTCCTTGAGCACCGGGACCATGGCGGCCAGATGGGCAGGCAGCCGGATGGCCCGTGACTGTTCCGCAAACATCTTGATCATGGGTTGTCTGATCCACCAGCCGGCGTAGGTGGAGAAACGGAACCCCCGCCGATGATCAAAACGCTCCGCAGCCTTCATCAGGCCCATGTTTCCCTCCTGGATCAGGTCCAGCAGGGTCGCCCCGTTCATCGATCCGAAGGTCTTGCGAGCGATAGAGACCACCAGCCGCAGATTCGACTCCACCAGGGTGTTGTAGGCCTTCTCACCCCGGGCAACCCGCCTTCTCATCTCCCTGCGGTCCCGTCGTGACAACCCTTCTCTCTGCAGAGCTTCCCGGGCCAACACGCCACTTTCGATCTGCACGGCCAACTCCACCTCCTGCTCGGGCTTGAGCAGTGGATACCGTCCGATCTCCTTCAGGTAAAGGCTGACCGGATTGGACAGCTTCGAAGATCTACCCGAGCCCTGGCGGCCCAGTTGCTTCTCGACCTCCGCCACCTCCTCGATCACCTCGATGCCCTCCTCCCCCAGCCGAGCCATCAGATCCTCCCATCTCTTCCCCTCGTCGGCCGCCGCGTCGTCCAGGCTGTCCAGGTCCGCCATCAGTTCCGATGTGGTGACGAACCCCCGCTGCCGGCCCCGGCGCACAATCATCCCCACCCGCTGATCGAAACCCTCTCCCCCTCTCGTCACGGCAGATCTCCGGCAAGTTCCTGGCGACGGCGATCCAGTTGCACGATCTGATTGAGGAGGCGGGGCCGCTGAGGATCGTCGGCGGCCAACGCCCTCATTCGGGCGTCGATCATGCTTCGCTCCCTGCCGAGCGCCTCCCGCCGGCACCTGATGACCATGGGACGGGGATCGCCCGGCTCCGACGGATCGGAGGAGATCTCCAGCAACGCCATGGTCACCTCATCCGACGGAGAGCGCCGGCGGGACTCCTCCCCGGCCTGCTCTTGTTGCCATGCGATGGGAGTACGCCTCCCCATGGGGGTGGCCCTCCAGTCGGCTTCGATGGCTTCGAAGGCCCGCCGATACAGGCCTTCACAAAACAGGTTGCTGTCCACTTCCAGTTCCCGCAGACCGGGATGGTTCAACAGCACCGCCCTCAGAAGCTCCCGCTCCGCCGGGGATCCCCGGCGGGTGGATCTCCTCGGTGGCCGAGGGGGACTCTGGCGACTCTCGGTGCGAGTCTGCGTCGGTCGTCCCTTCGCCCTGGAAACCACGGCTCGTATCTCTTCTATGCCCACTCCCGTCCTCCTTGATAGTGTCTGTTCGTAGTCGCCCCTGGTGGTCCGATCACTCACCGCCGCCACCAGGGCCCCCAACTCGTTCACCGCCCGAGCGCGTGACTCGGGGTCGGTGAGGTCCACTCCCCGCAGGCGCCGCTCTATCCGGTATGCCAGCGCCGGGCGGGCATCATCCACCGCCTTGCGAAGCTCATCCAGGCGACCATCCTGCAGGAGGTCGGCCGGATCCTTCCCATCGGGCAGTTCGGCCACTCGCATGTCCAACCGGCGTCCACTGCGCCGGCTGACCCGCTCGCCCCGGAGCACCGCCTGGGTCCCCGCCTGGTCGGCGTCGAATGCCAGCACGATCTGCTCGCCCAACCTGCCCAGCATCTCCAGGTGGTCCTCTCCCAGGGCGGTGCCACAGGTGGCCACCGCCGACTCCATTCCCGCCTGGTGGAGAGCGATGACATCGGTGTATCCCTCCACCACCACCGCCCGGTCCTCCCGGCTGATCTCCCGCCGCGCCATGTGCAATCCGTACAGCAACCGGGACTTGTGATACAGCGCGGTGTCCGGCGAGTTGAGGTATTTGGGGCCGGTTCCCTTCAGCAACCGGGCTCCGAACCCCACCGGGTCGCCCTTCAGGTCGTGTATCGGGAACATGATACGACCCCAGAAGCGGTCCCGGGATCCATCCCCTCCCCGGTTGATGACCAGACCGGCCCTCTCCATCACCGCATCCGAAAAACCCGCCGACCGCAATTCTGTCCGAAGCGACGGCTCGCCCAGCGGGGAGAACCCCAAGCCGAACTTCTCGATCAGTCCCCGGTCATAACCGCGGGACCGCAGGTAGGCGCGGGCGGGGCCGGCGTCCGGTCCCGAGAGGAGCCGCTGGGTGTAGAAGTCGACCGCCCGGCGCATCGCAGCCACCAGACGTTCCCGCTCAGCCGCTTTGCGGCCGTCAACCGGGTTGTAGTTCAGCGTGATGCCCGCCTGCCTGGCGAGGGTCTGCAGCGCCTCCGGGAAGGACATCCCCTGGGTCTCCTGCACCAGCGTGAAGACATCCCCTCCCTTGTGACACCCGTGGCAATAGAACAGGCCTCGCGCAGCATCGATGGAAAGCGACGGTGTCTTCTCCTGATGGAAGGGACACAGGGCCATGTGGTTGCGCCCGGTTTTCTTCACTTTGGTCACAGTCGCGAACTGTTCCACCAGGTTGACCGCCGCTCGGACCCGCTCCCGGTCTTCATCCCCCCTGTTCATTTCTTCACCCCCGATTACGGACCGCCTCTAATCCCACACCGCCTTGGGCAATACATTCAGGTGACCGTCATCCTAGCCCGACCGGCCCGGCAATGAAGTCCAATTCCAAGCCAATTTCGTCCGCCACATTGGCCACGAACGGCACCGACGGAATGGAGAGATTGAAGTCGGACCGGAACACGGTCGCCGAGGCCTCTCCTTCCAGCACATCCCCGTCTTCCAAGCGGGCGACCACGTCGAAGGTCACCGGCTTGGTGATGTCTCGCACCGTGAGTTCCCCCTCAACGGTGAAGCTCCACTCAACCCCTGGTTCGGCGGCGCCCGACAGGCCGATGATCGCATGCGGACGGAAAACGATGAACTCGAACTGCTCGGCGTTGAGAATCGGGCCCCGGATGGCGCGATCCCGATTCCCGGTGTCGGTGACAAAGGTCCGGGCGTTGATGAGGATGTCTCCCATCTGCGATGCGGCCAGGTCGGCCCGGTTCACGTTTATCCTGCCCACCACTTCGGTGGTAACCCCCACCACCGTGAACGGTTCCCCCCGAAGGTCCTCGTAGATCAGGAATCGAGCCTCGGTTCCGTCGGTCAATTGCAACTCCACCGTCTCCCCCGAGGCTGCTTCGGCTTCCTCCTGCGGTTCGGGATCCGGGCTCTGGTCGGCGCCGTCGGCAGAGGCCTCGTCATCCTCCGCTCCCGAAGAAGCCGCGGTTGTGGAAGGCGCCGGGCTCTCGGTGGTGGTCGCCGCTGGCGCTTCGGAAGTGGTCGGCGATGAGGGTTGTTCCCCGGCTGCAGTCGCAGTGTCGGCCGTGATGGGCGGAGCGGTCACTTCGGTGGGGTCACCAACATTCCCAGCCACGTAGAACCAGATCACCCCACCGGCCGCCGCCAGCGCCAGCAAAGCCCAGACGGCGATCAGGATCTTGCGGGTCATCCGTTCAACCTCTCTGCCAGGTACCCACGCAGGCGATCCACACCCACCCGGTCCTGCTGCATGGTGTCCCGGTCACGGACGGTGACCGCCTGGTCCTCCAGTGAAGCGAAGTCGAAGGTGACGCACAGGGGAGTGCCGATCTCGTCTTGGCGCCGGTAGCGCTTTCCGATCGACTGCGTGATGTCGAATTCAACCGAGAACCGTTCCCCCAGGTCGTCGGCGATTCGCGAGGAGGGCTCCACCAATGCCGGTTTTCGGGAGAGGGGCAGCACCGCCACCTGGTAGGGCGCCAGACGAGGGTCCAGTCCCAGGACGACCCGCTGTGCGCCCCGGACCTGTTCTGTGCGGTAGGCGTCGATCAAGAATGCGAAGGTGGTGCGGGTGGCCCCTGCCGCCGGTTCGATCACGTAGGGGACCACCTTCGTTCCGGTGGCCTGGTCGAAATAGCTGAGGTCCTGCCCGGAGTGCTCGGAGTGTTGTCGCAGGTCGAAGTCGGTCCGGTTGGCGATCCCCTCCAATTCGTCCCATCCCCAGGAGAATCGGTACTCCACATCCACCGTCTCCTTCGAATAGTGGGACAATTCGTCGTCGCCGTGGGGTCGGATCCGAAGATTCTCCGGGTTCATGCCCAGGTCCAGATACCAGCGACGCCGGGCATCCACCCAGTACTCGAACCACTGCGAGGCCTCCGACGGCAGGCAGAACCACTCCATCTCCATCTGCTCGAATTCCCGGGTCCTGAAAACGAACTGGCCGGGAGTTATCTCGTTGCGAAACGACTTGCCGATCTGCGCCACTCCGAACGGGAGCTTGCGGCGGGAGACCCGCAGCACATTGGCGAAGTTGATGAATATCCCCTGGGCCGTCTCGGGACGCAGGTACACCAGATTCTCCTCGGTCTCCACCGGTCCCATGTGGGTGCGAAGCATGAGGTTGAAATGGCGGGGCTCGGTGAAGGTGTCACGCCGCCCGCATGAGGGACACTGCTCGGGTCGGGCCAGCTTGTCCTGCCGGAATCGCTGATGACATTGACGACACTCCACCAATGGGTCGGTGAACACCGACTCGTGCCCCGATGCCTGCCACACCCGGCGCGATTGAATCACCGCCGAGTCGATCCCCACCACGTCCCGGCGGGTGTTCACCATCGAACGCCACCACTGGTTCTTTACGTTGCGGAGCAGTTCCACCCCAAGCGGCCCGTAGTCGTAGGCGGATCGCAGCCCGCCGTATATCTCCGAGGATGGAAAAGCAAACCCGCGGCGACGGGACAGGTTGACGATGGTTTCCAAACTGGTCATAGGGACAAAGGAAAGGCTAATCGAACCCCGAAGCTAGGAGGGGTCCCGTATTCGGCCGAAACGCCGCTCCCGGCGCCGGTACTCGGCAAGGGCTCTTTCGAATTCGGCCCGGTTGAAGTCGGGCCACAGCACGTCGGTGAAGTACAACTCGGCGTAGGCACCCTGCCACAACAAAAAGTTCGACAGGCGGTTCTCACCCGAAGTGCGGATGATCAGGTCGGCATCGGGCATCCCGGGAATGTGGAGCCGGGCCGCCAGGGACTGCTCGTCCACCTCCTCGGGTCGGATCCTCCCTGCTGCGGCGTCGGCCGCCAGTGACCGGGCAGCCTCCACAATCTCGCGGCGTCCCCCGTAGTTGAAGGCCACCACCAGGTTCAATCTGTGGTTGGGGGTGGTGACTTCCAGGGTCTCCCGGATGTTGAGGCGCACGCTGTGGGGTATCCGCGGATCCTCGAGGTCTCCCGCAAAGTGAAGGCGCGCTCCCCGCTCCGCCAGTTCCCGGCCCCGCCTCACCAGCAACTCCTCACAGAACTCCATCAAGAAACTCACCTCATCAGAGGAACGATGCCAGTTCTCGGTGGAGAACACGAATATCGTGAACCACTCGATCCCCAGTTCCAGAGCGCCTTCCAGCACGTCCAGCAGCGCATCCTCCCCTGCCACATGACCGGCCACCCGGGGCAATCCCCGTTGTTGCGCCCAGCGGCCGTTGCCGTCCAGTATCACCCCCACATGACGGGGAACCCCTTGGGTCATGACAGCGCCGCCACCGGGCGAAAGCTGCGATCCAGGTGGTACTCCAAGAACCGGCAGACCACACTCATAGCCTGTTGTGACACATCAACCGTGGTGAAGGGGAGATCGTTCAATTCGGCTCGCGCCAGGTCCCGCAGGTGTTCGGTTACTCCCCCCACCAGCCGGACCGAGCCTTGCGTTCGGCATCGCCCGCATACTACCCCCCCTCCCTCGAAGTGAAACCTGGCCAGCCCTGCTTCCCGTCCGCAACTGGCGCACCACTCCAGAGCCGGCGCCACCCCCACCGTCTCGGCCAGACGCAGCAGGAAGGCGGTAGTAAGACCGGGGATGTCGTCAGAGGTGCATAGCACCCCCAGGCTCTCGGTCAGCAAGCCAAAGAGCGGACCCGAACGCTGCTCCTGCTGAGCCACCGCGTCCACCGCGTTCACCATCATGGAAGCGCCCAGCAAACGGTCCAGGTCGGACCGCAACTCGGGATAGGCGGCCACCACCGTCACCGAGGTGATCAGATCCAGTTCCCGTCCGCGATGCAACACCAATTCCACCCAGCAGAATGGCTCCAGCCTTCCCCGCAACCGGCTCTTCACCCGCCGGACCCCCCGCGCCACGGTGCGCAACTTACCCCTTCGGGGACTGAGCAACACCACCACCCGGTCCGCCTCGCCAAACGGATAACTGCGGAGCACCACCCCCTCCTGGTGGTTGATCTTGCTCATATGAGTGGGCAGTCTTCTGCGATATGAAACGGTGCGCCCCACCTGGGCGGCGAGGTCTTATACAACCAGATTAACCCACTCACCCTCTCCGCGGAAGGCTCGCAGATTGGTGGCGAAAATGTCCGCCAGGCGGTCTGCGTACTCCGGCGAGAAGCCCCCCAGGTGTGGTGTGAGCACCACTTTGGGATGCCGCCACAACGCAGAGTCCTGGGGAGGGGGCTCAGGGAAGGTGACGTCCAGCCCGGCGCCACGCAGTTCTCCTGAGTCCAGGGCATCGAGCAACGCCTCGGTGTCCACCACCGAGCCACGGCCGACATTGACGAACCAACCGTCGCCCAGGGCCGCCAGTTCGGCGGCGCCCACCTGGGGAGGGGCGCCTTTCACATGGGGTAGAGCGCTGACCACCGCATAGGATCTGCGAAACACCTCCACGGTCTCCTCGGGAGGGAATACGCGGCTTGCGCATCCTCGGTAGGAGCCGGGGCGCCGCTTGGTGCCGATCACCTCCATCCCCCATGCCTTGGCCCGCCAGGCTATTTCCTCGCCAACGGTGCCCAACCCCAATACTCCCAAGGTCTTGCCCACCAGTTCGAATCCCATCCCTTGCCGCCACAGGGCCCGCTCGGAGTACCGCACCGACTTGCCGATCCGCCGGGTGACCGCCAACAGCAGGGCGAAGGCGTGCTCCGCCACCGCCGGCGCATTGGCTCCCCGGCCGGATGTCAGGCGGATTCCGGCTGCGGCCAGGTCTTCGAGTGGGTAGTAATCCAGTCCCGAGGCGATCGACTGGATCCAGCGCAGACCCACGGACAGGCACTCGTCGGTCCAGATGAAGCTCACCAGAATCTCAGAGCGGGGATCAGCGAGACATTCGGACAGGGAATCCAAGTCCGGTGGGGTGATCACCTCCACCCCCGGGACTCTTGCCAGGCTCTCGGGCACTCCCCAAGGGTGCGAGGGGTGCACCACCACCCGAATGGCTTCAGTCACGGCAGGGCGGGGCTCATCAACCGAAGACGGCATCCCAGAGAGTGCCCAACTCCCCCCAAACTCGTCCCGCTGCCCAGATCAGCAGCAGACCCAAAAGGGCCAGTCCCGCACCGGTGAGCAGGAACCGGATCCGGTACACCCATCGTTCTTCGGGAGGGTTGTAACGGTAGGAGAACAACCCCGATGGTCCTCCAGACGGCTCGGCCGGGGCTGGCGGGAGAACAGGTAGCAGTTCCTCCTGGAGATCCATGGGATGCAAAGTGGCCTCGTCCTCCGGACTGGCCAGGGAGGCCAGCGATTCCTGAATGGTCATCTTCGGCTCATCCGGCACCGGCGCCGAGAAACCGGCGGCCCGAACCAGTATCCCCTCCGGTGTCTCCAATATGGCCTCCAGCGAGCGTAGCAACCCGGGATGGATGGGTATCTCCGCACCACGCTCCCAGTCCTTCACCTGACCCTGGGTAACTCCCAACTGCCGGGCGATCTGCCTTCTCTTGAAACCGCGCCGACGTCGAAAACTCTCCAGAATCTCCCCAAAGGTGGGCCCGGCACTGGGTCGACGGCTAGTGCGCTGAGTCATAGTGGCAAAGGATACGCCACTGCCGACCTTTTCCTGAGGGACCTATCCAGGCACAACCGGCTGTTGAGAGGAACGATTGGGGAGTGGGTGCGGATCATTTTCTTTGTTTGATGGGGTGTTTGCGGGTGCGTCGCCGACGGCGGGGGTGGTGGTTGGTTTGGCGGGAGGGTCGTCGCCAGTCGGTGATCGGCGGCCGACGTAGCGTGTACTTCCCGGTTGGGGTTTGGTGCACGGTCCAGTCTTGGTCATGAACCTTGTGGTGACACCGGCTGCACAGCAGGCACATGTTCTCCAAACTGGTGGGGCCTCCGTCCTGCCAATGAACGATATGGTGAGCCTGACACCAGGACGCTTTGGCGCCGCAACCCACACAGTGTCTGTCGCGGGCAACCAAAGCAGCGCGTTGGGAACCGCTGGCGGTACGCCGGGCCCGCCCCAGGTCCAGCGGTATCGAACCACCCGAGAAGACAGCAGGCAGTACCTGAGCATCACACCCCAAACGGCGCAACGTCCCCGCCGGAACCGGGGTGCCGTTCTCCAAGCGGGGGTTGCCCAACCGTCCGCTGACCGCGTCGTAGTCGGCGATCAACAACAGTCGCACATCCTGAGAACGACCCTCCCCGCCCTTCCCTTGACGAGTAAGAAGTTTTGCTAGGGCGTCGGCCATCCGCTGTGGAGCCGTGGCCCGATCGGTGGGGTCCTCTTTGTGCCACAACTGGTTCATCATCGCCGACACCGCCGTTTCGATCCGAGCGCCCGTAACAGGGTCGAACCGCCCATACAACACGGTCATCCCATCGTCGGCATCGGTGGTGATCTTCGCGAACCGGTGGGAACGCTGATGCTCCAACCTCGAAACACCATCATCACGGGACTGTCGTTGTTCGTGCTTTCGGACCGACCGGGCGAACTTATCAGGAGACTGAGAACGGGCATCATCCAACAACTCGTCCTCTTTGATGGTTCCCCGCTGGTTAGCACTGGCCAGGATGCGGGCGTTGTCCGCAGAGATGTCTCCCTTTTGGAAACCCTCCCGGGTCTTGGGCAACTCTTCCAACTCTTTGGCAGTTTCCACCTCCGACCGGGCCCGCCGTCTGCCCAACAGCCCATCCTCCCGCAGCACGGTTTCCACCAATTCTGTACCCTGGCGTCGATCCAGTTCCGCTACCGCTTCGGCACGGTCCGCAGCAGCCTGGTTCTGAACGCGGATCGTGGACCTTATCCGCTGTCTAAGCTGTTCCACCGACGCCTCGGCCACCGGCATGGTAGGCCTCAGCAGACGCGCCCTGTTCACGGCCGCCCGGTTCGCAGACTCTGTTTTCATATCCACCAGTATGCACAGGTCCTGTGACAAAACACCTCTACACAACACTAAGTTATGAAAACAAACACTAATAACTTAATGTTTGGAGTCCTCCCCTCAGTCGACTTTTCGTCTCGGTACAGGGCAAAAGCCAGAACAACTCCCAACGACACCCGGAACAACCGTTACAAATCAACCAAGAAGTGCCCCGAGACGCGTAACCAGACAGAACGACTCTCAGCAGACTGAAGAGGCCTACAGGCGGACAGTTCCCCCGTTACGAAGACTTGCCATCGTGGACCTCACCGTCGTCATCTCAACCCTCATCACGACACCCACCGAAGCGTGTCCACGCCTCAGTGGGTCGGATTGGCAGGCACGCTGTCAGGCTCCTGTTCAGCGGTCACCCGCATCTCCCCCACCCCCTTCACGTTCCAGCACAGGGTGTGGCCGCCCGGCACCAGCATCCGGAAGGGACCTCCCCTCTCCCTGGGAAGTTGCCCGTCGCCCAACCCATATACCACCACTCCCTTGGAGGACAACTCCTTAATCGGGATGGAAGCCCGGTAGGCACCATCTTCGCTCTCCACCGACACAAACCCGCCCCGCGGCCCACTGGCCTCCAAGAGAGAACCGGCCGAGACACCCCGTCCCCCGGCCTCGGCAACTTGCCCCGAAAGCCCAGAGATTGCCTCCAGATCCCACCGGCGGGGCGTGTCCACCAGTCCGGTGACCCGCAGGGCCGCCTGCTGATCCTGCATCTTCTCGGGATCGCCCATGATCTCATTCACAGTACCACCCTCCCACCGGTTACCCTTCCACACTGGAGGCGAGCGAGCGCCTGGTGGGCTCCCCGGTCTTCAAAACCGGTGGGGGGTCAAACGATCCCCGGCGGGTTCGATTCCCGTCCGCCTCCGCTATGATCTCAACATAATCCCAGGTCACAGCCACAGTAGAGTGCCTTAATACTACTTATAGTACCAAAACTTACCGTGACCGACTGCTCTGTTCCACTCTTGACCTGAGAGAGAGGGTACATCAGTTCGGATGGAGTACAGGCATTCGTCTTCGACAGAGAAAGACATTAGGTCCAGTTGAAGACACAGGGCGGCGGGGCCGTAAAGTCAGAATAGCGATTTGACGGATTCTTAGCCTCAATCCACCGATGGGGTGTGGTTGGTGGGTGGGTGGATAGAGGCGGAGAGTGCCTCTGATCTGGGACAATAGCTGTTAGCGAAGAAGCTGTTGGTCCACAGTTGGGAGGCACTTCCTGTGAGTGGAGTATTGCAGAGTATCGAATCGTTTTGGGGTGGTTTTCGATGATGAGTCTTTGGTGGCTGACGCCGGGTTGTTAACGGCGGGGACGTTGGTTGATCGGTTGGGGTTGGAACAGTTGGTGGATGGAACGGTGTGGATCAGCTTCGGGCGGGTTTCCACCAGTCGGGTGTTGCCGTTCCGGGTGATGGCTCCTTCTACTGTGGGTACGTGCCCATGAGATGACAGTCCGTCAGGATACAGTTACACCCGCCCCCAGGAGACTCTTGACAAAGAATCGCCGACTCCTTACAGCGGCCTGTTGCCACCACTCTCCAACACGGATCTGGACCTAGCTCGTTGTCTCCCAATCAAGATGCTCTCCAAGCAAATATCAGGAGCCCCGCATACATCCGAACCGCCCATCCTGACGGTAGCCAGCCCGAACGCCGCCTACCAAAGCAATGCGGGACGGGCAACAACGCTGTCCCTTTAGGACCGGTCTGTCGGTGAGCAATATTGGGTTATGTTTTGACCGCTCGGCTTCTTATGGTAAGATAATCTTACCTGCGGTAAGGAGGTACTTATGAACAAGCAAGAGATCCTGAAGAGGGTGGTTCAAGTCATCGTCGAGGTCCAAGAGGTGAGCGGGCGGTCAAGTGCTGGCATAGATGCGTCAACGTGCCCGGTGTTTGGGGTGGAGGGCTTCGACAGCCTTAGCGGGGTGGAAGCGACCGTCATGCTTTCGGAGTCCCTAAAGGTGGAGCTTCCCGGCAACTACAACCCCTTCATTTCTGAGGATGGGAAGCGTGCATTGTCGGTTGGCGAGATAGCGGACTCCCTTTGTTCCTATGTCGGCTCTGAGGCCTAAAGGATGACCAAATACGAAGAGAAGCGAAAGGCAATCGCATCACGTCTTCGCCTGTCGAGAGAGATGGCAGGTCTCACCCAAGGTCAGGTAGCCAAGAGTCTGGACTGGCACCGTCCTACGGTTTCCGAGATCGAAGCAGCTCGCAGAAGGGTATCTGCCGAGGAACTCACTGCGCTGGCTGAGATGTACGGGGTCAGTATTTCTTGGATCGTGGGTGAGGGGGACGAGGAGTCGAGCTTGGCTGCGGATCGCGTGAAGCTAGCGGCGAGGGAGTTGAGCAAGTTGCGAGAAGAGGACCTTGACCGCATTCTCCAGCTTGTCCAGGCGCTCCGCGCTCCGAGAAATCACATCGAATGAGCAACCGGCGATTGATAGCCCGAGAGGCAACGGCGGCGGCCCTCCGTACCCGTCTTTCGGTTGGCTACGGGCTTGACCACGCTGTCTCTGTGTACGATCTCGCTCAGAAACTTGGCATTGAGGTTCGGTTTCTGGACCTTCCCAGTATGGAGGGAATGTACCTATCTGTTTCCACTCCCACTATTATCGTCTCCTCGTTACGCCCACCCGGCCGCCGGGCGTTTACCTGTGCCCACGAACTTGGTCACCACAACCAGAGTGACGGAGTGGATATCGACGAACTGGTTGGGCAATGGGACAACCCTCGTTTCGATCCCAAGGAGTTCATGGCGGATTGCTTTGCGGGTGCTCTTCTCATGCCCAAGTTGGCGGTATCCAAGGCATTTGCGCTTCGAGGGTGGAGCATGGAGGACTGTACACCCGAGCAGGCTTTTATGGTTGCCGGCTACTTTGGCGTTGGATACGCGACGCTGGTTCACCATCTGCGAAGCGCGCTCCAAGTGTTACCGGGCATGCGGGCTAGGACGCTGTTGAGAGTGGGCTCCCGTAAAGCTCAATCGCTGCTCCTCGGGTGGTACGCGTCACAGACCGCCTTGGTGTTGGATACCCACTGGATCGGGAGGGCCGTGGATGTGGAAGTGGGTGACCTCATATTGGTCCTAGGTGGAGCGCAGCCAGAGAGTGTCTGCCTCGAGCCCTTTTCAGACATTGAGCAGGGCTCTATCTTCATAGCGACCAGCCCAGGAGTCGGCCGGCTGGAAGCCGGCAATTCTTGGTCTACGTTCGTCCGCGTTTCGCGACGCGGGTATGTGGGGCGTGCCCTGTACCGGCACTGGGAAGAAGCTGGGGATGGGTAGATCACTTACGATTGAAGAGGGCAACCTCTCCGTCGCCTGGGCTAGGGCGTTCCTCCACTTGATGGCCAGGAGTGAGATTGCGCCTCTAACAGTCGTGATTCGCGGGTTCGACCATGGGGAGCCCCTGGAAGTAGCACCAATACGTGAACTCCTTGATGATGCCTTGGGTGCCGAAGCCAAATCCCTCTCCTGTCACAAGGTCGCCAACACCATTTTCCCCGTCTCGCTCTGGAACCCGGAAGCAGATCGTCAACAGCTATACCGACGTTACAGACAAATCATGCCGCGTGTGCTCAAGGACGCTAGCAACAGGAACGGCGTCTACTTCCAACGCCTCATCGCCTACGGCCGCAACGCCGCCAACGGGGACAGCGTCAACCAACTGGAACACATCATCCAAACATGGCACAGAGGCAACCATCGCAGGTCAGCATTACAAGCGGCGATCTTTGACCCACACAGGGACCACACCAATCAGCGTATGAGAGGCTTTCCCTGCCTTCAACAGGTAGCGTTTGCGCAGCAAGGCTCAGACGGGTTGACGGTGACAGGGTTCTATGCCACGCAGTACATCTATGAACGTGCCTACGGTAACTATCTGGGCTTGTGCCGGCTCGGCCGTTTCATGGCCCAGGAGATGGGTAGGCAGCTAACCCAGGTGACCTGCGTGGCAAGTCCTGCGAAACGCGATCGCACAAAGAGATCCCTTCAGAAACTGGCACGGGATGTCGAGAGAATCTTGGAACAGTTAAAGGCGGGCAAATGACAGAGCAGCAAACCCCGGGCAGGCTCATCGTGTTCGAGGGGCGCGACGGCGTCGGTAAGAGTACCCTTGCCGAGCTATTCACAAACCGCCTCCACGAGGCGGGCGTTCCCTGCGAAAACCTATCCTTTCCAGGGAGGCAGTTAGGCTCTCTGGGCCGTCTGGTCTATGACCTCCACCACGACGCACCCAGCTTTGGCCTCGGCAAGGTCAACGCGACAAGTCTTCAGATCCTGCACATTGCGGCTCATATAGAGGCCGTAGAAGAGCACATCCTGCCTGCCCTCCGTACAGGCTCTTGGATAGTCTTGGACCGCTTCTGGTGGTCCACACGGGTCTATGGCGGTGCATTTGGAGTGTCAGAGCCCTCGTTGGAGGCGATGATCGAACTGGAGCGACTCCACTGGAAGCAAATCAAGCCGGACATGGTGTTTCTGGTAGAGCGCGAGAGTGCGGATTCAGACAATGGTGATGACCTGCGGGACGGGTATCGGGCGCTGGCGAAGCGAGAACAGATCCGCTCCCATGTGGTCACGCTACACAACGACTCGTCTGTTGAGCACGCCCTTGACATGGCGTGGAAGACGATTATTTCTACCGTACGCAGATTCAGCGAACGGCAAGATTCTCCGGCAGTGGCTCAGCTAAGTGGCCAACCAGCACTCCTTGATGGCAGAACACTCCAGCCACCGAAAATGCCACGCCTCTCACCGGCGAAGCCGACCGTTGTCTATGACACCTATTGGCGGTTCGCGGTGAAACGCCAAGAAGTGTTCTTTCGCCGACTCGAAGGCTGTTCACCTCCCTGGACGGACGACCCGATATTGGCCCGCTTCAAGTTCACTAACGCATACCGAGCCTCTGATCGGGTAAGCCAGTACCTCATCCGCAACGTCATCTACCAGGGTCCACAATCCTCAGAAGAAGTGTTCTTTCGTACCCTGCTATTCAAGGTTTTCAACAGGATTGGGACTTGGGAGCTGCTCAGAGCCGCCTTGGGGGATGTTGAGTACTCGTCATACTCGTTCGACGCCTACAACGGGGTGCTGTCGCAAGCACTCGCCGAGGGTCGACCAATCTATTCCGCCGCCTACATTATGCCATCGGCCGGGCGCGTCTTCGGACATTCCCGAAAGCACCGCAATCATCTCCGGCTCATCGAGCGGATGATGGCAGACGAGTTACCCAAGAGGATCGCAGGGACACGCAGGATGCGGGACGCCTTCGGTTTGTTGCGCTCCTACCCGTCCATCGGCGATTTCCTTGCCTACCAATTCGTGACCGACCTGAACTACAGCGAAGTTATCGACTTCTCAGAAATGGAGTTCGTCGTTCCTGGCCCCGGGGCGATAGACGGCGTCCGTAAATGTTTCACTGACCTGGGCGGTTTGACCGACGCTGAACTCATAAGAATGGTCACCGAACGCCAGGAAGAAGAGTTCGACCGCCTCGGCCTGCGGTTTGTAGACCTTTGGGGCAGAAGACTTCAGCTCATAGACTGCCAGAACCTCTTCTGCGAGGTCTCAAAGTATGCCCGCGTTAAGCATCCCGATTTCAAAGGCATCGGCAACCGTTCCCGTATCAAGCAAATCTATCGCCCCTCAACAGAGCCAATAGAGTATTGGTATCCCCCCAAGTGGGGCATCAACAGCCTGATACCTCCTCTCGGAACATCTCATGATTAGGGCGTTTGAAGGCCAAGACGCAGATGAAGTCTGGGAGCAAGTCGTGGAGGCATTCCGGGCAGGCCATGGTGTCCTCCTCCAACCAAGTAGAGGTGGTGCAACCAAAGAAATCCTCCATGCAGCCATCACCATCAATGATCCGCGACAACGATGGGTGGTTTCCCGCCAACCTCCCATGAATGTTGCCTTCGCCATTGCCGAGATCGTTTGGATCATGACAGGTCGTAACGATCTTGCTTTCCTCCGGGCGTGGAACAGCAAACTCTCCGACTATGTGGGAGAAGGCCCCCACCTTCATGGGGCCTATGGGCATCGACTCCGCTACCACATGGGGGTAGACCAACTAACTCGGGCCTATCAGGTGCTAAGCAGTAACCCGGACACCCGGCAGGTTGTACTGCAAATCTGGGACTCGTCCGTCGACCTTCCCGACCCTGAGGGTTTGCCCACCAGTCGGGATGTCCCTTGCAATGTGTTCGCACTGTTGAAGGTCCGCGAAGGGAAGCTGGAGTGGCTTCAGGTACTACGAAGCAATGATCTCTTCTTAGGGGTTCCTCACAACTTCGTACAGTTCACCAGTCTTCAAGAGGTTGTGGCCGGGTGGCTTGGCGTCGATTGTGGTCCCTATCACCAACTGAGCGACAGCCTGCACATGTATGAACATGACGAAGAGAATGTATTCGCCTCACAGACGCCGCCAAACCGGCTACGAAACACAGACTCGCTTGCGCTCCCCAAGGAGAAATCAGAAGCGGCATTCAAAGAGTTGGGCCGAAGGATGGAGCGACTGATCGCGCCTGGCCTACGGCGCCCACAACTGGAAAGAGTCGTCCGTTGGGATGAAGGCCCGGAGGCATTCCGTAACATGCTTGCCGTGCTGGCCAGTGAAATAGCACGGAGGCTAGGGTGGGATGAGATGCATGATCACGCTATGGCCACCTGCACCAATCCTGTGTATAGAAAGTTATGGCATCGTTGGTTGAGGAGGGTTAGCATAAGCTCGCAGAACGAACGTCAACAATACAGGTCAGTGGGCCGAGCAAGATGAGGTGCGATGGAACTGGTTGTGCTGGCTTCTCAAGCTAGGCTATCCCTCACCCAATTCCAAAGCGGCCCTGTGAACCCCCAAGATCCCGAAAGACCTGAGCAATCGGTCGAACCGCCCCTAACACTATGTTCACCGCCCCGGCGTCGCACTCCAGCGAGTGCCTTCTTATGGACTAGGCAAGACCCCTCCGCAAAACACCCCTCCGCAAAACACCCCTCCCACGACATGGAGGGAGCCCAAGACAGCCGGATTGCACAAGTAGGAATTGCGAAACCGCGAAGTAATCCTAATCTATGTAGCAGGCGGTTAGATAGTAAGGCCTTTCCACCTTCCGAATCGATAGGTCCTAATAGCTAAGGAGATAGGAATGTCCGGTTTCTGGAGTAGTGAGACCCTCAAGACAAGACTACCGAGCTTGATCGAGCCATACGATGAGTCACACATTAAGAACTGTTCATATGAACTCTCGATGGGAGACGAAGCATGGGTTACCAATAGTTCCAACGCAGGAACCAGGATCAGAGTCAAAATAGATGATAAGGAACGAGTCAATATTCCCCCTGGACAATTCGCTCAACTCTTGATCTCCGAAGTTGTAGAAATCCCCGCCAACGCCGTCGGATTGCTGTCAATGAAATCGAGCAAGAAGATGCAAGGATTGATAAATGTCTCTGGCTTCCACGTTGATCCTGGCTACAAAGGCAAACTGATCTTCGCCGTGTTTAATGCAGGCTCCAAATCTATCAGCCTTACACAAGACCAACGGACTTTCCAGTTGTGGTACGTTTCTCTCGACAAGGCAACTGAGGATCTATATTGTGGTCCGCGACAGAATGCAGTTAATATTAGCGATTCTCACATCAGTAACCTCAGAGGCCCAACCTATAATCCCACTGCGCTTGCCGAGAGAGTATCCGCATTAGAGGACCGTCGTAAATGGTGGAGTATGGCAGCCATCACCTTGTTGAGTTTGATAGTTGGCGCCATATTGAACGATGCCTTCGACCTAACAACGTTTTTCGAAAACGAGTGAGGAGTTGCAGTACGCCCCAAGTAAAACCCCTCGATAGATTAATGCCCAATCCAGCAACCAAATCCCAACATATCACTTATAATAGGGGTGCCCCTTGCCAGGGGACGTCTGACTCTCAACATTTCTGGTTGTTGTGCCTTTGTCGCGATCTGTCGGCCTGCCTTTTGGCCAGGGGCGGTTTTCACCGACCTGGACTGGATGTGACCTGATAGGAGCCTTTGGTTTACTGGTTCTTCGGACATCTCAGGGGAGTCGGGAATCCATCGAACGTAAGGGAGGGCAAGCTCTAGCGGTGGTTGCCCTCCCTAGTTGATTTGTAGAGGTCGTGGGCGCTGTTCCAGTTGTGTAGTCGTCGGGGGCATGAGATTGAGGTTGTCTTCGATTGAACCTCCCCGGGTTTCATGGAGAGTGGGTTGTTTGTGTGGTTGCGGGTTTTCTGGGGGTGGTTTGATGGTAGGCGGTTTCGTGGTCGGCGGGGGGGATGTAGGTGTTGTCGGGGGTGATTCCTCCGTGTAGGCGTCGGTGGTTGTACCAGTCGATGTACTCGAGGGTGGCGAAGGTGGTGTGGTCCAGGTTTTGCCATGGTCCCTGTTGGTTGATCAGTTCGGTCTTGTAAAGACCGATGGTGGTCTCGGCCAGGGCGTTGTCGCAGGCTGTCGCCCCGGCTTCCCACCGAGGAAACGATCTGGCTTTCGGCCAAACGGGTGGTGTACCGCACGGACAGATATTGGCTTCCCCTGTCCGAATGATGTATCAATTTCTCGGGGTTTCGACGCCGGCGGGTGGCCAAAGCCATTTCCAACGCGTCCACGGCCAGGCTGGCGCGGAGGGTGGTAGCGGTCTGCCATCCCACTATGAACTTGGAGTACACGTCGATGATGAACGCCGCGTACACCCACCCAGCCCGCGTGCGAATATACGTGAGATCGGCAACCCAAAGACGATCTGGCGCCCCGGCGGTGAAGTCCCGTTCCACCAGATCAGCCGGATAGTCAGTCCCGGAGGGTTCGGTGGTGCACACCTTGCGCCGCCCGCGGGAAACACCACGCAGGACCGGTGTTTCGCATCAGCCGTTCCACTGTGCACCGCGCCACTCGGGTGCCTTCACGGTTCAACTGTGCCCATACCTTCACCGCGCCGTACACCCCATAGTTCTCCTGGTGCACGCGGCGGATCTGTTCAACAAGCCATCCGTCGCGCTGGGCTCTTGTTGACGGCGGACGGGACTTGAAGGCGTAGTAGGTGGAAGGGGCGCATTCCGACATTGCGCTCGCCCAGGCACCCGACAGATCGGCCCGCATCCCGAACCTGGTCCGATAACGATCGATGAAAGCCACTACCTTGGCGGTCGCGGATCAGGGCTCCCGCGCGAAAAAAGCCGAAGCAGCTTTCAAGATCTCGTTCGCTCGCCG
Source organism: bacterium OM1 bin76 (assembly GCA_002238785.1). Lineage (GTDB taxonomy): Bacteria > Actinomycetota > Acidimicrobiia > Spongiisociales > ZC4RG35 > Bin76. The sequence continues at coordinate 18,650 of MPNA01000007.1, read as the reverse complement.
CAGCTCCCGGTTCTCCCGTTCCAACTCAACGATCCGACGTTTGTGGTCCACCGCTGCCGCTGAGACCCTCGATTCGGCCTTACGAACCCACTTACGAACCGTTTCGGGAGTAGGTCCCAGCATCTGCGCCACCGCCCGGATCGCTGCCCACTCGGAGGAATACACCCCCTCACGGACGCCTTCCAGGACCATCCGCACAGCACGCTCACGCAACTCAGTCGCATTACCTAACAGAACTATTACTGGCCATGAGACTCCATCCTCTCAAGATAGAAAGCCTCCACAAAAGCCGGGGGGATTCATTCCAGTGTCGGCTTGTGCGGGTGTGAGGCTGGTGGTCAGCACATAACGACCCGCCAACAGCTTCTCGTAGGCTTGGGCTTCTTCGTTGTAGTGGTAGAGAAACCGGCCTGGTCCGATTTCGAGGTCGAACAGTCGCCCGACCCGCCCGGTGCCGAGGATGCGTTGCGCGGCTCTCCCGATCTTGGCCGGGTCTTTGAGCCTTCCCGAGCGGACGCGATGTTCCAACGCCAACAACCCGGTTTCGGCAGCGGCGATCAGTTCGGCGGTGCGTTGGGTGTCCCGACGGGCACGAACGTCGCATTTCGACCACCACCGTGCGGGTCCCGTCTTCGAGGGTGACATCCGCGGCTCTGCAACCGTGTTCGGGGATCTCAACCCACACGGTGTCCTGGTCGACAGCCGCCAGTGCTTGGGCGGTGATCGGATCGCGGTGGAGTCTGGTGGCCATCAGGTGATCAAACCCCGCTTGGGTGACCGTTTCCAGGTTAGATGCTGATATGAGACCCCGGTCGGAAACCACACAGATCCGACCCACCGCGAACCTCTTGGCCAGGTCTTCCAACACGTCGGGTAGGGTGGAGGCGTCGTTGGTGTTCCCCGCGAACACATGATGGGCTATCGGGATCCCGTCTGTGGTGCACAACAGACCGATCACGATCTGGGGCCTGTCCGAGCGATGATCCCGCCAATACCCGAACACCCGCGACGGGAACGCGTCGGAGGGTCGGGTGGAACCCTCGAAATAGGTGGATGTCAGGTCATAGCACACCAGCCGAAGGTTCAGGTTGGTCAGGTTGCACAACCGCCGGTAAAGGTGCTCCTCGGTCTCTTCTTTGACGTCGGCGACGGCGTCCAGGGCACGGTAGTACTGGTCCAACGACGGCGCTGACCACCCAGAAGGCATGATCACGTCATGTTCTGTCCATTCGGGCAACCGACGTTTCGAACACGGGGCTACCAGCCGGTTGGCCACCATCGCGAACACCGCATCCTCCAAAACGTCAGCACGGCGTTCCGCGCCCACCTGTGAGAAGAAACCCCCTCGAGATCCAACTGTTTCCAGACCGCAGCCGCGGCGGCTACCGCTCCCACCGCGGGTGCTCCCTCGGCGATTATTCCGTCAACGTCGACGCGTTCGGTGTGGAGGTGACGTTCCAACGCCGAAATGATCCGTCCCAACTGTCCCGATTCGCGTAAAGCAGTGACCTCTCCCAAGCGCAGCAGGGTCCGATGGCCGATCTTCGACCCCTTGCGAACCGTTTCCACCAACGACAAGTACTCGTAAACCTTGTCGCCCCTTCGACGCCGGGTCGTCTCAAGCGAACATACCCCACAACAATAGCACCCCGATCCCCACAACACCAACAACCTGTCGCCCCTACAAAATCGTGCCGGAACAGCACCTCACAACACAAAACCCCAGGTCAACACACCAATCGCCTCCCACCAAACCCCCTGACCCGCCAAACTCGGGTCATAGGCCACCTGGTAGGGACCTGACAAATCCAACACCGCCCACCGACATTGCCTCACACCATTCGGTAGGTTGGTTCCGGAACCAACTAGCGGCGCTTTCAGCCGTTCTACCAGGCACTATGTCCAACAACTGACGGCCGCCAACGTCCACCACCGAGGTGCACCACTGCTTCTTCCGCCACCGGCCCTTACGCCAGAACAGGGTCTCGTCCACCCCCACCGCTTCCACCTGTCCAAACCGATCGATGTCAGCTTCCAGCAGCGCGTCTCCCCACCGGACGATCTCGCGGTTCACCGTATGCCAAACTACAGCCCAACTCCTCGGCCACCTCCGACACCGTGCGACCAAACCGACCCACCTGAGCGGTGGCCCATCGCCCTGCCCGAGACGTCAACAAGGCCCGTTCCGGCGCCACCGACAGATCCTGTTCCGCAAGACGACCCCACCGCGCACGTCGGTCTGGGGCACACCCAGCGGCGTTATGCGCCACCCCAGGCCGCACCGGCCGACCGAACGCCGGCAAATCCACCAACCGCACCGGCTGGTCGCCCTTGGACCACACCCTCCCACCACATTCCCCGCACACCGGACGAGATCCACGAGACCTGATCGTCACTCTCAACCGGTCACCCGCCAACTCCTCGACACCCACCAGATCCACCTCACCCAGGCCAACCAACAACTCGCACATACGCCTACCATCAGTCTCCACAGGGTCCCCCTCTCGGATGCGAATAGCTTCAACACCCGATAATGGAGGACCCTCCCTCACATTCGATGGATTCACGACTCCCCGCTCATTTCCGAAGCACCAAAAAACCATAGGGGGACGCTATTTGGGTGCCCGCAACGCCCGTGCCAACTCAGGCACATCTTCTATAGCCTATGTACCAGAGAATGCTGTGATCAATGTCTCCGTATTTATGCGCCAACACATTTCTCAAACCGACTATCTGTGCGCTCGGGATGTCCTTGTTGCGATCCAATAAGGAGGGGCTGAGGCGATGAGTATTTCCCCGATGTTCTGTAGACACCGCTCCATTGCCAGTCTGACCAACAAAGAGTCAAGGTCATCTGCAAGGTAGCGACTTCTTCCTATCCCTGATCCGTTAGCACAATGTCGCACCAACGCAATATGTCCCCCACATGGAGGGCATCTGACGGGGCTGCAGTCATAGCCTCACGGCTTCGCTGAGTAGTTGCTCGCGCCGGTGGGCGGGAAAGTGGTTGACGGGATCAACGACAGATGCCATCGTTATCACATCAACGCCGCGGCGGAGATAGCGTTGCAAGGCTCTCCGCATGTCTTGCAGGTCAGACAGTCTGGCGTTTTCATCCAAAGTGACCACGAGATCTATGTCGCTGTTCTCGGTGTCTTCGCGTCTGGCTACGGACCCGACCACTCTCACCTCGGTACCCCCGCAAGCGTGGATTATTTTGGCTATATCTTCCTTGTTGGACAGAAGGGTGTCTAAGAGGTTCTCGCTTTTGCCCATGGGGATCATGATAACTTGGGTGCTGTGACTGAGAACAACGGGTATCTCCTGCGAGAATACCACCGAGCCTGTGACCCACCACCCCGCCAGAGGCTGTGGGCGATATCGCCGAGGTATGCAGGTCCTGGGTAGTGGTTCACTTTGCCCTCCCTGACCTGCGGCTCAGCCCCTCAAACTGAACCACTACCCTACCGACATTCTTTGTTGGCTTCAGATACTCTTACAGCTATGAAGAAGACAGCGGTGGGGCTCTTTGTTGTGGTGCTTGTGGTGTCCGCTGCCTGTGGAGACGAGGCTGGGGAGGCCACCGCCTTGGCTGTATCTACGACCACCCAGACTCCTGTTGCCGCGGAGGAGGATCTTTTGGATGTGGTGATAACACGTGGCGAACTGGGCTGTGGGGTCAACGAGATTCTTCCGGGATTCGGTTACAAGGACTCCGAAGGCGTCTTTACCGGTTTCGATGTGGATCTGTGCCGGGCGGTGGCGGCCGCGATTCTCGGCGACGCCGGGGCAGTCCGTTACCAGTCGCTCAACTCCGCCACCCGTTTCGAGGCGGTGAACTCGGGACTGATCGACCTTTTGAGTCGCAATACCACCTGGACCCAGAGCCGCGACACCGACCTGGGTCTCGATTTCGGGCCGACCATCTACTACGACGGTCAGCAGTTGATGGCCAAGGGCTCTGCCGGTTTCACTTCGATGTCCACCCTGGAGGAGATAGAGGGTGCGGTGGTGTGCGCCAACGCCGGTACCACTACCGAGAAGAACATCTCCGAAACCGCCGCAGTTGGGGGAATCGAGATCATCTTGAACACCTTCGAGGACGCCAACATGGTGCTGGAAAACTTCCAATCCGATGCCTGCGACGTGGTCACCGGCGACGGGTCGGCCTTAGTTTCCCGGAAGGCCAGCAAGAGTACCGGGGGCGACGATTGGGTTATCTTTCCGCCGGTTCCCATCTCCAAGGAGCCGCTCGGACCTGCCTGGATCCAGAACCAGTCCCGGTTTGGTGATGTGGTCACGTGGACTGTGTTCGCCATGCTTATCGCCGAGGAAAAGGGCATCACCTCCGTCAACATTGATGACATGATGAACGTGGACGGAGAAACGAGCCGCCTGTTCGGCGCCACAGACGACGAACTGCAGACCAAAATGGGCCTCCCGGCCGATGCCTTCTATCAAGTGATCAAACAGGTCGGCAACTACGGCGAGGTTTACGACCGGCACCTGACTCCGTTGGGTCTTGAGCGGGGACTGAACGCCCTCTACTCCGACGGGGGTCTTCTCTACCCACCACCCGCCCGCTAATCCCGACTATAACCCACCAGCGTCCCGCACGAAACGCCTGGCATGTAACGGGGGCGGCTTTCCTCCGTTAGCCGCAGATCAGGCCGAGCAGCGCCGACAGCTTGACATCTCCCATACCCATCACGCCCTTGCCGTAGCGGACAGCAATCCCAATCCCCGTCAACTACCGTCACCAACAACTGGTGGCATGACCAACTCCGCCGAGCACCGGCAGAGAAGAGAACGGTGCTCTGGTCGGTGCGCATCACCCCCCGCCACGACGCTCACATAACAAAGGTGGCGAAACTGCTCAAATGTTCCGAAACTGACGCCGCCGCGGCGTTTCTCACGTCGATGGAGGCCCGTCGACGCTTTCCTGCAACACCTAAGCGGGCAAACTCTGAACACCGCCTAAAGGGGGGCGAGAGCCTTCAACTTGAAAGGGCGAAGAGGCCATCAGAAACCGAGAAGCCCACATCCAAGCGTTCGTTTGGGCGTTCGCAAACCGTTCGTTTAGGGTCTGACCTGGGAAAACACCGACCCGTAACGGGCAGCCGTTCCCAACCATTTCGCCGGGAGCCTCCCGGTGAGGAGTCGGATCAGCACACAACGAACGCTTCGGAAGATAACACCCGCACCCACCCTCCACCGCCCCGAGTTGCGGGTGCTGCCCACGCGAAACCTGCTGTGGGCACTGCTTAGTGCAAACGTGTGGTCGAGATGCCCACTCAGGAAACTGGCGTTTGAAATGTTCTTGATTGTGACATCTGGGGCCATCGGATCTGACATGGGAGCCTTCCCGAATCGATCTCCTTCGCTGGCTCTCCCGCCCAATGCCCAATCTTGCTCACCTACCGCGGCACGCCTCCTCGATCAAGATTATCCGTTGTTCGTTGGGTTGATCGTTGTTCATCTGATTGCTCTTGTTGTCTTGCTTTTGGGACCCGACTCCGTTTTACCTCCGGGGGTTGGGGGAGCGGCTGCTCTTTGATCTCGAGTCCATCCTCGTGATCTCTCCCTGGGATCCCCTTATCTAATCCCCGGGTTCGAACCCATGATCGCCGCAGTGAAAGAGGAGGAAGGGTTTTCGGATGTCTGCCCAGGCGTCAGCTGAAGTAGCCGAGTTCTGGTACATCGAAGGTCCCTACCAGCAGAGCACGGTCCAGGAAGCGGTTGAATTCTTCACAAGAGGTTTCGGGAAGGAGGGCGCAGTTGTGGCAGGCCGCCTGGTTGCATGAATCGGGACCCTGGCCGATCTCTCCCAGTTCCATGCACACCGGATCGGAGGAGCACCAACGCGCCCTTTCCAAAGCCGTGTCCACGACCCTCTCTAAGTGGCCAGGTTTTCCCATCCGTACCAAACCCCCCATCGTCCCCTCGGAATCACCCGCCGCGGTGTAGATCAGCAGAGCGGCCATCGGATTCGGCCCTTCGGCCACGTACAAGCGTTCCCGGAGACCGGCTGAACTGTACCCGCATTCATAGGTCAGCCGGTTGATCAATAGGTGCGCCAGTGTATGGACCAGCACGAAACGAGGTGCCAAAGACCGATCTCGCAGTCCTCTTTCGGCCTGCATTGCTCGGTAGCGGCCCAACATGACCGCGGTCCGCTCTGTGACCGCGAATGTGTTCTCCCAACGGGCCAAGCGGGAGGAGTCCAGCTCCAGCAGGAACCCTTCGCCTCTCACGACGTAGGCGGGTAGCCATGCTTCTTTTCTGTTTGGTGGGTTCTTCCAAAGCATCCTCTTGCGATCGCCGAGCGTCCCCCTATCAGGGAAGATACGGTTGAATCCCCAGAACACCCTTGTCTCTCGGAGTTGATCCACCAGTGTTATATGCGAAATTGTCTTATTGACGGGCAGTTCGTATGACGCCAGCCTTGGAAGCGTCGTTTTCAATTCGGTGGTGTTCATCTTTTTCTTCAGTATTCCGAATTCTCGCAACCGGAACTCGGTCTCATTGGATGTAGGCCAACCATCCTCCTCGTACTGGAGACCGGCCGAAGACTCCACGATCTGCAAGGCCCGGGCGATTTCGTCATCAGCGAACGAGCGGAGAAATTCATTGTGTTCCAGAGTTCGCAACCTGCTGGGGGATGGATTGATTCCTACCCCGCGGAGGGTGCTCAGAACGGTGGAGAGCGGAGGATTCTCCAACATTTCTAGGAGTTTCTCTGATACCTCTCCCTGCTCATCCCGGGGTATGTATATCGCAGATTTGGTCAGATGGAAGTACAGGTTGGATGCCTCGCGGAAGCTTCCGCGGAGCAACTCGTCACAGGCCGATCCTTCATTCGTGCCGTGCCAGGGCATCACGCCTCGACATCGAAACTCGGAAGTCACACCGTATCGCCCTTCCTCATCGGCGGGTCTCTCCAGATAGGTACTTAGAAACGACGTTTTTCCTCCCGCGGATGCCTCCGTGATCCGACTGAGGTAACGCTGCTGTCCACACCTGCACCGCACCAACTGGGCGCTCAGCGATGCGCCCCCTGTCGAGATCAGAGACAGGTCTTTGTCACAGGAGGGGTTCGGCAAGCGGTGGGTCCATTCCCGAAAGGGAAAGTCCTGGATGTGTCCTTGTGGGCAAATGGCCACAAATCGAACCTGGTTCATTGCTCGTGTTCGTTTGCGGGTTTTCTTGCATCGTTCACAGAAAGGGCTTCTCCCATAGCGTGACAACGGCTGCCTTTTCAGGAGCCTGCAACTGGAACAGACATGCCAGGTGGGAAAGCGAAGCGCCGGAATCGTCAGTGCCAGGTTCTTTTGCCTCGTTCTTCCGGTTCGTGGCCGGAAGTCGGGCGCCAACCTGAAGTGATCCACGCCCAAATCTTCTTTGAGGCGCCACTCCTCCACCCGAAAATCCTGCAGGTCGATTCCTTCCTCTGCGCTGTCTGGACCCTGGTACCAGTGATCGAGACCTGCGGTGATCACCGAAACACCGCGAGGCAGGACCGAGACGGCTCCCACGCCGTAGTACGAGATCAGTTGCGCCCTGCGCACCGGTCCATACGCCATGTCGCGGACCTAGTCCGTCTCGGTGTAGGCGTCGGTGATTTGGAGCCGGCATTCGGCGTCCACGTCTCGCAGGGAAGTGGGGGTCGGCCAGGTTTTTCGCTTGTTCGACGCTGAGTCCCCTTCTCCTGCCCGGCGAAGAAGGGGATTGAAGGATTCACCTCCCCAAGGTGGGGCGCTCCACTCGGTTCGCTCCCACATCTTCCACTCCTCAATCCGCTGATCGAGCAGGGTCATCGTCCGATGAATCTCCCCGGGATCCGCTACCTGAACTCTTTTTGTGAGCATCTGCCTAGCCTGGGAGATTAACCCGGCGGGTAAGGGCCACGGCTCTACATCCACAGCTCCCATCTGGCGGACATATCCGCACAGGACGCCATGCAAGGCACGGCTGAGCACCGGCGGAGCGAAAGGCGTGACGCTGGTGGGTTCCACTTGAGCATATAGGCGCTCGTGATAGGAACGGAACCTCTCGAAATGAGAGCGGTCCCGGGGCCGGGAAGGATGGAGGATAGTTACCACCAGACCGGGCCTCTCACGCCACCGGCGACCTATACGACCCGTCACCTGAATGTACTGGGAGGTGCTCTTCGGTTGGCCCACCACCGTCAGTAGCGAGAGTCGCTCTATGTCGATTCCCACCTCGATGATATTGGAGGCGAGGCAGAAGTCCACTGCTCCATGTCCGGAAGGGCGAGACAACTCCTCGATGGCCTTAGGCACTTGGTCCTGGGGAATACGCCCGGTTAGTTCCTTGAGGAATCGAATCCTCCGCTTTCGATCCCTTTCGTATCCATTACGTCTCCTTATAGTCTCGAGATAGTCGGGAATATTGGAATGGGCCAGAGAGATCGCCGCGCCCAACTCCCGGAGACTGTTGAAGAATGCCAACAGGGTCCACCAAGGATCCCGTAGCTCTTCAGACAGATCGTTGGCCGCCTGCAGGAGAGCCGCCAAGACCCGGACCTGTGCAATCTGCGTCGAACCCAGCCCGCGACCATACACACCGAGATAGACGCGCCCTGGGCGGAGTGTCCCGTCTGGGTATCGGTCGTACCTGGCGAAGAACGAATCGTCTGCATCGAGGCCCGGCGGTGGGAAGAGCGCCACGCGATCCCGGCCATAGAGAGCTCCGACTTGTTCTTCATATCGACGAATGGTGGCTGTTGAACTGATTATTTTCGGTCTGATGGCCGGGTCGGTACGGCGGTCGGTGCACAGTTCTTCTATGAGGGGTTCATAGAGACCCACCATCGAACCCAAGGGTCCGGAAATGAGGTGAAGCTCGTCTTGGATGATGAGACCAGGCGGAGAGGAAGAGCGACTCCCTTCCGCGTCGATGCCGAACAGAGCACGCGCGGGCGGCTGCCAGGTGAGTTGCGCGAACTTGTCCACCGTCCCGATGATCATCGAAGGCGGGTCTTGGTAGATGTCCTCATCGATAACGTAGATGGGCAGAGTGGCGTCGCTGAACTCACAAGTGTTGTCAGGGCATCGGAACACCACCGAATCGCCTTCTTGTTCGTATCCGGCAACTTTTGGGCTCCTGTGGCGTTTACCGCGAGGAAAGGTCAACGGTCCCATCTGTGCGGCACACCACGGGCATCTCAGCAGAAGGAAGGGATTCTCGGCGCGATGGCTATCGCGTCCTCTCAGCCTCCCTAGGAGTTTCTTCGCCTGATTCCGGGAGTTGGGAGTGGCGGACATTCCCAGCCAGACACCGATAGCGAAACGCGCCTCTCCTAGCATTTCAGAGCGATCCTTGCGAAGGTGCTCCATAGCACAGATCAAGGTGCTGGCCCGCAAGAACTGCTGGGTGGTGAGCAGTCGCAGCGTGTAACGCATTATGATCTCCGTGCCGGTGTCTTCGGGGTCACGCAGACGGCGGAGGAACATTGAGAAAGCGCTGAGACCCAGATAGGCCTCGGTCTTACCGCCTCCGGTCGGAAACCAGATCAACTCCACCTGTGAACGGTCCCGATGACTAGGAAAAGCCACCGAGGGTATTGCGGCCAGGAAGAAGGCTATCTGGAAAAGTCGCCATCTTCCCCGATGCGACTTCTCTTCCCACTCCGGCGGTGAAAACAGTTCCTTGAAGGCAAAGCGGCCATCTGAAGGATTTAGGCCGATCTCCCGAACGGTCTCACGGGTTTGTAGTTGCTGCAGCAGCACCGCGTGGTTGGCCAGTTCGAAAGCCATGGCGACCTGCCGATCGGATTGCAAGAGCCGCAAACCCTCCTCCATCCGGTCAGCAGAGATTCTGCACAATTCCATATGCCGCTGGGCGGCCTTCCGGTATCGCTTCGGAATCTCTTCGACTTCTTTCCACTTTTTGTCAATCCATCGCCGATACCGCCGGATCAAGTCCGCACATTCTGCCAGAGAGTCTTCAGACACACCCAGGCTGGCCAACCTTGCCATGGAGACGGTTACCCTCTTTCCGTCCTCTTCGATATCGGGAGTGATGCTCGGAGCTTCATAGCTGGGCAACGCCTCCGTCCTAACCCATCCGACCGCATCCCGCCCCTCGGGATCCTCCCAGTCGGCAGCGCACCCATGACCGATGGCAAATGTCCGATGCTTACGGTACAATAGGTCGAAGGATTCTTCCTCGTGGTCCCGGTGAGACAGCTCCGTCTCCTGCGCTGGATAGGGAAGAATGGCCCCGGACCGGTCCGATTTGCGTGCATCCACTTTCATCTGCACTTGGAAAAGGCTGCTCCGATTTGCGTGCGGAGAGCCTTGGTGTTCATCGCCCAGGTCGTGGGCCGGTTTCGTCCGGTTCACTATCGACACGGTAACCAGGGATCGCGGTCCCCATGGACGATGGTGGGCCACTACCTGGATGTCGAGCCCCTGCAGGTTCGTCGTGTCGAGCCGGGGGTCAATGCGCCGGCCTTCACGTCGAAGATCCAGCACATCGAAGGTGGCATCTATCCCGACCGGTGACCTCACCCACCACCTCCTTTCACCGGACTCGGGTATAACTACCCTGATGGGCTGGTAACGGCCGCCTGTCACCCTCACGGCCATGTGGTCCACCTCCGAGGGGTCGACGAGAAAGGTCAGACCCAGGCAACTGGGCCGGTAGTCGTTGGCTCTGGAAAGAGCGAAATCGTCATCGTCGGCTCCAAAGCTTCGCCCTCCCGTTGTAGAAACCTCTGGCGGTTCGACCTCCGCTCTGTCATATGGCCCGTCAGCCACATCCTCTTGGTCCTCACTTCTGTTCTCGTCCACCCGGGTCTCGATCGGGTAGAGAACCCCTATTCCGTAGCGGCCCAAGGGCTGCTGGTATTTGAGTATCTCCTCACCGGTCGCAGCATCGCGCCATGGACTCCATGACTCCTCTCTGGTGGCGAACCTGACCGGAGCGGAAAGATCGAGATGCTGACCGCCCGGACTGGGACCAACCAGTTCCCTCCGCAATGCTTCGATTATCTTTCGACGACCTTTGAGATGATCGGGTTTGGCTTCCGTAGGACGCTCGTTCATGAGAGCCACATGTCGCGACCCACGGGGAGCGGATCGCGAAGCAGCCTGGCGGACACGCGTTCCTTGTCAGGCGCTTTGCCCTCGACCCGGAAGGCCGTCAGCGTCCCGGCACCCTCGGTCGGCAATTGGAAGTCCATGAAGCCATCGCCTTCAAGGGTGCTCAAATCAGCATTCCGCACTTCTTCCAAAAGCATATCTCGGATGCGTGCACCAGCCTTGCGGTGTGCACTTGCGATCCGACCCATCTGTTGCCAGAGGATGTCTGGCTCCTCTATCCCTATCAGATTCATGAGTATGCGAAAGTCGTCTCTACTTTGAGTCCTGAGGTTTTCGGGACTCATCCAATAGCGAACATTCTTGGCGCGAATCCCTCGCTTTCGAAGCGTATCTTCGACTTTGGGAACTCCACCCAACTCCCGTACCGTTTCTCGCAACACGGTTTTCCACCTCTTCTGGGCGGCACGCAGTTCTACTGCTATTTCGCCCATCAACGCATCCGCCACATCTGCGATAAAGTCCTTGCCGCCTCCCTCGCGACGCAGCACGATTGCGCTTCCAATACCGATGTTCCTCACCCGGACTTGATCGATTCTGTCCTTATCATCCGAGTTCAATGTAAAGACGGTCCTTTCGTCATTCAGGTAGACCCCATATCCTCCTCCTAGGAGATGCAGTCGCGCATCTACCTCAAGGTCTCCACCGGTCCGTTCCTTCTCGATACCGGCCCGATCCTCCGCCTGTCGGCGGATGCCCTGCCAGTCGATAGTGGGTGTCAAATATTCACCTGCTCTTGGCTGGGCGACCCGGGATCTTCGGGTCGCCCCCGCCTCCAAGGGGGGAAACAAGCGGGCAGCGTCATTGATACTGACATCACGCGTGCTCAGCCATTCGTACCGCACGGCGTGCATCTTCTCGGCGCGGGGAGCGTTGAACACATACTGTCCGTATAGCTTGACAGGGCCGGTCATGACCAGCCTCTCCATGATGTCCAGAGTTCGCACTTGGTGCTCCACGATCACCTGTACCGGGCACCCTTCCTCTCGGAACCGTTTCGCTATGTCCTCTCGATACCGAGGTCGTCGCACCACCAACCGGCACCTTTGGATGTCTGCCTCTCCCAGCAGGTCTCGGCACCGTTCGCCCAGGAGGTCCAGGCTTTCCACCGCCAGACGTTGGAAAGCTATCGCCACCTGCCAAGCCAGCGCATAGTCCTCTGGATCCACCTGGTGTTTGAGAGTCTCCGATAACTGCTGCAATTCCTCTCCGGCTTTGGCTAAACCCAACCGAGGGTGGTCGGTGGGAAGAGGGGTATCCGTCAAATCCCAGAGCACCCACCGAGCTAGCCGTAGGAAGTCGTTCCAGATCTCCGATTCCCGATGGCGCCGGTACAGGGAGCCGTAGGCGCGATCCATCTTTTTCAGATCCGCCCAGTGGACGTCCTCTACCACATAAACCACTCGTCCAGACAGTTGGTAAAAGGAGTCCGCATAAGAAAGACTCATCGCATGCGGTCCCAGTAGAAGATGGCTTCGATTCCCGAGGGCGGATCCCCCACCGGGGGATTGGCATCTTCGAGGCTGGAGGCGAGACCGCCTAAGATAGCGTCCCGTGCTGCTCCGGCCGTGGGATTGGTCCGGTCGATGATTACCAACCATGGGTGCTTTCTTGCCATGCCCCTCCATCGGAGAAAGGACCGTGCACCATCCATCACAACACCCCCGAACGGCTTTCCCACCAATTCGGATCGAATATCAGCTTGAAAGCTTATCGTCCTGGACCTATATCCATCCTTCGGTCGATGTTCGTGGACACGCAAGACATCTTGGACCTTGCCCGACACCCCGTCGGCTTGTAGTTCCAGCTCCAATTCCTCGGCCAAATCAGTCTTGTTTCCGATGATGACACACTCCAACCGACTGAAGAACCCTTGACTGATCGGATCGATTCCCATTGCCTCCTTCACGAAATCAGGAGAGAGGCAGACCGGCCGATCCATTGAGAACCCCTCTTCCTCTCCTACCGGTTCTATGTAATGGAATTGTCGCACCTCCCGTCCGTATACTCTCCCATTCCTTTCAGCAAGGTACACACAGTCTCCCAAATCGAAAAGGGGTTCCTTCGCGATCTTGCTGAACTCCCCATAACTCACCTTAAGATCTTCATCACCCTTGCAATAGCGCACCGGGTCGCCCCTCTTCAACCGGGACAGCATGCGCAGGCGTTCCCCCACGTTCAAAACGCCGCTGCGGTAGGATCCTGAGACAATACCCATCGCAGCGAAAAGCGCCGCATAGGCACGGGTAGGAACCGAGATCGCCGCTCGGGCCACCCTTCCCGGCTGTCGGTCGGTCGCCAGCCAACTCCCCAGCTCTATAAACCACCAGGCCCACCCCGGCAACGGTGCACCCTTCATGCCCTCCCTGTACGAAAGACCAGGGTGATAGCTGAAACCCTGCCCGTCGACACAATGCCCACTACTCACATCACCACAGAATAAGGGGGAGGTGCGACACGCGTGGTTGAATGGTGGCTGCCTCATTGAGAGGAGGGCCAGGCACCATAGCAAGGCTGATTGTCCTGCGCGCTATTCCCGCTCTCCGGCTTGGGTCACCGGTGATCGACAGGGCAGTGGCCGCGCCCGTTGGCCTCCCGACCCTGTGTGTACATGGCTTTGATCCGGGCACTTTTAGTGATCGCCAACAGCCACGCCGCCACCCAAACCCCGGTAGTCCCAACCTGGGGGACGTAGAGGTTGAGTACGCCACTCTCGAGTACCGCGAAGATTGCCCCGGCAAGCTCTCGTGGGTGGCCAGGGGAGTACGTATGCGTGGCGTTAGTAACCGTATGCGTTAGTATTATCATCGGTGAACCGATTTAGACATGACGACGCACAGCGCATCTTTTCGGGACATACGGTCCGTCGGTTGCCAGCCGACATCCAGCGGCGGGCGCGGGTGAGACTACAACGAGTCGTGGCGGCCGTGGCTCTTACTGATCTTCAGGTTCCGCCCTCCCACCGGCTAAAGGCACTGCGAGGAGACCGAGAAGGCCAGTACAGCCTCCGCATCAACCACCAGTGGCGGGTGTGCTTTATATGGACAGACCAGGGAGCGATGGAGATCGAAGTCACCGACTATCACTGAGGAGAAAACCTATGACCACCACCGAACCCATCCATCCAGGGGAGCATCTGGCTGAGATGATGAAAGAATTGGGCATCACGCAGTACCGCCTAGCAAAGACAATAGGGGTGCCCCAAATACGCATCCATGACATTGTGCACTGTCGCAGGTCTATCACGGCGGACACGGCGTTGCGAATTGGGCAGGCGCTTGGTATGACCCCTGACTTTTGGCTGAATCTCCAGCGAATGTACGACTTGGACGTGGCACGCGCCAAAACTGACATCAGCGCCATCGAGCCGTTGGTCAGGGTATCCGCCTGAAGCGACCATAACCATGGTGGAACGGGTATCACCGATTCGAAAGCCGGCAAGGCGCGACTGTTGGACCGCAGTGAAATCGATCTCGAATCGGATCCGGGCAGGACTTTCGGCGGACGGTGTGTCACTCACCAGCTCATCGGCTGTCTCGACCGATCAGAAGCAGACGCGGGAGATCTTCTCCGAATGACGGGCTATGGCTTATATGATCGCCCTCGCCAACTGGCCTACCTGCTGGTCGAGATCGCCAACCGCAAAAGGCCGGGCCTCCGACGCGGTGGCTTACAACTTCCTGATCCAAGCCTGGCATGACATCGCTCACCACCCAAGCCTCGGTTGCCCCAACCTTGGGGATATAGGTTGCCGTCAGTTCGGGGTCTTTGCTTCCGCCGGGGACTACGGTCGTGCGCTCAGGTGAGATCAAGTGGCTCATTGAAGTTGGCTGCGGGCAAATCCTCGTATTCTCGCTGACGGATGTTCTTGGAGGGCTTGTACGACTTCTATCTCCATTGTGGATAGGGGAGCGTCTCCTTCGCATAGGCCTATGAGTAGTTCTGTCGGCAGCAATATCCCGTCCTTTGTGGCCAGTTCTCGAGTCAGAGTGGTGAGTGCCCTATTGGGGTTGGCGGCACCCAGTCTTCCCACTGCACCGGCGGCTGCGGATCGAATGTCGGGATGTATGTCACTTATTTGAGAGGCGAGGATGGGTTGCAGGTTTGGACATAGGTTCAAGCCCAGCAGCAGGGCGAGGGCTCGGCGCTCCTGCAGAGGCTCCATAAGGCCTGCCAAACTGTCCTCAAAGAACCCGATGAGATGGTGGCATTCAACGCGCCCCGCCTTCTTCGCCAGTTAACTGACCCGGAACGCGAGTTGGTCATCGAGGCCGCCGTTCTCTCGCTAAACCGGCAGAAAAAGCTCCGGGAGCGGCATCTCCGGCCTGTCCACAAAGGTGTTGTCTGTGCGGGCGGGTGCAGAACGCCGTACGGTGAGCGCCGACACGACCATAACTTTGTCGGTGGAGGAGGTATCGAGGGGGGTTGGTTTTGCCCATCCAACGAGTCATGCCGAACCAAACCGACAGGAGCTCGCTAACCTAAAACCACCAACCCAGGGTGTGAATTTCGATGATCGTCATCAAGGGCTTACTTGATGGTGTGTCGTTCATCATCCATGACTCGCGGTTTCGATCCGAGCGCCCGTGATCGGATCGAACCTCCGATACAACGCGGTCATCCCGTCCTCGGATTCGGTGGTGAGGTTGGACATAACTGGGAAGCGGTTGTGCGAAGGCCCTCGGGAGCCGGTCTCGTCCTGGTTACCACGGTTCATGGTGGCCTTTTTCTATCCTGAGGTGATTATTAGACCTCGATTGGGACAGTTGCGTTCTGACCATCATTGATGATTTGCTCGTCGGCATTGGAGATGTCGATGCATAGAGGCCCGGGGCGCCGGTCGTACAAGGGCCTAGCGGTCCTTGCCGTGCTGGGGGCGACTGCCATAGTATTTGTTTACTTCGGTACCGCCGATGGCTCCGGTGGGCCGGTGGCGCCGTCGGTGACCGGGGGTGGCGCGCAGGTGGATTCTGCACAGAGTGCTCCGTCCGGTTCCGACAATAGCCGCGACTCCTCCCGGCCTGCTGACACTTCTGCCCCGCCGCCACCCGAAACCACCAGTTTCCCAGCCCTTCCGGTAACGACCTCGACACGACCGGCCCTGCCCACGACAACGTCTCCTCCCACCACCGCTGTGGCCACCACCATTACCACGGAGTCTCCCTCCAGAACCTGTGATGTGAATGCTCCCGAGGCGCATTCGGACCAGACCGCGGCCCCGAAGTTGGTGGAACTGGCGGAGGACGATCCGGTGTCCCTGGCGATAGCGGTCTCGCAGCGACTCTATACCTGCACCGACCGGGTGATAGTCGCCCATCCCGTTGACCTGTATTCGGCGACGGTGGCCGCCCAACTGGCCGTCCTTGGGGCTGGTCCTCTCCTGTACTACCTGCCGAGTGCCCCTTTGGAGGAAGCATTGACGACGGAACTGAGTCGGCTGGCGCCCGCACAGGTCTGGATGATGACCGGCATACCTGACTCCTTGGCGCCGGAGGGCGCCGAGATAGTGCGTCTGCCCTCCGATGCAGAGGATCTGATCGCATGGGTCGAGTTCAACCAACCTACCATCGGTACCGGACGTTTTCCGGTGTCCGATCATAGGTCCCTTCATTCCCTGGTGATGATCGGAGGGGGTTTGGGAATGGCGCTCGCCCCCTTTCCATGGCTTTCGATGCAGCCCTCCGAGGGCTTCGTCATGGGTACGTCGACCCGGCCGCTGCGTTCCCCCCGCCTGTGGATGGTGGCCCCTGACCGCCCGCTCTCGGGGTTGGTTGTGGCCGCGGCTGCTTCGATATTGGGAGAGGGGGCCATCTATTGGGGTCCCGTCGAGTCGGGCGCGTTGGATGAAGCCGGTCAGGTCCTGGGAGAACAAGCTGAAGGAATGGAGGAGGTTTGGATCGTTGGAGGAATATCGGAAACCAGCCGCTGGCTGCTGGAAACGACTCTGTGGGGAGAGGAGTTGCCGGGGGGAGGGCACATCCTGTTTCCCCATCGGCGCCTGGTGGCCTTCTACGGGGGTGTGACCACCAGTCTCCTGGGGGTATTGGGAGAGCAGGGGCCCGCCAGGACCCTGGAGCGCCTCAGGCCCTACCTGGAGGACTATGCCGCCGACGGCGTCATGACCGTTCCCACCTTCGAGATCATCACCACTTTGGCCACCGGCGCCGCCGGTAGGGACGGCGACTACTCGGGAGAATTCCGGATAGAGACCCTGATGCCGTGGATAGATTACGCCGCCCAGAATGACATCTACGTGGTGTTGGACCTGCAACCGGGCAGGAGCGACTTCTTGAGTCAGGCCAAACAGTACGAGGAACTCCTAAGGCTCCCCAACGTAGGCTTGGCACTCGATCCAGAGTGGAGGTTGGGACCCGACGAGGTCCACTTGGTCCAGATAGGGTCGGTGGACGCCGGGGAAGTCAACACCGTGATCGACTGGCTCGCCGAACTGGTAAGAAGGGAGAGGCTTCCCCAGAAGTTGTTGATCATTCACCAATTCCGGCTCGACATGATCACCAACCGGCGCCTGCTGGACACTCCCCCTGAATTGGCGGTGTTGATCCATATGGATGGACAGGGAGGCCAAGGCGCCAAGACCAACACATGGAACACCCTGACACGGGGTACGGAGGACCGTGGCTGGTGGTGGGGATGGAAGAACTTCTTCGATGAGGACTCTCCCATAGCCGGCCCCCAGCGTGTTCTGGATCTGGAGCCGGTGGTGTACTTCGTCAGCTACCAGTAGACCTCCGGAGGGATCCGGCGATCAGGCCGCTCAACGGCCGTGATACCGGAGGGCTAGGGTCCAAGACACCAAAGATCTCACGAGCCGTTCCACTTGCGTGAGGATTCGAGGTTCCAAGAGGTTGAGGTCCTCGTCGAATTTGTCCCAGATGTTGCGGACTTTCACCGCAGGCACCGGCAACTCGAAGACGCCGGTGTTGCGGAGCACATCCCGCAGGTGGGACTGGGAACGGTGGCTGCCAAAACCTCCACCTCCCCCCATGAGAGCGGCGGTCATTCCTCGGAGAGGGGAGTCTCGGCCTCGAGACGCCCAGTCGATTGCATTCTTGAGCACGGCGGGGACCGAGGAATTGTATTCGGGCGTCGAAATGAGCAGGGCGTCCGCCGCCGCCAGTTCGGCGCGAAACTCTGCGACGGGTTCAGGCATGCCGGCGTCCTCGATGTCACCGTTGTATAAAGGGATGCCGGCAAGAGAAACCAACACCAATTCTGCATTGTCGGGAACCACCTGCGGCGCCAGTCTCAACAGAGCACTGTTGAAGGAGCCTTTGCGAAGGCTTCCCGACATCCCCACGATCTTGATATGGTCCTGCATTTCAGTCTCTTATGATATCCCGTGCGGGCTCCCGCTGTCGTAGGGTGGAATCGTGCCCCTTAGCCTAGATCCACCGGTGGTTTGTGGGGTGGGTGGGGGTGAAATGCGGTGAAGTGCCTCTCTGACCTGGGAGAATAGCTGTTATGTAAGAACGGCTGTCACCCAAGCAGAGGAGGCACTTCTTG